>NZ_VUNI01000003.1 GCF_009695765.1 Roseburia porci
TGTGTTTTCGCAGATTCAATTATACTGCTTTTTTAGGGGGTAATCACTTTTTTTGTAAAAAAATGTGAGAAATCCTTGAAAATATAATGTTTATAAAAATAAAAAAGGTAGTTAACTTGACACTACCGTAAAAAGATACGGAGAAGAAAGATGGAAGAAAATCGCTATTTGACATTTGCTTTGGGAAAAGGCAGACTTGCTAAAAAAACGTTAGAACTTTTCGAACAGATTGGAATTACCTGTGAGGAAATGAAAGATAAGGACACACGAAAACTGATCTTTGTGAATGAGGATCTGAAACTTAAATTTTTCCTTGCAAAAGGGCCGGATGTTCCAACCTATGTAGAATATGGTGCAGCAGATATCGGAATCGTCGGAAAAGATACGATTCTTGAGGAAGGCAGAAACATTTATGAAGTGTTAGATCTTGGATTTGGAAAATGTAAAATGTGCATCTGCGGACCGGAGAGTGCAAGAGAACTGTTAAAACATCATGAACAGATCCGTGTTGCAACAAAATATCCGCATATTGCAAAGGATTACTTCTACAACAAAAAACATCAGACGGTTGAAATTATCAAATTAAACGGATCAATCGAGCTTGCGCCGATTGTCGGACTTTCAGAAGTGATCTGTGATATTGTAGAGACAGGTACGACACTGAAGGAAAATGGTCTGACCGTTTTGGAAGAAGTCTGTCCATTATCTGCGAGGGTTGTTGTCAACCAGGTAAGCATGAAAATGGAACATGAACGCATTAATAAACTGATCCGTGATCTGAAGACAGTAATTGAGAAGGAGGAATAAACAAGATGAGAATTGTTGAACTTACAGAAGAAAGCAGAAAAGATATACTTGAGAACTTATTAAAAAGAAGCCCGAATAACTATACCGAATTTGAAGGCCGTGTAAATGCAATCATTGAAAAGGTAAGAAGTGACCGGGATGAGGCGGTATTTTCTTATACCAAACAGTTTGATGGCGCTGATATCAATGCATCGAATGTTCTGGTAACAGAAGAAGAAATCAAAGAGGCTTATGAGCAGGTAGATCAGACATTACTTGAGGTAATCCGCAAAGCTCTGGTCAATATCCGTAAATATCATGAAAAACAGAGACAGCAGTCCTGGTTTACATCCGAAGATGGTATTATTTTAGGACAGAAAGTGACTGCACTTGAGAAAGTCGGTGTATATGTACCGGGCGGAAAAGCAGTTTATCCATCTTCTGTTCTGATGAATGTGCTTCCGGCAAAGGTAGCAGGTGTTGACCGTATCATCATGTGCACACCTCCTGGAAAAGATGGAAAAGTATATGCTTCCACACTGGTTGCTGCAAAAGAAGCTGGTGTTGATGAAATCTATAAAGTTGGCGGAGCACAGGCAATTGCTGCCATGGCTTTTGGAACAGAGAGCATTCCAAAGGTTGATAAGATTGTCGGACCAGGCAATATTTATGTTGCACTTGCGAAAAAGGCAGTATTTGGATATGTCAGCATTGACTCCATCGCTGGCCCGAGTGAGATTCTTGTTCTTGCAGATGAAACAGCCAATCCGAGATATGTTGCAGCAGATCTTCTTTCACAGGCTGAGCATGATGAGATGGCATCTGCAATCTTAATCACAACGAGCGAGGAACTTGCCAAGAAGGTTTCGGACGAGATCGATGGATTTGTAGAGGAACTTTCCAGAAAAGAGATTATTCAGAAATCTCTGGATAATTATGGATATATTCTCGTTGCATCGGATCTTGATGAGGCAATTGATGCGGTAAATGAGATCGCTTCTGAACATATGGAAATCGTTACAAAAGATCCATTCCATGTTATGACAAAGATTCGGAATGCAGGTGCGATCTTTATCGGAGAATATTCTTCTGAGCCGCTTGGCGATTATTTTGCAGGACCAAACCATGTACTTCCGACAAATGGAACTGCAAAATTCTTCTCGGCTCTCAGTGTAGATGATTTTATCAAGAAATCAAGCATTATTTCCTATTCCAGGGATGCATTAGAGCCTGTTTACAAGGATATTGTCAAATTTGCTGAATGTGAAAAGTTGACAGCTCACGCAAATTCGATTAAGGTAAGATTTGAAAAATAATAAGAAATGCAGGTGGGGTTATATATGGCAGATAGAATTTCAGCGTTATCGCGCAAGACAAAAGAAACGGATATCTCTGTCAGCTTGAATATTGATGGAGCCGGAAAAGCACAGATAAATACCGGGGTTGGATTTTTTGATCACATGCTGGAGGGATTTTCCAAACATGGATTTTTTGACCTGAAACTGCAATGTGAGGGAGACCTTGAAGTAGACTGTCATCACACAATTGAAGACTGTGGAATTGTACTTGGCAATGCGATTAAAGAGGCGGTTGGCGACAAAAAAGGAATCAAACGATTCGGCAGCTGCATACTTCCAATGGATGAGACACTTGTGCTTTGCGCGATTGATCTTTCCGGAAGACCATATCTTGTATTTGACGGAGAATTTACGGCAGAGCGTGTCGGCTATATGGACACGGAAATGGTAAAGGAATTCTTTTATGCCATATCTTATTCCGCAGGGATGAACCTTCATATCAAGGTATTAAACCCGGGAAATAATCATCATATGATCGAAGCAATGTTTAAAGCATTTGCACGTGCGCTGGATGAGGCAACTACATATGATCCGCGTATCACGGACATCCTGTCAACGAAAGGAAGTTTGTAATATGGAGCAGAAGAATATCGTAGCAACACTTTATCTGAAAAATGGTAAAGCTGTGAAATCCCGTACCGATATGACGGAGATTGATAATGTATATCAGCTGTGTCAGTTATACAACGACAGTGGAATTGACAAGATTATCATTTTTGACCTCAGCACAGATGACGATGAACATGAGAAGAACATTCATACGATCACAAATATTAACCGTAACATTGAAGTGAAAGTCTGTGCAGGCGGTAACATTAACCGGATCGATGATATTAAAAAACTTTTATATGCGGGTTGTGTACAGGTAATCTTAAATGCCTCGAAACATGGTAATCTGGAACTTGCAGCAGAGGCAAGCAGCCGGTTTGGCAAGGACCGCATTCTTGTATCGGTTGAGAATGTAGACTTTATATTTAAGCATAAGGGTGAGATTGATAATACGTTTCATGAGATTCTTGTCCTGAATAAAAATATTATTGATGCGATTGAGAATATGACAGATATTCCTTATGTCATAAATTTTGATGATGCGCAGTATGATGAAATCGTTGAGGTTTTAAAACGGGAGAATGTAAGAGGAATTGCAGGACCATTTATTAATGATCCGCATGCGGACATTATGAAGTTAAAAGCAACGCTCTCGAATGCCGGAATTAAAATGGATAATTTTGAGGCTGCATTAAAATGGTCTGACTTAAAGCTTAATTCCGATGGAATGGTTCCGGTTATAGTCCAGGATTACCGTACGGATGAGGTGCTTATGCTTGCCTATATGAATGAGGAGGCATTTAACACCACAATCACGATCGGAAAAATGACCTACTACAGCAGAAGCCGTCAGGAACTTTGGATCAAAGGACTGACCTCCGGACATTTCCAGTATGTGAAATCTCTTACCGCAGACTGTGATTATGATACGATTCTTGCAAAAGTATCACAGGTCGGGGCGGCATGTCACACCGGAAAAAGAAGCTGCTTTTTTAATCCAATCGTACAGAAAGAATATGTTGAAAAGAATCCACTTAAGGTACTTGAGAGTGTTTATGATGTGATTGCGGATCGGAAAGCCAATCCGAAAGAGGGCTCTTACACCAACCATATTCTGGATAAGGGAATCGACCAGATCTTAAAGAAGCTTGGAGAAGAGGCAACGGAGATTGTAATTGCTGCCAAAAATCCGGAAGCGGAAGCAGTGAAGTTTGAGATCACCGATTTTATTTATCACTGTATGATCCTTATGGTTGAAAAAGGAATCACTTGGGAAGACATTACAACTGAACTGGCACAAAGATAAAATAAAAATAGAATCCGAACAGATCCTGGAAGATACAGGGTCTGTTTTTTTATGTCCGGAATATAATTACATAGACCATAAAGCAGAAAAAGGAGAAAAATTGGAAGAAAAAGATCATAGCCATGCTTATCAGACCGGATATCGTTACCGGATGCAGAACAATATGAGAGCGCTGGAGGTAAAAGAAAAGCAGGGAGGAGCTGGACGAAGTGGAACGGCTTTTCTGATCCGGTTCAGCATTGCGGCATTTTTACTGTTACTGTTTCTTTTGAGCAGTCAGTTTTCAGGATTTTTCCCGGATGGGATCAGTGATCAGATATATGAGCAGGTGATCAACAATGATTTATACACAAAACTGCAAAATTATGTTATTATGATTCTATATGACTAAAAGAGAGGTATAGGATTTATAATATGGCAAAGCTTGCATTATCTGATGAAATTCTGATGCAGATTGAAAAGCCGGCCAGATATATTGGCAATGAGCTTAACAGTATTGTAAAAGATAAAAATACAATTGATATCCGGGTCGCAATGGTTTTCCCGGATGTTTATGACATTGGAATGTCGCATCTTGGAATCCAGATTTTATATGATATGTTTAACCGGAGAGAGGATACGTGGTGTGAACGTGTGTATTCTCCGTGGCCGGATCTTCATGCAATTATGAAAGAGAAAAAGATTCCGCTTTTCGGGCTGGAATCTCAGGAGCCAATCAAAAATTTTGATTTTATAGCGATGACACTTCAGTATGAGATGTGTTATACCAATGTGCTGCAGATACTCGATCTTGCGCAGACTCCGCTTCTGGCAAGCGAAAGAGGCGAGGATGATCCGATCGTAATCGGAGGAGGACCGTGTACTTACAATCCGGAACCAATTGCGGATTTCTTTGACTTTTTCTATATCGGTGAGGGAGAGACACAGTATGATGCACTTTTTGATATGTATAAGCAGATGAAGAATGATGGCGCATCCAGAAAAGAGATTCTTCATGCGATTGCGAAGATTGAAGGCATGTATGTTCCTTCTTTGTATGAGGTAAGTTATAAAGAAGATGGAACGATTGCCGCTTTTACGCCGAAATACGAGGATATTCCGAAGACAATCAAAAAACAGATCGTGATGGATCTGACAACATCCGTGTATCCGGAGAAGCCGATCGTTCCATTTATCAAGGTGACACAGGACCGTGTTGTGCTTGAGATCCAGAGAGGCTGCATCAGAGGCTGCCGATTCTGCCAGGCGGGAATGATCTATCGTCCTAACCGGGAGAAGGACGTAGAACGTCTGAAAGATCTTGCATATAAGATGTTAAAGTCAACCGGACATGAAGAGATTTCTTTAAGTTCTTTAAGCTCCTCAGATTATTCACAGCTGGAAGAACTGGTAACCTTTCTGATTGATGAATTCCACGGCAAGGGTGTGAATATTTCGCTTCCATCGCTCCGTATCGATGCGTTTTCCCTGGATGTTATGGGAAAGGTGCAGGATATTAAAAAGAGCAGCCTGACGTTTGCTCCGGAGGCCGGTTCCCAGCGCTTAAGAGATGTTATTAACAAAGGTCTGACGAAAGAAGTGATCCTTAACGGGGCAGGACAGGCATTCGAAGGCGGCTGGAATAAGGTAAAGCTTTATTTTATGCTGGGACTTCCAACTGAAACAGAGGAAGATATGAAGGCAATACCGGAACTTGCAAATGATATTGCGGCTTTGTACTATGAAACAGTTCCGAAGGAACAGAGAAATGGAAAATGCCAGATCACGATCAGCACTTCGTTTTTTGTTCCAAAACCGTTTACACCATTCCAGTGGGCAGGAATGCAGACACCGGATGAATATTTAAGACGTGCAAAGATCGTTAATGATACCGTAAAGGCTCAGCTCAACCATAAGAGTATCCGTTATAACTGGCATGAAGCAGATGTGACAGTATTAGAAGGTGTGCTTGCAAGAGGTGACAGGCGGTTGTCAAAGGCCATTCTTTATGTTTACGAGCATGGTGGATTTTTTGATGCATGGTCTGAGTTTTTTGATTATTCGAAATGGATTGAAGCATTTGAAGCATGTGGAATTGACACGGATTTTTATACGATGCGCAATCGCCCGGATGATGAGATATTCCCATGGGATTTTATTGATGCGGGAGTTACGAAAGAGTTTATGTTAAGAGAATGGCATAATGCTCAGAATGAAAAAGTGACACCAAACTGCAGAATGCGTTGTTCTGGTTGTGGTGCAAAACAGTTTAATGGAGGTGTCTGCTTTGAAGGTCAGAATTAAGTTTCGAAAATATGGAGTTATGAAATTTATCGGACATCTTGATATGATGCGGTATTTTCAAAAGGCAATGAGAAGAGCGGATATTGATATCTGTTATTCCGAAGGTTTTTCCCCGCATCAGATCATGTCATTTGCGGCACCGCTTGGTGTAGGAATTACCAGTGATGGAGAATATCTGGATATTGAAGTGCATTCCAGCAAAAGTTCGAAGGAAAGTATGGCAGCACTCAATCAGACAATGGTTCCGGGCGTGGAGATCAGTGGCTACGTTAGGCTTCCGGATTCTGCAAAAACAGCAATGTCGATCGTTGCGGCGGCGGATTATGTTCTTTCTTACAAAGAAGGATATCCGGTTATGCATACCAGAACAGAATGGGAAGCACTGCTTCAGGAAGTTTTCTTTGAACAGCCTTCGTTTGTGATCATGAAAAAGACAAAGAAAAGTGAAAAGGAAATTGACTTAAAACCTCTGATCTATGATCTGAAAGTCCAGGGAACCGAAGAACAACCGGAATTTTATATTAAGCTTTCTACCGGAAGCACAGATAATATAAAGCCGGAACTTCTGTTATCTTCTATTTATGCAGCAGCCGGACTTGAATATGATGCGAATGCGATCCAGATCCACAGAAATGATGTCTATGCAGAGGAGGATGGAACGTTTATTTCTCTGCTTGATATGGGAGAGGAGATCCTGAATTCATGAACAGGCTTGCAATCACAGAGATTGTAAAAGGAAAAACAGAATATCTGGCTTATATCATGCTGGATGAAAAACGGGATTTTATTGATTTTCAGCTGTATGAAAAGGCGGAAAAGACAAGACTGAATGATATTGTGATTGCACGGGTAGAAAATATTCTTCCCAATATCAAGGCGGCTTTTGTCCGGATTTCAGAAGATGAACGGTGTTTTTTGCCGTTTGGTAATATAAAATCGCCGGTATTTACAAAAAAACAGTCTGAGAAGAAAGATCTTTCCATTGGAGATGAACTTCTGGTACAGGTGGAACGGGATGCAGTAAAAACAAAAGAAGCTGTTGTGACGACCAAACTGACTTTAAGCGGAACTTATTCGGTACTTACAACGGACAATGAAAGTCTTGGTGTGTCAAAAAAGATTCCGGATGAAAAGCGGAAAAAATTGCAAAGCCAGCTTCAGGAGTGGATGAAAGATGAAACGGATCGAAATTATGGAATCGTGATCCGTACGAACGCAGAAGAAGTACAGGAAGAAAAACTGCAGCAGGATGTCTGCTCCCTCATACAAAAATATCACCATATGATCGATACGGCGGTACATAAAAATGCCTTTACACAGATCAGTAAGAATCCGCCAGGATATATCAGCCGGCTGAAAAGCACAGATTTTCAAAAAATCGATCAGATCTATACAGACAGCAAGGAGATTTTTCATACGATCCAGGAAGAACTTCCAAATATCCAGGACAGGCTAGTCCTTTATCAGGATGAAAAACTCAGTCTTCATGCATTGTATAATATTGAAGGCAATATAGATCGTCTGCTGGCAAAACGGATCTGGCTGAAATCCGGTGCAAATATCATTATTGAGCAGCTTGAGACGCTTACGGTTGTGGATGTCAACACCGGTAAAAACATTTCCGGGAAAACAGAAACATTGTTTAAAGTTAATATGGAAGCAGCAGTGGAGGTCGCAAGGCAGCTCAGGCTTCGCAATATCTCAGGAATGATAATTGTTGACTTTATCAATATGGATACAAAAGAAAAAGACAGGCAGCTGATGGAAATGCTGAAACAGGAAGTGGCAAAAGATCCGGTCCGGTGCAGTGTCATTGATATTACAAAACTCGGACTTGTTGAAATTACAAGAAAAAAAGTCTACCGCTCCTTAAAAGAGATTCTTGAAACAAAATGAGAAAATGAGAAAATTTTTTGAAAAGATGTTGACATTTGGAAAAACATTCAGTATTATAAATGAGTATGCCGCACAGCGTGGTTTAAGTCTGCAATCATGCAGCACCGAAGCTGGCGAGTAATGATAATAGGAGGTGCCATATGTACGCAATTATAGCAACAGGTGGTAAACAGTACAAAGTATCTGAAGGCGATATCATTACCATTGAGAAACTTGGTGTTGAAGCTGGTGAGAAAGTTACTTTTGATCAGGTTTTAGCTGTTTCCGGAGACGAAATGAAAGTTGGAGTTCCAACTGTAGCTGGAGCAACTGTAGAGGCTTCTGTAGTTAAAGAAGGCAGAGCTAAGAAAGTAATCGTTTACAAGTATAAGAGAAAAACTGGCTATCACAAGAAGAACGGTCACAGACAGGCGTTCACCCAGGTTAAGATCGAAAAAATTAATGCGTAATCGATAGGTAATTGTTATGATTCATATAACGATTTATCAGAATCATGCAAATGAATGCACCGGTTTTCGATGCATAGGTCATTCGGGATATGCAGATGCAGGGAGTGATATCATATGTGCAGGAGTATCCGCACTTGTGATCAATGCGATTAATTCCATTGAGAAATTCACATCTGTGATGCCTCAGCTTGAGACAGAAGCAGAATCTGGTTTGATCGACTGCAGACTTAAGAATTATTCGGATCATGATGTTGCATTACTGATGCAGTCCATGATATTAGGTTTGCAGGGAATACAAAAAGACTATGGGAATGAATTTATCATTCTGGATTTCAAGGAGGTGTAAGACATGTTAAATATGAACCTTCAGTTTTTTGCTCACAAAAAGGGAGTTGGTTCTACAAAGAACGGCCGTGATTCCGAATCCAAGAGATTAGGAGCTAAGAGAGCAGACGGACAATTCGTAAAAGCTGGTAACATTTTATACAGACAGCGTGGAACAAAGATTCATCCAGGTACTAACGTTGGTATCGGTGGTGATGATACTTTATTCGCTAAAGTAGATGGTGTTTTAAGATTCGAGAGAGTTGGAAGAGATAAGAAACAGGCTTCCGTATATCCAGTAAACGAATAATATTTTGTAGCCCCGACTGAAACAGCCGGGGCTATTTGTGTATTAGAGGTAGAAAATTATGTTTGCAGATCGTGCAAAAATTATTATAAAATCAGGCAAAGGCGGAGACGGACATGTATCATTCCGCCGTGAAAAATATGTGCCGAATGGTGGACCAGATGGCGGAGATGGCGGTCATGGCGGAGATGTGATCTTTGTTGTAGATGACGGCCTTAACACACTTACAGATTTTCGCCATCGTCGTAAATTTGCTGCGGAACCGGGAGAAGAAGGCAGCAAGAGAAACTGTCATGGTAAGAATGGTGCGGATCTGATCTTAAAGGTTCCACAGGGAACGGTTATCAAAGATGCGGAAACCGGAAAAGTGATTGCAGATATGTCTGGCGAAAACAGGCGTGTCACAGTATTAAAAGGTGGCCGTGGTGGACTTGGAAACCAGCATTTTGCAACAGCAACCATGCAGGCACCAAAATATGCAAAGCCAGGTGGAGACGCAATCGAACTTGAGGTGACACTGGAGTTAAAGGTGATTGCAGATGTCGGTCTTGTGGGATTCCCGAATGTTGGTAAATCTACATTTTTATCCCGTGTAACAAATGCGCAGCCAAAGATTGCCAATTATCATTTTACGACACTTCAGCCAAATCTGGGCGTTGTTGATATGGAAGAAGGCTTTGGTTTTGTCATTGCCGATATTCCGGGACTTATTGAAGGTGCTTCGGAAGGAATCGGGCTTGGACACGAGTTTTTACGTCATGTAGAGCGTACAAAGGTAATCATCCATATTGTGGATGCTGCAGGTACAGAGGGACGTGATCCGATCCAGGACATTCATGCCATCAATAAAGAGTTAAGAGAATACAATCCGGAACTTTTAGAAAAACCACAGGTAATCGCTGCGAATAAGATTGATGCAATCTATGGTGACGAGAATGAGATTATCTCTGCACTCCGCAAAGAATTTGAGGAGAAAGAGGGAATCCGCGTATTTCCGATTTCGGCGGTCAGCGGACAGGGTGTGAAAGAACTTCTTTATCATGTAAAAGATCTGCTTGCCACATGCCCGAAAGAGCCAATGGTCTATGAACAGGAATTTGACCCGTCAGTGATGGTATTTAAGGATGAACCATATACGATTGAGATTGCAGAGGATGGTGCATATGTTGTCGAGGGACCAAAGATCGACAAAATGCTCGGTTATACCAATATTGATTCTGAAAAAGGATTTGTATTTTTCCAGCGCTTCCTGAAAGAACAGGGAATCTTAGACGAACTCGAAGAGATGGGTATCGAAGAAGGCGACACCGTACGTATGTATGGAAATGAATTTGATTATTATAAATAACAGCTATAATTAAGATGAGGTAAAACAACTATGAACAGCAAACAACGTGCTTATTTAGGAAGTCTTGCCAGTTCCATGACTCCGATCTTTCAGATTGGAAAAGCTTCTTTAACTCCGGAGATCATCACAGCGTTAGATGAGGCACTGGAGAAACGTGAACTGATCAAGGTTTCTGTTTTAAAAAACTGTATCGATGATCCGAGAGAGATCGCTGCAATGATCGGCGAAAGAACTCACTCTGAGGTTGTAAAGGTAATCGGTAAGAAAATGATCTTCTATCGTCAGCCAAAGAAAAATCCGAAGATCAAACTGCCAGAATAAGAGAATGAAGATTGGAATTCTGGGTGGATCCTTTGATCCGATCCACAATGGACATCTGCATATGGCAGTGAAAGCGCATGAGGAATATGAACTTGACGAGGTATGGCTGATTCCGGCCGGACATTCGCCGAACAAGGATGAAGGGAAAATGACAAAGGCCAAAGACAGACTTGCGATGTGCAGGCTTGCGGCGGATTCCTATTCATTTTTAAAGGTATCGGATATTGAAATGGTCTCAGCAGAAAGAAGCTATACCTACCGGACGATTCAAAAACTGAAAGAATCTTATCCGGATGATGAATGGTATTTCATAATGGGGGCTGATTCTCTGGATTATTTTGATCAGTGGAGGCATCCGGAAATCATCTGTTCACTTGCACATATTCTTGTTGTAAACCGGGACGAGTTTCAGGATGAGGATCTGAAGAAAAAGATCGCAGCGATCAGACAGCTGTTTCCAGCCGATATACAAATCGTTCATTGTGAAAAATATCCGATCTCTTCACATGAGATCCGGGAAAAGCTCCTGAATGAGGAAGAGGTATCCGGGTGGATATCACAGGAAGTGCTGTGTTATATAAAGGAACATGATCTTTATCGATCATAGATAGGATGAAGAAGATGGAACTGACAGAAATTCGCAAAAAATTAAAAAAAGAACTGGATAAGGACCGGTATGAACATACCAAAGGAGTCATGTATACTGCGGGATGTCTTGCAATGGCATATGAATATCCAATTGAGAAGGCAATGCTTGCAGGACTTTTGCATGATTGTGCAAAATGTATCCCAAATGATGAAAAAATCAGTATTTGCAGAGAAAATCATGTGATCATCTCCAATGTTGAACTGGAGAATCCATATCTGCTGCATGCGAAGGCTGGTGCAATTCTTGCAGAAAAAAAATATGAAGTTACCGACCCACTCATACTTCATGCAATCCGGGTTCATACTACAGGAGAACCGGATATGAATACATTGGATAAGATCATTTACATTGCAGATTATATCGAGCCGAAACGGGATAAGGCTCCACATTTGGAATATATCCGTAAGATCGCATTTGAGGATCTGGATCACTGCATGGCAGAGATCCTGTATGATACACTTCATTTTCTGAAAGGAAAAAAAGGATCCATTGATCCGACAACAGAACTGGCATATCAGTTTTATAAAAGATTTGAGGAGGACCAGGAATGGAAACATTAGACCTTGTTAAAAAAATAAAGGCTGCGCTCGAAGATAAGAAGGCAGAGGATGTAACTGTTATTGACATTCATGAGATTTCTTCTATCGCAGATTATTTTGTGATTGCAAATGGTTCCAATGCGAATCAGCTTACAGCAATGCAGGATGCAGTAGATGAGACGATGTACACAAACGGAGTACATGCAAAACAGGTGGAAGGAAACAGCAATTCCACATGGATTCTGATGGATTATCAGGACATTATCGTACACCTTTTTTCAAAAGAGGATCGTTTGTTCTATGATCTGGAACACATCTGGAAAGATGGAAAAGTTGTGGAACTGTAGGGTTTCATGTATAATGGTATTTAATCACGAAAAGCTTGAGGACAAAAACGTTTTCAAGCTTTTTGAAATATAGAAAGAAGGATAAACATGCAAATTACAATCAGAGCTTATGAAGAAAAAGACTTATCCGAAATGATCCGGATCTGGAATGAAGTGGTTGAGGATGGCGTTGCATTTCCTCAGGAAGAATTACTTACAGCAGAGACTGGAAAAGATTTTTTTGCACAGCAGACCTATAGTGCGGTGGCACAGGATACAGAAACAGGTACAATCTATGGATTGTATATTCTTCATCCAAATAACGTGGGAAGATGCGGACATATCTGCAATGCAAGCTACGCAGTGAGCCGTGATTCAAGAGGGCTGCATATCGGGGAAAAACTTGTAAAAGACTGCCTGAGTCAGGCAAAGGTACATGGATATGGTGTTTTGCAGTTCAATGCGGTTGTCGCATCCAATGTACATGCAAGACATCTGTATGAACGGCTTGGTTTTACCCAGCTTGGAGTTATTCCCAAAGGATTTCGAATGAAGGACGGTCATTATGAGGATATCTGTCCTTATTATCATGAAGTATAGCAGAACATTCGGAAAAAGAAAGGAAAACTATGGAGATCAGAAGATCTACGAAAAATGATCTGGCAGAAATTACAGCAGTCTATACATATGCGAGAAAATTTATGAAAGAGCATGGAAATCCAAATCAGTGGGGCGACCGCAAACCGGAGGAAACCAGGGTGTTCGCAGATATTGAGGAAGGGCATTCTTATGTCTGCACGGAAAACGGAAAGATCGGATGCGTTTTTTCTTTTGAAATAACAGAAGAACCAACCTATCGGGTGATTGATGGTAAATGGCAGAATGAGAAAACCTATGGGGTGATCCACAGGATTGCGACGAATGGAACCTGCAAAGGTATGGCATCGTATTGCATGAAGTGGGCATACGACAAGCATCCGAATATCCGGATCGATACGCATAAAGATAATATTCCGATGCAGTCGCTTCTGAAGAAACTGGGATTTGTGTATTGTGGAACAATCCGGCTTCAGGACGGAAGTGAACGGATGGCGTTTCAAAAAACGTAAGTATTGACCGGATCATAAAGGAGAAGATGATTTAGAATTATGATGTTAGGGATAAGTATAGTATTGACACTCTGCTGCATGGGATATGGCAGACTGATCCGTGCAACCGACTCTGGAACAGGGTTTTTCAGAGTATGGTATGTGCTGGCGGGAATAGTATTAAGCGGTGGCATTTTGACATATCTGAACGTGTGGGGGATGCTGCCGGAGATTATAACGAAAGGGCTCATAGCACTTTTGAGCCTGTTTGTTTTGTCTTTTGTGATCATAGAAGTCTGTATAATACGTAATATGCGTGAAAAAGGACAGGAAGGTCTGGATTATCTCATCGTTTTGGGAGCGCAGGTGAAAGAAAGCGGCCCAAGTTTTGTCCTCCAGTCCAGACTGGATCGCGCAATGATGTATTTAAAGGAGAACCCGAAGACGATCTGCATTGTGTCAGGCGGGCAGGGACCAAATGAACCATTTCCGGAGGCTGTCGGAATGGCAGATTATTTAAAGCAGCATGGAATCGCAAAGGAAAGAATCCTTTTAGAGAACAGATCAAAAACGACGAAAGAAAATCTGATCAATAGTCGTGAACTTCTTCCAAAACGCTGTCATGTGGGGATTGTAACAAACAATTTTCATATGTTTCGTGCGCTTTGTCTTGTTAAAAAACTGGGAATGCAGAATGTATGTGGAATTGCATCCCGTTCAAACCGATTATATCTTCCAAACAATATGCTGCGTGAATATTTTGCAGTCATAAAATTTCTTCTTTTTTAATATAACAGTATATAACAGTTGACAACAGTTATATGCTGTTATATACTGTTTGTGCCGGAGGGATAAAATATGCATATGATTATTAATAATTCATCCATGGTTCCAATCTATGAACAGATCGTAGATCAGATAAAAGCTTCTATTGTGGCCCGGGAATTACTGCCGGGAGATCCACTTCCATCGGTTCGTGCGCTTGCAAGAGAACAGAAGATCAGCGCGCTTACTGTTAAGAAAGCATATGATTATCTGGAGGAAGAGGGATTTACGGTAACCATTCATGGAAAAGGAACCTTTGTGGCAGAAACAAGTCAGGATTTTTTAAAGGAAGAACAGAAAAAGGATATTGAAGAGGAATTTGAACAGCTGATTGATAAAGCACGCCGATGCGGTCTGTCAGATATGGAGATAACAGATCTTTTCAATATGCTGCTGGAGGAGTAGATATGGTGAAATTAGATCATGCTAAGAAAAATTATTCGGGATTTTCGCTCGATTGTTCGCTGGAGACAAATCCGGGAATGATTACAGGTTTGATTGGAAAGAATGGATCTGGTAAGTCAACGACATTTAAAGCAATGCTTGGACTTATTGCATTGGATGGCGGGTCTGTAGATGTTTTCGGTAAACCAGTGTCAGAACTTGATTCTAAAGATAAACAGCGCATTGGTGTGGCATTTGCAGACAGTGGATTTAGTAATTATCTGACGATGAAGGATATTTGGGCTATTTTAAAATCGACTTATGTCGACTTTGATGAGAAATTTTTCCAGGATAAATGCCGTCAGTTTGAAATTCCAATGAAAAAGAAACTACAGGAATTTTCGACGGGAATGAAAGCAAGGGTAAAGGTGTTAACTGCATTGTGTCATAATGCGGATCTTCTGATTTTAGATGAGCCGACAGTGGGACTGGATGTTATCGCAAGGGATGAAGTACTGGATCTGATCCGTGAATACATGGAAAATCATGAACAGTGTTCGATTATGATCAGCTCACATATTTCTTCGGATCTGGAGAATCTGTGTGATGATCTGTATATGATCCATGACGGAAGAGTGATCCTGCACGAAGATACCGATGTTCTGCTTTCAGATTATGCAGTGATTAAAGTTTCTGAAACAGACTATGAAACGCTGGATAAGCAATATCTGATAAAAACGAAAAAAGAGCCGTTTGGATATTGCTGCTTGACAGATCAGAAAAAGTTTTATCTGGAAAATTATCCTAAAATTGCGATACAGAGCGGTACGATTGATGATCTGATTATTATGATGAATGGAGGCGAGCTGAGATGAGAGGACTGATGAGAAAAGATTTTGCACTTATGATGTTGCAAAGAAAGCTTCTTATTATGGTATTGACGATAGGAGGCATGCTTGGTGCAACATCCAGCGCTGCTTCTGGAAGTACATTTGTTGTTGCATATGTTGGATTTATTTTTATATTATTGGCGACCAGTACGATTTCCTATGACGAACTGGATAATGGAGAAACCTTTCTTATGACACTTCCTGTAACCCGAAGAGAATTCATACGGGAAAAATATCTGTTCGGAATCATTGTGACCTTTATCGGATGGGGAATTGGAGTTGTACTCAAACTGGTATTTGGCATGATAAGCGGTCATTTTATGTTAAATAAAGAATCTGTCATGGAGGTGACAGCAATTTTATTATCGATGATTCTGTTTCTGGCACTGATTCTTCCGGTTATTTTAAAGTTCGGTCAGGAGAAGGGACGAATTGTGTGGATCGTAATTATCGGAATTATGTTTATCCTGGGCTATGCATATGAAAAATGGGCGCAGCGGACAGGAATGGACGTTTCTGCACGTGTGTCAGAAATTTTTTCCAGACATTCTGGTCAGGTTTTTCCGTTTGCGATTATTTTGGTATGCCTGTTGACGTATATATCATATAGAATCAGCTGTAAAGTCTGGGAGAAGAAGGAATTTTGACACCAATTTGACACCAAATTTTTAAAAGTTATGGAAAAATATAACAACTTATGGGAAGTTGAGGGATGTAAAAAATGCTTGCAATACTGTATAAAGAGCGGTATTATAAGATTTGTAATTGAATAACAGATCTTCAGGGCAGGGTGAAATTCCCTACCGGTGGTAAAGCCCACGAGCCGTAAGGCATGATTCGGTGTGATTCCGAAGCCGACAGTACAGTCTGGATGAAAGAAGATGAACGTATACTTTGAATGTTTACTATGCTCTGGAATGATAAATTGGATCGTTCCAGAGCTTTTTATATTAAAATCAGATAAGCTGACGAAGAACGCTTTTCATGTCTTGGATAGATCGCTATTCAGGACATTTTTTAATTTATACAAAAAGAAAGAAGGTGAATTATGAACGACGAGGAATATATGCATCTCGCATTAGAACTTGCCCAAAAAGGGAGAGGGAAGGTGAATCCGAATCCACTGGTCGGTGCTGTGATCGTGAAAAATGGAAAAATAATCGGACAGGGTTATCACGAACGCTATGGAGAGCTCCATGCAGAAAGAAATGCATTTAAAAATTGTACGGAGCCGGCAAAAGGTGCAACTTTATATGTAACACTCGAACCATGCTGTCATTACGGAAAGACACCGCCCTGTACCGAGGCAATCATTCAAAACAAAATTGCAAAGGTTGTAATCGGAACGCTCGATCCCAATCCGCTTATGGCAGGAAAAAGTGCAGCTCTGCTAAGAAACAGAGGAATTGAAGTTGTCGTTGGAGTTTTAGAAAAGGAATGTCAAAGACTGATCCGGGTATTTCGCAAATATATTACCACGCAAAGGCCGTATGTTTTGATGAAATATGCCATGACCATGGATGGAAAAATTGCGACCAGGACCGGTGCGTCAAAATGGATCACCGATGAGGATGCAAGAATGCATGTGCAGGAAACAAGAAATGAATACTGTGCGATCATGGTTGGTGTCAATACGGTAATTCAGGATGACCCGCTTTTAACTTGCCGGTTAAAGGATGGACGTAGTCCGGTCCGGATTATCTGTGATACCAGACTCAGAACACCGGTTGAGTCACAGATTGTGCAGACTGCAAAAGACGTTAAAACAATCATTGCAACATCAGCCACGGATGATAACAAAAAGGAATTATACCGGAAAAAGTCGTGTATCGTACTTGATGTGCCCCAAAAGGATGACCATATTGATCTGGCACAACTGATGCAGATACTTGGCGAACAGAAGATCGACAGTATTTTATTGGAAGGTGGTGGAACCTTAAACTGGAGTGCGTTAGAGAGTGGGATTGTAGATGCAGTGCAGACGTATATTGCACCAAAAATCTTTGGTGGAACAGCAGCATCTCCGGTGAATGGTCTGGGAGTTGCAAGCCCGGATGAGGCATATCATTTGGAAAACAGCGTGATTTTGAAAATCGGAAATGACTTTTTAATAGAAAGTGAAGTGAAACATTCGTGTTTACAGGAATTGTAGAAGAAACCGGAACCGTTGCCCGGATACAGCGGACAGGGCAATCGGTTCGTATCGTAATAACCGCAGAAAAAATCCTGGAAGATATAAAACCGGGAGACAGTATTGCCGTGAACGGAATCTGTCTGACTGCGGCAGCAATCAGCGGAAAAACATTTACGGCAGATGTGATGCATGAGACGTTAAGGCGTACTTCTCTTGCAGACACAAAACCTGGATGTCTGGTGAATCTGGAGCGTGCAATGCCGGCGGATGGAAGGTTTGGTGGACATATTGTATCCGGGCATATTGATGGAACCGGGAAAATACTTGGTATAAAAAAAGACAGTAATGCGATCTGGTATACGATTGGAACGAAAGCAGAAATTCTTGACTGCATCGTAGAAAAAGGGTCCATTGCAGTGGATGGCATCAGTCTTACCGTTGCTGCAGTGAACAAAAATTCCTTTCAGGTATCGGTAATTCCGCATACAATGGCAAATACGATACTCGCCGTCCGAAAAGTGCAGGATATCGTAAATCTTGAGAATGACTGCATTGGAAAATATGTAAAAAAATATATCACGCAGACCAGTCATAGTGGCATTACGAAAGAAATGTTATTACAAAATGGATTTTAGGAGGCAGAATGATGGACTACAGGAAAATAGAAAATGCACTTAAGGCCTTAAAAGAAGGAAAAATAATACTTGTTACCGATGATGAAGATCGTGAAAATGAAGGGGATCTGATCTGTTCGGCCGAAGCTGCTACTACCGAAAATGTAAATTTTATGGCAACCTATGCAAAGGGATTGATCTGTATGCCAATGAGCCAGGCAATTGCAGACCGTCTGAGGCTTTCTCCCATGGTCGAACATAATACGGATAACCATGAAACCGCTTTTACGGTGTCGATCGATTACAAAGATACCACAACCGGGATTTCAGCCAAAGAACGTGGAATGACTGCACGTATGTGCGTATCCCAAAATGCTTCTGCTATGGATTTTCGCAGACCGGGACATATGTTTCCTCTGATTGCGAAAGCCGGAGGTGTTCTCGAGAGAAACGGTCATACGGAGGCAACTGTGGATCTTATGAGGCTTGCAGGACTTTCCGAATGTGGTCTCTGTTGCGAGATCATGAGAGAAGACGGAACGATGATGCGTGCAGAAGAATTGCATGAATTTGCAGACCGGCATGAGCTTTCCTATATTACGATCCAGGAGATTCAGGAATACCGGAAGGTAAAAGAAAAACTTGTCACCTGTGTTTCAACAACCAGAATGCCGACGAAATACGGAAATTTTACAGCACATTGTTATGTGAACCGGCTGAACGGGGAACATCATGTAGCGCTTGTGATGGGCGAGATTGGTGATGGCGAGAATATCCTCTGTCGTGTACATTCGGAATGCCTGACGGGCGATGTGTTCGGCTCCCTCCGCTGTGACTGTGGGGAACAGTTTGATAAGGCAATGCGAATGATCGCAGAAGAAGGAAGAGGCGTTCTTTTATATATGCGTCAGGAAGGAAGAGGAATCGGTCTTGTGAATAAACTGAAGGCATATCACCTGCAGGATACAGGGATGGATACGTTAGATGCCAATATAGCACTTGGCTTTCAGGGTGATATGAGAGAATATTACACAGGAGCTCAGATTTTACGTGATCTTGGAATCCATTCACTGGAGCTTCTTACAAATAATCCGGACAAGATATATCAGCTTGAAGATTATGGTATGAGAATTGCAAAACGCGTACCAATCGAAATCAGGGCAACCAGATTTGATCGTTTTTACTTAAAAACCAAACAGACCCGTATGGGCCATATTTTAAAACTTGAGGAGGCATAAAATGAAAACATTTGAAGGAAAACTTGTATCAGAAAATATCAAAGTAGGAATTGTGGCAGCGAGGTTTAATGAATTTATTACTTCAAAGCTGGTATCCGGAGCATTAGACGGCTTAAAGAGAGAAAATGTACAGGAAGACGATATAGATGTAGCCTGGGTTCCAGGAGCCTTTGAAATCCCGCTTATTGCATCGAAAATGGCAAAGTGCAGAAAGTACGATGCCATTATCTGTGTTGGTGCCGTAATCCGCGGAAGCACAAGTCATTACGATTACGTGTGCAATGAAGTGTCGAAAGGAATCGCTCAGGTCAGCCTCGCAAATGATATTCCGGTTATGTTTGGTGTACTTACAACAGATACAATCGAACAGGCAATCGAACGTGCGGGAACAAAAGCAGGGAATAAAGGTTTTGAATGCGCCCAGGGTGCGATTGAAATGGTGAATCTGATTCGGTCTTTTGATTAAAAAATATATTTCAGAAAAAATGCTTCAGCGGTCGGATCAAATGACAGCTGAAGCATTTTTTAACGGTCCAGGAAACGGAATACACCAAATACTTTTCCAAGGATCGAACAGTCATTCACAATGATTGGATCCATGGTATCATTCTCCGGTTGAAGACGGATATGTCCGTTCTCTTTATAAAACGTCTTGACTGTAGCGGAATCGTCTACAAGAGCAACTACGATATCGCCATTATCTGCTGTAGGCTGTTTCTTGACTAAAACATTATCACCATTGAATATGCCGGCATTGATCATGCTCTCGCCTTTTACTTTAAGCATAAAGGATTCTTCATTCGGCATAAATTCTGTTGGAATAGGAAAATAAGATTCAATATTCTGAACTGCAAGGATCGGTTCTCCGGCAGCAACCTGTCCAACCATCGGAACATTGACAACCTCGCGACGGGTGAGATTAAAGTTATCGTCTATAATCTCAATTGCTCTTGGCTTTGTAGGATCACGGCGGATATAGCCGTTCTTCTCAAGCGTTTCGAGATGAGAATGAACCGATGAGGTGGATTTGAGGTGTACAGCCTCACAGATATCCCGGACAGTTGGCGGATAACCTTTGTTTAAAATCTCGTTCTTAATGAATTCTAATATCTCTTTCTGTTTATCTGAAATCTTGCCATATGACATGCTGAAAATCCTCCATATTTGCTGAATCTATCGTATGTTCTATAAAATTTATGTTAACCTCATTTTATCATATGGATATACAAAACGCAAACATATATTCCGAATATTTGTTCGAAAAAGCTGTTGACAAACACATGTTCGCGTACTATATTATAAATACAAACAAGTGTTCGATACAATATTTACGGAGGAATAAAGTATGAGAAGAGAATATAACAGTAGAATTTCCGAGAGAGCAAACAGAAGCTTAAACAGAAGAGCTGCAGTAGTTGCAGTTGAGAAGAGAATGATTGCACTTATTGCAGCATTTCTTATTGTCACAGTAGTGATTCTTTGTACATCGATTTCTGCATATGCGAATTCACAGACTGGAAGCAAAGAGATTCATAAATATTATACAAGCTATGAGATTCAGTCCGGCGATACTTTATGGACGATTGCGGATGAATATCTTGGTAATTCTGATATTGATAAAGAAGATTATATTAAAGAGATTCGTGAACTGAATCATCTTGCATCAGATGATCATATTACATGCGGTCAGCATCTTACGGTTGCATACTATTCTGCGGAACAGAAATAATAATGATAATTCTTATGTGATAATTTGTATCATCACCTGATTTTATAGGAGAGAAGTACCAGAAACAGTGGGGACAAAAGTTGATAAATTTCTCATTTTCCGATATAATAATACTTTAGGAGAATTTGAAATGTTAAAATTATTATATGTTATTTTCATGAATTTACATCGGGCACCGTATATGATATCCAAGATGCGTACGTATGCGGATCATCCTGAGAAGTATTCAGAAGAACGAAGATATTCTCTGGTGCTTCATGCAATTTATTTGATGAATAAGACCGGAAAGATCCATACGGTAGCATTTGGAACAGAGAATCTTCCAAAAGACAGCGGGTATATCATGTATCCGAATCATCAGGGAAAGTATGATGTTCTTGGTATCATGTATACACATGGAGATCCCTGCACATTTGTTATGGATAAGAAAAAATCCAATACAATACTGGTACGTGAATTTGTAGATCTGGTGCAGGCGAAAAGATTAGAGAAGGATAATCCAAGACAGGGAATTCATATTATCACGGATGTTGCAAAAGATGTAGCAGCCGGCAAGAAGTATATTCTGTTTCCAGAGGGGGGATATGAATTTAACAACAGGAATAAAGTCTGTGATTTCAAGGCAGGAAGCTTTAAGATTGCTTTAAAATCAAAAGCACCGATTGTCCCGATTGCTTTGATTGATTCTTATAAAGTTTTTAACAGCTTCCATATTGGACCAATCACAACTTATGTTTATTATCTTGAACCAATTACTTATGAAGAATATAAGGATCTTAAGACACAGGAGATTGCAGCTCTTGTGAAAGAAAGAATCGAACAGAAAATCAAAGAAGTCAGAGGATGATCTTATGAGTAAAACAAATTTCATTGCACCTGGTGCATATGTTTTAGGGGATGTTACCTTGAAAAAGGATGCGAATGTATGGTTTCAGGCCGTCATACGCGGGGATACCGATTCAATTACGGTTGGTGAAGGTACCAATATTCAGGATAATTGTACGCTTCATGCAGATAAAGGACATCCGGTTGTATTAGGCAACTATATTACGGTAGGACATAATGCAGTTGTTCATGGTTGTACGGTAGGAGATAATACTGTCATCGGAATGGGGAGTATTGTATTAAGTGGTGCTGTGATTGGAGCCAATTGTATTGTTGGAGCTGGTTCACTTGTAACCGGTAAGATGGTTATTCCGGACGGTTCTCTTGTCATGGGAAGCCCGGCACATATTGTGAGACAACTGACACAGGAAGAAATTGATTCCAATCACGAGAATGCGCTGCATTATATCAGGCTTTCGGCGAAGTATCAGGAAGAAGTATAATTCATAACATTATTCTTCGCGTAAATGTACGTATCTGGCAGCTTTTCTTCGACGGTTATCTTCAATTGCTGCATAATGTTTTCTTGTTGTATTAACGTCTTTATGGCCGAGAACATCTGCGACGAGGTAGATATCTCCGGTTTCCTGGTAAAGATTGGTACCATATGTGCTTCGAAGTTTATGCGGAGTAATATTTTTAATATTTGTCACAAGCTTCGAATATTTTTTTACCAGATTCTCTACAGCGCGGACACTGATCCTGCGGTTCTGCATAGAAAGGAATAATGCATTGGTGTGACCTTCAAGGGCGGTAATTCCGCTTCTCTGGTTCATGTAATCGGCAAGTGCATCACGAACTTCATCTCCAAAGTATACAATTACCTCAGCACCACCTTTTCGGTGAATTTTAATTCCATTATTTTTAAAATCAACATCGTCAATATCAAGTCCGACACATTCGGATACACGAATTCCGGTACCAAGCAGAAGAGAGAGCATGGCAAGATCTCTTGTTTTGGTACGTTCATGATATTTTTGCTGATGTGCAGTCAGTTTTTCTCCGGATTCAACTTCATCAAGCAGTTGAGCAACTTCATCTACATCCAGACGTACGATTGCCTTATCATGAATCTTCGGCATAGTCACTTTAAATGCAGGGTTGGTCTTGATCATCTCATTTTTATATAAGTAGTTGTAAAATGTTCGAAGCGAAGCCAGTTTACGCTTGATTCCACGTTCATCATTGCTATGTGCAATTCCATCCTTTTCGTGATATTTCAAATAAAAAAGGTATTCTTCGATATCCAGCGGCTTCAGTTCATCTAAAAGGGAAAGAGGAATAGCGGTATTCTTTTTTTCATTACATACTGGATTATTTTCTCTTAAATAATCAAAAAAAGTTCCAAGATCGTATGCGTAAGCAATTCGCGTTCTGGAGGAAGTGGTTGGCTCAATTCCTACAAAGAATTGTTTGCAATATGGTGGAAGTGATTCTAATAGTTTTCGAAGATGAAGTTCATTTTTAATATTAACATCTTCATAATAAGCGTTATCTTTTTTCAATGTTTTCATCCTTTCTTCATAGGGGTAATCTGTGATGGCCAGCCTTCAATATTTCCATTTATAATTGCATGGAACATCCGTTGTTTTGCTCCAGGATTTTCATGATGAATTTGTCGTACAAGCTGTTTCGCATATTCGCGTTTGGTGTGACCATCTGCAGGACATGGATTGTGTACAACTGGAAGTTCATATTTATTCTTAAAGCCGATCACGTCAGCTTCCAGTACGTACATGAGCGGGCGTATTACGGTCAGGTTCATACGATCCAGGTGTGTGACAGGAGAGAAGGAATAAAATCTTCCCTCAAATATTAAAGATAAAAACATGGTCTCAATAATGTCATCCATATGATGAGCATAGGCAACTTTGTTGCACCCGAGATCTTTTACAGCCTGATTTAATGCACCTTTCCGAAGCTTGGCACAAAGAGAGCATGGCGATCCTTTTTGTGTATTTGATGTAAGAATTTCCCCTA
Source organism: Roseburia porci (assembly GCF_009695765.1). GTDB lineage: Bacteria > Bacillota > Clostridia > Lachnospirales > Lachnospiraceae > Roseburia > Roseburia porci. Next base: position 24,209 of record NZ_VUNI01000003.1, read on the forward strand.
TCTGGGTGTTGATGATATGGTATTCAACCTGTAGTTTTGAACAAAGTTCTTTCACTTCGCTAAGGTCAAAATCCGGGTAACCCAGGTCAACGGAGATTGCAATCAGTTCAAAAGGAACCGGATAGAATTTGCGAAGTCCGGCAAGCGCATAAAGTAAAGTTAAAGAATCCTTGCCACCGGAGATTCCGACAGCGATTTTATCGTTTGGCTGTATCATCTGATAATCATCAATGGCGCGTCGTACCTGACTGTATAATTTTTGTAGTTTCATAATTGATTGTACTCCAATATTTTTGTATGATAGATAAAGAACAATAAAAGGTGGTGATTGTAATGAAATTTGTGATCCAACGAGTCACAGAAGCAAGCTGTAAGGTGGATCAGGATATTACGGGAGCAATTGATGCCGGTTACTGTGTGTTGATCGGTATTGAAGATACCGATACCAGGGAAATCGCGGATAAAATGCTCTCCAAAATGTTAAATTTGCGCATCTTCAGTGATGAAAACGGAAAAACCAATCTGTCACTAAAAGATGTAAACGGCAGTTTGTTGCTTATTTCGCAGTTTACATTGTATGCGGATTGCCGTAAAGGAAATCGTCCTTCCTTTACAAATGCGGGAAAACCGGATTTCGCGAAGGAAATGTATGAATATATCATATCCGAATGTCAAAAAACAGTTTCGAACGTCCAGACAGGGATATTTGGTGCGGATATGAAGATATCGCTGATCAATGATGGTCCATTTACCATTGTACTGGATTCAAAAGAAATCGTTCATTGACGTATGATATAAGAGAGATATAACTATTCGCTAAACTCAAGTTTAACGAATAGTTTACGCCGTTTAAATCAATCATACGCTAAATATGCTGATTTGTAAAGCTTTTTATGTTTTTAAGGATCCGGTGATCTAAGATTCTAAAATAGATGCATACGAATTTTCAAATACAAACAAAAAGAAACCCGGTATACACATGATTTATATATTACCAGGTTTCTTTTTGTTTTATGATATTGGAATCTATCTATAAATAAGATTTGAATCCAATAAATTGTGTGGAACATTCTAATTATTTTATTTTTTATGCTCATCCATTAGTTTGCGATATTCAAGAATCATCTTAACGCAATCATCGGTTGAAAGCTTACTTGTGTTTAAGCAAAGATCATAGCTCTTGGAATCTCCCCATTTTTTACAGGTGTAATAGTTATAATAGCTTGCGCGCTGTTTATCCTGTTTCTGTGCCATATCCTTTGCTTTCTGCTCGGTGATATTTAATTTCTTACTGATACGTTTTGCACGATCTTCTATATCTGCATGAATAAATACATTTAAGCATTGTGGATTGGAAGCTAAAGCATAGTCTGCACACCGGCCGACAATTACGCAGGATTCACGTTCTGCGATCTTTTTAATGGTATCAAATTGTGCCAGAAATACCTTATGGTTTAATGGCATATCAAGAAATGGAGCTGCTGAATATCCACCTGTGGAATAGGTATCCATGACGAGTGAATATAAAAAACTGCTGGTCGGTTTTTCATCGTGATTTTCAAAAATTTCCTCACAAAAACCGGATTCTTTTGCAGCCTGCTGTAATAATTCTTTATCATATAATTTAATACCAAGTTCTGCGGCTAACTTTTCACCGACTTCTTTTCCCCCACTGCCAAATTCGCGTCCGATTGTATAGATTTTATTGCTCATAAACTCACGCCCTTTCTAAGAAGCCAATGCATCTTAATAATAATTTCTTTAGTTAAATTATACCATTTATAGGTGCGATTTCAACTATTTTGACAGAATATTTACAATTTTTGAAGCAAATCCTCAAAATACTTTGGCAGAGGTGCTGAAAATTCCATATATTCCTTCGTGCGTGGATGGATAAATCCGATGGTTCTTGCGTGCAGAGTTTGTCCCTGTAAATGCTTAAACGGACAGTTTTTGGAATAAAGTTCATCCCCAAGTAATGGATGCCCGATACTGGCCATATGGACACGGATCTGATGGGTTCGCCCGGTTTCCAGTTTGAACTGCATATAGGTATATTTTCCAAATCTTTTTAGAACTTTATAATGTGTAACTGCGGGTTTTCCGTTTTTTTCGTTAATCGCCATTTTTTTTCGGTCGACCGGATGACGGCCAATTGGTGCATCAATGGTGCCCTCATCTTCTTTAATATTTCCGCACACAATTCCAACATAGATCCGGTTACAGCTGTGTTCCTTGATCTGTTCGGCAATTGCAACATGGCTTTCATCATTTTTGCAGACAATTAAAGAACCTGTGGTGTCCATATCAATGCGGTGTACGATTCCCGGTCGGATTTCACCGTTAATACCGCTTAAGGAATCTTTGCAGTGGTACATGATCGCATTTACCAGAGTACCGGAATAATGTCCGGCTGAAGGATGTACCACCATTCCCTTTGGTTTATTGACAACGAGTACATCGTCATCCTCATATAAAATATCGAGCGGAATGTTTTCAGGCTCAATGGACGTTTCTACTGCGTCCGGAATCAGGATGGAAATCATGTCATCTGTTTGTACTTTATAATTGGCTTTTTGTATTTTTTCATTTACTTTTATCGAATTCTCTTTGATCAGTTTTTGAAAAAAAGAACGGGAAAAATCCGGATAAATCATACTGAGTAATTTATCCAGACGTTCCCCATCCTGTTCGCTTGTGACCTGAAAAATTTCTTCCTTCATAAGCTCTCCTTTATTTTTTCTTTGGAGGAAAAATTGCGTCGAAATCATCCTCTTTATAATAAAAAAGTACAAAAATGATAAGCAATGCAACTCCGACCGTAACATAAATATCTGCCACATTAAAAATCGGAAAATCGATTAATTTGAAATAAAAGAAGTCAATTACATAACGGCGGAAAACACGATCAATAAAATTACCAATTGCACCTGCAATTAATAAGAGCAGGATCATATTTATCCAGCAAAAGCGTTTCTCTGTTGGAATACGCAGATAAATCAATGAAAGAACGAGGACGGCAACTATGGTAAATACAATAAAAAATCCCATTTTCCAGGAAAGAAGTGCTTCAGGATGTTCGGTAAAATATGAAAAATGAAAAATAGTATTTAAAATCGAAACCGGATCTTTTCCAAATGCGGCACTGGTGTTTTCCAGATAATGTAATTCGAATACTCCGGGAATAATCTCAAAAGGTGCTTTCCATTTTAATGCTGTAGCTGCAATCAGCTTGGTGATTTGATCAAGCAGAACGAGAATTAGAATGAAAAGGCCTGCTGAAATCATATTTTTTGAATTTTTTTTACAGATCATAGATGTTCTCCTATTAATTTTACTGTTTTCGTATAGAATTACACGGTTTAGTTTACATAAATATTTTATGTAAACTAAACATGCGATTCAGTTGTATTGCTTATTTATAATAGTAAAAAGAAACTTTTAATTTTCCTTTTTTACTGAGTGCCTGTGCTGTTTCGAACCGGAAACGGCCTTTTCCTCTTACAGAAATAATACAACCGGAATCACAGCCCTGATTACAGTTTGTAATGCATTTTCCATTGACAAATACCTTCTCAGATATCAGATATTCCGATGCCTGGGATCTGGAAAGATGATATGCCTTTGCGATAATGCAATCGATCCGGTTGGAAGCAATCATATCACTGTGCTCCTCATATTCCGGTGATACATCCAGATTCTGTATATCGTCTAAGAAAGAACACTGAACCGTTGTATGTTTAATCTGTGTCAGTTCCGTTGCGATGAAATCTGCAATCTGCTCTTCGGCAAAAACATAAAATTTAGAGTCATGACAGATAATATCACCGAGTTTACCTCTGGTGATGCCTAAACTCATCAGTGCTCCAAGTATATCACGATGGGTCAGCTTTTCAGCATATTTCGGATACAAAGGGGAAACACAGATACAACAGATCGGATAGGTCCACTCATAACAAAGAGCATCAGGAATGAATGCAATCATCTGACGCTCTGCGTTTTCATAGCCGCCAAAAGCCTTTGAAATCGTATAATATTGCGATTTATTGCTATGATAAATATTCTGTTCATTTAAATTGAGAAAATCGCTGAATGTAACGATATCTCTTGTGTCGGCCTGACGGGACAGATCCACAAGCCTTTTTTTACATAATTCCTGCTCGTCCATATGTATTACAATGTAGTGCCTGGAAGATCAAATGCATCCATGATATTCTGGAAATCACCAGATATATCAACACTTGCAGGTGTTACGATAAAAATATAATTGGATATCTTCTGAAGGTTTCCACTGATTGCGAAACAAGAACCAGAGGTAAAGTCAATGATTCTCTGGGCAATCTCTACATCAAGTCCCTCAACATTTAATACAACGGTGCGGTTATTTAATAATGTTTCTGTAATCTCGCGTGCATCCTCAACAGAGGTTGGTTTAATTACACATACTTCCATACCACTTCCACCCTTTCTTGAGTTTTTGTTAATTGGAGTGATCTTAGGTGTTGTTTTTACTGGTTTTTCTTTGGTGCTTCTATAATCTTCTTCTTCGAATTTATCACGGCGAAAACTGTGACGTTTCGGAGTCTCTTCTTCCTCTTCGTCATCTAAATAATCATCGTTGTCAAAATCATAATCGTCGTCATCCTCGTTTAATCTCATTGCGTTTAAAAACTTATCTACAAAGCTCATAATGCTCTCCTGGTTTATTTATTATAGTTTCTTTCTCCGAAAATTCCGGTTCCTACACGTACCATGGTAGCACCCTCTTCAATGGCTACCATATAGTCGCCGGTCATTCCCATAGATAATACATCCATGCTTACATTATCTATGTTTTCTTTCGTTATGTCAACAGATAATTGGTGAATACGGCGGAAATACAAACGATTGTCTTCCGGATTCTCAACAAATGGCGCAATGGTCATAAGCCCTTTGATATGAATATTTGGAAGCTCCGCAATCTCGCGAACAAGCTGAATCGTATCGCCTGCATCAATACCAAATTTGGTTTCTTCATTTGCAATATTGATCTCGATCAGGATGTCTGCCTGCACGTTATGTTTTACGGCCTGTTTGCTGATCTCCTGTGCCAGATGAAGACTGTCTACGGAATGGATTAACTCTGTTTTCCCGATAATATATTTAATCTTATTCGTCTGAAGATGTCCGATCATATGCCATTTGATGTCCTTTGGAAGAACTTCCATTTTGTCGCACATTTCCTGCACTTTATTTTCTCCAAAATCGCGGATATCCTGATCGTAGATTTCCTGAAGCATTTCTACCGGTTTGGTTTTGCTGACAGCAATCAGTGTAACTTCTTCTCGTTTGCGTCCTGCCTCTTCGCATGCTTTTTTAATATTTTCTTCTACAGACTGCAGATTTTCTTTTAACATGATTGTATCATTCCTTCCTGGTTATTTGATTATTAATTGATCTTCCTGCACTTTACTACCGTCGAGTGCAATGTGATCATATAAAGCAACTCCATATGCAGTTCCTGTTTCAACGATTGCATATTCTTCATTCTGATAGATAATATTGATCTGTTTAAAAACAGCATATCCTTTATTAATATTATAAACCCCCTGTAAAGTTGCAGTATCGGTTCCAATGGTATAGGTGGAGCTGGAATCGTTTTTTACAACGGAATCACCGCTTTTCACTGTTTCATCATCAATATAAAATGCGGTATCCGTTTCATAGTAAATAGTTGGTGTGACCAGCTCTACAGACTTTTTATCTCCATTTGATGTCTGGACAAGAAGTGAATAATCCGATGAATCATCGCCCTGTGTGAAATACTCTTTCGGGACGGCATAAAAATCCTTTTCTGTAATTGCAGAATTGGGAATTTTTAATCCACTCTGTTCATCTAAAAGCAATTCAACATTCATATACCGTTCTGATGCATAACGAACCATAGAATTTGTAAATGCAAGATTCAGATAATAGTTATCATCTTTTTTCAGTATGGAATAGGTTGCGTTGGCAGTCTGGTTGTCTTTACAGAACCGCACTTTGATATAATTGTCTTCGATTAACTGGTCTGCAAGAGAACTTGAAATACTGATAATGATATTCCAATCCTCGCTTTTCACAAGTTTGTATGCCGGGTCACCGGCTGCAACTTCGGTTCGCGTATTTAAAGTTGTTTTGCTGTATGTAGTTGGATCCAGCTTGTCCGGAGTAAAACTGTCAACGGTCAGTCCCTCGAAACCATCAACATAATACAGAACAATTCCCGGTGTTGCAGTTGTGTTTTTAAAGAAAGTTCCATTTCCAATCGCTGTATTTACCTGATCCGACAGATCATTGAGCGCCGTGGTATTCAGTGTCTGGGAAAGCTGCGAATTAATGTCATTCTTAAAGGAATATACATCATAAAAATCATTTGGATGATAAGTGGATGTAAACGTATCAATTTTCTCGGAAAGGCTGTTTAATTCTGCTGTTGAAAGTGTGGAACCGTCTTTGGAAGCGGATGTAATCTCATTGGAAATACTGCCATCGGTATCAACGGAATAAATGACATCGTTCACCGACGCACGTGAGCCATTACGCAGGTAATAGTTGATCAGACCGCTCTGATCGGTGTTGACAATCTCCTCATCCCGGATAATGAGACCTTTATAGATATTATTGGTAGCAATAGTTCCCTGCTGTACTTCATACTCTGCAATCTGATCAGAGGTAAGATACACAAAGAGATTGAACAAGACATATATGATGATAATCGCAAAAATAACCACACCGATGTTAATCGAAAGTGGTTTTTTATATTTAACAATTTTATTATTTTTCGCCAAAAAATTCACCTCAATATAATATATGTATAGTGTATCATTTTCATAGGAGAAATACAACAAACTGCCGGAAATATTCTGTTATGTATAATTTTGGAGATAATAACAAATCCTATATATGTAAATTCAGAGATGAAAATTATTACAGGAGGAATGCAATATGAAATGGCTGGATTATACACTTCTGACACTTGCCATTATCGGATGTGTGAACTGGGGACTGATCGGGTTTTTCCGCTTTGATCTTGTCGCTTTTCTGTTTGGTGACATGTCCTGGTTTACAAGGATCATCTATGCTCTTGTTGGACTTAGTGGATTGTATCTGATCAGTTTTTTTGGCAGAATTCGTGGTGTTGATGGTGACTAGAGCAATTAGAAAAGGTGCTGTATTTTAAAATACAGCACCTTTGATATTTCAATGCAGATAAATTACGTTGCAAAACCGGAAAGAATCTCGCTCATAAGTAAATACAGATTTAAACGGCAATCTGCTTTAAATACAATACTTACGATACGCTGTCCCTCGGGATTCAGAGAATAAAGGACAAGGCAATAGCCGGCTTCGTTTGTGGTTCCTGTTTTTCCACCGATAATCTGGAAACCATCCGGAGTATTGAAAGCGCCGGTCAGATAACCGTTTGTATTGTGCCAGGAGTTTGTAACCTGATTTCCGTCTTTATCAGTATATACTGCATCATGATAGGTCGTACTGATCAGATCGACAAAAGTTTGTTCCTGAAGTGCAGCTGAGAAGATCAGATACATATCATAGACAGTTGTATAGTGATCGTCATCTGGAAGACCGTTTGCGTTTACATAGTGTGTGTTTGTGGCGCCAAGACGAAGTGCCTCTGCATTCATGACTTCTGCAAAGGCAGAAACACTTCCGGAATAATAATCGGCAAGCATAATTGCCGCATCGTTTCCGCTTGGAAGCATCAGACCATATAAAAGATCACGGACACTGATGACATCGCCCTCTTTCAGATGTGCAACAGAAGAATCAGATGCCTGATCTACTGCTTCCGCATTGACGGTTACCATATCATCAAGATTTGCATTTTTTACGATAATATAGGCTGTCATGATCTTCGTTGTACTTGCAGGATAAAGTTTTTCAAACAGATTCTGACTATACAGAACCTGTTTGGTGTCAAGATTAAATACACCAGCCCCCTCTGCTACCCAGGAATCGGTCTGGTCTGTGCCGTAATTAATATCTTCTGTCACACACAGATCGTCAGCAAAATAGCTTGTGGAGCCGGTATCAGAAGAAACATTTTGTGCAAGAGTTGACGAGTATACATTGTAGGAATCCTTGAATCCTTCATCCTTGCTGCATCCCGTCACAAAAACAGCTGCTACACATGTAATGCATAGCAGTCGCCTGATTGTTTGATTCGTTTTCAATTTTTTTAAAAATTTCATAAGTTCTCCAAGATTATTTGTACATTTCTCTCCACTCCAGATCACCGCGATCCAGAGACTTGATCAAAAGTTCAGCGGTTGCAAGATTGGTTGCAAGCGGAATGTTATGTTCGTCACATAGGCGTACAATGATATTAACATCCGGTTCATGAGACTTAGGTTTTAATGGATCACGAAGGAAAATAACAAGGTCCATTTCGTTATGTTCAATCTGAGCTCCTAATTGCTGACAACCACCGAGGTGACCGGCAAGATATTTGTGAACCTGGAGGTTGGCGACTTCTTCAATCAGTCGTCCTGTTGTTCCGGTTGCATAAAGTTCATTTTTACACAAGATACCTCTATACGCAATGCAGAAATTCTGCATTAATTTCTTTTTTGAGTCATGTGCGACAAGTCCTATATTCATATGAATACCCCCTAGTGATATTTTTTGGGCTGCAAACCAACATTCAATACAAAGCCAATAGCGATATAAAGTGACATCAGAGATGTCAACCCGTAGCTGACGAATGGTAACGTTACACCGGTGTTTGGAAACAGACCGGTTGCAACACAGATGTTAACAAATGCCTGAAATCCGATCCAGGCTGCAACACCACAGCAGATCAGTCTTCCGGATAGATCTTTTGCTTTACGTGCTATCAGAATACATTCAATAACAATCAGAAATGTCAGAAGAATAATCGCAATCGTTCCAATAAACCCAAGCTCTTCTCCGGTAACTGCAAAAATAAAATCGGTTTGTGGCTCGATGATATAATTTGCATTTTTCATGGAGGTTGCTGCGGAGTTGTTTAAGCCCTTGCCCCATAACTGCCCGGAGCCAATGGCCATGATGGAATTCTGCTGCTGTCTGGCTTTGTCGGAAAATTCCGGATTTGTCGGATCCAGCCATGCCATAATACGTGTACGCTGGTATCCTATCAGAAAATCGACTTTTCCGCTTACTGTTAATGCGAGCACAATGATAACAGATGGAATGCCAATTGCTAATGCACCTATTACTATTTTATAACTTAATCCGGCAATAAACAAGAGTGTAATAAAAATTAATGCAGTAACAATGGTCGTAGAAAGATCCGGCTGTTTTAATATCAGAACTAAAGGGATTCCTGCGAGTATAAAAGAAATCATCAGCATTTTTAAGGTATTTACTTTTTCATGATATTTTGCAAAAAATGCTGCAAAAAACAGGATGATACCAATTTTGGCAACTTCAGATGGCTGGAATTTAATTCCTGCTATGGAAAACCATCTCTGGGCATTATGGGAAGAAGCACCAAATACATATACCAGAATCAGTAAACCGCATGTGCCGATATAATAAATCCATGAAAACTTTAAAAGAACCGTGTAATCCATCAGCGAAACCACCACCATAATGATGAGCCCGCCAACGAATCCTGCAATCTGTTTGTTTTGAACCGATTGTTCTGCACTTCCGATGATCATGATTCCAAGGATTGTAAGAAGTACGACATATGCAATTAACTGAAAATGATAATTCTTTAGTTTATACTGTTTTAACATATTATGCTCTTTTCCTGTTTTGCTTTAAAATAACCTTTATCTCATATTTATCCGGAGAAATTTCAAAATATCTGCTTACAATATCAGAAATTTCTTTTTTCATCTGAACCATGGTCTCAGGTGCACATTCAAGTGGTTCTGATTCCATCATCAGTTTTAAACGTTCTTTTGCAATACGGTTTGAATAATTTTTCTTAGCCAGCATAGTCACATTCCTTTCTGTGGAAAATAGAATGTGATTTCCGGATCTGGGTTTTCGTCTCCGGAATACTTAGTGAAATAACATCCGGATTGATGATGTGATTGCAAATTTCGCGAAATGCTTTTTGTGCAACCGTTTTTTTATCCATTACAAGCATTCCCTTATTTTGTCCAATCACAATATGCTCGTCCACTGGAATTATCCCAAAACTGTTCATGTCCAGAACATCTTCGATATCTTTTTGTGATAACATATTATGACGCCGGATCATACGCCGGTTCATCTGATTGATCAGAAGATCAATGGTTTTTATATGACTGCTCTCAAGAAGGTATAATACCCTTCCTGCATCCCGTACCGCAGATACATGCGGTGTTGTAATAACCATTGCCCGGTCTGCAGCGGATATTGCAAAATGAAATCCATCATCGATTCCGGCCGGACAGTCAATCAGGCAGTAATCAAATTCTTTTTTGAGTTCACGGATCAAAGCAAGCAGCCTTTCCTCATATTCTGTAACATCCCGGTATTTTAGAGACGCCGGGATCATATACAGATTTGGATATTTCCGGTCTCGTATTAAAGCCTGATTTAACCGGCAATGATTTTCAAGAACATCAAACAGATTATATGTGATTCTGTCTTCCATTCCCATAACAACATCAAGATTTCGAAGTCCCATGTCTGCATCGAGCATGACAACTTTTTTATCTAACTGTGAAAGTCCTGCACCGATGTTGGCAATTGTTGTTGTTTTGCCCACACCGCCTTTTCCTGAAGTGAAAACAATAGCTTCACCCATGAAAATGAACCTCCTGTTAAATTTGTTTTATTTATTTGAAAAGTGAGGATTCACTTTATCAAATCATTAATCATTGCTTGCAGAAACACCACTTGCTTCTTCTGCTACACCATCAATCAGGGAAGCCGGATCTTCTGCATTAAAATAATAAGAAAGTATGTTTTTGGATACTGCAGCAGCGTTATGTGAAGAATAACCATAAGCAATACGTGTTGCAATGGAAACTTCCGGATTGTTATAAGGCGCATAGCCGACAAACAAAGCGTGGTTTGGATGATTCTCCTGCTGTGCGGTACCTGTTTTACCTGCTACCTCTACTGCAAAGTCGTTAAATTCACTCATATCTTCTACTACCATTCGCATTCCGGAGTGGATAGCATCCCATTGATCCTGAGAGAGAACATTGGAAATATCCTGGGATTGTGGAGTATAGTGCTGTAATTCATTGCCGTCTTTGTCGACGATTTTATTCATAAGCTGATAATTATATAAATTACCAGAAGTAACAGCTGTTACATATCGGGACAATGCAACGGTAGTAATGTTGTTATCACTCTGTCCGATTGCTGCCATAACCGGATACTGTGTTGCAATCGCAGAAGTGTTTTCTGCAATTTCCAGTCCACTCTTCTGATCCAGACCATAAATATCTGCATATTTCTGGATTTTCTGGATTCCAACAGGATCATCGTATGTTCCGGTAGAATCTTTTGCAAGATTAAAACCTACTGTATAGAAAAATACGTTGCAGGAATAACGAAGAGCCTCAGAAACATTCAGATTCCCGTGACCGCTATGATTCCAGCAGCGAGGTTTATTGCTGACATCATTAAATACTCCGGTACAGTTATACTCGCTGGAGGTTGAAATGATTCCCTCTGCAAGTCCGGCTGTCGAAGATACCATCTTAAATGTAGAACCCGGTGCCGTACGTTCCTGAGTCGCATAGTTATATAACGGCTTGGAAAGGTCTTCATTCAGTTTTGCATAGTAATCGGCATCAACGGTGTTGGCAAGCCGGTTGTTGTCATAACCTGGATAACTTACAAGAGCTTTTACTTCACCAGTATTGACGTCAGTGATTACGGTAGAACCGGTACATGGCTCAAGACCGAACTGTGCCGGTGTGATCTCAATATTTTTAATCTTGTCTAAAAGGAAGCTGGAAGGACTGACAGATCCCTGTGAAAGACCATTTACGGTAGCTTCATCGTAGTTTACAACTCCCTGATCGAACAGAATCAGGCAAAGTGTGGTTCCGCTGATCTCGTTATTATTGACCATATATTTATAAACGAGTTTTGAAAATGCTTTATCATCTTTGAGCTCATTTAAGATGTACTGGCACAAAGCGGAATATACTTCACTGGAATCTGCATATTTCTGATCCACATCAAGCTGCGTAATGTCAATCCACTGCTTGGAAATACAATAATTTAAGTATTCCTTTGGACTGATTGTTCCGGCTTTCCATGCAGTATAGGTGTTGTCAGAATCATCAATTTCACTTGTAAGAAGAATCTTATTGTCCTTCAGCATGGAGATAATATGCGTAATATAATCAAGCATTTCCTCTGACATATTATTGTTTGCTGTCGGAGAATTTGAATTCAGTTCGTTTTCAACCATGGATAAAGACTGTGCCTGATGGCTCTCAAACTGTGCCTGAAGTGCCTGTTCATTACCGCTGGCTGAATCGCTGGTAAAATGGTTGATATCGATAACATTATTGTTAAGCAGTGCAAAATAAACATCCTGCATGGATACGGTACCATTTTGTACACTGTCATATAAAATACCGGCAATCTCCTGCTCTAAAAGTTTGTATGCAGCTTCCTGCAAATGAGCATCGATGCTTAGGTAAACATCATTTCCAGCGGTTGAATCGGTCGTTGATACTACCTCTGTGATTTTTCCCATATTATCCGTTAATACGGTCTGCTCTCCGTTTACACCACGAAGGTAACTTTCGTAATACTGTTCTAAGCCGGATTTTCCGACAACATCATTCTGCGTATAAGAATCATCTGTTTTATGGAGCTCATCGTATTCATCGGTGGAAATTTTTCCAGTGTATCCAATAATGGATGCAAAATAATTGCTGTAATTATATTTCCGGATTGTATCTTCTTCAATAGAGACTCCGGTGAGCTCGTCCGAATGCTCATTCATATATGCAACCGTCTCATCCGAAACATTTTGTGCGATTGTTGTAGATTTGTACTGCGAAAAGCGATTTGCATTCATTGCATAACGGATCACAACAATGTCATAAGCAGTCTGGGTATCATAATCGGAGGAAACATCGTAGTTCTTGGAGGACATCAGATATTCCATGATCTGATCTGCAGTTGCTGAAGCCTCATTGAATTTAAACTTTTCATTATATTCCAGGTCTTTATACGAACTCTTTCCGAAAACATCAGCCAGAAAACGATTTAAGGTTGAACCACTGATATTATAGCTGTATGTACCATCGGAATTTAATGTGATTGCAAAATCGTTGTAAAGAGAATCTCCATTTTTGCGAATAACGGAAACCATTTTTGCAAGCTGATCGTTTAATTCTTCATTTTTATTGTCAGAATTATCAAATACATCGGTAATTGTGACAGCATAAGCTAATTCGTTATATGCAAGAAGTTCCCCGTTGCAGTCATAGATGTTTCCTCTGGAAGCGTTGATACTGATTGTTTCCTCAATCTGTAATGTAAAGTTTTTCTGATAATATGCTCCGTTTACAATCTGTAAAGAGAAAACCCGCATGATCAGGATGATTGCAAGAGCAATCATGACTGCAGACAAAACAAACAATCTTGAGCTAAAAAACTTCTTCAAAAAATCTTTTATATCATAAATCAAATTTTTTTGCTCTCCTTTTTTCAGAAATTTCCAGTTTCTGGTTGATTTTCTGTAAAATATAGTACAGGAAAATGGTTATAACCATTGTATATACGAATTCTGGAAGAATTACGGATCTTCCGTAATATAAAAAGTCGAATCTGCCACGAAACAGAAACATAATGAAATAGATTGCCAGATTACAGAGAATATCACTTGCTCCAATCAACAACATTGGAAATTTGATATCATCCGGATAAAATCTTTTCTGGAAAATCCCGTTGCAATATCCGATGTACATATAAAGTAAAGCATATACACCCAGATAAAAACCGCAAAATATGTCTATAAGCAATCCGCAAAAAAATCCAATGAACATGCCTTCCTTACGTCCGCGCATAAAACCGAACGAAGAAACAACAATGATCATCAGATTTGGAGCAATATTGGCAAAAGATAAAGCCTGAAAGACTGTCGATTGCAATACAAAACAGATTGCAATTATGATAAATAAAACAACTTTTCTTAACATAAATGCACCTCAATATTACTGTTCTGTTGTCTGAGTGGAAGAATCTCCGGAAGACTCTGTCTGTGTCGAATCTCCGGTTTCTTTCGTGTCAAGAATCACAAGAACATTTTCCATATGTTCAAAATCGACAACCGGTGTAATCGTACCGGATTTGGTCAGTTTGTTGGAATCGGATTCAATACTTGCAATATATCCAATTAAAATTCCCTGCTGATACTGATCGGAAACATAAGAAGTAACGACAGGATCACCAATCTGAACCTTATCTTCGGAATCCCGAAGCTCAGAGAAAGTAATTGCCTGATCGGAATTCATGGTCTGAAGGTTACCGCTTACATTCATGTTATCTTCGGTTGTCGTTACCATTGCACTGACGTTTGCAGAGTCATCAATAATCGAGCGTACTTTGGCATAGTTTGGTCCAACATCGGTAATGATACCGACAAGACCACTTCCTGCCATAATGTTCATACCCTTTTTCAATCCGTCTTTTGAACCTTTATCAATGGTAAAAACGGAAAACCAGTTTCCGGTGTCTTTAGCAATTACACTGGCTGCTACTTTTTGATAACTTGGGTATTTTTCGTCCAGATCCAGAAGCTCTCTTAAATTATCCAGGTCGTATTTCTCTAATTTGATCGTGTTCAACTGAGAAGTCAGTTCATCATTTTGTTCCTTTAATTTCTGATTCTCTTCCTGAACCTGTGCAAGCGTTTTAAAATCATTGGTTTTATCTGAAATCCATTGTCCTGCAGTATTGATTCCTTTCTGCATCGGAACAAAAATATATCCGGCGACCGTGTTTAACGGACCGCCTGATATATTTAAGGTTAAGCTTGTAAAGATCAGGGTAATGCAGACAATAGTCATGATCAAAAGCATATATTTAGTTGATAAGCGCTTCTTTTTATTTCGATATTTCTTCATGAGACCCTCTTATTTTAAACTGCTGTTCTTCATGCTGAATGGCAGACGTTTGTATTTGGAATCGGATACGATTTTTACAAGACCACGTACTGCGCTCTCCTCCGGATCATCACAGGTATTCACTTTAATATTGGTAATCTGTTCAAATAACTGATCTAGATGGTTGATCTGTGATCCACCGCCGGTAATGTAAATACCAGAATGGATAATATCTTTTGCAAGTTCTGGTGGAGTTTTCTCAAGGATCATCTTAATGGAATTGCAGATGGATTCCAGGTTCGCTTTTGTTGCTTCGTATACTACTTCGGCAGTCACTTCCATTTCGATTGGGAGTCCGCTTACGACATCTCTTCCCACGATTACCATGCTTTCTGTACGGCCAGGAAGTCCGGAACCAAGATTCTCTTTCAATGCTTTTGCAGTTTTCTGACCGATCACAAGATTATATTCCTTGCGGATATAGCTTATGATTGATTCATCCAGACGATTACCGCCAAAATGCATCAGATCACTCAGAACAAGTCCGCCAAGTGAAATGACAGAAATCTCTGTCGTGTCAGCACCCATATCAACGATCATGACACCGGTAGGCTCGTTTACATCCAGTCCTAATCCTACTGCATCAGCGATTGGCTTCTCACATAAAAGTACACTCTTTGGTTTGACTTTGCTCTTATAAAAAAGCTCAAAGAAAGCACGTTTTTCTACATCTGTAATATCGGTTGGAACAGCTACAATGAATTCTGCACCTTTTACTTTTCCTTTCATATGAGACTCCAGATAATCAAAGATCATTGTCTGAAGGAAATTGAAATCAGCGATCACTCCAGTTACAACAGGGAAAGATACATTGATCGATTCAGGTGCTTTTTCATACATTGCATATGCGGCATCGCCGTATGCATAGATCTGATTCTTATTTATGATCGCGATTGTGTTCTTCTCTTTTAATATTTTTCCTGTAGATTTACAAAATATTTTAAAATTACAGGTTCCAAGGTCAATGCCATAGACATTATTATTCATCGTACGTTCTCCCTTTTCATAAGTTATATGATATGTTCTTGTTTAAAGCTGAAATAGCAATTGTCACCTATGATAATATGGTCTGCCAGTTCTACACCAAGCAATTCGCCGCATGAGATGATACGACGTGTCACATGTCTGTCATCCTCACTTGGAGTCGGATCTCCGCTCGGATGATTGTGTAAAAGTATCAGGAATACTGCATTGCATTCGAGTGCTTTCCGAAAGACATCTCTCGGAGAAACATAAGCATAATTTACACTTCCGACCGAGATTTCACTGTCTCCGAGGAAATTACATTTGGCATCAAAAAATGCCGCCCAGAGAGCTTCTTCCTTCCGGTGACGCATCTGCTCCATGTAGTATTCGGCAACCGTTGCCGGCGTACTCATCTGGATATGGTAACCTCTTTGCGTCCGGGCAATCCGGACCGATAACTCTGCAATGCATTTCAGCTGGATTGCTTTCACTCTGCCGATTCCTTTAAAACTACATAGTTCATCAAAGGAATATTCATACAGATTCAAAAGATTCTGATGTCTGTAGGTGAGCAGATCTCTTGCAACTTCCATTGCTGTCCTGCCAGAGGTTCCACTTTTGATGATAACTGCAACAAGTTCAGCATCTGTCAGACTGGAAGGCCCGGAATGTATAAATTTCTCGTAGGGTCTTTCCGATTCCGGCAGATTTTTCATATTCATATGATTGGTCATAAATGCCTTTCTACTCTCCCAGGTATCTGTAAACCATCATATCAGAAAGAGCCGCACTGCGACTCAGAAATTTCATTTAATTCTATCACACTTAATCTATCTTCACAAGTTGATGTTCATAAAGTTTTTGTAAAGACATGAGAATTCCAAGTTTTGCATGATACCATGTCAGACCACCCTGGAAATAAACGGCATATGGCGGTTTTAAAGGACCGTCTGCACTGAGTTCAATGGAAGATCCCTGTACAAATGCACCTGCTGCCATAATGACGTCGCTGTCATAACCAGGCATAGCCCACGGTTCCGGGGTGACGTAACTGTCAACCGGTGCTGCTGCCTGGATTCCCTCACAGAATGCACACAATGCTTCCGGACTGTTTAACTCAATTGCCTGGATAATATCATGACGGCTTTCTGTGGAATCCGGAACTACTTTATAGCCAAGCTTTTCATAGATGTTAGCTGCAAAAATAGCACCTTTTAACGCACCGCTTACAACAGTTGGTGCAAGGAAAAGTCCCTGATAGAAAGACTGGATTACACCAAGGGAAGCTCCAACTTCTTTTCCAAGTCCCGGTGAAGTCAGACGATATGCTGCATTTTCCACACATTCTTTTTTGCCGACGATGTAGCCGCCAATCGGAGCAAGTCCGCCGCCTGGATTTTTGATCAGGGAGCCCACAATCATATCCGCACCGACTTCAAGCGGTTCACGTTCCTCTACGAATTCTCCGTAGCAATTGTCAACCATGCAGATGACATCCGGTTTGATTCCTTTGATAAAACGGATCAGCTCACCAATCCGTTCAACGGAAAGTGTTGGTCTTGTTGCATATCCTTTGGAACGCTGGATCGTTACAAGACGAGTCTTTTCATTAATGGCTTTTTTAATTCCTTCATAATCGAAAGAACCGTCTTCTAAAAGATCAACCTGGGCATAGCTGATCTGATACTCTGCAAGTGAACCTTTGGATGGACGGATACCAATGACTTCTTCAAGTGTGTCATACGGTTTGCCAACCGGAGAAAGAAGTTCATCTCCAGGGCGCAGGTTCGACATCAGCGCCAGTGCAAGTGCATGTGTTCCACAGGTAATCTGCGGGCGTACCAGTGCATCTTCTCCTTTAAAACAGTCCGCATATACTTTTTCAAGTGTGTCTCTTCCTAAATCATTATATCCATATCCACTTGAAATATTAAAACATTCTGCGCTTACTTTATTTTTCTGCATTGCCTCGATTACTTTCAGCTGATTGACTTCTGCGCGGGCATCAATCATTGCAAAACGATCTTTTAATTCCTCTTCTATTTTTGCTCCAAAAGCAAGAACTTCTTTTGAAATTCCAAGCTTAGTGTACTGGTTCTCTAAAAACTGATTCATTTGTTACTCCTTTGTTTTGTAAATATTGCAGCATATCATTGAGCAGAAGCCGGTCATCGTAGTGGTATTTTGATTTATCAAACCACACAACGTCGCGTTCCCTGCGAAACCATGTAAGCTGGCGTTTCGCAAAATGACGTGTTTCGCGTTTGATGATATATATGGCTTCCTCTAATGTTGTTTTTCCTTCAAGATAATCAAATATTTCTTTATATCCAAGTCCCTGCATGGACACCATTTCTTTTTTACATCCCATCTCTTTTAAGCGTGTAACTTCTTCTACAAGTCCCGCCTGTATCATGAGATCGACACGTTTATCGATGCGGTCATAAAGATGGGAGCGGTCGTCAGTAAGGACGAAATATGCAAAATTATATGGGGAGGAACGTTTCCGTTCTTCTTCATTATGGGATGAGATCGGTACGCCGGAAAGATGATAGAATTCCAGAGCACGGATGACCCGTTTTACGTTATTTTCGTGAATGGATTCGTAAGATACCGGATCGATCTCTTTTAACTTTTCATGCAATGCATGATTTCCATTTATTTCTGCAAATTGTTCCAGTGATCTGCGATATGCCGGATCTCCGTTTTCCGCTGTAAAATTGATATCGTATAAAAGTGCCTGGATATAAAAGCCGGTTCCTCCGGTCACGATCGGGATCAGACCATCCGCATAAATTTCCTCCAGGGCATTTTTTGCCATTTCCTGGAACTTTACAATATTAAATTCTTCCGTAGGCAAAAGATCATCGATCAGATAATGCTTTACCCCCTGCATTTCTTCCGGTGTGATCTTGGCAGATCCGATATCCATATATTGATATACCTGCATGGAATCCGCAGAGATCACGGCCCCGCCAACCCGTTTTGCAAGCTGGATGGAAAGATCTGTTTTGCCAACCGCAGTCGGACCGGTCAGAATGATCATCGGTTTTTTGGTCTGTTCCATTATACAATCCTCTTAAATTTCTTTTCAATATCATACTTTGACATGGAAATGATTGTTGGTCTTCCATGTGGACAATTGTATGGGGTGTCCAGGGTCAGAAGTTCATCGATCAAAGCTTCAATCTCAGGAAGGCTGAGTGTTGTGTTTCCTTTAACAGCTGCCTTACACGACATTGTAGCGACTTTTTCCAGAATAAGTTCCGGTGTTTCTTTGCCGGTAAGATTGGAGAAATCATCCAGCATTTCAATGAAAAGATCTTTCATATCCATATGGAAAAGATTTCCCGGGATTCCCCTTATCATATATTCTTTTCCGCCAAAAGGCTCTACCACATATCCAAGCTGTTCAATCTGAGGGCGGAATTTCTCAAGCATTTCGGATTCCTTCGCATCAAGACTTAAGATAATCGGCGGACTTACTGTCTGTGAAGTATACTCTTTCTTTTTTAAAGATGCCATAGTCCTTTCGTATAAGACCTTTTCGTGTGCGGCATGCTGATCAATGATAAAAAGTTTATCTTCAAACTCAATCAGCCAGTAGGTTTTAAATAACTGTCCGATGATCCGGTGCTTTTTACGGGATTCCTCAGATAAAAATTCCTTACTGATATCTCCAAGTGTGATCTCCTGGTAATCGGTCTCTTTCTTTTTCGGGGTAATTGGTTCAGGATTACGCGTATCCGGTATTTTCTGTTCAACAGAAGGAGCAGATTCTTTCTGCTCAGGAGGTGTTTTTGCATGTGCGGAAAGAACTGGAACCTGAATATCCCGTTTCGCTCTTGCTGGTGACTCAATTTTCTGGAAAGAAGTCGTTTCACGTACCGCAGCAGCTGCAGGAATAACCGGAGTGGAAACGGACTGTTGTTCGTTTCGCCGTCTTGTTTCAAATGGTTCTGGAATTGGAGCTTTATAAATGTGCGGTTCTTCTTTCTTGACAGGCTGTTCTTCGTCAACCGGTACCTGTGGAATCATCTCACGTCCGGAAAGTACAGAAAATAAAGTCTCATATAATTCTTTGTAGACTTCCTGGTTATGTCCAAACCGAAGTTCCATTTTGGTTGGATGGACATTGACATCTAACAATTCTCCTGGAAATTCAAAATAGAGAACACAGAAAGGATACTGATGTAACATCATAAAATTCTTATAGGCTTCCTCAATGGATTTCGCAATCAGAGAACTTTTGATATACCGGCCATTGATAAAATAATTTTCATAATTACGATTTCCACGTGTGACGATCGGTTTTCCAATAAAGCCGGTCAGGTGGAAAAATTCTCCTTTATAAGAAACCGGAAGTAATGCTGCTGTAATATCACGTCCGTAGATGTGATAGATCAGATCTTTTACATTACCATTTCCGGATGTGTGCAGTTTTGTCTGGTTGTTATTGATATATTTAAAAGATATGTCCGGATGCGAAAGTGCAAGCCGTTCGAGCATATCACTGATGTAATTTCCCTCTGTTTTTGGAGTTTTTAAGAATTTTCTTCTCGCCGGAGTATTGTAAAACAGATCTTTTACAAGAAACGTGGTTCCGTCCGGAGCACCGACCTCTTCGTTCGCAACTTCTTTGGAACCCTCGATCAGATATCTTGTTCCGGTCAGTTCGCTGTCTGTTTTGGTGATCAGTTCGACACGTGAAATCGCTGCAATACTGGAAAGTGCCTCGCCACGGAAGCCTAATGATTTCACGCAGAGAAGATCTTCTACTTTTTTGATCTTGCTTGTCGAATGGCGAAGGAACGCGATTGGAACCTGGGAATGTTCAATTCCGCAGCCATTATCCGTAATACGGATAAATGAGATCCCGCCTTCTTTAATTTCAACAGTGATTGCTGTCGCTCCGGCGTCAATTGCATTTTCAACCAGCTCTTTTACAACAGAACAAGGCCGTTCAATAACCTCGCCTGCAGCAATTTTATCAATTGTATCCTGACTTAGAAGTGTAATCTGTGGCATAGTTCCTCCTTCTTACCAAGTTTACCAGCGGTTTTTCACTTTATTCTGTAATTCGTACAGTTTGTTTAATGCCTCAAGAGGTGTAAGATTACCGATATCAACGTTTCGTAATTCTTCGATAATATCGTCATCGGATATGGTGTCAAATAATGACATCTGCGTCAGATCAACCTCATCGAGATGCTCTTTTTCCTTTTTCTTCTTTGGTGCATTGTCAACCGTAATATTACGCACAATGGTTGTAATGTCATTGGCGGAAAGTTCTTCTACGATCTCTTTTGCGCGTTCTATAACGGAGTCTGGAACACCAGCCAGTTTGGCAACCTGGATACCATAACTCTTATCAGCTCCGCCTTTTACGATTTTGCGTAAGAATACGATATCATCGCCTTTTTCTTTGACTGCAATGCAATAATTATGTACATTGCTCAGTTTGCCCTCCAGTTCCGTAAGCTCATGATAATGTGTAGCAAACAGTGTTTTGGCTCCGAGAAGTTTTGGATTGCTGATATGCTCTACAACCGCCCATGCGATACTCAGACCGTCAAAGGTACTTGTTCCACGACCGATTTCATCAAGAATCAGAAGTGAATTAGAGGTCGCATTTCTTAATATATTTGCGACTTCGTTCATTTCTACCATAAAGGTACTCTGGCCGGAAGCAAGATCATCGGAGGCACCGACTCTTGTGAAAATCCGGTCAACAATTCCAATATTCGCAGATGCAGCAGGTACATAGCTTCCGATCTGTGCAAGCAGAACGATCAGTGCGGTCTGTCTCATATAGGTGGATTTTCCAGCCATGTTTGGACCTGTAATGATCGAGATACGGTCGTTTTTATTATCCAGATAGGTATCATTATCGATAAACATGTCGTTTGTGATCATTTTTTCCACAACCGGATGACGTCCGCCTTTGATATCAATGATTCCATTCTCGTTTATCTTTGGTCTGCAGTAATTATTCTGCTCGGCAACAACGGCAAGTGAAACGAAAGCATCAATCTTTGCGATTGCTTTGGCAGTTTTCTGGATTCTTGCAACATTGGAAGCAATCTGGTCACGTACCTCACGGAACAAATCATATTCCAGAGAAACAAGTTTATCTTCTGAACCAAGGATCATATCTTCCAGTTCCTTCAGTTCCGGAGTGATATAGCGTTCCGCATTGGTCAGAGTCTGTTTTCTTGTATAGTAATCCGGGACAAGATCTTTGAATGAATTGGTAACTTCAAGATAATATCCGAAAACTTTGTTGTATTTGATTCGGAGATTTTTGATTCCGGTCTTCTCTTTTTCACGTGCTTCAAGCTCTGCAAGCCATGTTTTTCCCTCTGTTTTGGCTTTGCGGAGCTTATCCACTTCTTCGTTATACCCATCTTTAATGATGTCTCCATCACGGACGGAAATCGGTGGTTCTTCCATGATGGAAGACTCCACAAGCTGATAGATATCTGTCAGACAGTCAAATTCATCCCGGATTTCTGCTGCCATATCTCCATCAATATCATCCAGCAGCGTTCTTATGGATGGAAGCATGGAAAGTGAATTGCGAAAAGCAATCAGATCTCTTGGATTGGCTGTCTGATAAGTAATCCTTGTGATCAGTCGTTCCAGATCGTAGATCGGATTTAAATATTCGCGTAATTCTTCACGTGTGATCACATGTTTATTGATATTGGTAATAAAATCCTGTCGTTTCAGAATCTCGGATTTATCGATCAGAGGCTGTTCCACACAGGAACGAAGGAGTCGGGCTCCCATAGCAGTTTTCGTTTTGTCCAGAACCCACAGAAGAGAGCCTCTTTTTTGCTTTTCGCGAAGCGTTTCGACCAGTTCTAAGTTTCTTCGCGAAGAACTGTCGATAATCATATATTTTCCAATGGAATATGGATGAATCTCGAGGATATGATCCAGGGAATTTTTCTGTGTCTCATACAGATATTTTAAAAGCGCCCCTGCAGCGATCACACCGCACTCGTAATCTTCCAGTCCAAGCCCCTGCAGCTGTTTGACATGAAAATGTGAAAGCAGAGTCTCTTTTGCAAGATCATCTCCAAAATACCAGGATTCCAGGGAGGAAACGGTAATATGAAGCCGGTTTCTCATGTCATCTACATCAATACCACTCATATAAAAGGCGTTGTTACAGATCACTTCTGATGGTACAAATCGATTCAGTTCATCTAAAAGTTTTCGCTCAGAATCCACTTCTGTAACATTATATTCGCCAGTAGTAACATCGCATGTAGCAATTCCGTAACGGTCTTCAAGATATACAATACACATGATGAAATTATTTTTCGTTTCATCCAAAGACTGCATATCGATATTGGTTCCCGGTGTTACCACACGAATTACTTCTCTTTTTACAATTCCTTTTGCAAGCTTCGGATCTTCTACCTGTTCGCAGATTGCTACTTTATGTCCATTTGAAACAAGCCGGTTGATATAGCTGTCGGCCGCATGAAACGGAACGCCACACATCGGGGCGCGCTCCTTCAGGCCACAGCTTTTTCCAGTCAGGGTAAGTTCTAATTCCTTGGAAACGATCTTCGCATCATCGAAAAACATCTCATAGAAATCGCCAAGGCGGTAAAAAAGAATACAATCCTTGTACTCCTCTTTCGTTTTCAGATAATGCTGCATCATTGGTGTTACTTCTTCAAGCACTTTATTTATTCCTCTCTATCTGTCGTTTGTTCGTATATTTTTGAATGATTGCTTCCGCAACTTTCAGTCCATCCATTGCTGCGGACATAATCCCGCCTGCATATCCGGCGCCTTCTCCACACGGATAAAGGCCGTGTATTTCACTTTCCAGGTTCTTTTCACGATTGATTCGCACCGGAGAAGAAGTCCTTGTTTCCATGCCAGAAAGGATGGCATCTGCACGGTCAAAACCTGGTATGATATGAGAAAAATGCTGCATTCCGGCAATAAAACTTTGCTCCATATCGGAAGAAAGCAGCCCACGCAGATTGGAAAGCTGTGCGGCTCCCTTTGTGGAAGAAAGAAAATCTCCATATTGACGGGATTCCACATTGTTACAATAATCTCCAAACATCTGCTGCGGAATCTTTCCGTCAGCAAGTTTATATACCGCATGTTCCAGTTTACGCTGATAACGCATACCAGCTAATGGGTCTGAAGCACCGAAATCAGCAGGGGTAACAGAGACGATAATCGCACTGTTGGCATTCTGACCGTTTCGTCCGGAATAACTCATGCCGTTTACAACTGTCTCTTCTTTTTCCGAGGATGAATTTACAACATATCCTCCCGGACACATACAAAATGAATAGACCCCTCTTCCATTTGGAAAATTAGAGGTTACTTTGTATGGAGAAGCCGGAAGTCCCTGAAAATGATCGGCTCCATACATTGCACGGTCGATCATACTCTGTGGGTGTTCCACGCGGAATCCCACTGCAAAGTTTTTGACTTCCATGGAAATATGTCTGGCATATAGTTTCTCAAAGGTATCACGGGAACTGTGTCCAAGTGCCAGTACAACCGTCTGCACATCAAATGTTTTCTTGTCGCACACAATCTGACGGATGCCTCCATTCTCAATTATGAAGTCTTTTGCACAGCATTCAAAAAAGAACTGACATCCCTTCTCTTCCAGGTATTTTCGCATACGCACGATCACCTTGGAGAGTATGTCCGTTCCGATGTGTGGTTTATTATCATACAAAATCTGTTCCGGAGCACCAAATTTGACGAAAGTTTCCAGAACAAACTGATTGCGTCCCGATGGATCTTTGACTGCAGAGTTTAATTTACCGTCAGAAAAAGTACCTGCACCGCCTTCTCCAAACTGTACATTGCTTTGCGGATCTAAAACGCCTGTTTTCCAGAAATTCTCTACATCTTCCATACGATCTTCTATCTTTTTGCCCCGTTCGATTACCAGTGGTTCATAGCCCATTTCCGTAAGAAGATAAGCACAGAAAAGACCGGCAGGACCGGCACCGATAATCAGTGGTCTCTGTAAAAGCGGAGTATCTCCGGATACCGGGTACTGATAATTCTTTTCCCGTACGGAAAGAACGGAAGGAGTATGAATCTTTTTTAAGATCTGCTCTTCTTTTGAAACGTTTACATTTACGGCATAAACGTAATAAATATCCGGTTTCTTTCTGGCATCGATGGAACGACGCACAATACGGTATGTGAATTTCTCCTGACTTGAAAGCCGGAGCGTTTTTTTGATCTTATGTTCCAGATCTGCGGTAGAATGCGTGACTGGAAGTTTTAACTGATTAATACGAATCATGATTTCTCCTCTTCAATCTGTCTGCCGGCATGAAGTCCGGCAGCGTATCCGGAAGACCATGCCCATTGCAGATTATAGCCGCCACAGATTCCATCCACATCAAGAAGCTCGCCGCAAAAATAGATGCCGGGCAAAAGCCTGGATTCCAAAGTTTCCGGTTTAATCTCTTCTGAACGGATTCCGCCACAGGCAATCTGCGCATATTCAAAAGATCTTGGTTTCGTCAGTGTAATCCGGAAACCTTTGATGGCTTCTTTTAATGTCTCGATCACATCCGGATACTGTTCTTCTTTTGGTTTCTGTTCTGGAATAAAACCACAATAATCACAGATGCAGGCGGTCAGTTTCTGGTTGAGCAGGCCGTTGAAAAGCTGCATATAATTCCTTCGATAACGGGATGGCCGATAGAACCTGTTTTTTAATTCGAGAGCAAGTTCTTCCATGGAAAGCGAAGGAAACAGATCGATGACTGCTTCCACCTGTTTTTTTTCGTAAAGGGCAACAGACGCATAATGGCTGATCTGAAAAACCGGAATTCCGGATATCCCATACTCTGTGAATTGTATTTCACCATGGTCAGATGCAACCGGTACATGATCTATCAATAAAGATACGGTTCCTTCAAAACGGACTCCGGCAGCAGTTTTTGGGCTGTAACCGGAAGCTTCAAAGCCACAAAGAGCCGGAACAACCGGTGTGAAATGATGTCCAAGATTTTCGATTACCGGAATAAAAGAACCATCACTGCCTGATTTTGGAGAAGCCAGAAGTCCGGTTGCAATAATTATTTTTTTTGCCGGAATATCCAGTTTGGCTCCTGTAATCAGATAGCCCTTAAAAAAATCTGCTTTTTGGATGCGGTTCGGAACACATCCGGTCATTACGGTAACACCGAGATTGGTAAGTTCCATTTCCAGAGCCCTCTGAATCGATAAAGCCTGTTCAGAAGCCGGATAATAATATCCTTTCCGGCATTTGGGAAGAACTCCGATCCCATGAAAAAAGGAAAGTGTCTCATCCCGGTCAAATTGTTTATATATAGAATGAAATAAATTTTGATCTCCACGAAATGCTTCGGGGGTCATTTCGCTGTTTGTAAAATTACATTTTCCGTTTCCGGTTGCAAGGATTTTTTTACCAAGCTGATCTTTGTGTTCAATCAGAACAACTGTTTTTCCTGTTCGCGCAGCTGTAATAGCTGCCATCATTCCGGAAGCACCGCCTCCGATCACTGCGATATCCCAAAGCGTCTCTTTTTTGCTCATATATTCACCAACTTATTACTAAAAGTCAACTGACATTCTATCATACCCCCCGAAAACATTCAACTCATGCGTTGAGAATCGCTATCAAAAAACATTACAGCATGTTATAATCAGCATAGTTATAGAAATGAGGGAAATTTATGAATCAGAAGCAGCCACGCAATACAAAAGGAAAAATCATTACTGCCGCATGGAAACTTTTTTATGAGCAGGGATATGACGATACCACGATTGACGATATTATTACCGAATCCGGAACATCCAAAGGTTCGTTTTATCACTATTTCGAAGGGAAGGATGCGCTCCTTGGATCGCTTTCCTACTTGTTTGATGAAAAGTATATCGAGCTTGAGCCGAAACTCGAACAGTTTGATCATTATTTCGATAAGCTAATCTTTTTAAATCAGGAATTGTTTTCAATGATTGAAAACAGCATTGCACTGGATCTTCTTTCGAGACTGCTTTCCACGCAGCTGAGTACCAAAGGGGAAAAGCAGCTTCTAGATCGCAGCCGTTACTATTATAAGCTTTTAAGAAAACTGATTCTGGAGGGACAGGAAAAAGGAGAATTCCGAAATGATATGTCGGTCAATGAACTGGTAAAGCTCTATGCGATTGCGGAACGCGCACTCCTCTATGACTGGTGCATCTGTAACGGAGAATATTCTTTGAAATCCTATGCGGCTACAGCGATGCCAATTTATATGTATCGTATCTGCACACATGCCATAATTGAATAATTATAAAAATATTTCTGAATCTGTTTTATATAATAGTCTATATATTAAATCCAGTATATATCAGCCTTTGCATATATTTTTATAAAAAATAGTCTATACTTTGTTCTGTATTGAAGTCTATCTTTATTCATGCTATACTCGCTTAAATTCGTTTTTATGCAAAACGGATAGAACGAAAATGTTTAAAGGAGATTATGTTATGACAGGAAAAACGATAGGACTTCTTATTGTCATGGCAGCATACCTTGCTGTTATGATCATAGTTGGAGCCATCTATTCCAAACGGAACAAAGATGTAAATGATTTTTATCTGGGAGGACGAAAGTTAGGGCCGATTGTCACAGCAATGAGTGCTGAGGCTTCGGATATGAGCAGCTGGCTTTTGATGGGACTCCCTGGAGTTGCATACCTTTCTGGGTGTGCAGAAGCCGGATGGACAGCAATCGGACTGGCAATTGGTACTTATTTAAACTGGCTGATTGTTGCAAAAAGACTTCGCAGATATACGCATAAAGCAAATAATTCCATCACGCTTCCGGCCTTTTTCTCAAACAGATATCGTGATAAGAGTCATGCGCTGCTTGCGATTGCTGCAATTATGATTGTGATCTTTTTTGTACCATATACAGCATCCGGGTTTGCTGCGTGCGGAAAATTATTTGCTACTCTTTTCCATGTACCATATCTGCCTGCAATGATCATCAGTGCGGTTGTTATCGTTTTATATACAACACTTGGAGGATTTCTGGCAGCTAGTATGACGGATCTGATCCAGAGTATCATTATGACGATTGCACTTGTCATTGTAGTATTTTATGGGATTTATGCAGCAGGAGGACTGGATGCGGTAATTGCAAATGCCAATTCCATGGATGGATATTTAAGCATGATGTTTTCGCATGATGCTGTATCCAATACGGCGGTTCCATATAAAGGACTTACCATTGCTTCTACTCTTGCATGGGGCCTTGGTTATTTTGGTATGCCGCATATTTTACTGCGTTTTATGGGAATTGAGGATGAGAATAAGCTTACAACTTCCAGAAGAATAGCTTCGGTATGGGTTGTAATATCCATGTTTATAGCAATATTTATCGGAATTATCGGATCTGCAATGACAAAAGCCGGAGCAATCGAAGTATTGGAAGGATCTTCTCAGGCAGAAACGCTGATCGTAAGAACTGCAATGCTTTTAAGTAACCATGGTTTCCTTACGATTGTCCTTGCCGGACTGATCCTTGCCGGAATCCTTGCAAGTACCATGTCCACTTCAGATTCACAGCTTCTTGCAGCAGCTTCCTGTGTTTCAGAAAACTTAATTACCGATTGTCTTGGAATTAAATTATCAAAGAAAGCTTCCATGCTTATGGCAAGACTTACAGTTGTTGTGATTGCTGTAATTGGTGTTTTCCTTGCAAGAAATCCGGACAGTTCCGTATTTCGCATTGTGTCATTTGCGTGGGCCGGTTTTGGTGCAACCTTCGGACCGATCATGCTCTTTTCCCTTTTCTGGAAACGTACAAACCGAAATGGCGCTTTAGCAGGAATGATTGTCGGTGGAGTTATGGTGTTCATATGGAAATACCTGATTGCCCCAATAGGCGGAATCCTGGGTATATATGAATTACTTCCTGCTTTCATCTGTTCTGCTGTTGTTATAGTAGTCGTAAGCCTTTTGACAGCGCCGCCATCAAAGGAAATTGTGGAAGAATTTGAAAGTGTTTAAGATCAGCTGGAATAGTTTTCCAGGAATTCGTAGAGCTCCTCTTCTGTTTCGAAACAGATACCGGAAGGCAGCCGGCTCTTTAATTCATCGGTAAGTGCATTGACCGGGATTCCGGTATTCATATATAAAGTTGTGTTGTCGGAACAGTAGACGGACAATCTGCCCTGATCCTCTAAAATAATATACTGATAGCTTTTTATTTCTTTGTTACTGTTTATAACCGTTTCGGATTCACTGTTTTGTGTTTCCTGTGAGTCAGGAAGTAATTGTTCGGATTCTTTGTGATCGTTAAAAAGAATTATTACAGAAATCAGTAACAGTACAATGAAAAATAAAAAAATGCAGATACTAAGATTTCGTTTCATATATCATCACCCGAAATACAGTATCTGCATTTTTTTCGTTTTTATTCAAATTTTGTATTATTATAACAAATGAAATTTCTTTGCAACCTTTACAAGGCTGTCTCCTTTTGGAAAATGTCTGATCTCATCTTCTGTCAGCCCTTTCAGTAAAAGCAGGCTTACTGCATATACGAAAACGGCAATCACAAATGCTGCAAGAAAAGCAACATAGATCTGTGAAGTGACCTCATAAAGACCATGATAAACAAGATAACAGATAATCCCCATAATTGCCGAACAGATTCCCGGAATCAGGAAGGTTTTAATAACCTCCTGATGATATTTGCTGTATTTTTTAATTGCCATTCCATTTAAGAAACACATAAGAAGTCCTAAGAATGCATTGGCAATGACTACAGCATAGATATTCATCCTGAAAAACATCATTAAAACGACAAGTACAACAATATGCGCCACAAGTGCAAATGCACCGTTTGTCACCGGCTCTTTTAAACGGTTGATTCCCTGAAGCAGCCCATTGGATAACGTAGATACCGAATAAAAAACAACCGCACATGCACCAACGACCATCATCATGACTGCAAGATCAAGTGTTTCGATAGTTCCCGGGAACAGGATTGCAAAAATCGGGCGTGCAAGCACAGCCAGTCCAACGGTACAAGGCAACGCAACAATCATGATAAAACGCATTGCTGCATTGATCTGATAACGTACCTTGTCCATATCTCCTTCCGTGTATGCCGCGGTAAGAGAAGGCACTGAAGATGCGGCAAGTGCGGATGCAATGGAAATAGGTACATTGATCATAAGCTTGTACTTTCCAGAGAAAACACCCCACCAGATATCGATATCGTTCTCGGAATATCCCTGAAGCAACGCAACATTTTTAAAAATTCCCTGATCCAGAATTCCGGCAATACTATATACGATCGTACTGAGCAGGACCGGAAGAATCGTTGCAATCAGAATGCGGAAGGTATACAAAAGAGACGCTGTTTTGGACTTGCGTTCCCTGCGCATCTGGCGTTTGAATACTTTCATATAAGTCATAAAAACAACCAGAACAAACAGAAGTCCTGCAACTGACCCGAGGTTGGTTCCAAGAGTACCTCCGGCTGCGCCATAGGCTGCCGCATACTGTTTTTCATTTCCAAGAACTTTTCCGATCTTAGAACCATATTGATACAAAACATAAGCAGCCCAGACACTGACGATTGCATTTACAATCTGTTCAATAACCTGGGAGATTGCACTCGGAATCATAGTTCCGATTCCCTGAAAAAATCCACGGATTACGCCAAGAACAGCAACAATGATTAAGGCCGGAGCCAGAATCTGCAGTGCAAATAAACTATTTGGTGTTTTCAAAAGTGAGCTTGTAAAAAAGTCTGCACCAAAATATACAATAAGCGCACAGACAGCACCCGCAATGATTGCAAATAACATGGCACATTTAAATACCTGATAAGCCATTTTCCGTCTGCCGTTTGCCATCTGTTCTGAAACCAGCTTTGCGACGGCAAGAGGCAGACTGTATGAAGATATGATCAGCATGACATTATAGATATCAAATGCACAGCCATAATAGTTATTTCCGAGATCTCCGATAATATTTGTCATCGGAATCCGGTAGATCAGACCGATCACGCGGCTGACAATAGATGCAATTGCGAGGATCGATCCCTGAACCAGAAAATTGGTTCCTTTGTTGTTCGACTTGTTCATTTTATTAGATTTCCTTACTTATTCGCTTCGAATTCATCTTTGGAGCCATAGACAATGTTATTCTCTGCAGTATCGCTTGGAATAATACATACCCATGTTTTTCCCTGATTCAGCGTAATTTCATTGCCGGAGGCATTGTAATATCTGGTTGGAGAAGTATCGGAATCTTTTTTCCATGTAATGTCGATCGCTTTTCCGTTTGAGATATATTTTCCTTTTCCACCGGACATATAATCTACATCAAGAGTACCGTTTCCGGTATCCATAATATGGCTGTTACACTCCTGAAGAATGATGTTTTTGACTGCAAGCTGTTCGTCTGTCACCGCATCCTTCTGAGGATTTCCAAATTCATATCGATAATATAATCCGTCATCTTCATGATATTCAAACCATGGTTTTGGATTGACATACGCTAAAGATACCACAGCTGCATCACTGCTGTCTGTGAGGGTGACTGGATTTTCATCTTTTGCAAACTGATAATGCCCCTTGTAATCTGCATTTAAATCGGTGCGATAACCAAGTTCTTCGATTGCCTGGCTGATTCCATCGGAAGAAATGTACAGATTATGAGGTGCTTTGCGGTCATTGGTACGGTAAAAACAGGTATTACCGACAGACTTTATTCCATCAATGTTATCAATAAAATCGCTGTCCAGTACGTCTACCGCATACTTGCTCTCTCCTGCGTGTACGTAAATTGCATCAAATTCCTTCGCAAAATATACATAATACAGACGGCAGCTGCGGACATTTCCGATTCGGTCCATACCGCTGTAATCCTGATAAAGTCCCATAAGACGGGTGATTCCGCCTTCTACCGGACATTCGTAGATCAGATCCGCTTTGCTGATGTTATACTGCGGAAGTGTAGCCTCAGTATTTTCAATCATCAGTGCAATCGGACGTTTGGATGCGAGAGATTCGTCGATCCATTCCCCGGTCAGAATACTCTGCGCCTGCCCCTCATGATTGTCTGCCAGCTGCGGTTCTTCTGTTGCAACCGTCTGGGTCTCTTTTTTCTCGGATGTCTGATCAGATGTTTTCTTTTTACATCCGGCAAATGTGGTTCCCACTGCCAGAAGAATCAGACAGAGTGTGCATAATCTTTTTTTCATAATCTCCTCCTATGATCTTGTGATGTTCATTTCTTCCAATATCTGACGCTGTTTTGCTTCCATAACAGCAGCCTCGTCCGGTTCCATATGGTCATAACCGAAAAGATGCAGCATACTGTGTACGATCAAAAAAGCAAATTCACGTTCTTCGCTGTGCCCGTAGCTTTTGGCCTGTTCCTTTACTTTATCAACCGAAATAATAATATCCCCCAGAATTGCTTCCCCCGTGTCCGGATTAAAGTCATCATCGTTCTCTTCTTCCAAAAAAGAAAAGTCTCCCGGTGTTGTATAAGATAACATCGGAAATGACAGGACATCCGTCGGGCGGTCGATATCCCGGTATTCTTTATTGATCGTGTGAATGCCGGGATTATCCGTAAGCGTAAGGTTTACTTCTGCTTCATATGGAAATGCCTCATGCTCCAGAGCAAAACCGACAACTTTCTCGGCCAGTGCCTGATAATCAAACGAAAACGGAACCGGACATTCTTCTTCCAGGTAAAAACTCATTATTTTAAAGCCTCCTTTACCAGATATTCTCTAAGACGTAAAAACTGATTAATGCTCATTCCGGATTCGTCATACAGTCCGGAAGAGGAAAAATCATCAAGAGACTGGTAAATCAGGATGTCCCTGTTCCAGTCACTCAATGTAACATCTTCATTTAATACTTCTATTTTTTTGACAATTGCGTCCACGATATGTACCAGCGCAGATTCCCGTGTAGATGGCTTACGGACTTCGCCGTAGTACTCACCCAGAATCCGGATCAATTTCTGAGGAAAACAGTATTTCTGCGCCTGCTTGATGCCGTTTTCAATATATGGTTCACCCTCCCAGCGCCCAAGCCGGTAATAAAATCCGGCGGCAGCACAAAGATTTTCATCGTATTCTAACTTCTGGGCTGCACGGTAACAAAGATCGGAAACTTTTCTTGCATGTTGATATTCAATCTCAGAAAACGCTTTTACCTCGGCAACCAGAGGATAGGTATCCTGAATCATATCGATATAATTGATTGTGATCTGATTCGCCGTATCTTCTTTCAGACGTAAAAAGAACCATATCACTACAACTGCAGTAAAAAGTCCTTCGACTGCCCCGTAAACGTACTGGATCATACTAATCTTATGATAGGTCCAGTATGATGCAAAAACCGGAAGAATCAGATTAAACAGGAACAGCAGAATTCCGCTTAAGAACCGATAAGAAGGTTTCGTAAGCGCGCTGCCTACCGCAATCGCAAGAATACTCATTGCAAAAAGTACAATCAGTTCTGTCGTGCCCGGTGAAAAAAGAAGTGCATACAGACTGATAAAATAAGTTACCGCAGTATATGCAATCAGTTCATTACTTACCGCATACATAAAAAGTGCGATCAGCATCACGGGTTTGTAAAATTCCGGCAGCCAGTTCATTAAAAGTTCCAGAAGACAGCAGATTGCAAACATAATGGCAATTTTTGAAAAGCTTGTCTCGGTGTTCTTACCGATTGCCGCCCGTTTGCGCTGCAACTCCAGTTCCAGAATAAAAACCGCAAGGAAAAATACGCAAAATAATACAATGCAGATACTTTCATCAATATATAATTTTTTGATCAGACATAAAAGAACCGATAAAACCATCGCCGATATTCCGATACCGACCAATGATAAGATCCGAAAAATAGATGCTCTCTCTTTTAAATTCATTTTTTCACCTGTTTTGCTCTTCCGGATGATCTGGAAGAGGATTTCTTCTCAAAATCGTCGTATGCCTGAACAATCTTCTGAACAAGCGGATGACGTACAACATCGTTGCTCGTCAGTTTGCAGATACCGATCTCATCGATATTCTTTAATACACGCAAAGCAACATCCAGACCGGATTTGCTGCCCGGTGCAAGGTCTTTTTGTGTTGCATCACCGGTTATTACCGCTTTTGAGCCAAAACCGATACGGGTAAGGAACATTTTCATCTGTGCAGGTGTGGTGTTCTGGGCTTCATCCAGAATAATAAAAGCGTTATCCAGTGTACGGCCTCTCATGTAGGCAAGCGGTGCAACCTCGATCAGTCCTTTTTCCATGTTCTTCTGGAAACTCTCAGCTCCCATGATCTGGTATAATGCATCGTATAAAGGACGCAGATACGGATCTACCTTACTTTGAAGATCTCCCGGGAGAAAGCCGAGCTTCTCTCCTGCCTCAATTGCCGGACGCGTAAGGATGATACGGCTTACCTCCTCATTCTTAAACGCGGTGATCGCCATTGCCATTGCAAGATAGGTTTTACCGGTTCCGGCCGGTCCCATACCGAATACAATCATTTTATTGCGGATGGCATCGACATAATCCTTCTGACCAAGTGTCTTTGGTTTGACCGGTTTCCCGGTTATGGTATGACATATGATGTCTTTGTCGATCTCAACAAGAGAAGTCTCCTTTTTCTCTGCAAGCAGGGAAAGCGCATAGTTGACATTCTGTTCTGTAATCACGTTTCCGCGTTTGGAAAGCTCATAAAGCTGCGTAAATACTTCGCTGGCAGCTTTGATATTTGCATCATTGCCGATGATCTTTAACTGGTCGTCACGGACAATGACCGTCACTCCAAGTGTCTTTTCTATTTTACGTATATAAACATCAAACTGCCCGAAGACATTTGACATATGCTCCAAAGGGATATTGATTGCTAGTTCATTCATGCTCATCCGTTGTGGTTCCTTCCTGAGGTATTTCTTTTTGTGCCGTCGGTGTCGGTACGGCGATCGATTCACAGGCTTTGATCTCGCCCGTAATCACATAATTGGTACTTCTTTTAATCATTCTAACATTTTTGCTGATAATTTGAACCCCATTTTGTTCTAAATTTGATAAAAATTGGTCAAGATTCTGCTTTGCTTTGTCTGCAGCAGTCTCTTCGCTGTTTGTCTGCGTCGTATATTCGAACTCACGGTATGTTTTTTTCCCGGCAAAAAAAGGAAGATAAAAATTGTCAGCCAGATGAAGCTGATGGTATTCCTCCATAACATGAGAGTTTTCATATACCGGGAAAACGGCCGGAGATTCAAAAAACCAGTCTTTCCATCCAATGCAAAAATGGGTACGTTTCTGCCCCGTTTCGCTTTCCTCCTGCCAGTGAACCGGAATATTGTCTTTGTATTCATAAATAACAATGCCACGGACATCGGCATCCGCAGACTGATAATAGTATTGCGCAACTTCACCGGAATCATCCCGTATTTCCTGACATCCGGAAACAAGAAGATCTCCTTTATGGACTTCCTGCCCTTCTGTTACATATGGGACACCACTTCTTGTAATGATGGAAGTGATGACGGCATCTTTTGCTGCGACCAGATCTAAACATTCGGTCGGATCTGAAAATGTCTGTGCGGTATCATTCTGCTGATTAATATTTTCCTGAAGCTCTACGATCAGTTTGGTGCCTCTGATATAGACAGATGACCAGATCACTGCATCAAAGTCCTGTCGGATTGCAAGCTCCAGAGACGGACAGTCGATCTTATTTATTTCTGAACCAAATCCGGCTTTTTTCTCCTGCAGGTATGTGATCATCGTATCTTCGGAGATATTGGAATTCCCGATCACCTCTATTTTCCATACAAATCCGGAATAATAAAGAATGCACAGGCATACAGCAGCCAGCGCAAGCGGAAAGAAAAACCGTTTCCGGTAATGAAATGTAAAAAACGGAACGCCATATCGCTTTAAAATTTTTATCTGTGTATGCGTTTTTCGTAACATTGGCCGGCAAAGCCAGATATCATCCGCATACATATAGAAACAGAACTCCTCTTCTGAAAGAACACAGATCTTCCAGAGGGAAATGTTCTGTCTGACACATAAATTCATACAACGCCTTGCATTTTTCCCTGAAAATCTTACATATACATAGCCTCTGAGCTTCTGATAAAGAAACTGTATCATGGAAGAAACGTAATCTGATGGATCTGTCCCCGGATCTTCATCGATTCTCCTGTATAATATTCAACATTCAGGCATTCTCCATCTATCTGGATACGGAATTCTTTGGAAAGAACGATCATCTGATGCTCCGAATAATCTGTGATTCCGCGATGATTCTCGATCAGGATTTCACAATTTCCGGTAAGTGAGATCACTGGCATTCCAAGAATGAGATCTTTGGGAAGTTCGAGGGTTTCGATTAAATTTTCAGGATTGATTTTTTTATGGTTTTTCATATTAAACTATATGAAAACAGAGCGAGTCCTATGTTATTTATGATAGGGTTCGTGATTGATGATCCGGTAACTCCGGTAAATCTGCTCTAACAAAATTACCCGCATAAGCTGATGCGGGAATGTCATATTCGAAAAGCTGAGTTTATAATCGGCACGCTTTAAAACAGCGTCGGATAATCCCAGGGAGCCTCCAATCACAAAATAAAGATGACTGATCCCGTTTATCCCGATAGATTCGATCTTTTTTGCGAGTTTGACGGAATCCGGCTGTGCCCCGTCGATTGCCAGACAGATCAGGTATCCATCTTCTTTTATGGATTTCAGCAGACGTTCTCCTTCTTTCTCTTTGATCTGGGCAACCTCTGTGTCCGATGCCTGATCCGGCGTCTTTTCATCGGCAACTTCAATAATATTCAGCTTACAGTATCGGCTGAGCCTCTTTTCAAATTCTTTGATTGCATCCCGATAGAAGCTTTCTTTTACTTTTCCTACGCATAATATTGTGATTTTCATTTTGTAAGTATCCTTATATGAGTTAGATATGGGGGCTATCTGATCTGTATGATATTGGGCAGACAGATATTGCAAAACGTGTTGGAATATGCAGTGGCTTTCTCCGTAAATCGGCATTTCTTTCCAATTACACCGTCAGAATTTAATTATTTGTAGGTGTAATCAATAATTTCCTTTCTTCTACAGAGAATTGACCGTTTCGTATATTGAAATTCGCAAATTTTTCGGTGTAATGAATTGTTTTTGTCTGTCTACGGAAAATTCATAACGTTTCACAATTATTCATATTATACCAAACTTTCTCGTTCTCTGCTCTCTATTTTTTATTTTGTCGATTCTATTCTATATTTTTGTCTATCAAAGGACTATGAAAATATTATCCTAAGCGAACATTTGATTAATAACGCAGCAAAAGAACCTATTGCATTGGCAAGAAAAACTGGATGTTCCACAATACTGCAAAATTGGATTACCTCATGCCATGGTCAGATATCCTTCCGGATGAATGCCGGAAACCACGCCACTCATAATAGGCGGCGTTGATTTTAACGTTCTGCGTATGATTTGACGTTTACTCACGTTCTGGTACCTCCCTTGGAATAAAAAATAGGGGCATCGCATTTTACGACTCCCCTACATGCTAGTTTATGCAATATGCTTTATTTCTATCACATACTTTTCTTTTAACTTTGAGCATCTATTTTGTGCTATAACACCTTCATGCTGTAATCTTCCAGCTACGATTCCTGGATGGATTCCAATTCTTTTTGCAAATTCAACAATTTCATCATCTGAAGTATATCTTGTTGGAACCAGCCTTTTATAATCTGCCGGTGAAATCAAATAGTTTGTTGCAAACTTATCTGCTTCAATTTCCAATTTATCATTGATATCTTTCATTTCTTCAACTGTGCTGCTAATAAATACAGTTTTAATTTTTTGCTGAAGTACGTGTTTAATTTCATGGAATAATGAGAACCAGAATTTATCTGCATCTAACCCTCTATTATTCATCGCAAGTACTACTCTATCCTCTGATACCCATTTAACAGCACCATTCACACCTGAATTTTTTAGATGTGGTAACAAGACAAAAGCGACACCGCATTCAGCAAAAATTTCACGCATTCTTGGAAGGAATTCTTCCGGCTTTTTAACCGTCATCCCCCTAAGCTCTGGCAGATAACCTTTTAGCTTCTCTGCATTATATGGCTTGGTTTCAATACTTTTTGAGATATTTATAGCTGTTTGAATCCATGCTCTAGAATTAATAATATTCTTCTCGTTATTACATGATGCACTTGATCGGAAGTTCACTAAAAAATCCGGCTGCAACATAATTCGTAAATCTGCGACCTTAAAATATTTACACAAATTTGCCACTTTTTCATTTATACTTCTTGCAATCGGCAAACCAATGACATCTACAAAATACTTATAGTCTATTTCTTTTGCAAGTTCAGCCTGTGCATCAACATCCTTAGCATGCTGTATTTCAATCAACTTTTGATCATAAGTATTCTGTAAATTTTGCCAAACTTCTACGCTGGTTCCGAGCATCGTAGAAAGCTTCTTTGCTAAATCATTTGAAATATTAGCCTGACCATTAATCAACTGACTTAAAGTCTTAGCTGTTGTTCCCATTCTTGTGGCAAATTCAGCCTGACTTATTTCCATATCTTCAATAATATCCGCAATATAATATCCAGGGTGATATGCCACTATATCTTTGTATTCATTTACATTACTCATAATGGTTCGACACCTCCGTTACTTTCACAATTTTAATCATTTTACACTGAGCTAAAATGTCTCCTTCTACGATCTCATTACCACCGTTATCACAAGGAATCATTGTAACTCTATAACCCGTATTACCTAATCTTATGCTCCATTCATCTTTTCTATCACCCTTTAAATGTTCAAAATGAAACGGAGGATAATTTGCAACATCCATTAAAGACTCTGCATTACGTATATAGTTTTCTGCAGCTTCAAGTTTCTTTTTACTTGCTTAGGATATCGCCACTTCTTCTTGTACTCAGAACAAAACTGTTTCTTTGCAGTTTCATTCTTATACAGTATCTGCATTCCCAAACTTAATTATTCCTCTCCTCTCATTTTTATTACCATTTTGGTAACAGAATTATATCACTGATTAAAAGAAATTTCAATACACCACGAATTAATGTTTTAAATTTTTATTACCTTTTTCGTAATAAAAACAAAGAACCACTATATAATAGCAGTTCTTTAACTAAGTATATATTCAATTCCCTCTAATTCTTTTCTACGATAATACTCCTCAAGCTCGTTTAAAGCTTTCTTCCTATACTTTCTCATCAACGTATCTGAAACATAATATTTCTCTAACAATGCGCCCCAACCAATTTTGTTAATCCACATATCCCGCATAATTTGCTGCGTAAGGATTCAACATCCATACGATTGATAAACCATTATCCTGCTTTTCGATACCGGTAAGCTTCTGTAATGCATAGTGCTGTTCAGCATAATTGCAGTATTCAGTTCTATCAGTTTCGGTCTGCCAAGTCTGTAATAGGTGTTTTTGTACTGGGAATAAAGACTTCCTTCCTTGTCTCCGTCTTCAAGATCTGCGTATGCGACTTTCCAGTAACCCTTTACCGGATCTGCTTCGTAAAGTTTTACCATGGCTGCTACGCCGCCCTTGAAGTTAATTACTCCGTTCCAGTTTGTTCCCCAGATTGGAAGCACACTTTCAATTCCGCTTTGATTGATTCTGGAAGTTGTTGTCAGTTTCTTGACAGCATTTACAGTTGCTAGATCATTCGTCGTACTGAACCGAGTTCTTCGACACTCAACTGTTACACCGTCTGCTCTCTTTTTGATCAAACTTCCATCAGCATTACCAAGTCCATCCTGATCGCATGCTGTTGCAACGCTGACCTGTGTTGTTCCAATTGGATACTGAACATTTGTGCCTCTCTTTAAAGTCTCAGAACCGTAAGTAAACTCGCCTGACTGCGGAGCTTCGAAGTAGTAAATACGAGACGGATTCGGCACTTTGTCCGTCGTGTAATAACTTTTTACGGTGAGGATCGGACCTCCCTCGTAAACTGCCACGAAGATAGTTGGAGTTGTTCCGTAGGTTGTTTTTGTTGTTCTGCGTGTCACATTACCACTTTTATCGATTGCTATCTCGTAAGCATCCTGTGAATTGGCGGCTTTGAATCTTGAACTGCTGTCTGTTACACCATTGATCGGTAAAGAAGTGTCTGTCCAGCAGTTTGTGCTTCCGTTGTATTCCTTTACAGAGTTGTTCGCATTTGCACTGTATGCGTAGGATTCTGTTAAAACCATATTCCGTTTTTGAGAAGCGCCATCGATTGTTACAGGCTGATTTCTCAGGATACTACTTACTGTACAACTTGTCG
Source organism: Roseburia porci (assembly GCF_009695765.1). Lineage (GTDB taxonomy): Bacteria > Bacillota > Clostridia > Lachnospirales > Lachnospiraceae > Roseburia > Roseburia porci. The sequence goes on from NZ_VUNI01000003.1 coordinate 64,667, forward strand.
TTGCTCCATTATTTTTCCATGTGTTGCGTTTGTACTGGTCGATCAGACAGGCTGAGTAATTTAATGCTTTTCCGCCGGACGTGGCTGAGAATAAATGGTATCTGCCAAGATCATCTTTGTAATAGCACAGCTCGATCTGTGGTGCCCGTACCTGATAGGTTCCCATGTACTCGAAATCGTCCCTCACTGTCGGTGTGTAGTAAAGCTTATTTGCATTGCTTACGGATGAATTCCATGCAGAACGATTGCTCAGATCGAAGTTGTAGGAAGAGTTGCCCCATACTTCATTTTGTACGCCGGTAGTTGGCCTAGCCAGAATGTTACTTCCGTTTGCTTTGTAAAATCCTGCCTTTACTAATTCCCATACTGCATTTTTGTAGCTGGACTGCTGTGGGACAACGCTATTCACATTGTAGGTCTGACCGACATGGATCGTAGATACTCCGCCGTATTGGTTTAACACATCGTATCCGTCGTAAAGCATGGTCTGATACAGCTTGCAGATATCGTCAACCTCTGCGTACAGATAGGTAACTGTCGTTCCGAATGTACAACGGAAGTTCTGTCCGACCATAAAATTGTAAATGTCTGACCGGTCTTTGTTAAACGAATAACCGGAGTTTGCATGGCTGCCCACATCGCCTAAACCATCCTGCCAGAGATTGTAACTTTTTCCGACTTCGACCCGGTTACTGTCTGATACGCAGGAACATAAAAGTCCGGAAGTTCCAGTTGCGGAGCTGCCGTCTTTGGTAACTTCCACACCTACGAGTACCATACGTTTGCTGTTCCAATCAATATGGGACTTGATTCCGGTTTCTGAGTAGCTATGGACTGATCCTACATTGTAACTGTAAGAAGCGTTTGGTAAAATGTCCTGCCTTCCGTTGTATCCGTCACCAGCGTTTAAGGTCTGGTATTTGACTGTGACGCCGCCAGGTACGCCCATCTTGATTTTTAACTCTTTGTTGTAATGGGAAGCGAAAGTACTTGGATTTGCCCATCGTTTAGCTTTTGTCCAATCGTATAAATTCATAAGGGTTACACCGTCATCTACCCAAGTACCACCCTTTTTCGTCTTAGTTCCGATTGCTGGCTGAACCCAAACATGGAGGGTGCCGTCATTGTCCGATACAGCACCGTGTTGTACGGCCCATTGATACACATCTCTCTTGCTGAATAAATAAAACGAATCTTTCATACCTGAATCTGTACATGCTGGTGCGTATGGACCATCCTGTCCATAATCCCGGACTAAATAAGCATCAGATGGAACATAACAACCCGGCACTGAATATGTCGTGACATATGCTTGCCGATCATACCAGATTCCAGTTGCTCTTGGACTTACTTGTTTATCGTGTGTAAACCATCCAACATAATCTGCATCCCATGGCTCATCAAAGTCGTAAACTTTAGATGGTTCACGACCTCCCGTGTCTGCATGATGTGCGGATGCAGTTGTTGGACTAAAGCTTAACGCAGTAAACAGAATTACCCCAAAGCATAATAAAATCTTCAATTTTGTACTAATCTTTTTTCTCACTTGACTTCCTCCTTTATTTTTGTATTTGAAATGAAGTATATTGAAACGACGAAAAGGGACCGCTCAATGAGCGATCCCTCGTAACTTTGTAAATGCCTTATTTAATTATTTATAATGGAGCACCATGAACACTTCTCATATGTTCTGCATATTGATCTGAAGCTGCTTGTCCATAACCGAAATCAATACCACACCATGGACACGCCCAATCTATTGTTTCAGCCCGTTCAGCATCCTGTTGTCTATAGCGGTCTAAGCTGTCATTTGATGAACCATCACTTCCTGCTGATGAGTTGTTATCCTGAGCTGGTTGTTCTACCTGTGCAGGTTGCTGTTCTGGAGCGGCTGGCTGTTCTGCTGGTGCCTGCTGAGCTGGGGTTGTCTGAGTGCTTCCACCATTACCTGATGCTGCATTTCCACCTTTGTTTGAGGCGCTTCCACTACCAGAGCCTTTGGAAGAAGATCCTTTGCTGGCATTCTTCGTTGTTTCGTTTGAAGCTGATTCCTGTGCTGGAGCTTCTGCAACTGGCTGTGGAGCTTGTACTGTAATCGTTGCGGACTGAGTTGCTTCATTTCCAGCTCTGTCTGTAGCTTTTGCGATAACAGTGTACTGGTTGTCTCCTGTCTTTTCGATTGATTTTGTTACATCTACTGCTCCGTCGATGGCATCTGTAGCTGTACACTGGATGCTGTCCTCTGTTGGATCAGATTCTGTCGTACCGTCAGCAAGTCCTTCGATTGTTGGGGCGGTTTTATCGTAAACTAAAGTAATTGTTGTATCGGATTCGTTGTTGCTTGCATCGGTTGCAGTGATAGTTGCTTTGTAAAAGCCTTCCTCTTCCGGAACTGTGGCAGTAGCTTCTGTGATTGGCTCTGCGTCTAAAGAGTCCATCTTTTGATAGCCTGTAAATGCTACAGTTGTGTCTGAAACATCCTCTACGGTTACGTAATCCTCAGCATTGAGTGCCGTAACATCCTTTGTGTAGACTGGATCCTCGGACTTTGCGGTGATAGTTGGTGCTGTCGTGTCCTCTACTTTAACCGTGATTGTGTAACTGTGCTTTTTGTATGTTGCAGTGGCTTCGTATTCGCCCACTTTGTCTGTGTCCACTTTGCTTGTGTCGATTTTGACATCACCACTGTGTTTACCTTTGAAGAGGTCTTTTGCTTCCGGCTTGAATTCTTCTCCTGCTTCTATGGTAACTGTGCTGGTTGCCAATTCTGGTTTCTGATTAACGATAACGATACCTACAGTAATTGCAACGATTGCTGCGATACCGATAATTCCTGCGATAACTTTCTTTTTCATAAACTTTGTCCTCCTACAATTCTTTTTGTTCTTTTGATTTGTTATAAAATCTGGGAAGGGAAAGAATTGTTTTTGAAAATGGTTCTTTGGTACTATGTCAGAACCTATGTTTTGGGTAGTCCAGTTTGACAAGAAAATTGTTTAAAATTCTACACGTGTCAATTTATTATCCGGTCTCTGCATACACACCAATGCCTCTTTTACTTTCCAATAAACTGGAAGTTTCATATCTTCCGGAATACTACTTTTTGTATAATTATTTGAAATACACTGCTGAAATAATCTTGTCGCATTTGTTTCTTTATCTGGATACCACGGAACTTCAACTCCATATTCATCTGATTCTAAAATATATGATTCAAAACTATCCCAATCAATTTCAGATATGATTTCAACCCCTATAGCTTTAAGATAATCCATTTGATCTGCATAACTGAAACTGATTCCTGCCCTATCATACACAATCGTAAATTTTGACTCTTTATAATGCGTTTTTAATTTTCTAAGTGCAATTCCAAAACGATCTTTGGAACCAGCCGAATCAATTTGTATTCTCAATACTTTCTCCAAAAACTGCTTTCCCGATTTTGTATCTTCGCATACAATACGATCTCCAAGAATATTCAAATGTTTTTCCTTGGATATGTTGGTTCAACTGTATGCGTACCATCTGCACCTGGAAACATTGTAACGATACTGTCTAATCCCGTTTTAAATCCGTTAAACTTTCTTGAACGAGTGATGATGACAAAATAATTATCAGAAGCATTAAAGAGGGATGCACTTTGAGACTCGACCAATAACGGTGAGTTCTCATCCAAAAAGAAAATGAGTCCATGCTCTGTCAAATCATTTTTCGATATCAGCACTCTTATATTTGTATCTCCATCACAATTAACCGCATCTGGATTCAAATTGTAATCTGCAACCAACTGAATTAATGACGTTTTACCTACTCCCGAATCTCCACGGATAAAAAGAAATTTCTGTTTAAATTCAAAATCATATGAGATTTCTCTATTTCTAATCTTAATAACTGGCATTAAAATTCAAACCCCTTACTTTCTAAATAGCAACGCATAAAATCATCATTGTTATGAATTGGTTTATTGGTATCTATGCAAACACCATTCAATTCGCATTTAAATTCCATAGGATGTTCATAAAATAATGTAATATCTTTCATACGGCTGATTTTATTGATCCAATCTGCGCAATTATCCCCGCATGCAGTGCCCCAGATAATACGATCTGTTTTCAGCATAAGAATAAGCGCTTTTGCTCCACCGGAAATTCGGGTAAGGGGAATAATCCCAAGAACAGGGCTTTCCACTGCGCGATTTGATAATATCTCTGAGTGATCAATATCACGTACAATCTGTTTTACTACAGGATCTTCTAACCATTCATCTTCGTATCTATTATTAAAGTATACATCAACATCCCGATTAAAGTTCTCTGGTTGTTTAAATGTTATATAAAGCATGATAACTCCTCTCTTTCCTCAATTTCTGAGAAACATTGTAGCATATCTATATTCCTGTAACGATTGCAATGAATTCTGCGACAACTTTCTTTTTCATAAACTTTGTCCTCCTGCAATTCTTTCTTCTTATTTTCTTTTCCCTTTGTGGGATGTTCTTCTTTTTCTTCACTGTGTTATAAAAGTCAGGAAGAGAAAGAATTGTTTTTGAAAATGGTGCTATAATAGATTAACGAACCCAGGATTAAAAAAAGGTAATGTTTTTAAGAGTAGAAAATTGACTATTGTTGTCACGTGTCTTTGCTTCTTTAGTAATCTTCACCTGTTTTAATATCTGGATTATCAATAACAATGAAACTGCCCTGACACTTCATTAAACATTCTTTCATATTCTCTGTTCGATAATTAAATAATTTAATAGCACTATACTGATGGTATTTTAACACTTGTTTTACAGTAAGTCTAGGAAGAGGTTTCTAACAATTTTTGAAATCAGACAAAACAGTTGACCTAAAAAATAATTGCCATTGCAAATCACTTTATCTTTCCATTTCATTTTCGTATAATTGGGTTAAAAAATAAAAATCGGTTTTTAATATCAAGGTAAAACAACATAAAAAATCATTTTCTTTTCTGTTTTTTTATACTATACTTTTATCAGAATGTGGTAACGTCACAAGTTACACTGCCAGCGAAAAGCTGCAGGACAGGAGGAATTTATGAAAATATACGTTGACCAGAATACCCGATTGGAAGATATGAAATCTACCGCATGGAGTTTCAGCATAGTTGGAATCGCCGGAATTCTGTTACTCATCTTACTCTGGATGGGAGTGCTTCCACTCCAGATTGTGCAGGATACCAAAATTATTCTGACTGTTGTTATGGGGATTTTATTTGCGTTCTTCTTATTTGTCGGAATTCATGCATTTGCGTCATTGAATAAATTAAGGATGTCTGCTTCAAATGAGAAAAATACATACGATGCTATTATTTCCTGGTTTATGGATTCTTACGCGGAAGCATTGCAGAATAAAGATTTCTCTGGAACCGAATCCACGGATGTCAATTCCAGCGAACTTTTGTATTTCCCACGATATCAGGAAATTTCAACAATCATCACGTCAAAATATCCAAATTTATCCGAAGAATTTCTGGATCATATTGTGGAAGATCTTTATGCAAAAATTTTTCCGGAAAATTAGGGATTTCTCTACTTTTTTTGAGGAAATAATGATATAATGGATGAACTAATGAATGAAGGTGTGAGGTAATTACCGTGAAAGAACTTGAAGAAAAAATCAAAAATGACGGAAGCATTATCAGCGAAGATATTCTCAAAGTTGACAGTTTTGTGAATCATCAGGTTGACCCTGAGTTAATGCTTCATATAGGACAGGATTTCGCTGAACATTTTAAGGGAAGAGGAATCACAAAGGTTGTAACCATTGAGAGCTCAGGTATTGCTCCTGCTCTGATGACGGCACAGCAGCTTGGGATTCCACTTGTCATCTTAAAGAAACAGCCATCCAAGATCCTGAACGACAACCTTTATCAGACCCAGGTTACTTCTTATACCAAAGGTACAAGCTATGAACTGACCTTATCTGCCAATTATATCGGAGAGAAAGATCACGTACTTATCATCGATGATTTCCTTGCCAATGGTGAGGCAGCTACCGGTGCAATCCGTCTGCTTCGAAAAGCACATGCAACGATTGCCGGTGTTGGTATTCTGATTGAGAAGTCATTTCAGCCGGGACGTGAAAAGATTAAATCACAGGGATTTGAAGTATACTCTCTTGCCCGTGTAAGCAAAATGCAAAAGGATTATATTGAGTTTATTCCGGAAGAATAATTTTTTACATAAAATAACGGATGTTTTCATAAGTTGTGAAAACATCCGTTATTTTTATTTCATTATTTTAATGGAAATATACAAAGTTACCTCGGTAGATCGAGCTGGATAAACCGGTCGATTCATCAATCAATACAACCGAAAGGACATTGTTTCCATCTGGAACCGGAATCGGTTCTGTGTACTCCTGTGAATTTTCATCCGGATCACTTCCATCCCAGGTGTAATAAGCTTTACAGCCATCAGGAACAGAGACAGTTACAGTTGTTTCCGCTCCAAAATTTCCACCATCCGGGGTAACGACCGGCATATCCGGGGCTGGAATATCAATCTTATATTTGTTGGATACAACATCCGAATAAATATCTTTGTCATTGACACATACCGCTTTGATCTCATACTCTCCCATTTCATCAAGCTGGATCGGATCCGTATAGCGTTCACCATATTTAATTGGATCTTTTCCGTCCTTGGTGTAATAGATCTTGCATGAATTCTGACCGGATAATTTAATATCAATGAATTCGTCATAAGTTCCTGCTGTCTGATTAAAAACAGGTGCAGTAACCAGATAATCAGAAAAAAGATCCAGAAGTTTACTGTCCGTTACCGTTTTGCTGAGCGCGATAATCGAATCATAATCTTTTTGTTTATCATAAATGGAGATCAGATTCTTGTATGCGGTTTTGTTCGCTTTATCAAGTTTCAGTACTTCTTTATATTCGGTAATGGCAGAATCGTAATCCTTTTGTTTTAAATACAGATCTCCGAGCGCCATCGGGATATCAGCGTCTTTGGAATCAAGATTCAGCGCTTTTTTATAATACTTTTCTGCCTCGGTATAATCGCCGGAATTCTCTGCTTCTTTTGCCTTTTGCAGCTGATAATCCACGGAATTATTCTGCCTTTCTTTCTGCTGAAACTGAAGCAGAATAATAATTGAGATAATTGCTATCACAATGGCTACAACAGAGCAGATCACGATAATCAGTTTCTTTTTCTGATTCTTTTTCTTCTTTTTGTCATTGCCTTTATCGCTATTTTTATTTTCGGGTTCGGTCTCCTGCTTTTTCGGTTTTACCGGTGGCTTATTGGAAATGTTTTTCTTCACAGTGTCGTCCGGTGTCTCATTGCTTGTAATCAATGCTTTCAGATAATCATCTTCAATGCCTGAATAATCTGGTACCAGCTGGACCTCTTTTCCACATTTGGAACAATAAATGCAGCCTTCTTTTAATTCAGCTCCACAGTATATACATTTCATAAGTTTTCCCCATTTATTTAAGAATACATCTTCATTGCTTCTACACAGTTATGCATGAGCATGGCGATTGTCATTGGACCAACTCCGCCTGGAACCGGAGTAATTGCAGATGCAACCGGTTCAACTTCGTCATATTTTACATCGCCACAGAGCTTGTTGTTCTTGTCGCGATGAATTCCGACATCAATGACAACTGCTCCTTCTTTGACATAATCTGCAGTGATAAACTGTGGCTTTCCAATTGCAACAATCAGAATATCAGCTTCTTTGCAAAGTTCTTTCAAATTCCGGGTTCTGGAGTGACAGATGGTAACGGTAGCATTCTCGCGAAGCATCAGAAGTGCCATAGGTTTTCCAACGATATTGCTTCTTCCGATTACCACGCAATGTTTTCCTTCCATCTGGATATTGCTGCGTTTTAAAAGCTGGATAATTCCGGCCGGAGTACAGGAAACAAAACCTTTCTGTCCAATTACAAGAGCCCCGACATTCTGTGGATGGAAACCATCCACGTCTTTTTCCGGTGAAATTCTTTTGATGACTTTATCCTCATCCATATGTTTTGGAAGCGGAAGCTGACATAAAATTCCATGAACTGAAGAATCTGCATTTAACTTATCGATCAATGCAAGTAATTCGTCTTCGGATGTATTCTCATCCAGTTCATAAGAAAGTGAACGAATGCCGATATATTCGCATGCTTTCTTTTTGTTTCTGACGTATACAGAGGAAGCCAGATCATTTCCGACCTGAATTACTGCAAGTGCACATTCCCTGCCGGATGCCTTTAATGCAGCAACCTCCTGTTTTAATTCATCTTTGATTTCCTGGGAAATATGTTTTCCGTCAATTATTTTAGCCATTGATTCTCTCCTTAGAAAAGTCCGGTAATTACTCCGTCATCGTTAATGTCAATATTGTTTGCAGCTGGTTTTTTCGGCAGACCTGGCATTGTCATGATCGATCCGTTGATTGCAACAACAAATCCAGCTCCGGCAGATGCATATACCTCACGGACATTGATGGTAAATCCTGTCGGACGTCCAAGTTTTTTCGCATCATCGGAAAGGGAATACTGTGTTTTTGCCATACATACAGGAAGGTCTGACATTCCAAGATCAGTGATTCGTTTTAATTCTTTTTCTGCAGCTGCGGAATATGTAACACCGTCAGCTCCATAGATTTCTTTTGCAATCGTTTCGATTTTCTCCTTTAATGAAAGATCGTCTGAATATAAAACTTTAAAATCGCTCTTTTTATGCTCAAGGGTGTCTAAGATCTTGTTTGCAAGCTCAATTCCGCCTTCTCCGCCTTTTTCCCATACTTCGGAAAGGGCAAATTCACATCCGCGGTCTTTGCAGAACTGCTCTACAAAATCAGTTTCAGCCTTGGTATCGGTAATGAAAGAGTTTAAAGTTACCACAACAGGTACACCGAATTTATGAAGGTTCTCAATGTGTTTCTCAAGGTTTACGATTCCGGCCTTTAATGCATCCAGATTCTCCTCTGAAAGCTGATCCTTTGGTACTCCACCGTTATATTTTAATGCACGGATTGTTGCTACTAAGACAACTGCATCCGGGTGAAGGTTCGCCTTGCGGCATTTAATATCAAAGAATTTTTCAGCACCAAGGTCAGCTCCAAAACCAGCCTCTGTAATGACATAATCTGCAAGTTTTAATGCTGTTTTGGTTGCACGGACACTGTTGCATCCATGTGCAATATTAGCGAATGGACCACCGTGTACCAAAGCTGGTGTATGCTCCAGTGTCTGGATCAGGTTTGGTTTTAATGCATCTTTTAATAAAGCTGCCATAGCTCCAGTCGCCTGAAGATCGTCTGCTGTAACCGGTTTTCCATCAAAAGTATATGCAACAATGATCCGGCCGAGGCGTGCTTTTAAGTCATTCATGTCATCAGCAAGGCATAAAATAGCCATGATTTCAGATGCAACTGTGATTACAAAATGATCCTCTCTTACCATTCCATCCATTTTGCTTCCGAGTCCGACAACGATATTACGTAACACACGGTCATTCATATCCATACAACGTTTCCATACGATCTGTCTTGGATCGATTCCAAGGATATTTCCCTGCTGGATATGGTTGTCTAAAAGTGCTGCAAGAAGATTATTTGCAGAGGTGATTGCATGGAAATCTCCGGTAAAATGAAGATTCAGATCTTCCATTGGAACAACCTGCGCATAACCGCCGCCGGCAGCACCACCTTTAATGCCAAAACATGGTCCTAATGATGGCTCACGAAGAGCGATCACTGCTTTTTTGCCAAGCTTTCCAAAAGCCTGTCCAAGTCCGACACTGGTGGTTGTTTTTCCTTCACCTGCTGGAGTTGGATTGATGGCTGTTACAAGGATCAGCTTACCATCCGGTCTGTCCTTGATTTTATCCATTAACTCATCTGATAATTTTGCTTTGTATTTTCCGTAAAGCTCGAGTTCATCTTCTGTAATATCGAGTTTTGCGGCAACGTCTTTGATCAGATCCATTTTTGCTTCCTGTGCGATTTGAATATCGGTTTTCATTTCTTTAACTCCTCCACTTATGTATATATACTAATAATGTTTATCACTTTTAACTGTTTTCGTCAATAAATTGAGCAAACTCTTCCGGAGACATCAGGATTTTTCTTGGTTTGGTACCCTCCTCCGGTCCAACGATTCCTGCTTCCTCCAGCTGATCCATGATCCTTGCGGCACGGTTAAATCCAACTTTCAGATAACGCTGCAACATTCCGATGGAAGCACGTTCCTTGTCCATAAGTATCTGGGCCGCATCCATAAAATATGCATCTCTTCCGTCATTGCCGGAGTCATTGTCAGATATGGATACGGTATTGCCTCCGGTTGTCGGCATATTATTTAATGTTTCTTCCATATCGTTATTATACTCTGCTTTTCCATTGTTGGAAGTTAAAAATTCAACAACATCGGAAACTTCTTTATCAGAAACAAAAGCGCCCTGGACACGGACTGGTTTTGGTGTTCCCTGCGGATCAAATAACATATCGCCTTTTCCAAGCAGCTTTTCTGCTCCATTCATATCAAGGATTGTTCTGGAATCCACACCGGATGTAACCGCAAAAGCAATTCGGCTTGGCATATTGGCCTTGATCAGTCCGGTAATGACATTGACTGATGGTCTCTGTGTTGCAATGACAAGGTGAATACCGGCAGCACGCGCCAGCTGTGCAAGACGGCAGATTGCCTCTTCTACATCATTGGATGCCACCATCATAAGATCTGCCAGCTCGTCTACAATAATCACGATCTGTGGCATTTTCTTTGGCCGCTCCTGTCCTTCCGGGACTTCAATAGAATCAACTTTTGCATTATAACCATTGATTTCACGCACATTTGCCGCTGCAAACTTATTATACCGGTCGGTCATTTCATTTACAGCCCAGTGAAGTGCACCGGCTGCTTTTTTCGGATCCGTAACAACCGGGATCATCAGATGCGGGATTCCGTTATACACACTCAGTTCTACAACCTTCGGGTCGATCATAATGAGCTTTACGTCATCCGGATGTGCTTTGTATAGAATACTCATGATAATGGTATTGATACAAACCGATTTTCCGGATCCGGTTGCACCTGCGATCAGCAGATGCGGCATTTTCGCAATATCGGTAACGGTTACTTTTCCGGAAATATCTTTTCCGACTGCAAAGGAAATCTTTGATTGCGAAGACTGGAATTCTTCAGACTCAACAAGTTCACGGAAAGGCACCATAACATTTTCTTTATTTGGAACTTCAATTCCAACAGCTGCTTTTCCAGGGATTGGAGCCTCTATTCGTATGTCAGCCGCTGCAAGATTCAGCTTAATGTCATCTGCAAGGTTGACAATCTTACTTACTTTTACGCCCATCTCCGGCTGGATCTCATATCTTGTAACCGCCGGTCCACAGCTGACATCCGTTACGGTTACATTTACACCGAAATTCTTTAAAGTCTGCTGTAATTTCATTGCTGTTTCACGGACTTCTTCTTTCGTATTTCCGGATTTTTTGCCGGAAGGAGCTTTCAGAAGATCGATCGGTGGGAATACATATTCCTTCGTTTCTGTTGATTCTTCAATGGCATTCTCTACTTCACGTACTTCGTCTTCTAATTTTGTTTCCGGTTCTGGTGTTACCGTGGCAACCGGTTTCTCATGTTTTGCTGGTTCCGGTGATGCTGAAACTGCCGGAGAAGGAGAAGCCAGTTTTACCGGAACGGAAGTCTTTTTTACAGGGGCGTCAAATTCGCCATGGATTACAAGGTCATCCAAAGAAGCATCCGCCGGTGATTCCTGCGCCGGAAAAGCAAGTTCCGGTTCTGGTGGGAAAACCGCTTCCTTTTTGGGATTTGGACTGATTTTTACCTTTTTTTCTTCTTTTACTTCACACAATTCCGGATAATTTTCCATTTTGATTTCATTTAATTCATCCGTTTTGGAATTATTCTTTGCAGTTGTAATCCGTGTATCCGGTGAGACACCACTGACCTTACGGTCCATTCTTCTTCTGGCCTTCTCTTCCTGCCGCTGCTCCCGGATCTCCTGATAACGCTCTGTATTTTCGCGGGCGGTTTCGTATACTTTTCTGCTTCCTTTCTGTACACCTTTTAAAGCGGATCTTTCGGTGATCAGAACCATCGTGATAATCAGAACAATAATATCAATGATATATGCTCCAATGATTCCGAATGCCGGAACCAGTATGTATGCCAGACATCCTCCCACGATTCCACCGCCGGCTTTTCTGGAAGAACTATACTGAAATGCTTCCTTTGGTGTCATTACCGCAGATTTGGATACTATCAGTTCTGAGAACAGACAGATAAATATGAAAAAAAGAATTGCAGCGATCAGTTTTAAAATTGCAAATGGGTTATCTTTATTGGAAACTCCAAAGAAACTTCCGGCAAATAAAACGATTGGGAAAATATATGCGACCAGTCCAAACATGCCAAAGAAAAAACTGCTGAGCGAGTTGCCAAGCCTGCCTCCAACACCAAAGTTACTGATAAAAAGAACTAAGGAAACTGCGATGACTCCCCATAAGATTACTTCTTCCCGGAATGCGGCAGCTTTCTGCTGCTGGATCTTTTGTTCTTTTTTGGTATTTTTTCGTTTTCTGTTCGTAGTCTTACTTTTCGAAGAATAATTTCTCTTCGTTGCCATGAAAACAACCTCCAACTAAATTCCTGTTATATATCAATAATTTCTCAGGCTATAAAATATCCAACGACAGATACTATGCCTACAAGTATGCAGTAAATCGCAAATCCGGTGAATTTTTTCCTGCGTACGATAACTAACATTGTTTTGATACTGATGTATCCAATCACAGCCGCAACGATCATTCCGACTATATAATTTGTAATCATGCCTCCACTGAGCGCCAGTTCACTGCCCTGCGCACCAAAGCAGTCTTTTATCTCAAGAATTGCTGCTCCAAGAACAGCAGGGATCGACATTAAAAATGAATATTTTACGGCAAACTTCCGGTCAAACCCACTTGCCAGGCAGGCGGTGATCGTAGTTCCGGAACGTGATAAGCCCGGAAGTGTTGCCAGTCCCTGACAGATTCCGACCATAAACGCATTGGTATATGTAACGTGTTTTGGTGTTTTATGCCCGTCTGGCAGCCTGTCCGCAATAAGAAGCAGAATTCCGGTAATCACCAGACATGCACCTGGAATCAAAAGTATGGTCTCAGACATTTCAACAAGGTCACTGTCAACGATACCAATGATTCCCGTTGGAATCGTTGATACAAGAATCAGCATTACGAATTTGCGATATGCCGTACAGATTACCCTTCGGTAAGGCAGATCTTTTCTAAGAAAAAGATTCTCAAAGAACGTTATGATATTCAGAATTATATCTATAAAAAGCAGGATTCCTTCCCGGATGAGCCGCCCCACATCTTTGTGAAATGCAACAAATATGGAGATCAGCGTTCCAAGATGCAGTAATACACTAAAGAGTAATCCTGTATCGGTATTTGCGTGAAATAATATTTGAAATAAAGCCAGATGTCCTGAACTGCTGACTGGAAGAAATTCCGTCAACCCCTGAATGACTCCCATTAAAATTGCTTGTAATAATGACATAGGCGCCCCCTTTTCTTTACGTACATATTTCATAATATCATATTACAAATATTTTGTCATCAAAGGGTTTGGGAAATACTATATTTAGTGCTTTTGATAGTCAATTAGTTCATGAAGTTTTAAAAAGGCCTGTTCAATTCCGCCGGTTTCATTGATCAGATGTTCTTCCACTGCCTGTTTTCCAACAAGAATGGTTCCGAGGTCTTTCGTCAGCATCTGTTTATTCATCATCATTTCTTCCAGACGTTCTCTCGTTGCATTACAATGGTCAGAGATAAAACCGATGATCCGGTCCTGCATCTGCTTAAAATAATCATAGGTTGGCTGAGCTCCGATCACGGTTCCGCTCATTCGCACGGGATGGATCACCATCGTCCCGGTTGGCACGATCATGGAATAATCCGTAGAAACAGCCAGTGGAACACCTATCGAATGGCTTCCACCTAATACAAGTGATACGGTAGGTTTACTGATGGATGCAATCATTTCTGCCATTGCAAGTCCGCTTTCCACATCTCCGCCAACGGTATTAAGAAGCAGAAGAATTCCGTCTACACTGCTGTCATCTTCAATAGATGCAAGTCTTGGAAGGACATGCTCATATTTTGTGGTTTTCGAATTGGCTGGAAGGCATTCATGCCCTTCGATTTCTCCGATGATTGACAACAGATAAATATTGTGATGATAGGTATTGTGCGTAAGAAGTGTCTGACCGTATTCACGGATATTTTCATTTTCCTCCTTTGACATTGTCTGTGGTTTGATCTTATTTTCTGTTTCCATTCTTACCTCCGGTCAAAAAAAGTACGGATAACTGGTATCCGTACTTAGTGTTTCACAATCTTTCGTTTTTATTCTCCGATCAGGTAATTATACAGCCCTTCATAACGGTATTTGGATGAATTCCATGAAAAATCTTTCTCCATGCCGCGGTCAACGATCTGATTCCAGTAACGTTTGCGGTCATAAAAGATATGTTTGGAATAATTGACAACGTTTAACATATCATCTGCATTGTAGTTTGTAAATGAAAATCCGTCTCCGGTATTTTCATATTCGTTATATGGAGCCACCGTATCTTTTAATCCTCCGGTCTCACGGACAATCGGAACTGTACCGTAACGGAATGAGATCAACTGGGTCAGTCCACACGGTTCAAATGCGGAAGGCATTAAAAATGCATCTGCGGCCGCATACAGCTTGTGTGCAAGATCATCGGAATAACAGATATTTGCAGATACACGATCCGGATATTTCCATGCATAATGCCGGAACATATTCTCGTATTTCGGATCGCCTGTACCAATTACAACAAACTGTGTAAATTCATCTACAAGTCCTTCCATTGCATAATTGATCAGATCTAAGCCCTTCTGATCGGTAAGTCTTGAGATCAGTCCGATCATGTACCGCTTTTTGTCTACGGCAAGTCCAAGTTCTTCCTGAAGTTTTGTCTTATTCTGTGATTTTTTCTTCCGGAAATCCGATTTGCTGTAATTGGTATATATCTTGGAGTCAGTTTCCGGATCGTAAACCTTATAATCAATACCGTTAACAATTCCCTGCATGTCAAAATGGCGGGCAGAAAGCAGACCGTTTAATCCTTCTCCATAATATGGTGTCTGGATCTCATTGGCATAGGTATCACTTACGGTTGTAATATAGTCGGCATAAACCAGTCCACCTTTTAACATATTTGCATCTTTATTGAATTCAAGTTTGTCCGGGGTAAACAGATCTGCCGAAAAACCAGTCAGTGCCTTCATGGTCTTAATATCCCACACTCCCTGGAATCTGAGGTTATGTATTGTAACAATGCTTTTAATTCCCCAGAAAAATGGATCCGCAGCAAATTCATTCTTCAGATAAACAGGTACAAGTCCTGTTTCCCAGTCGTGGCAGTGGATAATGTCCGGATGGAAATCAATATGAGGAAGCATGGATAATACTGCTTTATCAAAAAATACAAACTTCTCAATGTCATAACGGATGTCTCCATAAGGAACTGCACAGGTAAAGTACTCCTGATTATCAATAAAATAATAGGTAATTCCATCTAATTCGTATTTTAAAATTCCTACGTATTTATTCTGGATGTATGGTCCCGCATTCATATAAAAATGTGCAACATACGCAAATTTATCACGGTATTTTTTAGGAATACAGCTGTAATTCGGAATCACAACCCGAACATCCCAGTATTTTTTATCAAATTCTTTTGGAAGTGCTCCGCATACATCTGCAAGGCCGCCAGTCTTAATAAACGGAACGCATTCAGATGCTGCAAATAATATTTTCTTCATATCTGCCTCCTCAATACATAAAAAATAATAGCTTACATTTATGATACCTCTTTTTAGCTGTAATTTCCATATATTTATAAAAAATCCCCACAGCAAAATGCAGTGGGGATTCAGGTTCCAGAGTCATTACTCTTCCCAGTTGTGATATACTTCCTGAACGTCGTCATCTTCCTCTAAAAGATCAAGAATTCTTCCGATGTTCACAATATCTGCTTCTTCGGATAAGGAAACATAATTCTGTGGAATCATGGTCACTTCTGCAGAAGCCATTGGAATATTGGCATCTTCCAGAGCTTTGCGCACGGCCTCGAAATCAGCTGGATCTGTTGTGATTTCAAAACTGTCATCTTCCTCTGAAAAATCTTCTGCTCCGGCATCCAGTGCAGTCATCATAAGATCATCCGCATCCAGATCACATTCTTCTTTATCGATGATGATCTGTCCTTTTTCATCGAACATATAGGATACACATCCCTGTGCACCGATACTTCCCTGTCCTTTTGTAAATGCATTTCTTACATTGGCAGCGGTACGGTTCTTGTTATCTGTTAAACATTTTACAATGATGGCAGTTCCGCTTGGACCATATCCTTCATATGTAGCCTGAACATAGTTTACATTGTTTCCATCACCGGAAGCTTTTTTGATACCACGTTCAATTGTATCATTTGGCATATTGTTTGCCTTTGCTTTGGCAACAACCTGAGCAAGTTTAAAATTATTTGCAGGATCCGGTCCACCTTCTTTAACAGCAACAGCGATCTCACGACCGATCATAGTAAAGATTTTGCCTTTTGCAGCATCATTCTTCTCTTTTTTATGTTTGATATTCGCAAATTTGGAATGTCCTGACATAATCGTTCCTCTTTTCTAAAAAAAATTTTCTCTTTATTGTAGCATTAAATTTTTATCTGTGCAAGTGTCAGCCTCGGTTTTTGTTTCAACAGGAAGCTTTGACACTTTTACTTTTGTGATCATCTTATTTTCCACTTTCAAAATATGGAATTCATATCCATACTCTTTGACACTGGTCTCTTCACCGTCATTTGGAATTTTATCCAGCGATGAAATCAAAAAACCATTCAGCGTATCAAAAGAATCCTCTTCAACCGGAATATGTAAAAGCTTGGTAACTTCTTCAAAAGCTGCCATACCATCCATCAGATAGGTTCCATCCGGAAGTTTTTCAATCATATGTGTTTCATGATCGTGTTCATCCTCAATATTTCCAACAATTTCTTCGAGAATGTCTTCCATTGCAACGATACCGGCAGTCTGCCCATACTCATCAACAACGATAACCATATGGGATTTGGCTGTTTGCATTTCCGTAAATAACGTATTGATATTTCTGGTTTCTGGAATATATTCAACCTCGCGGATCAGTCCCGGAATATCTTTGATCGATGTACGGAAAATCTCATTTCTTTTCGAAAATGCGAATGCATCTTTGATGTGAAGCACTCCGATAATATTATCGATATCTTCCAGATAAACCGGGAATCGGGAACAGCTGCTGTCAATCATGACAGAAACTGCATCGTTATAGGAAAGTTCTCCATCAATTGCAATAATATTTTTCCGGTGAGTCATAATATCTTTTGCTTCTTTATCTCCGAATTCAAAGATATTGTGGATCATTTCTGCTTCTGAAGCAAGGAGGACACCCTGTTCATGTCCTTCGTTCACCATCGAAATGATCTCCTCTTCCGTGACATCATCACTGTCATGAAAAGAAGCTCCATGCATCATATTTTTCAGTTTCTTTGACAGGCTCTCATGATATTCTGCAACTAACAAAATCAGTACAACAATCAGAGCCAGAATGATTATCCCTAAAATAATGATTAAATAGGGACTCCCACCATCTTCCATAAAATGTTCTCCTTTTATCTCCTTGTTCTGTAAATTTAAAATTTTGTGGTAAAAACAGGAAAATCATACCATGATGACTGAATTACGTCAAGTTATGTATACAGTTCCAGGCTGATCTCCAGGGCTTTATCGATTTTCATAAGGATCTGGTTATCCAGATGGCACACTTTATCCTTTAATCTTTTTTTGTCAATTGTCCGAAGCTGTTCTAAAAGAACAACAGAGTCTTTTACAAGATCATATTTATCACTTCGAAGCTCTACATGAGTCGGAAGTTTCGCCTTATTCATCTGTGATGTAATTGCTGCACAGATTACCGTCGGACTGTGCCGGTTTCCAACATCATTTTGTATAATTAAAACAGGTCTTACCCCTCCCTGCTCCGATCCGACAACCGGACGCAGATCTGCATAATAAATATCTCCTCTTAATACTAACATATAATCCACTCCATAAATTTGGTATACCAAGAGTATTTCCAATTTTATCGAGCGTATTCATAGACTATTCAATGCAGGCAGGTCTTTCTGAGATCACCTTTCCATTTCTGTG
Organism: Roseburia porci; assembly: GCF_009695765.1. Lineage (GTDB taxonomy): Bacteria > Bacillota > Clostridia > Lachnospirales > Lachnospiraceae > Roseburia > Roseburia porci. The sequence goes on from NZ_VUNI01000003.1 coordinate 82,981, forward strand.
ATAGATCCTTGGAACGCGGTTTGTGATCAGGCATGCAAATTCATAATTGAATCTTCCGGAAAGCTCGCCCAGTTCTTCCAAAGTGATCGTATAGTCTCCATCGGTTCCAAGAAGGGTCACAACATCTCCTTCTTTTACATCCGGAATGTCTGTGACATCAACCATAAACTGATCCATGCAGACTCTTCCACAGATTGGTGCTTTCTTTCCGTGAATCAGGACATATCCCTTATTCGAAAGCCCTCTTGCATATCCATCCCCGTATCCAACCGGAATGGTTGCGATTTTCTGCGTTCCTGTTGTGGTATAGGTTCCACCATAACTGATCTGCCGGTCCGCCTCAAGTTCTTTGATAAATGCAACATGGCTTCTTAATGACATTGCCGGCTTTAAGGAAATAATATCTTTTGCCACTTCATCGGATGGCCAGAGACCATACAAGGTAATTCCTGCGCGCACCATATCAAAATTTGCCTGTGGAATCTCAACGATTCCGGCACTGTTTGAACAATGTTTGATTGGAATGGATACCCCTTTTTCTTCAATCATATGTATCATATTCTGAAAACGTTCCATCTGATCATAAGTGTACTTCTTATCGGTTTCATCAGCCCGTGCAAAATGGGTAAAAATACCTTCTACAATGATATTTGGCAGTTTTGCGATCTGTGCAACGATCTCTGCGGTTTTTTCACCAACCTGAAAACCGATACGGCTCATTCCGGTATCAATCTTAATATGTACATAACAGTTTTTTCCGGCAGTAACCGCTGCATCGGATAATTTCTGTGCTGAAGCATATTCACAGACTGCAGGACGGATATCATGTTCGATCATTTCCGGGAACTGGTCTTCAAAGGTAATGCCCAGAATCAGAACCGGTTTGTGGATTCCATGTCTCCGAAGAACCATTGCCTCATCAACAGTTGCAACCGCATATCCCCACAGATATGGAAGAGATTCAATCGCCTGTGCAATCTCCTTTGCCCCATGTCCGTATCCGTCGGTTTTGATGACAGCTGCCATTTTTGTCTCCGGAGCTATATTTTTATACATTGATTCCATATTATATACTACTGCATCCAGATCAATATCTGCATACACGCGTTTGTTTTTACTCATAAATTTAACTCTCTCTTTTCCAAAGGCCATTCAGACCATTTATAATATCCTCTGCAATCATACCTCGAAAACCGGTTTCTTGCAATGCCTGATTACCGGCAAGACCATGAATATATGCTCCAAGTGCTGCCGCATTTTCTGCAGAGCATCCCTGTCCAAGAAGACTTCCGATAATTCCGGAGAGTACATCTCCGCTTCCAGCCGTTGCCATACCATGATTGCCGGAAAGATTTAAATAAGTCATACCATGCCAGACGTTTATCACGCTTCGAAAATCCTTCAAAACACAGGTTGCATGATAAGTATCCGAAAATGCTTTTGCTGTAGCAATCAGATCATTCTGGATAGCTTTTACATCACGTTTGCAAAGACGTGCCATCTCACCGAGATGCGGTGTCACAATCATCGTTTCATTTAAAAGTGAAAAAAGGCTGCGATCGGATGCGATGACATTTAAAGCATCGGCATCTATGACACATGGAATTTGTATATTTTGAAGAACTTTTTTTACAATTTGATGGGAAGTTCCAGATGTTCCAATCCCGGGACCGAGAACAACCGAATCTGCCCATTTCAGTTCATGGAGTAACATTTCCGGTTCAAATGATGCGTCATAAGTAGACAAAATCGCTTCCGGAATCAGCGACTGTAAGGGAATCCGATTGGTGTCATCCGTAAAAATACGTACAAGTCCGCTGCCCGTGCGATATGCTGCTTTCGCACAAAGATATGCTGCACCTGCCATATTATAACTTCCTGCAATCACAAGAACCTTTCCATAAGTTCCTTTATTTGAATGTGCGCTGCGCTCCGGCAGAAGAGACAGATCCTCCGGCTCAAGTGCAGCAATCTGAGGTCTTTCATTCAGCCAGCTTTCTTTTGTAATACCCATAGGTGCAACAATCACATCTCCGCAATATTCTGAGCCCGGCCATAAAAACTGGCCGATCTTGCCAAAGGAAAATGTAATTGTATGATCCGCATGTACACCAGCGCCAAGAATCTGCCCGGTTTCAGCAGATACACCGGAAGGCATATCAACTGCCCAAACTTTTCCATGAAAATGGTCCATCCGCCGGATACATTCTGCCATAGATCCTTCAATCTCACGGGAAAGTCCAATGCCAAACATTGCATCAATCAGTACGGTATAAGACTCCCAGGACTGATCATAGGAAATGACCGGATAACCGTACTCCGTATAGATCTGATATTGCAGGCGAAAAGAATCCGTCTGCTTCTTCTCAGCAAACGGAATGCAGACAGCCGCAGAAATATTCTGTTGGCGAAGCAGTCTTGCAATTGCAATTCCATCTGCGCCATTATTGCCGGTTCCACAGACGATCAAAATATTTTCAGACCCGTTTAGGAATCTTGCCAATTCTTTTATAAAAGCATTTGCTGCCTGCTCCATCAAAACAATTTCCGGAACATGAAAATGCTCAGACGTATTCCGGTCAAGATGCTTCATTTCCTTATCGGATACAAGATACTGCATTAGTCCTCTCCATCCTTCTCTTCTGATTCTTTCGGTTCTTCCTCTTTGGAATTGTCTTTTTCCTCTTTATCTGGAAAGACCTCTTCGTATTGTACATCGAAAAGATCTAAAACATCCGGTCCGAAAATATCATGCATATATGCATAAATCTCCCGGTTGTTAATATCACGATTCTGTTTACGAATGATGTTTTTCTTTAAATCAATACGCACCTGATTAATCCAGTCCTCAATTTCTTTCGATTCTTCCTGGTTCACACGTAATTTGGAATAACAGTAATCCATGCTTTCAATCATCAGTTTCAGATTGGCTTCCTGGATGAGCTTTGGAATATCCAGAAGTTCATCTTCACATTCTTCCAGTTGTGTATTGATCTCATCAATCAGCCTTTTATCTTCATCCAGCTTGCGATGTCTGAGATGTTCTTTATCTTCTGTCTTCTCATCATTCATATTGGCAACAATGTTGCTCATAAGCTGATTTTTTAATTTTTTCAGTTCCTTCAGTTTGGTATTTAATTGTCCCTGTCTGACTAACAGTCCGTTTACTTCTTCCTCCAGACTTTTAATGGCATCCGTTTTCCCATGAATTGCGAATAACCGATGCCATTTTTGATCAAGAACAAGAATCGGAATCTTTTTGTTTTTTAAAGCTTCTTGAAAATCCTGTTCACTTTTCATATTTCTTCCTCTTTGTTCAGATGGAAATTATTTTTTATTTTTCTCGATATTGTAAGACAATTGCATCAGACTGTCCGATAAATGAACATTCTCTACAACTACATCTTCGTTATCAATATCAAGATCTACATGTGCGAAATTCCAGATTGCATGAATTCCGATACTTACCAGATGCTTTGCCGTAATATCAGCTTTTGCTTTCGGCATCGTCAGAGCGGCGATATCTACTTTATTGTTCGCACAGAAATCATCAAGTTCATCCAGCATGTGAACCTTAATGCCTCTGACACTAACACCCTCTAAAGCCGGATTTACATCAAACAATGCTATGATTTTAAAACCAAAACGTTCAAATTTCACATAATTTGTAAGTGCCTGACCAAGGTTGCCGGCTCCGATCACAATAATATTATGAACCTGATCAAGTCCTAATATTTTACCAATCTCTTCATATAAATATTTCACATTGTAGCCATATCCCTGCTGTCCGAAACCGCCAAAATTATTCAGATCCTGACGAATCTGTGATGCGGTAACCTGCATCTGGTTACTCAGGTCATTGGATGAGATCCTTTCAACTCCGGCATCCAACAGTTCGCCTAAATAACGATAGTATCGTGGCATTCGACGGATAACAGCCTGTGATATTTCTTTTTGTGCCATCGTGCCCCTCCTGTTAATTTATGTTGTAATTATAGTTTTTTTTAGGCAAACTGTCAATGTGTGAAATTTTTAACATGAAAGACTTGTCTCTAATTCTTCACGAATAGCTTTGATAAATCCCTCACTGTTTAATACAACAGGGTTCTCGATCGTTGTAATTAAAGCAAGATCTTTGGTCATTTTTCCGGATTCGATTGTTTTGATGCAGGCTTTTTCAAGGAGATCTGCAAAACGGATCAGTTCATCCAATCCATCGAGTTCACCACGTTTGCGAAGAGCTCCGGTCCATGCAAAAATTGTTGCAACAGAGTTTGTGGAAGTCTCCTCTCCTTTTAAATGTTTGTAATAATGTCTCTGTACCGTACCATGTGCTGCTTCGTATTCATAATATCCATGAGGAGATACAAGAACAGAAGTCATCATGGCAAGAGAGCCGAATGCTGAGGAGATCATATCACTCATAACATCACCGTCATAGTTTTTGCATGCCCAGATAAATCCACCCTCTGACTTCATAACACGTGCTACAGCATCATCGATCAGTGTATAGAAATATGTAATTCCTGCTTTTTCAAATTTGTTTTTATAGTCCGCATCAAAAATCTCCTGGAAGATATCTTTGAATGTATGGTCATACTTCTTGGAAATGGTATCTTTGGTTGCAAACCAGAGATCCTGTTTGGTATCGAGCGCATATTTAAAGCAGCTGTGTGCAAAGCTTTCGATGGAATCATTTAAGTTATGCTGTCCCTGAATGACTCCTGCACCTGTAAAGTTATGGATCAGTTCACGAACTTCGGTTCCATCCTCCGCAGTATATACGAGTTCTGCTTTTCCAGGTCCTGGAATTTTCATTTCGGAAGCCTTATAAACGTCACCATATGCATGACGGGCGATTGTAATTGGTTTTTTCCATGTTTTTACATTAGGCTCAATGCCTTTTACAACGATCGGTGCACGGAATACGGTACCATCTAACATTGCGCGGATCGTTCCGTTCGGGCTTTTCCACATTTCTTTCAGGTTATATTCCGTCATGCGGGCAGCATTTGGTGTGATCGTTGCACATTTTACTGCGACACCGTATTTCTTGGTTGCATTAGCAGAATCAACGGTAACCTGGTCATTGGTACGATTTCGCTCTTCAAGTCCAAGGTCATAATACTCTGTTTTTAAGTCGATAAATGGAGTGAGCAGTTCATCCTTGATCATCTGCCAGAGGATTCTTGTCATTTCATCTCCGTCCATCTCTACTAAAGGGGTCTTCATACTGATTTTAGCCATTTTACTGTTCTCCTTCTACATACATTTTATTTAAAAACATTACAAATTCCAGGTTGTAATGCTTATTTACTTGATCAGATTGTCCCAGCCAATCTTGTCCATATTGGACACCGTGTTCCGGATGTGGATAGTTGCAGCTTCTTCTGCCTTCTCCGGATCATGTTGCTTTAATGCTTCAACAATCACTTTGTGCTCTTCGGTCGATTCCTGGACACGTTTTGCCTCTGCAAGGGTAACCTTACGTACACGCTGCACATACTGATGATAATCGGTAAGAATATGTTTCAACTCCTTACTTCCAGATGCAAGATATAAAATCTCATGAAAACGGTTATCCAGTTCAACCATCTGTTCCCAGTTCTGCTTGCCGGCATGAAACTCAGATAAGAAGATATTTTCTTCCAGTTCATTTAACTGTTCTTCCGTGACATTGACAGCAGCCCACTTAGCACACAATCCCTCTAAAAGGGAACGCATTTCATAAATATCCCGGATATCTTTTTGGGATAATCCGACAACATATGCACCTTTATTGGGAATGATGGAAACAAGACCTTCCAGTTCCAGCTGGCGCAATGCTTCCCGTACCGGAGTACGGCTGACACCCAGCTCATCTCCGATGTTTTTTTCTTTCAATTCTTCATTTGCAGCGTATTTCCCGGACAGGATCCCCTCGCGGATCTTATGAAATACGCGCGATCCTAATGAATAATTATCCTCTGCCATATGCTACCTCGACTATAAAACAATATTGAGCTTTTTGCAACAGTCTGTTATTTCTACGACCAGTTCGTTGTCTGTAAGTACCGTAACACGTCCATCTTCATACTGTTTATCTACCCAGGCTTTTACCATTTTGACCAGTTCGCTGTTTTTATCGATCTTGCGGTCATCTTTAAGATGATAATAATTGTTGATCCAGTGTGCAATACCGGCAAGACCGGATGTGTTGGAAACTGCAACAAGTGGTGGACGGTTCAGGAATTTACCGGTATCAAAGATGTTATAAATCTCTTCGTTCTTCAGCAGACCATCTGCGTGGATTCCGGCTCTTGTAACGTTGAAATTGCTTCCGACAAAAGGTGTTCTGCTTGGCTGTTTGTAGCCCAGTTCCTTTTCAAAATACTCCGAAAGTTCCGTGATAACAGTTGTATCCATGCCATCTAAGGTTCCCTTTAACTGTGCATATTCAAATACCATAGCCTCAAGAGGTGTATTTCCGGTTCTTTCTCCGATTCCGAACAGTGAGCAGTTTACACCGCTTGCTCCGTAAAGCCATGCAGTTGTTGAGTTGTTGACAGCTTTATAAAAATCATTATGACCATGCCATTCAATCAGTTCTGAAGGAACACCTGCATGTGTAGTCAGTCCATAAATAATACCTGGTACACTTCTTGGAATAACAGCACCTGGGAAGTTAACACCATATCCCATGGTATCACATGCACGGATCTTAATCGGGATCTTATACTCATCCATCAATTTCATAAGTTCGAGACAGAATGGAATAACAAATCCATAAATATCAGAACGTGTAATGTCTTCCAGATGACATCTTGGGCTGATTCCAGTCTCAAGACATTCCCGAATGACACTTAAATACAGGTTCATAACTTCTTTTCTTGTCATCTTCATCTTGTAGAAAATATGATAATCTGAGCAGCTTACAAGAATACCGGTTTCACGAAGTCCGATATCTTTTACAAGCTGGAAATCCTGTTTGCTTGCACGAATCCATGCTGTTACTTCCGGGAACTTATATCCGCGTTCCAGACATTTGTATACCGCATCACGGTCTTTTTTACTATAAAGGAAAAACTCGCTCTGACGGATCTTTCCTTTTGGTCCGCCAAGTTTATGAAGATAATCATAGATTGTTACAATCTGCTCGGTTGTATAAGGAGCTCTTGACTGCTGACCATCCCGAAATGTTGTATCTGTGATCCAGATATCTTCCGGCATATTATGAGGCACGATTCGATCATTGAATGCAATCTTCGGGATTTCCTCATATGGGAACAGATTACGGAATGTATTTGGTTCTTTGACATCTGCCAGCTGATAAAAATGCTCTTCTAATTGAAGAAGATTTGTTTTATTGTTCATGACTACTTCTCTCATGGCTAATCTCCTTTATATATATACATTCTAATTGTATATTCTTACATGAATAATTGTATACAATTATACTTTTCTTTTAGTTTAGCCATTTACCACAATAAAGTCAAGCCTTAATTTCAGAAAAAATAATTCTTTTTGGAACCCTCTTCGCGTTTTCTCATAGACTATATTGTAAAATAAATATTTGGAGGTCACTTATGAGTGATTTAGCTGCAACAAACTGTGGATGTGGCGATAACAGCTGCAACTCTATTATCTGGATTATTCTTTTACTGTGCTGCTGCTGTAACGGAGGAAGCGGATCCGGCTTTGGATCTGGATGCGGCGGAAATGACAGCTGCTGGATTATCATTTTGCTTCTTCTGTGCTGCGGAGGATGCGGTGGCGGATGTGGCGGCGGAGGTTTATGCTGATCGCATCTTAAAAATGCATAATCCTTGCATGCAAAAAGCAGGTCTTTACACGGCCTGCTTTTTTGCTGATTAATGTTCTGTGTTTTTGCTTTCTCTGTTCCGTGGGCTGTTTTTCCATTCCGGCTTCAGCTTATCCAAGACTTCGCATTCTTTTGGTATCTGCTTTCTTTTTACACACTCCTCGTCAATTTCGTACACCGCTTTTCCGTCAATAATAAGTTTTCCCATTATCCAATTCCTTCCTTTGCTTTTATTATATCTATATGACAGACGGAATAAAAAGGAATATCAATCATAGTATTTATAAAAAAGGCAATTATGGAAGAATCAAGCAAGTTTACACCATACGATGAAAAAATGCAGACCAGAGAACTTCAGATGTTAAAAACAATGGTGCCCTATATGAGCGGTACCAGACAAAAACAAATTGCAATCTTTATCCAATATCTGGAATTGCAGAATACATTAAAACTATTCTCCGGTTCACAGGGAGGACTTGCAATATGTGAAATCCCGGAAGGCACTGACAGGCGCTCTTCCATGTTGAACGCCATGCGTCAGTACTGCTCTCCAAAAGAACAGGAAACCATCGATATGTTGTTAAATATGTTCAGTATTCTTGACAATTATGAATTATTTTTAAAATAGGAGGCCACGATGAATCCGGATGATTTTTTATTTCAAAACCCAGTTTTTCAAGGAATGGATCCCGAAAAACTGCAATTTATACTCTCTTTTGCGCAGAAAGATAAACCGAAAAGCATGAAAGAAGCCATGCCGTTTCTTCTTGCAAACATGAATATCGCAAAAAAGAAAAATCTGAATTTCACCGCACCGGAAGTACAACTGATTGCTGAAATCTTAAGCCGGGATCTTCCGGAAGCCGAAAAAGAACGTGTCCAGAAAATGTTGTCTGTTATGTCACGCAATACCAAAAACTAATGTTTCAGAGAATCCACCCGGACCTGAAGTATCTTATCGATTGGCGAAGTGCTGGTTCCCTTTCCATCTGTTCCTTCATAATATTTCTCCCCGGCAGATTCAAAAATTACATAAAGGGAATCATCCTGAAAATCGATTTCTTCAGATCCGGGCGGCATCTCGATCCTTAGAACCGGTTTTTTCGGTTTGGATGACATTGCCGTTACGGATTCATATACCTTGATATAAGAAGATCTGTTCCGGCCGTAAGAAGTGCTCAGGTACACACTTCCATCGTCTCCAAAAGTAATGCCCTGTACCTGACTTGGAATATGATATTTGCTGAGAGTTTTTAACTGCTTACTGCTGCTGTCAAAATAATACGCAACCATTTTGGAGTTCAGATATTTGGTATGTGTGGCAACCCAGAGTCTTCCTCCGTAATAAGTGATACAGGAAGGTGCATTATTTACCGGAAAGATATCAACCACATCTGTTGCGTCAACAACGCTGCCTTTGTTTGCATCTGCCATTGTCTGGATAAAGTCATATGAGATCCGTTCAATGGATTTGGTAAATGAATTGCAGACCCAGACATTCTGTCCGTCAAATGCAATTCCCCCAAGATGACTGTTCGGATCCATGCCAAGTGTAACAAGAAATTCTCCCGTTGCACGGTCAAAGACAAGCAGTTCTCCCATGCAGTCATCTTCTGTCGAATACGATGTGACTAACACAAATTCATCCGTCAGGCAAATTCCCTGCGGGCACTGTGATTCGCTGAAAATATAATTATTGAGAAAATCATCTTCTCTTGTAGATGGCATTCCCGGAATGTTTATATTTTCACAGAAGCTGTAATCACAGTCTTTCAGACGTCTGGTATTTTTCCCCGGGCGTCTGGAAGCGTGATAATCATAATGTTCAACGTTATACCGGTTATCAATGTTGTCTGTCCATTTTGCATAAAGCACAAGATCCCCGCAAAAAGAATCGTCGATCCGTTCGATCTTTCTGGTAAAGTTTTTGTCCAGATACCATCCGGAAAATGTATACCCGTACCGGTAAGGAATTCTCAGCTTGATCGCATCCTGTCCTGCTTCATAATGATCGGGATTTGACCATTGATTGATTCCACCATATAAAATATAAAAAATATGAAATTCTTTTGTAACGGATGTATTGGCATCATATGCATGCGTAAGAACAGAGGCATCTGATGTAATGGTATCAGATGCCTCTGTCTGGTCTGTCAATGATCCATTCATCCATAAACATAAAATGCATAATACTGCGATGATCCAAAGTCGAACTTTCATTTGCAGTACTCCTTTATCCATGGTATGGATCTATTGTATTACGTTTCTTCCATATCTACAAGTTTACTTGCTCTTTCCTCAATCTGCTGTTTTGCAATCTCATCCGGAGCCTGTTCATATCTCGCAAATTCATAAGAGAATGTGCCGCTTCCACTTGTCATGGAACGAAGTCTGGTATTATATCCATATAGCTCAAGATACGGAATATCCGCAGTGATCTCCTGATAGCCGTTCTCTGTCGGAACCATTCCCATAACACGTCCTCGTCTCTTGTTAAGGTCTCCCATAATATCTCCGGTATAATTTTCCGGCACAACAACTTTTAAAGATGCAATTGGCTCTAAAAGTACTGGAGACGCATCCATGAATCCCTTTCGGAACGCCTGCATTGCCGCAGTTTTAAAGGCCATTTCTGAGGAATCGACCGGATGATAAGATCCGTCATAAAGAACAGCCTTCACTCCGGTAACCGGATAAGCTGCAAGAGGTCCTTTTTTCACAGATTCCATGATTCCTTTCTCAACTGCCGGGAAGAAATTTTTCGGAACCGCACCGCCAACAACACATTGTTCAAACACATATGGCGTATCCAGATCACCGGATGGCTCAAATGTCATTTTTACATGACCATATTGACCGTGTCCGCCAGACTGTTTTTTATATTTGTATTCCACATCTACTTTTTTGCGAAGTGTCTCACGGAATGCAACTCTTGGCCTCATCAGATCGATCGCAACTTTATATTTGTTAAGCAGTGTGCTTGCAACAATCTCAAGATGCTGTTCTCCCATACCATATAATAAAGTCTGCCCGTTTTCACTGTCATTTATATTGGCAAGCGTCAGATCTTCCTGCAATAATTTCTGGATGGCCTGGGAAATTTTGTCTTCGTCTCCCTTATTTCTGGCTTTATATCGCAGATTCACATATGGTCTGGAGATCGCAGTCCTCAAATATGCAACCGGATTAGCGCGGGTAGAAAGAGAATCCGTTGTGACCGTCTTTTGTAATTTGGCAAGTGCTCCGATATCTCCGGCGTGAAGTTCCGGTACTTCTTCTACTTTATTTCCCCTCATGATATAAATCCGACCGGCTTTTTCTTCAAAATCCCTGTGATAGTTATAAAGCAGATCATCGGTCTTGATCACACCGGAATTTACCTTGATCAAAGAATACTTTCCAATAAACGGATCGACGATCGTTTTGAAAACATATGCCGATTTACTCTTTGAAAAATCATAATCTGCCTGGAATACCTCGTTGCTCTTTACATTGATACCGGTACAGGTCCGTTTGTCCGGACTTGGAAAATATTTTACAATGTCCGTCATCAGCGTGTACATTCCTCTTGCCATAAGATTGGAGCCCATCATAACCGGGACCATGGAGCCGTCTCCGACATTAACACGAAGCGCCTGTCGGATCTCATCTTCGGAAAATTCGTCTCCCTCAAAATAACGATCCATGAATTCTTCGCTTGTCTCTGCTACAGATTCCAGCAATACATCCCGGCAGATACCAAGGTTTTCTTTGGAATATTCCGGCATCTCAAAATGTTCAACCTCCCCTTTGGCGTTCCATCGTTTTGCTTTCTGCTGTACAACATTGACATAACCGATAAATTCCCCATTCTCACGGATTGGGAGATGGAATGGTGCAATCTTTTTTCCATAAAGTTCCTGAAGATCGGTAACAACCTGTCTGAAACTTGCATTGTCAATATCCATTTCTGTAACAAAAACCATTCTTGGAAGGTGATACTTTTCACAGAGTTCCCATGCTTTCTTCGTGCCGGTCTCTACTCCTGCTTTGCCGGAAACAACAATGATGGCAGCATCAGCAGCAGATACCGCTTCCTCTGTCTCTCCAACAAAATCAAAGTATCCCGGAGTATCTAATATATTGATCTTCGTATCTTTCCATGGAATCGGAATCAAAGAAGTATGAATCGAAAACTTCCGTGTAATCTCCTCTTCATCAAAATCACTGATTGTATTGCCGTCTGCAACTTTCCCCATTCTTGTTGTCAGACCGGCCAGATAAGCCATTGCTTCAACCAGAGAAGTCTTACCGCATCCCCCATGTCCTAAAAGGACAACATTACGAATTTTGTCTGTTGTGTAAACATTCATAGTATGTACCTCCAAATTCTGTAAATATAGCCATATCTCCTTTTTTGTATAGCGGATTTGTATGGTTATATTGTACTGTATCCGCAATGTTATTACAATATATTTATTCAAATTTCACAAATATAATTACAATATCCGATATATACAGACAAAAAGCCTTTCATGACCGTGGCAAATATAGTACAATGAAACAAGTATATATCTTGGAGGAAAACATCATGGGATTTCAGAAAATCGGATTTGTCGGCCTTGGACTTATTGGAGGTTCTATTGCCAAGAAGCTAAAAGCAGTCAATCCGGATATACATATTATTGCAACTGCCGGCCACACAGAAACAGTGAAAGAAGCATATTCCCTTGGAATTATCGATAATGATACCCTGCTTCCGTTATCTGCTTTTTGTGAATGTGACTATATTTTTTTATGTGCACCAGTTCAGAAAAATATCGCATATCTTTCCGAACTGCGGGATATTATAAAACCAACCTGTTACATTACAGATGTTGGAAGCACCAAAACCGAAATTCATGAGGAAATCATCCGGCTTGGCATGGAAGACCGTTTTATCGGAGGACATCCGATGACGGGATCAGAGAAAACAGGAATTACCAATGCGAATGAGTATCTTCTTGAAAATGCATATTACATCATTACACCAACTTCCGTAACACCACAGGAAGAGATTGAAGAATTTCGCGCTTTTGTCACCTCACTTGGTGCAATTCCACTTGTTTTAGATTACAAAGTCCATGATTATGCAACCGCATCCATAAGTCATCTTCCACATGTTATTGCATTTGCTCTGGTGAACCTGATTCAAAGAATTGATGATGACAAGGATACCATGAAAACAATTGCAGCCGGCGGCTTCCGTGATATCACACGAATCGCCTCATCTTCTCCGATCATGTGGCAGAATATCTTTTTATCCAACAAAGAACCTGTTTTAAATCTGATTGACCAGTACCTGGAGGAAATCAAACGTGTCCGCAATGATATTGAGAAATCCGACTCCGATGCAATGCTTCAGTATTTCCAGTCAGCCAAAGATTACCGTGATTCCATTGCTGTTCCTGGAAAAGCACATTCCGTTGTTTATGAAATTTATCTGGATCTGATTGATGAAGCCGGCGGAATTGCCGCGATTGCTACCATTCTTGCGTTAAAGGGAATCAGCATTAAAAATATCGGAATTATTAACAACCGGGAGTTCGAAGACGGTGTGTTACGCATTGAATTTTATGATCAGGAATCTTTAGATCTTGCAGTTGCACTTTTGACAGAGCGAAATTACACTTTATATAAAAGATAAAAAATACGCATTTACGTTTTTGCTACGTAAATGCGTATTTTTTAATCATATACCTGGGCTTCCAGCGTCTCGAAATAATTTTCGAATGTTTTCCGGCAGCAGGAAGGATTTTCTATGATCACATGATCTGTTTTTAATCCAATAATTGCAAATGCCATGGCAACTCTGTGATCTTCATAAGTATGAATCAATGCTCCGTGTAAAGTTCCCGGATGAATTGTGATGTTTCCATCCTTTTCCTCGCATGCAATTCCCAGATCATGCAGATTGGATAAGATTGCATGTATCCGGTCACATTCCTGAAACCGGATATGTCCAATGTTTTGAATAGTCACATCCCCATCTGCAAATGGCGCGATCGCTGCAAGGGTCAATGCCTGATCCGAAAAACCGGACAGATCAAAACTTCCACCTTTTAGGCCATTTTCCGGTGGTAATACCGAGATTCCATCTTCATTTTCTGAAATCTCACATCCCATATCTTCCAAAACACTAAGGAAACGGATATCCCCCTGCAGACAATTGTGATGTACATGCATAACTTTTGCCGGCACATGAAGCAAAGGACTCATCGCATAAAAATAACATGCTGCTGATAAATCCGGCTCAATCTGATAATCCATTGCCTTGTAGGAAGAATTTTTTGCAATACGATAACTTCCTGCATCGGGCTGTTCCACAGAAACGCCAAACTGTTCCATCATTGCAATGGTCATTTTGACATATTCCATTCCATGATTTCCTTTTACATGAATTGTAAAATCATGATCCACAAGAACAGATGCAATCAGAAGTGCGCTTAAAAACTGGCTGCTTTTCTCTACATCAACAACCGTTTCTTCCTTCTGACATCCGTCGGAATGAATATGATACGGAAAATGATTCTCTTCTTCCTCAAAGGTGAATTCTGCCCCAAGGTTCTCCAGAGATTCAATCAGTTCCTGCATCGGACGTTTTTTCATTTGATCCGACGAATTAAGAAATGAATCCCCCCTGGAAAGTCCAAGATACGCCGTCAGAAATCTGGCCGCAGTTCCTGCACTGCCGACATCTATGCTCAATTCCTTATCGTGATTCTGCTCAAAATATGGAATCCTGCCACCATATCCTGTAATCTTTACGGTACATTGTGCCTCATTCACTTCTACCGGAAACTTCATGTCGATCAGTGCCTGAAGAAAATGTCTGGAATCATCGGAAAAAAGAACACCTTTTAAAGTGGATGTTCCATCTGCCATTGCAGCAATTAAAAGAGCCCGGTTCGTAATGCTTTTGGAACCAGGTACTTCTACATTGATCCTGTGTGGATCCGTTATTTTTTTAACTAAGTATTCCTGTTCTGTTTTCATATGAAATCGTATGTTATCCCTTATTATAATTCATTAAAGATCTCGTAGATGTCTATTTTTAATGCATCACGTTCCGCCATTCCGATGAAAGTTGCACCATACTGATATCTGCCATCTTTTTCTGTGCGTCTTACAATCTGAATAACAGCGTCAATAACCTCTTTGGTCCAGATCTGGATCTTTGTATCATAGTAAGTGCCGATCTCGAGTTCCTGTTCTGCCGAAAAACCAATTCCGCTTTTTGAGATATCCGATACATCTACCGTCAGATATTTGACAGTCATAATGCCATCATTACTTAGTCTTTCAAGCTGAATCGAAACGGAAAGATCCAGTCTTTTGCATTTTCTCTTTTCTACCATAGTTAATTTACCCTCCACCTGCCTAAAAATAATCTGAATATTTATAGTTTAGTATATTTTTATTTCCGATACAAGTATTACTTATCGATAATAAGCATTGCATCTCCAAACGAAAAGAAACGATATCTCTCCTGCACAGCCTGTTTGTAAGCATTTAAAATATGTTCTCTTCCAGCAAGTGCTGATACTAACATAACAAGTGTAGATTCCGGAAGATGGAAATTCGTGATCAGACCATCGATTACTTTAAAACGATATCCCGGATAGATAAAGATTTCCGTCCATCCGCTTGTAGCAGTCAGATGTCCATTCTCATCTGCAGCAGCTTCCATAGTCCGCGTACTGGTCGTTCCGACCGCAATTACACGATGCCCTGTTTCTTTGGCATGATTGATTTTATCTGCGGCCTCCTGGGATATCATGTAAAATTCCGAATGCATGTGATGTTCAAGAACATTCTCCTCTTTGACCGGGCGGAATGTTCCGAGTCCGACATGAAGCGTTACTTCAGCAATGTCCACTCCCATGTCTTTTACCTGCTGTAATAATTCCGGAGTAAAATGAAGTCCGGCTGTCGGTGCAGCTGCCGATCCGTCATATTTGGCATATACGGTCTGGTAACGGTTTTTATCCTTCAGCTGGTGGGTAATATACGGAGGAAGCGGCATCTGTCCCAGTTGATCCAGAATTTCTTCAAAAATTCCTTCATAATGAAACTGGATCAGACGGTTTCCCTCTTCTACAATGTCAATGACTTCTCCAACCAGAAGTCCATCACCAAAGATGATCTTTGTTCCAGGCTTTGCTTTTTTTCCTGGTTTTACGAGAGTCTCCCATACATCATTTTCTTTACGTTTTAAAAGAAGAATCTCGATTTTAGCCTCGGTACCTTCTTTTACACCGTATAATCTTGCCGGAATTACTTTGGTATTATTTAAAACCAGGCAATCGCCCGGTTTTAAATATTGTGTAATATCTTTAAAAATTTTATGTTCCACTTCTCCACTTGTCTTATCAAGTACCATAAGACGGGAACTGGAACGGTCTTCTAAAGGATCCTGAGCAATCAGTTCCTTTGGAAGATCATAGTCGTAATCTTTTACGCTCATTCCAATCATTGTTCTTTAACCTCAATTATGCTCGAAGCTCAATTCCAAGTTCTGAAAGACCCTTTAAGATCTTATTCATTGCACCTGTAATATCTGCTTCTTCCAGATTCTTTTCTTTACCACGGAATTTTAATGAATATGCGACAGATTTAAATCCTTTCTTGATCTGGGCACCTTCATATACATCAAATAATTCATAGCCTTCCAGATATTTTCCGCCTTTCTGGTCGAATACACGTTCAATATCTCCTACAAGCACTTCTTTCGGTACAACCATAGAAAGATCTCTCGATGATACCGGGAAGTTTGTAATGCCTTCATATTTGAAATCAAAGGAAGCATTCTCAAGGATCTTCGGCATATCGATGACAGCGATATAAACGCGGTCTTTAATTGCATAATTTGCAGCAACTGTCGGATGCACTTCTCCAATGTAACCGATCACTTCTCCGTTGTATAATACATTGGCTTTGCGGCCAGGATGGAAAAATGGAAGTTCTGCGTTCGGATCATATTCCGGCTTATTTCTCATACCTACTTTATAAAGGAATTCTTCTACAACACCTTTCATGGTAAAGAAATCACCGTCTCCGTACATTCCAAGTGTAAACTGCATTCTTTCGTCCGGAAGTTCCGTTACCGGAAGCTGTTTTGGGAGGTAGATATTTCCCAGCTCATATAATCTTACATCTTTATTTCTACGTCCGAAGTTTGTTGAAAGTGAACTTAACATTCCATTTAAAGAAAGTGTTCTCATGATGGAATAATCTTCACCAAGCGGGTTCGAAATCGGAACGGCCTGGCGCATCTTGGAATCTTCCGGAATCAGAAGTTTATCATAAACTTTCGGACTTTCAAAAGAATAAGTCATTGCCTGGGAAAATCCACAGAATTCTGCGCACTCTCTTGCAAGGTCTTCCATATAAAGTTTAAAGGAAATCTTTCCATGTGTTGACTCACCATCCGGAAGTGTAACCGGGATATTGGCATATCCAAAGAAACGCGCTACTTCTTCTGCGATATCTGCATCACATTCAAGGTCCTGTCTCCAGGAAGGTACTAAGATCTCGTTTGTTTTCTCATCGAATCCAAGGTCGATGCGTTTGAAATGCTCAAGCATCTGTTCCGCTGGAATCTCAGTTCCAAGAAGATGATTGTATTTGTCCGGTTCAAACGGAATCCGTCTTCCTTCTTTTTTAACAGGATAAAAATCAATGGCTCCTCCGACAATCTCACCGGCGCCAAGCTCTTCTACCAGCTGGCAGGCGCGGTCCATTGCCTCCATGGCAAGATTTGGATCAAGACCTTTTTCAAATTTTGCGGATGCATCGGTACGTAATCCGACTTTTTTACTTGAAAGACGAATGTTTGTGCCATCAAAGCAAGCGGCTTCAAACAACATCGTATGAACATTTTCTGTGATCATGGAATTCTCACCGCCCATGATTCCAGCCATACCAACAGCCTTGTCTGCATCACAGATCATAAGAACAGAATCGTCCATCGTTCTTTCCTGGCCATCTAATGTTACAAATTTTTCATCTTTCTGGGCACGTCTTACGATAATCTCTTTTCCTGCGATCGTATCCAGATCATACGCATGCATTGGCTGTCCAAACTCTTCCATAACATAATTGGTAATATCAACCAGATTGTTGATTGGACGGATTCCCTGGGCACGAAGTCTCTTCTGCATCCATTCCGGTGATGGTGCAAATTTGATATTCTTTACTACACGTGCTGTGTATCTGGAGCAGAGATCCTGATCTTTGACAGTTACTTTAATATAATCATTGACATCTTCCTGATTGCCGGTTTTCGTTACAACAGGAGGGACAAATTTCTTGTCAAATGTTGCAGCGGCTTCTCTTGCCACACCAAGCATGGAGAAGCAGTCCACACGGTTTGATGTAACTTCATATTCTACCACGGTATCATCAAGACCGAGATATTTGACTGCAGATTCTCCCACAACAGCATCGTCCTTCATGATATAAAGGCCATTTTCCGGAGCATCCGGGAACATTTCTCTGGAAGATCCAAGTTCTTCAATCGAGCACATCATTCCGTAAGATTCCACTCCGCGAAGTTTTCCTTTTTTGATCTTGATTCCACCAGGGGTACGCGAACCGTCATGTCCTCCTGCAACTCTTCCACCATCTAATACAACCGGTACTTTTGCTCCTTCAAATACATTTGGAGCACCTGTTACAATCTGAAGCAGCTCCGGCTGACCGATATCAACCTGACAGATTACAAGTTTTTCTGCGTCCGGGTGTTTTTCAATTTTCTTTACCTGTCCAATGACAATCTTATCCAGATCTTCATCCAGCTTCTCATATCCTTCTACTTTTGTTCCGGAAAGTGTCATTGCGTCTATATATTCCTGATCTGTACATGTAAGTCCAGGTACTAAATCTTTGATCCAATTTAATGAAGTTTTCATTCTTCTAATTCCTTTCTGATTATGACATTCTCATATATGTGACTGACTAGAACTGTTTTAAGAAACGATCATCGTTTTCATAAAGAAGTCTCATATCATCTATTTCATATTTCAATAAAGTAATACGCTCTAATCCGATACCGAATGCAAATCCGGAATATTCTTCAGGATCGATTCCACTCATTCTAAGAACCTTTGGATGAACCATACCACAACCTAAGATCTCGATCCAGCCTTCGCCCTTACAGAAACGGCAGCCTTTTCCGCCACATTTAAAGCAGCTTACATCCACTTCGGCAGATGGCTCTGTGAATGGGAAATGATGAGGTCTGAATTTTACCTTTGTATCTTCACCAAAAATTTCTTTTGCAAACTCTGCAAGTGTACCTTTCAGGTCTGCAAATGTGATTCCTTTGTCAATTACCATTCCTTCGATCTGATGGAACGATGGAGAATGTGTGGCATCTACTTCATCGGCACGGAACACTCTTCCCGGTGCGATCATACGGATCGGAGGTTTTTTCGATTCCATGACACGAACCTGTACCGGGGAAGTCTGTGTACGAAGTACGATCTTGTCATTAATATAGAATGTATCCTGTTCATCTTTCGCAGGATGATTTGCAGGAATATTTAATGCCTCAAAGTTGTAATAGTCATATTCTACTTCCGGGCCTTCTACCACTTCATAGCCCATTCCGGTAAAGAAACGTTTTACCTGATCCAAAACTTCTGCATTTGGATGACTGTGTCCGATCTTATTCCGTTTTGCAGGAAGCGTTACATCAATAACCTCGCTTTTTAACTGCGCATCCAGTGCAGCAGCTTCTAATTTCTTTTTTGTTTCATCCAGTTTCTCTTCGATTGCAGCTCTTGTCTCATTTACCCACTGTCCAACCTTTGGACGATCTTCTGGAGCAACATCCTTCATTCCTTTTAAAACGGCTGTCAACTCTCCTTTTTTACCTAAGATTGCAACACGCACCTCATTTAATTTGGAAAGATCACCGGATTCCTGGATCTCACGCATTGCATTTTCTTTGATCTGCTGCAGTTTGTCTCTCATAATCAATCTCCTTTTTCTATATTGGTGTCAGACGGATTCTGTAAAATTCTTATAAAATAAAAAAAGCTCCGTCCCTCTCTAGGGACGAAACTTATTCCGCGATACCACCCTGATTCCTGTAATCAAATACAGACTCTCATTACTGCGTAACGTGCATAAAACGTCACAGACTACTTTTTTCATCTGTGCAGCTCCTGTGCGAAATTCAAACAACTCTGTACATAAGAAAGCTTACAGCCAATGACTTTCTCTCTCTGAATGACGGGCAGATGTCCTACTTGACACATTCATTGCCTTTTTCATATCGCCTATTTTAGCACAGCATATTTAAAACTTCAAGCTTTTGTTAAAAAAGCATTCAATTCTCCGCCAATCAGCATGATATATACACAAAAGTAGACCCATAACATCAAAAGCATCAATGTCGTAAGACTTCCATACATGGAAAATCCATTAAAATAATCTACATAAATCGATAGTCCATACGAGAATACCGTCCAGCCGACCGCTGTAAAACATGCCCCAACGATCTGCCCTTTAAAATGTAACTTTTTATTGGGAAGCGCCGTAAATATAACAATAAAAAATACAATCAGGATTAAAATGCCAAACAGCCATTTCATCCAGGAACCAAAGAATGCCAAAAGCGCTGTATGCGGGAATTTTTGAAACAGGACACTTTTTACATACTTGCCAAACACAATGAAACCAAGCATAAAAAGGATTGCAAGTGCAAAAATCAGCGTATAAATAATTGCCCAGAACCGGAGAATAAACCAGTTCCGGTTCTCGTCCACGTCATATACTGCATTTAATCCGTTTGTAATATACTGTAAACCCTTGGCTGCAGACCAGATCGCCGCAATTGCCGTAATGGACAGAATTCCCGCGGAATGCTCATACACTTCATCGATCATGGCAATCATAAACGGCAGGACATAATCCGGACAAAATGCCTGGACAATCTGTAAAAAATCCGCTTTTCCAATAAACGTATACTTTAGTAAAGAAAATATAACCATCAAAAACGGAAGTGCAGAAAGAATGATAAAAAACGCAGATTGCGCTGCATATGCCCCTACATTGTCCTTTTTACATTCATCATAAAATTCAAACCCCTTGCGAATCATAATGTTCTCCTTAATTCCGTATTCAATCAGAGAATTTGGAAATCTCCATAAGTTCTATCCCCGAATAATAAAACTTCATGATATCTTCGTATGTCATTCCCTGACCGGCCATGGCCGAAGCCCCATATTGACTTAATCCGATTCCGTGCCCAAATCCTCCACCTTTTAAGATATAATGTCCGTCTTCGAAAGAGGCAATATAAAAACACGCACTCGGAATCAGTGTAAGATCGGTTCGCTCCTTACCATTGGATAATACAACATTTTGTAACATATGTCCAAGAATGTTTCGGATTTCGTTTTCCTCATAAAATGTTTTTTCGCCCTTTTCATATTGAATTTTCAGACATAATACATATCCGTTTGTGCTTCTTTGTAAAATGGATATACTCTGTGCTTTTCCAAGTTCAGAATCTGCTCCGCCCTTTAGATCAAGCTTTGCCGTCCAGCGGTAAAATGGAGAAACACTGTCATAAGAATCCGGTGCCGAATCGATAAATTTCTGAAAGCAGTTTTCATCTGAAAGATCTCCGGGATTCTCAGATGTTTCATATTTTTTCTGAAGATACTCCGGATTCCCCTGACTGTTCCCCCGTTCCTCTTCGTTTTGCCAGAGTTCGTAATCCTCTGTGACACCTGGATTCGTTGAGCAATAATAACAGGTGATCGGATTTCCCTGATACACAGCAATCTGCCCGGAAGTCTCATTTCCTGCCTGATCTGTAATCTCACTCTTTCCGGCTTTGTTATAGACCTGAAAAGCAGTAGAATCGTCAACATTTGCCCCGTACATGGCATACTGGTCGTTCTTTAACTGACTGTAAGCGTAAGTTCTTGCGCACACCGCCTGCGCTTTTAATGCCTCTAATCCAAACTGCTGTGGCATTTCCGATGGAAGTACCCTTTTTACATATTCTTCGATTGGGAGTTGGTTCACCATAACAATTCCATTTTCTGTCCGGATACAGTAGATGGTGTCCGGATAGGAATTACTGATATTATTCCCGGATGCATCACAAATGTACATTCCTTCGCCTTCGGAAACGATCTTTATTTTCCCAGTTCCATGCTCATCCAGAAATTTCCCGCAATCCAGAATATTTTCACCATCGATCCGAAACAATTCATTCTCATAAGAGATCTGACAGCTTGAATCCGATTTTAGATATAACTGCGGATACTCGATAGCGGTATCATTTTTGATAACAACACGTATGTTCTTTGCAACGGTCTCTTCATTGACCAGAATCGCCTGTATCCGATGATAAGCAAGTACATAATTTACGTTACTGCTTCCTACAATAAGATCCGTAAGTGTGCCTTCCCGAACCGTTCCATTTTCTGATATGTATACGGGAATTTCAGCTTCCCGTTCAAGCATGCCATAATCGCGCACTTCCATCTGCTCATCTGTATAGCTTTCAAGAACTCCCTCGATCCTGTCCGGTTTGGTGTAAATATGACTGATCTTATCCTGCGTAATCTCAATGTCTGCAATCCCTTCAAACGGAGTATCCATGTGTCCGGGCAGCTGATAAGTCTGTCCCTTATAAAGATACTGGATCTTATCGTCCTGCGTGGAAATAATATATGCGTTTTGGACAATCCCATCTTCCTTTTTTGACTCTGTCTGCCCAACACCCGATTCTGTCTTATGTGGAAGCAGGCGAAATACAATAAGAAACGTAATTGCCACACAGGCAATTATGGTAATAAAAACAATGAATACGATACAGCCGGGTCTATTCTTTTTCTTCATTCTGACTCCTGAACATGCAGCAGATTCCAATCTGCCTTTCTATAACAAAAGGGAAGCTGCCCTGTCGAACAGCTTCCCCGTCTTTTGTATCTTAAAAACTTTCTCTTCTGTAAGTTCTTTTGTACTTTTCAATGATTCTTTTGTATTTACCCTGATATCAGTTCTTATAGGTACTTCATAAGCACTTCTTCTTTTGTAATATAACCCAAAATGCCGGCTCCTGCAATTTAGACTCCTAGCTAATGCTAGGTGGGCGACCGCAGTTTACCTTCTGCCTTCCACTGATACGAGGCGGCCTGACATCCAGTAACTCATATAGGAATCCCGTTTAAAGTAAATGTAGGTTCTAAATAGCAAGAGTTATCGAACATTCCAGGCTATATTTTTTTGTGTTTTTATTATACTTTAATATGTCTCATTTTTCAATGAAAAATTCAAGACACATTTTGCCATAATATGAAATTGTTATTGAATTCCCTTTTCCAAGTCATTTTGTGTAAAAGCGCCCGGAAGAAGTTGTTCTAATGTAAATTTTTTAAAATTTCCATCCGGTTTTACCAGAAGAATCTGAAAAGTCTTCGGATCACAAAACTCTGCCATTACCTGTCTGCACACGCCACAAGGATACAGATAATCCTGTGCATCCCCACTTATTGCAATTGCTTTAAATTGTCTCTTACCTTCGGAAACTGCCTTAAAAAAAGCGGTTCTTTCTGCACAATTCGTAGGAGAAAAAGCAACATTTTCTATATTTACGCCCTGATACACTGCACCGTCCTCTGTCAAGAGTGCCGCCCCAACACGAAAATGCGAATATGGTGAATAGGAATTCTGTTTTGCTTCTATTGCAAGCTGGCATAATTTCTGATCTGTCATAAATATTTCCCCTCGTATAATATTATCTAACATTTTACTATGATTTGCACTTTCTTTCCACCATTTTAGTCATTAAGTTATGAATTTTTCATAAACATCAATTTCTTACTCTTGTTTTAAGAAACAACATTTGATAATATTTTTAGTATAACATTCAAGGAGGTATAACATGGGTACAAATCCATTCAGTGAAATAACACCACAAATTAATCATTACGCCAGTTTATGTCAGAAAACAGCAACCATTGACCCGGCAGACTATACTACATATGATGTTAAACGCGGACTCCGTGATTTAAATGGTAAAGGTGTTCTGGTAGGACTGACTGAGATATCCGATGTCTGTGCGACCAAACTGGTAGATGGCAAACAGGTTCCGGCAGATGGAGAACTTTACTATCGCGGATATAATGTCAAAGAGCTCATTTCAGGTACAGGTGACTGGAATCATTTTGGATTTGAAGAATGCACCTATCTCCTGCTGTTCGGAGAACTCCCAAACAAGAAAGAACTGGATGAATTCACAGCTGTGCTCAGCCAGTATCGTACACTGCCGACAAGTTTTGTCCGGGATATCATTATGAAAGCTCCAAGCAATGATATGATGAACACGCTTGCCCGAAGTGTTCTTACCTTATATTCATATGACGACAGAGCCGATGATATTTCTCTTCCAAATGTTCTGCGCCAGTGTCTTCAGCTGATCAGCCTTTTCCCACAGCTGTCCGTATACGGCTATCAGGCATATAATCACTACCATGAAGGCCAGAGTTTATTTATTCACAATCCGATTCCGGAATATTCTACTGCGGAAAATATTCTTCATATGCTTCGGCCGGATTCCAAATTTACTCCTCTTGAGGCCAAACTTTTGGATACCGCACTGATTCTTCATATGGAGCACGGCGGTGGTAATAACTCCACCTTTACCACACATCTGGTATCTTCTTCCGGAACCGATACTTATTCTGCGATCGCCGCAGCAATCGGATCACTGAAAGGTCCAAGACATGGTGGAGCCAACATCAAGGTAATCAAAATGTTCGATGATCTGAAAGCACACGTAAAGGACTGGAATGATGACGAGGAGATCAGCCGTTATCTGACCGCACTTCTTCATAAAGAAGCTTTTGATCATGCAGGTCTGATCTACGGTATGGGACATGCGGTATATTCCCTTTCCGATCCAAGAGCTGTTATCTTCCGTACATTTGTAGAGCGTCTTTCTGCTGAAAAAGGACGGGAAGATGAATTCCAGCTCTATGCCAATGTCGAGCGTCTTGCTCCGCAGATCATTTCCGAGGAACGCAAGATTTATAAAGGTGTCAGCCCAAACGTCGACTTCTTCAGCGGATTCGCATATAATATGCTGGATCTTCCGGTTGAATTATATACTCCGATCTTTGCAGTTGCACGTATTGCAGGCTGGAGTGCTCATCGAATTGAAGAATTATCTTATAACAATAAGATCATGCGTCCGGCCTATAAATATGTTGGACATCACAGAGAATATATTCCTTACGACAAACGCAACCAGTAATCATAAAAAGAGGAAATCTGAATCAGCATCAGATTTCCTCTTTTTCTATGACTGGAAGTTCAAACCAGAATTTCGATCCGGCAGAGAGAATACTCTCCACTCCATATTCTGCATGATGAAGTTCCAATATGTTTTTCACAATAGATAACCCAAGTCCGGTTCCCATAACCGCACGTTTATGTGTTTTATCTACTTTATAATACCGGTCCCATACATAAGGAAGATTCTCTTCCGAAATTCCTTCTCCGGAATCAATCACTTCGATCCGTACAATCTGCTCTCTTACGAGCTGACGCACAAGTACACGTTTATCACTTCCTGTATAGTTGATTGCATTGTTGATCAGATTGTAAATAACCTGGAAAATTTTGAATTCATCCGCGCAGACATACACCTCTTCCTGATATTCAAAATCGATCCGGTAACCATCCTGCTCTTTTAATTTGTTATAGCGCTCCAGGACTTTCTGAATGCGGTCCGTCAGATTGAATTCGGAAAGTTTCATCTCTAAAGCACCTGCCTGCAGCTTTGATATATCAAGCATATCATTCACAAGATTCGTAAGTCTTTTTGCCTCATCGATAACAACCTGAACATTCTCCGGTGTATTTTCTCCCGGAAGATCACGCATGACCTCAGAATATGCAATAATCATCGTAAGTGGTGTTCTCAGATCATGTGATACATTTGCAATCAGTTCTTTTTGCAGTTTTTCGTTTTTTCCCAGATCGGTGGCCGCCTGGTTTAATGTTTCTGAGAGTTCTGCAATCTCCCGGTAATCCTTTCCGTCAAAGGACACATTGAAATCCCCTTTTGCCAGCTTTTTGGCAGCATTGTTGACACGTATCATAGACCTGGAAACTTTTTTGGAAATCACAAGCGCAATCAGAAGTGACAGGATGATCATGACAACCGTGATCCAGATCATCTGGATTCTTAAAGTATCCACGGTCGCACTTACCGGTGTCAGTACAGTATTAACCATAAGAACACATGCGGTATTATCACTGGTTAAAACATCAACATAAATGATACTTTCCGCCATATCCTGTCCGTAATTCTGGACAAATCCATCCGCTTCCGGTGGCTGTGGAATAGAACTGTCCGCCTGTGGCGGCTGCGGAGCAGATACCGCTTCAGTCGATGATTCCGTATCCCCGTTTTGCTTTTCAAACGTTTTATTATGATTGCCTTTGAACTCGATTACCGTACTTCCGCCATTATCCTGTGCCTCTTTGTAATACCGCAGGAATTCCTCATTTGGGAGCGTTGACATTTTAGTCGTGGCAATATATTCGCAATTATACAGTGCATTTCCGGAAGTATCCGTTACATAAATTGTAATATTATTTTTGGCAGCCAGCTGGTCAAGCTGTTCTTCTTTCTCCTCTGAATCAGATTCCAGAATGGATATTGCCTCCTGTTCCACAGAACGCGCGTTATTTTTCGTGATCATTTTGTAAAACGAATCTAAATACACAATCTGAAAAAACCACAAAAGAACCAAAAGACATGCTGTAAAAAGCAGCAGGTAAAAAAATATTTTCCATTTAATGCTTATCTTCTCGTGCTTCAAATCGATATCCTACCCCTCTGAGTGTAATTAAAAATTTGCGATATATTCCAAGGCTGTTTCGCAAAAGCTTGATATGGGTATCCAGCGTACGGTCATCTCCGTAATAATCATATCCCCACACTTCTGTGATAAGCCTTTCTCTTTCTAAGGCGATATTTTTATTTTTTACAAGGTAGAATAAAAGATCATATTCTTTTGGTGACATATTCACACGCTGTCCATCAACCGACACGGTTCTTCCGGTAAAATCAACTTCAAGTCCCTCTGCCCGGAAAATGTCATGTTCTGTTTCTGAAATTTTATTGGAATTCCTTGAAATCACAACCTTAACCCGCATCATAAGTTCTTTGGGCGAGAATGGTTTTACAACATAATCATCAATTCCGTTTTCAAATCCGTGAATACGGTCATATTCTTCTCCGCGGGCAGATAACATGATGATCGGAATATCCTTGAGTTTCTTGATTTCCCTGCATGCGGAAAATCCATCCAGTTCCGGCATCATAACATCCATAATGATCACATCATAATCATTCTGTCTGCATAGCGTGATCGCTTCCATTCCATCTTTTGCCTCAAACACTTCATACCCTTCAAACTCTCCATATTTCCGGATAATCTGTCTGATTTTTTCTTCATCATCTACAACTAATATTTTTTCCATAAGACACACTCCTGATTGTAATTATCCATAGAATAGACCTGCTATGTGATCAACAGGTGAATTTAAACTGAAGATTTTACTAAGTTTATTATAAACGCAGATCCAACAGCTTTAAAGCATTGATAATTATAGATATTTAGTGTAAAATAATGGTATCTATTTAATGAAAACGAATGCGGAAAGAGGTTATATCTATGAGGATCGAGGATGTAAGTATTTTAGTTTGTGATGATTCCATATTAGCAAGGAAGCAGTTAAAAGATGTGATTTCAACCCTTGGAACACCAACCTTTTATGAGGCTGCTGATGGTGTTGACGCCGTCAAAAAATACAAAGAATTCAAACCGGATATCGTATTTATGGATATCGTTATGCCAAAGCAGGACGGTATTGAGACGGTACAGAATATTATGAACTTTGATCCGGATGCTGAGATTATCATTGTCTCCTCCATCGGTACAATGACACAGTTAAAAGCAGCGATCGAATTAGGAGCCAAAGATTTTATCCAGAAACCATTAAACGAGAATCAGGTCATTACCCTGATGGACAAATATTTAGAAGGGAGATAATAGAATATGTACACACAGTTTTTCGGAAATTATCTGCTTTCTAATGGATATATCACAAAAGAGCAGTTATTTACGGCAATGAAAAAACAGCTTAAATCCCATATGAAGCTTGGTACGCTTGCAATACATGCCGGATATATGACAGCTTCTGAGGTTGACCGTATTGTTATTCTTCAGACTCACGAAGATAAAAAATTTGGGGAACTCGCAATTGAAGAGGGATATCTGACACAGGAACAGGTCATCGAGCTGCTTGAATCCCAGACTCCGGATTTCCTGTTACTTGGACAGGCTCTCTGTGATGACGGTGTTTTAAGCAATACTGACCTTGAGAATATCATTGCAGATTATCGTTCACAGAATGAACTCTATGAATTGGATTTTTCCGATTCCATGCAGCAGAATATCCAGAATTTATTTGATCATTTTCTGGTTATCGCTGAAAAACCGATCAATGAATCCGGTAAAATGTACATGGAACTTTTATTTAACAATCTGATTCGTTTTATTGGAGAGGATTTTACTCCGCTTACAATTTCAGAGTGTAAAGAATTTCCTACCAAACACTGCACCTATCAGAAATTAACCGGTGATGACGGTTCATTTATTGCATATCTTGACATGGATGAGGAAACTGCGATTCATTTTGCCTCCAGATACGCAGGAGAACAATTTACCGAATTTGATGAATATGTAGAAGCTTCCATGGATGATTTTCTGAATCTCCATAACGGACTTTTCGCAGTAAATATGTCAAATGATAATTCACAGGAACTGGAATTAAATGCTCTGGAACATTCCGTTGACTCCATTCTTACGTTTGAGCATACGGCATATGAATTCCCGGTGCTTTTCCCATTCGGAACTATTTACATGATCGTTCAGTTTTTATAATATCCCAATTAAAAACTTCCATTCAGCATTGATTCTGAATGGAAGTTTTTTGGTTCATAATTATTTTTTTAAGAAACGTCTTACAACATCTGGCATCTCATCTACATCACACACGGTATCATAAAGCACTTCTGCACTTCGGATTTCTTCGATTGCCTGTGGAACTTTTACATTTCCAAGCTTACTTAATTCATCGACAAGTTCAAAATCTGTCATACTGTCATATTTGTGATCAATGGCATCCATAACACTTCTTGTGAATTTAAACGGACTTGCAGTTGATGCGATTACCGTCTTCGTATCAACATCGTTGGTATCTTTCTTATATTTCTCATATACACCAGCTGCAACAGCGGTATGGGTATCAATGATGTATCCGGTATCTTCAAATAATTTTTTGATTACAGAAGCTGTTTCTTCCTCGCTTGTATAATTGCCATAGAAATCAGCCAGCTGTGTTCTCATCTCATCGGTAATCTCATACTTTCCTGAAGTTGTAAGATCTTTCATAAATTCAGCATTCTTTTTCGCATCATTGCCTGCAATACGATAAATCAGTCTCTCCAGATTTGATGAAATCAGAATATCCATAGATGGAGAACTTGTTAACATAAATTCACGGTTCTTATCATAGGTTCCAGTTGAGAAGAAATCATATAACACTTTGTTCTCGTTGGAAGCACAGATCAGTTTTCCGATTGGAAGTCCCATATTCTTTGCATAAAAAGCAGCAAGGATATTTCCAAAGTTACCAGTTGGAACAACTACATTGATCTTCTCATCCTTTGCAATTGCACCGTTTGCATATAATCTGCTGTATGCATAAACATAATATACGATCTGAGGAACAAGACGACCGATATTGATTGAGTTTGCAGATGAGAACTGATATCCTTCTTTGTCCATCTCCTCTGCCATGGCTTTGTCATTAAACATCTGTTTTACACCGGTCTGAGCCTGATCAAAATTGCCATTGATTCCTACAACAAAGGTATTGGCACCTTTCTGTGTAACCATCTGTTTTTCCTGGATCGGGCTGACACCATGCTTTGGATAAAATACGATGATCTTTGTTCCCTCTACATCTGCAAATCCTGCAAGTGCAGCTTTTCCAGTATCTCCGGAAGTGGCTGTAAGAATAACAATATCATTCTTTACGTTGTTTTTTCTGGCTGAAGTAATCAGCAGATGAGGTAAGATGGATAATGCCATATCTTTAAAAGCAATTGTCGGGCCATGGAATAATTCCAGATAATATGCACCGTCTGCCTGCACTAAAGGAGCAATCTCTTCTGTGTCAAATTTGCTGTCATATGCTTTGTTGATACAGTTTTTCAATTCTTCTTCTGTAAAATCTGTAAGGAACTGCTTCATTACCGCATATGCAGTCTCCTGATAGGACATCTTTGCCAGCTCATCAATTGTAACATCCAGTGCCGGTATGCTTTCTGGGACAAATAATCCGCCATCGTCTGCAAGTCCCTTTAAAATTGCCTGAGAAGCAGTGAATTTTTTGTCACCATTTCTAGTACTTGAATACATTAAACCCATTTTTCTTACCTCTTTTTCTTAAATTAATAAACATACATTAATGTCCATTATAATGGAACAGTTATAAAAATGTCAACCCATTACGGACAAGTGTCCGCGAATCACATCACTTGTTTTTATATATCACATTTTATAATTGAAAGGAACATTTAGATAGGATAAAATAGTCATAAAGAACTACAGTTAAAAAGGAGTCCTTATGTTACCAGGAGTTTATGAAGCATATAAAAAAGATCATTCTTTATATTACCGTTCCAGTATCACCTGCCGTGGAAAACACATCAGCCTCGGAAGCTATGAAACAGAAGCCGATGCCAGTCAGGCATACCAGACTGCATGCGAGATACTGGACCATCCGGATGTTTCTCTCGAGGAGCTGATTCATAAACCATCGCTTCTCTCCTTTGAAAAAATAGTAACCTTAACCAATTACAGAGATAATCGATTATACATCGGGAATCCAATCTATCTAAAGAAAGGATATTTTATTTATTATCTTTCCCAGACCGAAGAACTCAAATTTGATATTGATGATCTGTTCTATTATACAGAGCATAAAATTCTCCGCCGTCAGGGGCATCTTTATGTCAATGACTATGGTATGCAGATCACTCTGCTCAGCCGTTACGGAATCAAGGCGCATGCCGTTGCAGGAAGAGACTATTCCTTTATAAACGGAGACCCCTTTGATTTCCGATATGCAAATATAGAGGTGATCAATCCTTATTACGGTGTTTGCCGCACACAGCATAGTGGAACGACCCGTTATGCAGCCAAAATCCATATCAACGGAAATATTTCTCTTGGATACTTCTCAAGTGCAGAAAAAGCTGCCATCGCTTATAACAAGGCTGTGGATCTGGCCCGCAGACACGGGATTAACCGCAACTATCCAGAGAATTACATTGAATCCCTTTCCGCAAGTGAATATGCAGATATTTACACCCGTATCAGACTTTCATCGAATTATTATCATTACTTAAAAAGACTTCCGGATTAACGGAAGTCTTTTTTATCCTCGTTCCGGGTATACTACTTCTGATTAATATAATTAACCAGACCCTCGCAATCAATTATTTTCTGCATGAAAGGTGGAAATGCCTGTCCCTGATAAGACTTTCCGGTTGTCACATCGGTAATCACACCGGAATCAAAATCTACCTTCACCTCATCTCCTGCCTGGATTGCAACCGCTGCTTCCGGGCATTCGATAATTGGCAATCCGATATTGATTGCGTTCCGATAAAAAATACGGGCAAAAGTCTCAGCAATTACACAGCTGACCCCTGCAGCTTTAATCGAAATCGGTGCATGTTCACGGGAAGAACCACATCCGAAGTTCTTATTTGCAACGATAATATCTCCAGGTTTTACCTTATTTACGAAATCTTTATCAATATCTTCCATACAATGAGTGGCAAGTTCCTTTGGATCTGATGAGTTCAGATATCTTGCCGGAATAATAACATCCGTATCAATGTTATCTCCAAATTTAAAAACATGACCACATGCTGCTTTCATTCTACTTCCTCCAATCTACATTACCTCTTCCGGTCCTGAGATCTTACCTGTAATTGCGCTGGCGGCAGCAACTGCCGGGCTTGCAAGATATACCTCAGAATCAACATGTCCCATACGTCCCACAAAGTTACGGTTGGTTGTAGATACACAACGCTCTCCTTCTGCAAGAACGCCCATATATCCGCCAAGACATGGTCCACAGGTCGGAGTACTTACAATTGCTCCTGCCTCAATAAATGTACGAAGCAACCCTTCTTCCATTGCCTGAAGATAGATTTTCTGTGTTGCCGGAATAACGATTACACGAAGACCTTTCTTAACCTTTTTGCCTTCTAATACCTTTGCTGCAATTCTGAGATCATCCATACGTCCGTTTGTGCAGGAACCAATCACAACCTGATCGATGGCTACATCACCGACTTCGTCAATCGTTCTTGTATTTTCCGGAAGATGAGGGAATGATACAGTTGGTTTTAAAGTGCTAAGATCAATTGTGTATGTTGCATCGTATTCAGCATCTTCATCTGCTTCATATTCTACAAACGGTCTCTTGGAATGCTCTTTCATATATGCTCTTGTAAGGTCATCTACTGGGAAAATACCATTCTTACCGCCTGCCTCAATTGCCATATTCGCAATTGTAAGGCGATCATCCATACTCAGATACTGGATTCCATCCCCTGTAAATTCCATAGATTTATAAAGTGCACCATCAACACCGATCATTCCGATAATGTGAAGAATAATATCCTTACCGCTGATCCATTTTGCTGGTTTTCCGGTCAGGACAAATTTTAATGCAGACGGAACTTTAAACCATGCTTTACCGGTTGCCATTCCCGCAGCCATATCCGTACTACCAACACCAGTAGAAAATGCACCAAGTGCGCCATAGGTACATGTATGGGAATCAGCTCCGATAATTACATCGCCAGCAACAGTAAGACCTTTCTCTGGTAATAGTGCATGTTCAATTCCCATTTCTCCTACATCATAAAAGTTACTAATCTCATTCTTGCAGGCAAATTCGCGAACACATTTACAGTGCTGAGCGGATTTAATATCTTTGTTTGGAACAAAATGATCCATTACCAAAGCAATTTTGTCTTTGTGAAATACACCATCCACTTTCATTTTGTCGATTTCATGTATTGCGACCGGTGATGTAATATCATTTCCAAGGACAAGATCAAGCTCAGCTTCTATTAACTGTCCGGCCTGAACAGATTCCAGACCTGCATGAGCTGCAAGGATCTTCTGTGTCATTGTCATTCCCATTACGTGATTCCTCCTATAAAATTACTAATCATTCCAGCTGCATAAAAAATTATGCATCCGCATTCTCTGCCGATGCTTTTGAATGTGTGAGTGAAAGCTTATGCAACTATCCTTGTATGAAATTCTAGCATATGCTTTTCTATAATGAAAATACATAATAAATATATTTACCATAACTCAGTTTCATGGTATACTGAATACAGATTGAAAAGAAAGAAGGAGCAAATCATGAATCAGAATCTTTCGTCTTATCGTATTTTTTATACGGTCGCAAATGCAGGAAACATCTCAAAAGCTGCGAAAGAACTGTATATCAGTCAGCCTGCAATCAGTAAATCCATCCAAAAGCTTGAGGAAAGTCTTGGCTGCAAACTTTTTTCCCGCAGTTCGCGCGGCGTCGTTTTAACAGAAGAGGGAAATCTGCTCTATGGACATGTCCGAGACGCTTTTGAAACCCTGACGCTCGGCGAGGATAAATTAAAACGCTCTATTGAACTTGGTGTTGGTCATCTGCGCATCGGAGTGAGTACAACCCTTTGTAAATACATGCTGCTACCATATTTAAAAGAATTTATCAAACGCAATCCTCACATCAGTATTTCCATCAATTGCCAGTCCACCAATGAAACCTTAAAACTTCTGGATGACAATAAAATTGATATTGGTCTGATCGGTAAACCTGACAACCTGAAAAATATCCAGTTTTATTATCTGGATAATATCAAAGATATTTTTGTTGCTACCGGAGATTATCTTTCACATTTAAGTCAGCGCGGAATCAAAGAGGATGAAATTTTGCAGAACTCTACGCTTATGCTTCTTGATAAGAACAACATGACAAGACAATATATCGATGATTATCTACAGGAAAATCAGATTACTGTTGCCGACTCCATCGACATCTCAAATATGGATCTTCTCATCGATTTTGCAAAAATCGGTGTCGGAGTTGCCTGTGTAATTAAAAGCTTTGTCAAAAAAGAACTGGAAGATGGAACACTCACCGAAATCCCACTGGGTATACCAATCCATGAACGTGAAGTGGGATTTGCCTACAAAAGCAATCTGAAACCATCCAAATCATTACAGACATTTATTGATTTTTATGAAAATTATCATCCGGAGGAATCATAAATGAAAGAACAGCTTCATACCATCCCCATTTCCGAGGCAATGGAACATGCCGGCGAATGTCCTTTCTGTTATATTGAAAGAAAAACCGAAAATCACGCAATGGATTTTGTCCTTGGACATGGCGCCTCTTATATGGAAGCCGATATTCGTGAGATGACAGATAAAGCCGGATTCTGCCGTGCCCATTTCAAGAAGATGTTTGATTATGGAAATGCGCTCGGCAATGCCTGGATCTTAAAAACACACTACAAACGCATTCTGGATGAAATGACAAAAGAATTTTCTCGTTTCAAACCGTCTGCTTCCGGCAAAAAAAGCGGATTTTTCCGAAAGAATGCTTCATCAGAGCAGTCATCCAATTCCATTAAATGGTGGATTGATCAGAAAGAACGCTCCTGCTTCATCTGCAATATGGTCAAAAGAACGTTTGATGATTACCTCAACACGTTCTTTCAGATGTATAAAAAAGATGCCGGTTTCCGCTCAAAGCTTTCCCAGACAAAAGGATTTTGTCTGACGCACTTCGGCCTTTTGTGCGAGGCTGCTGATCAGAATCTTTCTGGTGAAGAGCTTACTTCGTTTTATGACACCGTGCTTCCTTTGATGCAGGAAAATATGGAGCGTCTTTATGAAGATGTCTCCTGGTTTATCGAAAAATATGACTATCGCAACAAAGATGCCGACTGGAAAGATTCAAAAGATGCCATTCAACGGGGAATGCAGAAATTAAAAGGATCTGATCCTTCTCTTCCACCGCATCAATATAAGAAATAAGATACCTCATCGGGCAACCCGATGAGGTATCTTTTTACTTTCAATAATATTCGTATGAATCTTATTTCATAACAATGTTTACAATACGTCCAGGTACATAAATCTCTTTTACAATATTACCGGTCAGTTTATCTGCGATGCTTTCTTTTGCTTTCGCAATAACATCATCTTTCGGATCATCTTTTCCGATCATCAGTGTACCTTTTGTCTTTCCGTTGATCTGGACAGCAATCTCAACATTGGCTTCCACTGTTTTGGCTTCATCATATTCCGGCCATGTCTGTTCATATACTCTGCCCTCACAGCCAATCGTCTGCCACAACTCTTCTGTAATGTGTGGTGCAACCGGATTTAACAGAATGATAAGTGTCTTAAATTCTCCTTTTGTAATAGAACCTTTTTTGTAAAAGTCATTCAAAAGAGACATCATTGCTGCAATGGCTGTGTTGTATTTCAGATTTTCGAAATCGTAGGAAACCTTCTTAATTGTCTGGTGCATCTTTGTTTCAAGATCTTTGGAATATCCTTCTTCCTCTGTCATGATATCCTGAAGTTTCCATACACGCTCGAGGAATCTGCGGCAGCCTTTTACGCCATCTTCTGACCAGGAAGCTGCCAGGTCGAATGCTCCGATAAACATTTCATAAGTTCTTAATGTATCAGCTCCATATTCCCTTACAATGTCATCCGGATTGACAACATTTCCTCTGGATTTTGACATTTTCTCACCGTTTTCTCCGAGGATCATTCCATGGGAAGTTCTCTTCTGATATGGTTCCGGTGTTGGAACTACACCCTGATCATATAAGAATTTATGCCAGAATCTGGAATAAAGAAGATGCAGTGTTGTATGCTCCATACCGCCATTATACCAGTCAACAGGCAGCCAGTATTTTAATGCCTCCGGGCTTGCAAGTGCTTTGTCATTATGAGGATCTGTATATCTTAAGAAATACCAGGATGATCCTGCCCACTGTGGCATGGTGTCAGTCTCTCTTTTCGCAGGTCCGCCACAGCATGGACATGTTGTGTTAACCCAGTCTGTCATTGCTGCAAGTGGAGATTCACCATTGTCTGTTGGCATATAGCTCTCAACTTCCGGAAGAAGCAATGGCAGATCTTTCTCATCGATTGGAACATATCCACACTTATCACAGTGAACGATCGGGATTGGCTCACCCCAATATCTCTGACGTGAGAATACCCAGTCACGCAGTTTATAATTGGTCTTTGCAGTACCAATTCCTTTTTCTTCCAGGAATTTGATCATTTTTTCCTTGGCATCTTTTACTTCAAGTCCATTCAGGAAATCGGAGTTGATCAGGACACCGGTTGCAACATCTGTAAATGCTGCTTCGCTAATATCTACTTCTTCTCCATTCTTTGCAACAACCTGAAGCATTGGAAGATTAAATTTCTTTGCGAATTCCCAGTCTCTTTCATCATGTGCAGGAACAGCCATAATTGCTCCTGTACCATAACTCATAAGTACATAATCAGAAACCCAGATTGGAATTTCTTTGCCGTTTACCGGATTGATTGCAGTAAGTCCATCGATTGCAACACCGGTTTTGTCTTTTGCAAGTTCTGCACGCTCAAAATCAGATTTTCTGGATGCAGCTTCACGATATGCCTCGATTTCAGACCAGTTTTTGATCTCATCCTTGTATTTGTCGAGATATGGATGTTCTGGAGAAACAACCATGTAAGTAACACCAAATAAGGTGTCACATCTTGTTGTATAAATACGAAGTTTTTCTTCTTTTCCTTTAATCGCAAAATCCACTTCTGCACCGGTAGATCGTCCGATCCAGTTCTTCTGTGAGACTTTTACTCTTTCGATATAATCTACATCATTTAAGCCCTCGATCAGCTTATCTGCATAATCAGTGATCTTAAGCATCCACTCGCTTTTTACCTTGCGGACAACAGGTGCTCCGCATCGCTCGCATACACCATTTACAACTTCCTCATTGGCAAGTCCTACTTTACAGGAAGTACACCAGTTGATCGGCATTTCTTTCTTATATGCAAGACCGGCTTTGAATAATTTTAAGAAGATCCACTGTGTCCATTTGTAATAATTCGGATCTGTTGTATTAATCTCACGATCCCAGTCAAAAGAATAGCCAAGAGAATGAAGCTGCTCTTTAAAATGTTTTACGTTATTTTCGGTAACGATCTTTGGATGGATCTTATTCTTGATTGCATAATTCTCGGTTGGAAGACCGAATGCATCCCATCCCATTGGATAAAGAACATTGTATCCCTGCATTCTTCTCTTACGTGCCACAATATCAAGTGCCGTATATGGTCTTGGATGACCAACATGAAGTCCCTGTCCGGATGGATATGGGAATTCAACCAATGCATAGTATTTCGGCTTTGTGTAATCCTGGGGTGCTGCGAATGCTTTCTCATCATCCCAGACTTTCTGCCATTTCTTTTCCACAACTTTGTGGTTGTAAACTTCTGACATAATTTCCTCCTTTATAAAAAGCTCCGCATTGCTGCGTGCTTATCTGCTTTCCTTTTCAGAATTAAAAAAGCCTCCGTCTCAACCGGATCATCCGATCCTAGAGACGAAGACTGTTCTCTCCGTGGTACCACTCTGTTTCGTATTCACTTAAAATACGCACTCATAATCGTTAACGCCAATCACCCGTCTGAACCTACACAACACTCCCATTCTTAATCCTGGCAGGTCTTCCGCTCAGAAGCTCCAAGGCGAGTTCAAATCCTTACGCTACTGTCTTGCACCATACGACAATTCTCTGAAAGTCGATCGGGACTCTACTATTCCTTTTCCTAGCTTTCTTTATTCAAATAACAGATTTATTTTACCATAGTTCAAATTTTTGTCAACTAAATGTTTTCACGTTTTTTGAAAAACCCCAGCAGAATCTCTGCCGGGGTTTTAAATATGTATTCTACAAAATCGATGTTCGGATTAGTTGTTTACTAATTTGTCATCTTCATTGTTCCAGCTGTAAAGCTTACGGATCTCTTCTCCGACTTTCTCTGATGGATGCTCAGAAGCTTTCTTTCTCATCATCTGGAAGTGTACCTGACGTCCTGCTGGAGACATGTCAAGTAAGAACTCTTTTGCGAAAGAACCATCCTGGATATCAGCAAGAACTTTCTTCATAGCTTTCTTTGTATCCTCGGTAACGATCTTAGGACCTGTTACATAATCACCGTATTCAGCAGTATTAGAAATAGAATATCTCATTCCTGCAAATCCTGACTGGTAGATTAAGTCTACGATCAGTTTCATCTCATGGATACACTCAAAGTAAGCATTTCTTGGATCATATCCAGCTTCGCAAAGTGTTTCGAAACCTGCCTGCATTAATGCACAAACACCACCGCAAAGTACAGCCTGCTCTCCGAAGAGGTCTGTCTCTGTCTCTGTTCTGAATGTTGTCTCAAGAACACCAGCTCTTGCTCCACCAATACCTAAAGCGTAAGCTAAAGCAATATCTAAAGCTTTTCCTGTTGCATCCTGCTCAACAGCTACAAGGCAAGGAGTTCCTTTTCCAGCCTGATACTCAGAACGAACAGTATGTCCTGGAGCTTTTGGAGCGATCATTGTAACATCGACATCCTTTGGTGGTTTGATGCATCCGTAATGGATGTTGAAACCATGAGCAAACATTAACATGTTACCTGGCTCAAGGTTTGGCTCGATGTCTTTTTTGTACATATCAGCCTGTAATTCATCGTTGATTAAGATCATGATGATATCAGCCTGTTTTGCAGCCTCAGCTGCTGTGTATACCTTAAATCCCTGTTTCTCAGCTTTTGCCCAGGATTTACTTCCGTTATAAAGTCCGATTACTACATTTACTCCAGACTCTTTTAAGTTTAATGCATGTGCATGTCCCTGGCTGCCATATCCAATGATGGCTACAGTTTTTCCTTCCAGTAAAGATAAGTTACAATCTTCCTGATAAAACATTCTTGCTTCTGCCATTTT
This sequence comes from Roseburia porci, assembly GCF_009695765.1. Classification (GTDB taxonomy): domain Bacteria; phylum Bacillota; class Clostridia; order Lachnospirales; family Lachnospiraceae; genus Roseburia; species Roseburia porci. Next base: position 122,027 of record NZ_VUNI01000003.1, read on the forward strand.
TATTTCCTCCTAAATTAAATAATAGCCTAATCTAAAAATATTACATCATCAGAACCTCTTGTAAGTCCTGTGATACCGGTTCTCGCAAGTTCGAGAATCTCATATTCCTGTAAAAGATCCAAAAATGCATCGAGTTTATCCTGATGTCCGGTCAATTCAATCACCATGGAATCCATTGTGACATCCACAACTTTACCGTGGAAGATCTCCGTTACATTTAAAATTGGCTGACGCTCTGTATCTTTTGCACGAATCTTGACCAGGATCAGTTCTCTTGTAACAGAGGACCCCTGCTCTAATTTCTTGATGTCCAACACATCTTCCAGCTTTGCAAGCTGTTTCTCGATCTGCTCAAGAATCTGCTCTTCGCCGCTTGCAACGATCGTAATCCGCGTATATCTCGGATCCGCAGTTACTCCTGAGGAAAAACTGTCAATGTTATATCCTCTCCGGCTGAACAAACCTGAAATTCTGCTTGTTACACCTGGATTGTTTTCAACTAAAAGAGATAAAACAAGTCTTTTCATTCGAAAACCTTCTACCTTCCTTTTTGTTACCATGAACCTGTTCAGATTGTGAATAGATTCATTTGTTTCACTCACACAATCAGATTGTAGACTTATAACTCATCTTTGTCAAGACATAAACCTGCTATAATTTGCAGGAATATCTAATAAATTTTCAAATTTCTTTCTTACTATTTCTACAGGTAATTTTACCCATAATCCGAGTTCATAATGTTCCCGTTTTCAGGCTTTATGTCCTCCAATCTGCCGGTTCCTTTCTATTGTTGTAGCACCCTCCTGCAGATTCGTTCCTTTTAACATTGCATTCTTCCCATACTTCTTTTTGACCGATAGCATTGCCTCCTGAAGTTTCCGTTCCTTTTCTCTCTTTTTCCTGTTCTGTTCCTGTTCTTCCTCTACTTTATGATAGTCCGTAAAAAGGTCTATCTGCTCAAATGATTCTGCAGCCGGAATCTGCTCTTCTCTTATAATATGATTTGCTGTAATCGTTATTCTGCGGATCAGAAGATCCGGACTTACGATTTTATCATATAACTGCATGACCTTAGACATAATCTCTTCTGTTGACGAACTGTAATGCTCCAGATTTGTGCTTCCATGTGCATGTTTTGGGATTTTTCTTCCATAACGGTCTGTCACGATTTCGCCCTTATATCTGCCAGCCCGTTTTGAATTTTTCAGATTCTCAATGTCATAGCCAATCGTCAGTACCAGCTGATCTGTCACATAGCGTTTATCGACAAGATCAAGAACCAGAAGTTCCGTCATTTCACGGACAATCAGTTTCCCCTTTTCAAATTCATAAGGACATTGTAACACCTGCCCTGAACAGATACTGTTGTTATCCGGTTTGTATGCTTTAATCTCATCGATTGTGACCGGTTCATATCCCCACGCATGATCAATCAGAAGTTCTGCATTTACACCAAAGGTTTCGTATAATAATTCCTCATTGTGATAATCGTGTTCTTTTCCAAGTGAGCATCTTGCAATATCTCCCATCGTAAATATTCCAAGCTGTTCCAGCTTTTTCTGATAGCCACTTCCCACGCGCCAGAAATCTGTTAATGGTCTGTGATTCCATAATTTCTTCCGATATGTGTTTTCATCGAGTTCTGCGATACGTACACCATCCGTATCCGGAGCTACATGCTTTGCTTCGATATCCATTGCAATTTTGCAAAGATACAGATTCGTTCCGATGCCCGCCGTTGCTGTAATCCCTGTTTCTTCCAAAATCTCCTGTATGATCTTTTTCGCCAGCTGTTTTGCCGTCATCTGATAAGTGTTCAGATAGTGCGTCGCGTCGATAAAAACTTCATCAATGGAATACACATGGATATCTTCCGGCGCAATATATCTGAGATAGATATGATATATTTTTGTACTGTATTTCATGTACAAAGCCATCCTCGGCGGTGCCGCAATATAATCCAGTTTATATTCCGGATGCTTGTCTAATTCTGTCTCCGAATAAGATGATCCTTCAAATGTCTTCCGCGGCGCCTTCCTTCTCCGCTCGTCATTTACTTCCTTTACCTTTTGAACAACTTCAAACAGCCGCGCTCTTCCCGGAATTCCGAATTTTTTCAGAGCCGGAGATACCGCAAGACAGATTGTTTTTTCTGTTCTTGATGCATCCGCAACTACCAGGTTGGTGGTAAGCGGATCAAGCGTACGTTCCCGGCATTCGACCGATGCATAAAAAGACTTTAAATCGATTGCGATATAGATATGTTCCCGGCTCATATTCTTCCCTTCCTATTCTGTCAAGCCTAAATCTATTGATTTTACTGGCTTTGACGATATTTATTTACCTCAAAACAAGAGCCGAAAGTGATGGATATCGTAGTATCTTGTACCGAATAGCTGATTAATGGGTACACTTCTTAAAGCATCCCTGTTGTTTGCTTTATAAAGGCTGTTTTCCCTCTGATCAACTATGATGATGAACATTCCGTGTCTAAGGGGATCGTATCCCAACTTCCTTCGTCCCACCTACCATACACTGAGTGCCAGCCAAGCTCCTAGACGGGGTCATGCCCCACGGTAAAAACCGATGCCGGCTACAGCTCTTGTTTTTGTGTTTGATTTGTTACTGACCTACATTCACCTGTCGTGGTACTGATTTACTCAGTGGACGCTATACCTCTACAGCTTACTGTTGGTCTTTTGCAGATGCAGTCCGTTCCGGACTCCATCGTTTACGGGTTTCTGTTCCAGAACCCTGTCCAGTCTCCGATGCCTTCCATCAGCCACTCGACAGAGTTCTGGAGTTACTTCTTTTATTTTATTTGCTATGCTGCCATTGATGCCTGTGAAGCTGCCGGATGTTTGATGTCTTTCAACAGTTTCTGCGGATCATAAGTTGTCCCTGTCTTCAGGATTGTGTAAATCACCCTCAGTATCTTGCAGGCTATCACAACCAGTGACTGCATCTTTTTCAGCGGATTGTTGGTTCGCGTTGTATAGTACTCATGTAGCTGCTTAAATTCATCTGCATGCGACACCGCTGACTTTGCCGCTTGGAACAGCCAATACCGAAGTCTCTTGCGTCCTCTGTGGCTGATTTTTGTCTGTCCTTTATGCTTGCCTGAACTGCATGCCACCAGCCCCATACCGCTTAGCTTCTGGATTTCCTTCACATCATCAAATCTGCTGATATCTCCCATTTCTGCCAGTATTCCAGCCAGTATGTTTTCACCTACACCTTTGATTTCAAGTATTTTTTCTGCGTAAGGTATTTCCATGCATTTTTCATGTAAAGTACTTTCAATCACAGCAAGCTGCTCATCCAGCTTCAGTATCTGTTCCGCATACCATTTCACTGCTTCACGCCCTGCATCCGTTCCATCCGTTAATCCAACACTTTTCTCTGCATAGCTCACGATTTCATTGGCTCTGCTGTAACCGCGTCCTCTTAATTTTGCATTATGCCAGATATTTTTCATGCCTTCTACTCCCAGTGCTGTAATATCCGCTGGGATAGCTGATACTTTCAGTACTTCCAGAGTAAATGCTCCGTCTATTTTTCCAAATGCGTCCATGTATTCTGGAAAATAGATTTTCAATTCCCGGTGAAGACGATTGATATTTCTTATCCTGTCTTCGGTAAGCTGATCCCTGAACATTGAGAGTCTTCTCATGTCTGCGTAAACTTTTTCTGGAAGATAAGGCATTCCGTAGTTTCCATCTTTCACAAGATTTGCGATCAGTTTCGGATCTTTTCTGTCGTCCTTGAGCTGGCTGTTATCTTCGATTTCTTTGCTCTGCTTTACGGCATATGGATTTACCTGGACAACGCTGATTCCGTTTGAAATCATCCATGCAGCCAACGCAAACCAGTAGTGACCTGTCGGTTCAAGACCCAGTACTATCTGTTTCTTATCGTGTTTTGCCGCAAGTGCCAGCACCCATGCCTTGGCATTTTCAAAGCCTTCTGAAGTATTGCTGAATTCAAATGCTCCACGGCTTAACTCCCTTCCCCTGACATCGATTGCCCTGATATAATGATTCTCACTGCCTATATCGCATCCTACTATAAGCATGTCATCCGTAATGAAGGAGAGTTTATCGTTCTTGGCAAACTTACCGTTTGTTTCCAAGTCTCGCCATGTATAGGATCTCAGTTCTTTTTTAATCACCTTTATTTTCCTGCCCAATTCTTCTTTTGACAGAAGCTTTATTGCCTGATTTTCTACATTTACTTGCTTTTTTGTTCTTCTTGCTTTAACATTCATCTTGAATACCTCTTGTGTTTTTAGATTTTACCAACTGGCAGGTCAGTAATAATCTAAATTTACTTGAGGTATTCTTTTTGGTCAATTCCTTTTGCTCTTTAAAGTATACAGGAAGCTCCTGTTTTTATTTTCAAAGCATTGTACGTGTCGTAAAACTGTGCTATTGTATTCTAAATATAATACAAAAGGAGCACTTTTATGAAACGCAAACTTTCTATTCTGATCTGCTGTATGATGCTTTTTACTGCTATTTGTGGTGGTTGCAGCAATCCAAATGCCTCCGTCAGCAAATCCGGATTTTATTTTGATACGATTATAAAAATAACCCTATACGGTACAAATTCCGAACAGTATATTGATGACTGTTTTGAACTTGCTCACAAATATGAAAATCTTTTTTCCAATACCATTGATTCCAGCGAAGTTTCCCAGATTAATTCCAATGCCGGTTCCGGTTCTTATGTTACGGTAAGTGATGAAACCCTCGAACTGATCAAAGAAGGCATTCTTTACGGAGATGTCAGCAATGGGGCGTTTGATATTACAATCGGAAAATTAAGTGATCTCTGGGATTTCAGTGATATTGCCGAAAATCTCACTTCCGAGGATAACGAGACGGATGCCTCGGTGCTTCCATCCGATGCGGATATCCAGTCAGATCTCGCACATGTGAATTATAAAAATATCGTCATTGACGGCAATCAGGTTATGCTGACGGACCCGGATTCCGAACTTGACCTTGGCGGAATTGCAAAAGGTTATATTGCTGACCGCATGAAAGAATATCTCAATTCAAAAGGGATCACCTCCGGCATCATCAACCTTGGAGGTAATGTACTTACGATCGGTGAAAAATCCACGGGAGCTGCATATAAGGTCGGCATTCAAAAACCATTTGCAAAAGACGGCACATCCATTGCAACAGTCGATGTAAAAGACAAATCCGTCGTTTCATCCGGTGTATATGAACGCTACTATAAAATTGACGGTAAATTATATCATCATATCCTCGATCCTAAAACCGGATATCCATGTGACAATAATCTTTATGAAGTAACGATCATCAGCGATCGTTCCGTTGACGGTGACGGATTAAGCACAACCTGCTTTGCTCTTGGACTCGATGCCGGAATGCAGCTGATCGAATCCATGCCGGATACCGAAGCCATCTTTATCACAGATGACTACCAGATCCACACCTCATCCGGAATCGGAAAAGATATTCCTTTCACAGAACTTTCAGAGTAAGAGCCTCTTTATTCTGCAGGTGATACCACACCTGCAGAATCTATCCCTGCATTTGGCGAAAGTTCCCTCATATAATCATAAAATTGTGAGGCTTCTTCACCGTAAAGCATATGCGTCGTATAATTTTCCTGTCTGCATGGAAGAAGTGACATTTCTTTTAATCCTTCCATATCCACTTTCAGGTTCAGCACAGTTGTATACTTTGTCTCTGAATTGAACCAGAAATCTCCAAGACTGTATACCACGGGTTTTCCTTCTATATATTCTACCCCTTGCAGCACATGAGGATGCCCGCCAATGATTGCATCTGCTCCCTGACCGATAAATTCTTTTGCAATATTTCTCTGATATTCCTCATAATAAGGAGAATCTTCAGTTCCCCAATGCAGATATGCAATCAGATAATCACATTCTTTGGATGCTTCTGAAATAATCTCATCCATCATCGCAGTGTCATACATGCGTACTACTCCTGGCGTATTTTCTCCTGCTTCCGGAGTATAAATAATTTTCTCAGAGCGGTTTGCTGCCACAAAGCCAATCTTCATCCCGTATATAATAAAATATACCGGCTTTTTTGCCTCTTCCATATCGGCTCCTGCGCCAACATATGGAATATTTTCATCTCTCAGGCATTGAAAAGTATCCATAAGTGCGTCTGCTCCATAATCATAAATATGATTATTTGCAAGACTTACAATATCAGTTCCAAGTTCCTTCAAAATTTCTTCCCGTTGCGGCTCTGCCCGGAATGTATAATATTTTCCTGCCAAAGCAGTCCCTCTCTCACTTGCCGGATATTCATGGTTTAACATAAAAATATCTGCATTTTTTGTAACATTCTCAATATCATCCGAAATGCACTGGGAAAGATCTCCGTTTACCTCATCATAATGATCGATCACAAAGCCATCTTCGGTAAGACAGATATCGCCGGCAAAAGAAATCTGTATTTCCGATTCTTCTGCTTCTTTAAAATAAATATTATGCGCATTTGCCACTGTTTCATCCTCTAAAATGCCCTGAAATTCATTCCACAATACATAAAGTGATTTACCGGTTTCTTTATATAAATTCTGACTTAACTCATGATAAGCATTCTCATCCGCTGAATCCTCTGTACCATTATTAATTAACTGCGTATGCCATTCATCTGCAACTTGGGCAATCCTGGCCGGATCATAATTTTCTATCAGATATTCTGAAAAATTCTGAATCTGTTCTTCATCTCCAAATTCATCTTTTAAACTCTGAAATGCCTGTATTACATCGGATTGCATCTGTGCGATTTCTTCGTCTGTGTATTCCGATGTTGCAGATGCCTCTGTTACACTCTCCGTAGTTTTACATTGCAACTCTTCTGTAGAAACAGTTTTGTGTGTATCGGAACATCCGCACAAAGCCGTAAATCCAATAGCAAAAATGGCTAACATCGTTTTTTCTTTTGTTTTTTTCATAACCAGCTCCATTTATTCATCTCAATACAAATTTGCTTTATCGAAAGTTATATGGCAATTTTTCTATAAAGCAAAAGAGACAGGTGAATTATATCACACTGTCTCTCTTTTTACTATTTCATTGATTATAAATTACAGAATAATCTTCTTTGGACATTTCTCTGCACAAATGCCACATCCTGTACATTTCTCCTGATCAATGTATGCAATGTTATCAACAACATGAACTGCATCTGACGGACAGTTCTTCTCGCACAAATGACATCCGATACATCCAACGGAGCAGGCTTTCATAACATCTTTACCTTTATCCTTGGAACTGCACTGTACTGCATGTTTGAAATCATACGGGATGAGTTCAATCAGATGTTTCGGGCATGCAGCAACACATTTACCACAAGCTTTACACTGTTCTTTATCGACAAGTGCAATACCGTCTACAATGTGAATTGCATCAAACGGGCAGGCTTTCACACAGTTACCAAAACCAAGACATCCATAATTGCAGGATTTTGGTCCACCATTTGGAACAAATGCCATAGCAGCACAATCTTCCACACCTGTATATTCATAATCTTTGTTTGCTTTTTCACAGGTTCCTGCACATTTTACAAAAGCAGCTTTTCTTACGCCCTCTTCTGCAGCAACACCCATGATCTCGCCGACCTTGGCAGCTACCGGTGCACCACCAACAGGACACTGGTTTACCGGTGCTTCACCTTTTACGATTGCAGCGGCAAGACCGGAACATCCGGCATAACCACAACCACCACAGTTATTACCAGGGAGAACGCCAATAATCGCTTCTTCACGTTCATCCACTTCTACTTTGAATTTTTCGCCAGAGATTCCGAGGAAAAATCCAATGATAGCACCTACGCAGCCAACGATAAGAGCTGCAACAATAATTGCTGTAATATTCATTTATTCATTCCTCCTAAATCATACCTGAGAATCCCATGAAGGCGATAGACATCAGACATGCAGTGATCAGTACGATCGCTGTACCCTGGAAAGTCTTTGGAATATCATTATATTCAATTTTTTCACGGATACCAGCCATTAGTACAATTGAAATAAAGAATCCAACTGCGGTTGCAAATCCATATACTACACCTTCAAGTATTGTGTACTCATATGTAACACAGTTCAGTGCAACACCAAGTACAGCACAGTTTGTTGTGATCAGTGGTAAATATACACCCAGCGATTTATAAAGTGCCGGCATAGATTTCTTTAAGAACATTTCAACAAACTGAACAAGAGCTGCGATAACTAAAATAAATACGATCGTCTTTAAATAAGTCAGGTCAATTCCCTTACTGATCAAAAAAGAATTAGCAAGGATAAATTTGTAAATCAGACCGGTAATAAATGAAGAAATTGTAATAACAAAGATTACAGCTCCACCCATACCAGCTGCTGTATTCACTTTCTTAGATACACCAAGGAAAGGACAGATACCAAGGAACTGACTTAATACAACGTTATTAACAATTGCAGATCCAACTGCGATAAGTAATAATTCTTTCACTGTAATGTCCCTCCTTAATCATTCTTCTCTTCAGACTTACCTGTACATGTTGCAGACTGTCCACAATGTGCACAATCACCGGTAAGACATCCAGAAGGTTTTGCAAGTGGTTTTCCTTTTGCATCCATTTTCTTACGGATGATATTCATTCCGGCTACGAGGAATGAAAGTACAAGGAATGCTCCAGGTGCCATAATAAAGATTGTAATCGGTGTAAATCCAGGGATTGCAGAAAGAACCGGTTTGTTGAATAAAGTTCCTGCTCCAAGGAATTCACGGATCAGACCGATACTTGTAAGTCCTACAGTGAAACCAAGTCCCATTCCAAGTCCGTCAAAGATTGAAGGAACAACCGGATTCTTAGAAGCATAGCTTTCTGCACGTCCAAGAATGATACAGTTTACAACGATCAGAGGAATATAAACACCCAGCGCTGACGATAAAACCGGGATATAAGCCTGCAGTAAAAACTGTACAATTGTTACAAGTGACGCAACAATTACAATGTATGCCGGCATACGCACACCGTTTGGAATCACCTTACGGAATGCTGAAATCAGCAGGTTTGAGAAAATAAGTACAACAGTTGTGGAAAGTCCCATTCCAAGTCCATTGATCGCACCAGATGTAACGGCAAGTGTAGGACACATACCAAGCATCAGTACAAATGTAGGATTTTCCTTGATAATACCATTATATAAACGTTCTACATTCTTATTCATTATTCAGCACCTCCCTTAAGCTCGTTCTGGAAGTATAAGATTGCTGCATTACAACCGTTTGCCATGGCTTTGGATGTAATGGTAGAACCTGTGATTGCTTCAATTTCATCATCGGATGACGGAGTCTGTTTTACAACTGTGAAAGAAGAAACATTTTTACCTTCAAACTGGCTGTAAAAATCCTCCTCTTCTGCTTTCATACCAAGACCTGGTGTCTCGGAAATGTCTGTAATGGAATATCCGTTTACTGTTCCATCATTCTGGATTCCAACAGAAAATGTAATGCTTCCCTGGCTTCCATCCTTAGCTGTTACTGTAATAACATATCCAAGTGTTTCGCCGTTTGCATCAAGTGCACTTTCCACATCATCGATCGTATCATTGTATCCAGCTTCTGATACCATGCTGTTTGCAGCATCCTCATCGTATTCCTGTGTTTCAAAAGAAGCCGCGTCATCAAATACAGCCTTGTATGCTTCCTGTTTTGCTTCAAGATTTGCTGCATCAATCGGAGCCTTTGTAATACCATATACAACTGCAAGGATCAGTCCAAGAACTAAAGTAAAAGCTGTTAAGATCAAAGCGTCATGTACAATTTTTTTATTCATTCTTCTTTGCCTCCTTTACCAGTCCAAATGCAGCTGGAACCGTAACTTTCTCAATCAGAGGAACAAACAGGTTGCTTAAAATGATTGCAAAAGAAACACCCTCGGCATTTGCTCCAAAGCAACGGAAAATTCCGGTCAAAATACCACAGCTGATACCAAAAATGATCTTGCCCATTGGGGTGATCGGAGATGTTACATAATCGGTTGCCATAAAGAATGCACCAAGCATAAGTCCACCGCCACACAGTTCAGCAACAAGATAGTTTACATCGAAACCATGTCCGCCGAATAATAAAATAAATACAGCGAATGAAATAATGTATGCACCTGGGATCTTCAGATCGATCACACCGGTAAGAATCAGAATAATTGCACCGATCAGGATTGCGATTACAGAGGTCTCACCGATTGTACCTGCTGTGTTACCAATCAACATATCCATTACATTTACAGATCCAAGTCCTTCATTACGGATCAGCGCAAGAGGAGTTGCTCCTGTATAAGTGTCGGTTGTAAAGTTTGTCATATCAGCGGCAAAAGCGATCAGAAGGAAACATCTTGCACCAAGTGCAGGGTTCATAAAATTCTGTCCTAATCCGCCAAACATCATTTTTACAATAGCAATTGCAAATACACCACCGATCACAGCTTCCCACCAAGGAAGTGCCACCGGAAGGTTCAGTGCAAGAAGAAGTCCTGTTACAACAGCACTCAGATCATCGATCGTATTCTTTTTATGTACAATCTTATTAAATACCCATTCTGTAGCTACACAGCTTGCAATGGTAATTAAAATTAAAAGCAATGCTTTAAAGCCAAAATTATATATTCCAAATAAGCTGGTTGGAAGTAATGCGATAATCACATAAAGCATGATCCGGCTCGTGGAATCTTTGGCACGAACATGTGGTGATGATGATACCTGATATAAATCACTCACAATAATCCACCTCTTTCTCTATGATTTATTTTTTCTTTCTCTTTTCAGCCAAAACTAATTTCTTCATAGTTTTTACAGACTGTGCAACCTGTCTTCTGGAAGGACATACATAACTGCAGCTTCCACATTCAATACATTCAAGACCATGCCAGTCTTCAAATTCCTTCATAAGTCCTCTCTCGCCAAATTTAGCAAGTCTGGAAGGAATCAGCTGCTCAGGACATGCCTCTACACATCTTCCGCAGTTAATGCAGGCAATCGGTTCATTTGCCGCTACTGCATCTTTGCCAAGGCAAAGAATGGATGAAGATGTCTTTGTAGTTGGAATATCCAGACTGAACATTGAAAATCCCATCATAGGTCCGCCTGAAATAATTTTCTCCGGCTGTACTTTAAAACCACCAGCAGCTTCTACCAGTTCTGAATAACTTGTTCCGATGCTGTAAAGGAAATTGCCCGGATTGGCAATTGCATCACCTGTAACGGTTGATACTCGTTTCATAACAGGTATTCCAAGTTTAACAGCATTATAAATTGAGATAATTGTCTCAACGTTATCGACAATGCAGCCTGCATCTGCCGGAAGCATTTTAGAATTGATTGCTCTGCCTGTTACAGCATAAATCAGCTGACGCTCACCACCCTGTGGGTATTTGGTCATAAGTTCGCACACTTCCATGCGTGGCTCATCCTTCGTCAGCTCTTTTAATTTCTCAATACAGTCCGGTTTGTTATTCTCTACACCGAATACACCTTTTGCATTGTCAAATAACTGAAGAATGATCTTCATGCCAGCAACAAGTTCTTCCGGATTCTCAAGCATTCTTCTGTAATCTGCGGTCAGATATGGTTCACATTCTGCACAGTTTGCAATGATATACTCGATTTTTTCCGGCTCTTTCGGAGACAATTTTACATGTGTTGGGAATCCGGCACCACCCATACCAACAACACCGGCTTCTTTTACTTTTCCAATAATCTCCTCTTTTGATAATGATGTCACATCATCGACCGGTGTAAACGGAACCTCTTTAAATTCTCCATCACTCTCGATCACGATTGAGTTCACCATATCTCCAACAGCAACACGTCTTGGTTCGATGGCTTTCACTGTACCTGATACAGAAGAATAAATTGGTGAAGATACAAAACCGCCAGCTTCTGCAATCTTCTGTCCTTTTAATACTGCATCTCCTACAGCAACAATCGGTGTTGCTGGTGCCCCGATATGCTGTGATACCGGAAATACCAGTTCGCCTTTGGGCAAAACTTCTTTGATTGGCGCATCCTTGGCTAATTCTTTGCCTTCATAAGGATGAACGCCGCCTTTAAATGTTTTTAAACCCATTTTTTGTGCCCCACTTTCTTGATTTTATTTGTTGAACTATGAGTGATAAAACATAGCTAAACTTTAGTAAAATTATAGCACATTTGGGCAATAAAATCGCCATATTTCTTGTTCTTTTTTTAGTACTTTTGTAACCATTTTTGTTTTCTTTGTGTTATAATTTTAACAAATATATACGATATCCAAATAATGTTTTTGTGTAATAGACATATAAAAGAAAGGGAATTTATGAAAATCACACGCAAGCTGCTTACCGACATTCATTTCACTGAAATTGCGAATGATATATTTAGAGAAGATGTTATATTTTTCGATATTGAGACTACAGGCTTCTCTCCTGCAAGAACCTCTCTTTATCTGATTGGATGTGCGACACGCGATCAGTCCGGAGTCTGTATCACGCAATTCTTTGCGGAACAAAAAGAAGAACAATCCCAGATTCTTTCTGAATTTATGAATCTGCTTTCCCATTATCAGACCATCATCACATTTAACGGTCTTGGTTTTGATATTCCATATCTAAAAGCAAAATGTCATGAATTCGAGATTCCGGAACAATTTGACAGTTTTCACTTTATCGATATCTTCAAGTCTGTATCCAAACTGAAATTTCTTCTGAATCTGCCCAATTACAAGCAAAAAACCATAGAAACTTTTCTTGAAATCGACCGCGAAGACACCTATACCGGCGGCGAGCTGATTGAAATATATCACAATTATTGTCTCCATCCCGAAAAGGAGGCCCTGCAATTACTGCTTTTACATAACTATGAAGATGTGCTTGGCATGCTCGATCTTCTGCCAGTGCTCTCCTATGGTGAATTTTTCCGCGGAAATTACCAGATATCCGACTGCCAGATTTTAAACGATGATACATTTTCCGAATCTTCGGTATTTTCTTTAACCATTCATCTAAAATATGCATTTCCGCAAAAAGTTTCCTGCCAGCTGCCACAGCTTTTTTTACAGGGAAACCAGAATGAAGTAATCTTAAGTATTCCGGTCTATGTCGGGGAACTTCATTTCTTCTATGACAATTATAAAGATTATTATTATCTTCCAGCTGAAGATGTGGCGATTCATAAAAGTGTTGCAGCTTTTGTCGATAAAGAATTCCGCGAAAAAGCCAAAGCGTCCAACTGCTACACACGAAAAGAAGGCCAGTTTCTTCCACAGTTCGAGTCCATCATCACACCGGAATTTAAAGAAAACCGAAATGACAGGATCAGTTATTTTGAGCTTACCGATGAGTGGTTAAACTCAGGTGTACAATTACATAACTATATTCAGCATTTATTACATCATGCGCTTCGCACATGATGCCTTCGGCTGATATCTATGCAAAAGGATTTTCAGATTGCAAAAAGCCGCTGTACAGGGATCGTCTCCCTGCACAACGGCTTTTCCATAAAATAATCTCAAAATTACATTTTCTGGAAAAAGAATGAACTCATTCTGTCAAATCCAATCTCTTTATAATTCATAATCTGCTCTGTACTTCCGATAAAAAGCACACCCTGGCTCTTTAAAGACGCATAGAATTTCTTATAAATCTCATTTTTGGCATCATCTGTAAAATAAATTACAACATTGCGGCACACAATCAGATCGCAGTCCTTTGGATATGGATCTTTTAACAGATTATGTTCCTTGAACTGCACACAACGCTTAATCTCATCCGAAATCTGATAGGAAGATCCAACCTTGGTAAAATACTTTTTTTTCAGATCATCCGGAACGGATGCAATACTTTTTTCATTGTATAAGCCCACCTGAGCCTGCTGTAATACCTGTTTGTCAATGTCTGTTGCGATAATCCTGATACTGGAAAGCGGCAGATGTCTGGATAATGCCATAACAAGCGAATATGGTTCATCTCCGGTAGAGCATGCTGCACTCCAGATCTTTAAGCTTTTGCTTTTACTCAAAAGCAGAGGAAAAACATCTTTGTCAAGAAGCTTCCATTGATCCGGATTTCTGTAAAATTCCGAAACATTAATCGTAAGGAAATTAATAAACTGTTCGAACTTCTCTTTATCTTTTTTGATCAGTTCCACATATTTATCATAACTGTCAATTTTATTCTTTGTGATCAACGTATCAATTCTTCGCTTCATTTGCTTTTCTTTATAGCAATTGAGATCAATATTGGTAAGTTTTAAAACGTCACCTTTGAATTTTTCGTAATTTGTTAACATAGAATCCCCCCGCGTATAAAACAAAAGACTGCCTAATAACAGGCAGCCTTTTGTTAATTTATATTATTCTTCTGTCTCGGATGCCACTTTCTCAATATCAACATCTGCAGTATCCGCATCAGTCTCTTCTGGTGCAAACATTGCTTTTACACTAAGGCTGATCTTCTTATCTTCCTCGTTGAAGTCAACGATTTTAGCCTCAATTTCCTGGCCAACAGATAAAACATCAGATGGTTTTTCAACGTGCTCTTTTGAAATCTGCGAAACATGAAGTAAAGCATCTACTCCAGGAGCAAGCTCAACGAAAGCACCGAAATCTGTCATACGTGCTACTTTGCCTTTTACAACATTGCCAACAGCATATTTCTCAGCTGCACCATTCCATGGGTTCTCTTCCGGGAATTTCATGCTGAGTGCAATCTTTGTATCATTGATATCTTTGATAAATACACGTACAGTCTGTCCAACTGTGAATACTTTCTTTGGATTCTCAACTCTTCCCCATGACATTTCAGAAATATGAAGTAATCCATCTACTCCGCCAAGATCAATAAATGCACCGAAATCTGTTACATTCTTAACAGTTCCTTCAATCACATCGCCAACTTTGATCTTAGCTAATAACTCTTTCTGAAGCTCAGCTTTCTTAGCAACTAAGAGCATTTTTCTGTTACCGATAATTCTTCTGTGTTTTGGATTGAACTCAGTAATTACGAATTCGATCTCCTGATCTTTGAATTTTGATAAATCCTTCTCATAAGTATCAGATACAAGACTTGCAGGAATAAATACTCTTGTCTCATCAACATTAACACAAACACCGCCATCTAATACCTGGCTTACTTTTGCTGTTAAAACTTCTTTGTTCTCAAATGCTTCCTCTAATCTCTTGCTTCCTTTTTCAGCTGCAAGACGTTTGTAAGAAAGAAGTACCTGTCCCTCACCATCGTTTACTTTGATAACTTTGGCTTCCAGTGTGTCACCAACATTAACAACTGTTGTAAGATCTACATTGGATTCATTTGTGTATTCATTACGGGTAATAATTCCATCTGATTTGTATCCGATGTTCAATACGATCTCATCAGGCTTCACATCAATAACGGTACCTTCTACCACTTCTCCATTTCTTATTGTTTTTAAAGATTCTTCCAGCATTTGTTCAAAGCTCATTTCTGACATTCTTTGAAACCTCCTCAATAATATTGTTTGGGGTTGACGCCCCTGCGGTAATACCTACGTTATTGATGGATCTTAACTTTGTGTAATCCATATCGCTACTCGTTTGTATATAGTAAGTATTTGCACATTCATTTTTACATATTTCAAATAACTTCTGTGTATTTGAACTACTCTTTCCGCCGATTACAATCATCGCGTCCGATTCTTTTGCGATGCTGCGGGCTTCTGTCTGTCGTTCTTCTGTTGCATTACAGATTGTATTTAAAACATTTATATCATAACCTTTTTTCGTGATAATTTCAACTAATTCTTGAAATTTATTGTAGTTAAATGTCGTTTGCGACACAATTGTTACCGGAACTGCATCCGGCAGGGCAAAATTGTCAGCATCTTCCTTTGTTGCAATGATGGAAACTCCACTTTCTTCCACCCATCCGCGGATTCCCTGTACCTCAGGATGATTTTCATTGCCCACAATAATAATATAATGCCCTTTCATACTGTATTCTCTTACAAGTCTGTGGATCTTAAGAACAAACGGGCAGGTTGCATCAACAATTTCAAATCCGGCTTCCTGCATCTGATCATATTCTGATTTGCTGATTCCATGTGAACGGATAATGATGATTCCTTTCGGAAGCGTTGCCAGATCCGAAAGATCCTCCACAACATGCACTCCTTTGGATTCCATATCCTTTACCACTTCTTCGTTATGAATGATCGGACCATAGGTATAAATCGGCATATCTGTCTGCCCGATCCGGTCATATACCATATTTACTGCCCGTTTGACTCCAAAACAGAATCCTGCACTTTTTGCAAGTTTTACATTCATAAACTACACCTGTGCCTTACTTTGAATTATTTTTTTCATTTCTGATACAACTCCGTCAATATCAAGATTGGAAGAATCCAGACAAACAGCATCATCCGCCTGTTTTAACGGTGAAGTTTCACGGTGCATATCCCGGTAATCACGATCGATGATATCCTTTTCAATCTCATCCAGATCACAGTGGACGCCCTTCGCCTGAAGTTCTTTATATCTTCTCTCTGCCCGTACTCTGCTTCCTGCAGTCAGGTAAATTTTCACATTTGCGTCCGGAAGAACAACGGTTCCGATGTCCCGGCCGTCCATGATAACATTCTCTTTCTGTGCCAGCTGTCTTTGCAGATCCACAAGCTTTGTTCTCACAACCGGATAAACACTTGTAGCAGATGCCATATTTCCAACTTCTTCATTACGAATCACACCATTTACATTCTCTCCATTTAACAGTACCTGCTGTTCACCGTCTTTGTACTGGATCGTAATATCAACATCTGCGCATGCTTCTGCAACCGCCTTCTCATTATCTGCCGCAATCTTATTCTGGATGAAATAATATGCCATAGCGCGGTACATAGCGCCTGTATCTACATAAATATATCCCAGATCCGCCGCGAGTTTCTTCGCGATCGTACTTTTTCCGGCTCCTGCCGGTCCATCAATTGCAATATTGTATTTCATATATAATTCCTTCCTTTTCCTGTTATTATTCAACACTTTCCCCTGCAAGATGTCCAGTCGACCATGCAATCTGAAGATTGTATCCTCCTGTCATTGCATCGAGATCCAAAACCTCTCCGCAGAAATACAGATGCCTGCATTTCTTTGATTCCATCGTGGATGGATCAACGTCTTTCACAGACACCCCGCCTTTTGTAATGATGGCTTCTTTAAAATCCCTTACTCCGGTGATTGTCATCGGCAGATTTTTAATCAGATGAACAAAAGCCGTTCTCTCTTCTTTGGATATTTCATTCACCTTTTTATCCGGATGAATACCACTCAGTTCAATGATAACCGGGATCATTTTCGCCGGGAACAGCTTGTGAATTGAATTCTTAAACTGCTTGTTTTTCGCATCCTCAAATTCACGTAACACACGTTTGTCCAGCTGTTCTGTATCAAGTGCCGGCTTTAAGTCAATCACCAGCTGCAGGTCATTTTCAAAATACGTTGGTTTTATGGACGCACTTGCCGACAATATCATCGGACCACTAACTCCAAAATGCGTAAAAAGCATTTCTCCAAAGTCATCATAGATCATTTTCTTTCCGGAATATATACGGATTGCCGTATTCTTCAAAGAGAGTCCCTGTAACTTTTTCACCCAGGATTCCTTTATCTCAAAAGGAACAAGCGCAGGAACCGGCGTTATGATCTGATGTCCAGTTTGGGCTGCGAAACGGTATCCATCTCCCGTAGATCCGGTCTGCGGATAGGAAACGCCACCGGTTGCAACAATCACTGCATCTGCCAAAAGCTTTGTCTGATCTGACAGTATCACCCCTCCTGCACCATCTTCACCGGCAATGATCTCTGCCACTTCCGTATGGAGCAGAATCTCTACTTTAAGCTGTCTCAGGACCTTTGTCAGACATGCAATTACATCCGAAGAATGATCGGATTGTGGGAAAACACGATTTCCACGTTCTGTTTTCACAGGCAGTCCATGGCTTTCAAAAAAACGGATTACCTGTTCATTATCATAGCCATAAAATGCACTGTACAGAAATTTGCGGTTACTCATCACATTTTGAAACAATACGTCAATATCTGATGCATTTGTGATGTTACACCGGCCCTTTCCTGTTATAAATAACTTTTTCCCAAGTTTTTCATTTTTTTCAATTAAAACTACTTTATGTCCCTTTTCGGCAGCCGTAATCGCTGCAAACATTCCAGCCGGGCCACCGCCTATTGCAATTATCTTACTCATGATCTGCATCCTCTAATCTGGCATAACGCATCTTGATGGAATCATCGATATAATTGATTTCATCATTCTCGTATACCTGATATTCATCCCATATATCTTCAAGCATGGTCAGCGTACCTGCCACCTCTTTTTGCTTTTTCATGCAGAGTGCAACAATCAACGCATTGATCACACTGAGCGGCGCAACAAGCGAATCCACAATCGATGCCATGTCGCTGTCTGCGATCAGATTGCAGGAAGAATAAAGATTCATCGGCGAATGCACACTGTCTGTAATCGTTATCACCTTTGCATTCCGGTTATTTGCGAATTCCAGTGCCTTTAAAGTACGCATGGAATATCTTGGAAAACTGATTCCAATGATAGCATCATCTTTTCCGATCCGGACCATCTGTTCAAAAAGTTCACTCGAACTGCTCGTATGCAGTAATCTGACATTGTCAAACATGAGATTAAAATAAAATGCCATAAAACTTGCGAGAGGCGCACAGCTTCGGATTCCGACAATATAAATATTCTTTGCATCCAGAATGGTATTTACCGCCATCTCAAACGCATTCTGATCAATTTTTTCCAGAGTTGATTTGATCTTATCCGCATCCGACTGCAATACGGTCTCTAAGATCTTTGACTGGCTGATTCTTCCGTAAGTAACCTCCATGCGCTGGATGGAGTTCAGCTTGTTCCGCACAAGTTCCTCTAAAGCCTTCTGAAATTCCGGATACCCTTTATAGCCAAGGTGTGTGGCGAATCTTACTACCGTGGATTCACTTACCCCGACGATTTCTCCCATTTTTGCTGCGGTCAGAAAAACTGCCTTATCGTAATTGTCTGTAATATATGTTGCAAGGAGTTTCTGTCCTTTACTCATTGCACTGTAGGAATTATTAATCCGATTCAACAAGTCGTTTGTATTGCTCATATGATCCTCTCTGTTTTACGTGTAATATATTTATTATAGCAGAGAATGTTGATCTTGCAACGCAAAAAAGAGAGCTTATTCCAAATTCCATCTGAAATAAGCTCTCTAAAATACATGGTTTATTCTGTTTTATACCGGATAAGCTCCGTTCTTTGTATCTGCGGCTTTTGCATCCACCTGTGTCTGCTGGGCCTGACGATATTTAAAGAATTCGGTTGCTACCTGTGGGAACAATGCGTAAGAGAGAATATCCTCATCCTGCTGTTTCCACTGCTTCATTTCGGATTCAATCTTAGCAAGTTCCGGCTCAAGAAGATCTGCCGGACGGCATGTAATGCTGGAAGCTTTCTCATCTGCAGTAAGTACCTTGTCTACGATTTCCTGATTGAAAGGTTTTACCGTCTGACCATATTTTCCTTCCAGTACTTCTTTTGTCTCTTTTGTTGCAACTTTATATCTTTCACCCATCAGTACATTAAATACGGACTGTGTTCCAACAATCTGTGAAGAAGGTGTAACAAGAGGTGGCTCCCCAAGGTCTTTACGAACACGTGGTACTTCTTTTAATACCTCTTCGTATTTGTCTTCTGCACCCTGCTCTTTCAGCTGGGAGATCAGGTTGGAAAGCATACCACCTGGTACCTGATATAATAATGTCTGGATATTAACACCTAATACCTTCGGATTCATTAATCCGCTCTTAAGTGCTTCCTCTCTCATTGGTCTGAAATAATCTGCGATCTCAGCCAGAAGTTTCTGATCCAGGCCGGTATCATATGGTGTTCCTTTAAATGTCTCAACCATAACCTCTGTAGCCGGCTGGCTGGTTCCAAGCGCAAACGGTGACATTGCGGTATCGATGATGTCACATCCTGCCTCTACACCTTTCAGATAAGTCATGGAAGCCACACCGGATGTATAATGTGTATGAAGTTCGATTGGAATATCTACAACTTCCTTCAATGCATGAACCAGTTCATCTGCCTTATAAGGAACAAGAAGTCCGGCCATATCTTTGATACACAAAGAGTTAGCGCCCATATCCTCTACGCGTTTTGCCATCTCTGTCCAATAATCCAGTGTATAAGCATCACCAAGTGTATAAGAAAGAGCCACCTGTGCATGTCCTTTTTCTTTATTCGTAGCAGTTACTGCTGTCTGAAGATTACGAAGATCATTCAGGCAGTCAAAGATACGAATAATATCAATTCCGTTGGCAATTGATTTCTGTACAAAATATTCAACAACATCATCTGCATATGGACGATATCCAAGAATATTCTGACCACGGAAAAGCATCTGTAATTTTGTATTTTTAAAGCCGTCTCTTAATTTGCGAAGACGATCCCAAGGATCTTCTTTCAGGAAACGAAGGCAGGCGTCAAATGTTGCACCACCCCAGCATTCCACTGCATGATAGCCGACTTTATCCATTTTATCAACAATCGGAAGCATCTGCTCTGTTGTCATTCGAGTCGCAATCATGGACTGATGGGCATCACGCAAGATAGTTTCCGTAATCTTAACGGGTTTCTTTGTCTCTGCTGACATTGATTTATCCTCCTAAATACTAAACATCGAATCACCCTGAAAAACAGAGTTTATTAAATTCCAAAAATTGCCATGAAGCATCCGGCTGCAACCGCAGTTCCGATAACGCCGGCAACGTTTGGTCCCATCGCATGCATTAACAGGA
The DNA here is from genome assembly GCF_009695765.1 of Roseburia porci. Classification (GTDB taxonomy): domain Bacteria; phylum Bacillota; class Clostridia; order Lachnospirales; family Lachnospiraceae; genus Roseburia; species Roseburia porci. The sequence goes on from NZ_VUNI01000003.1 coordinate 142,914, forward strand.
AGTTGGTTGGATCTTCTTCTGCACCCACTTTCTGAGATACACGTGCGGCCATTGGCACAGCAGATACACCTGCCGAACCGATCAAAGGATTGATCTTGCCTTTTGTAATGAAACATAACAGTTTACCAAACAGTACTCCGGCTGCTGTTCCAACCATAAAGGCAACAAGACCGAGAATAACGATCTTGATCGTGCTCCAATTTAAGAATGCCTCTGCACTGGTCGTTGCACCTACCGATGTACCCAAAAGAATTACAACAATATACATAAGTGCATTGGATGCTGTCTCCTGTAACTGACGAACCACTCCACATTCACGGAATAAATTTCCGAGCATCAGCATACCAACAAGTGGTGCGGTTGTAGGAAGAATCGTACATACAATAATCGTAACAACAATCGGGAAAAGAATTCTCTCCTTTTTGCTTACCGGACGAAGATTCTCCATCTTGATCGCACGTTCTTTCTTCGTTGTAAATAATTTCATAATTGGTGGCTGGATGATCGGTACAAGAGCCATATAAGAATATGCAGCTACTGCAATTGGTCCCATCAATCCGGTCTGACCAAGCTTTCCTGCAAGGAAGATCGATGTTGGTCCGTCCGCTCCTCCAATGATGGAAACTGCGGCTGCAGCTTTATCATTAAATCCAAGAATGATTGCAAGGAAATAAGCGGAGAAAATACCAAACTGGGCAGCTGCTCCAAGAAGGAAACTGATCGGATTGGCAATCAGCGGTCCAAAATCGGTCATCGCTCCTACTCCAAGGAAAATCAGTGACGGAAGAATGGACCATTCATCCAGTGTATAAAAATAATAAAGTAAACCGCCTACGCCATTGCTTGTCTCCTCTGGTGATGCAATGATATCCGGATAGATATTTACCAGAAGCATACCAAAAGCAATCGGAACTAAAAGTAATGGCTCATATCCCTTTTTAATCGCAAGAAACAGGAAAACACATGCAACTGCAATCATCACATAATTTCCCCATGTCAGGTTTAAAAAGGCTGTCTGATGTAGGAGGTTTGATAATGTTTCACCTACGTAACTCACAATAACTACCTCCTCGGATTATTCGTTTAACGTTGCAAGCAGTGCTCCGGATTCTACAGCGTCTCCAACAGCTACATCAATGCTTGCGACAACGCCATCCTGTGGAGCAACAACCGGAGTCTCCATCTTCATGATTTCAAGGATTAAAACGGTATCTCCTTTTTTCACTGCATCTCCGACATTTTTCTCTAATTTAAATACCTTTCCTGCTGCTCCAGCCTCGATCTTAATGCTTCCTGCTCCGGCATTTGCTGCTGGTTTTGCTGCTGGCGCTGCAGGTGCAGCTGCTGCTTTTTTCGGTGCTGCTGGTGCTGTAGCTGCTGATGTTCCATTCTCTTCTACAGTAACGTCATAAACGTTTCCGTTCACGGTAATTGTATAATTTTTCATTTCAAAGTCCTCCTGAATTATCTTCTATTAATTGAACGAACTACAAAGTCACTTGTAGAAGTTCCTGTGCTTGCTGCAATTGCAGCTGCAATAACTGCAACCAGTTCGTTATCATCTGCCAGCTGCTGTTCTTCTTTCTGCTCGATCTGTGTAACAACCGGGTCTTTTGCAACGGACGGTTCGGATTTTTCCTGTTTCTTTTTCTCAAGATATGGGAAAATCTTAAATGCATAGATAATCAGACTGATTAAAATAAGTACTGCAAATACCACACACATGGAAATAACCGTGTTCATTCCCGCCTTTTCCATCTTTTCACCAAGGCTGTACACCGGTTCAACCGAATATCCGGTAACTGTCATATCAGTGTAGTTAATTACTACCTGAAAATCGACATCTCTTTTTTCAAAATGAAGAATCTGATCTGTTGTCAGTGTATTTCCGGATTTATCAATTGAAAACTCTCCTGTTCCCTGATAATCTCCGATATCTGCAACTGTCTCTTTCCATTTCTGAACCATATTGCTTGTTTTTTCATCCAGATTGCTGTTATCAGAGAGGAGTGAATCCAGATCGCTGCTGCTATATCCGGTCAGGGAAGTAATGAGATTTGCCGAATAATCCTGCAGCTGGTTATAACTTACTCCGTTATAGTCCACATCTTTCGGATCTGTCCCACACGCACCCAATGTCAGCAGAATAAAGCAAAGGCTCAGAATCAATGCTAATTTCTTTTTCATAAACTTCACCTTTCTACTTTGTGCCATGTTTCTTTTCCGGCTCGTTTACGTATTTGGTATAAAGCATTTCAAATGCCGCAACGAGATATTTTCTGGAATCCTCCGGTGCAATCAGACGATCCACGTATCCTCTGCGGGCAGCAGCTTCTGCAGTAGACTGAAGTTTTTCATATTCAGCAGCCTTCTTGGAAAGTTCATCTGCCTTTGCATCCGGATACATAATCTTAACTGCAAGATCCGCATCCATCATTCCAACTTTTGCATCATTCCATGCATAGACAAGATCTGCACCGATTGATTTGGAATTCATGGAAACATATGCGCTGCCATATGCTTCACCTGTGATAAGGTTTACTTTTGCAGTTGTTGCATTTGCAAATGCATAGGTCATTCTTGCAAGTGCTTTTGCAAGTCTCTTTTCTGTGCATTTGCATGGATTAAATCCGCTTACATTGGTCAATGTCAGTACAGGGATTGAAAATGCATCACAGAACTGTACGAATTCAGCTGCTTTTTCGCATCCACGGGCAGAAAGAGAATTTGCAAATTCTTCTGTCTTATTTCCCTCTTCATCATAAACTTCTGTACAGTTTGCAACAGCACCAACTGTCATTCCGTTTAATTTTACGAAGCCGGTAACCATATTTTTTGCATACTCTGATTTGGTTTCAAAGAATGCATGTCCATCTGAGATCTCAGACAATAAGTATCTCGGATCTCCTTTCATGGTATCCATACTGTTACAGATACGGTTTAAATCATCATCACATTCTTCCGTATAAACATCCCCTTCATTGTTCAGAGGAAGCATTGTGATAAGAGAACGAATCTCTGCAATGATCTCATCTTCACTTCCATAGCGGTCAATGCATCCATTTTCCTCACTCTGGAATTTTGCTGATGATGTGTCACACTTCTCAACGCGGTTTCCTTTAATGGAATCCGGAGAATTCATAAACATTTTGCCGTTTGATTCTTCAATAAAAGCAAAATCACATAAAGCAGGCACAACTGCCAGTCCTCCTCCGCAATTACCAAATACGCCACAGATCTGTGGAACTACACCTGATGCAGCCACTTCTTTTGCATAGATCTGACCAAATCCATCCAGTGCATCTACGGATTCCTGAAGACGGATTCCTCCACAGTCAACAAATCCAACGACTGGTGCGCCCATCTTCATTGCCATATCGTATACGGATGCAATTTTCTTTGCATGCATCTCTCCGATCGTACCACCAAGGACAGCAGCATCCTGGCTGTAAATAAATACCAGATTGCCATCAACTAATCCATGACCGGTGATTACACCATCGGAAGGTGTCTGATCCGCGCTCAGATTAAAATCTGTGCTACGTGCGGTTACATGAGAACCAATTTCCATAAAACTGTTCTCGTCGACCAACTTAGCAATACGTTGCATTGCCAAGTTCTCTTTGTTACTACTCATTTTATGCCCTCCATTATGTTTAGATTAATATATATCTATGTTTTCATTATATAAGTTTTCCATATCATTTTCAACAATAATAGCGATTTACAGAAAAAGAAACTTCATCATGATACTGTGGAAAAGTTCTGCAAATGTCCATGGTTCCACGGTTTTTCCTGCGATAAGGGCATATTCTTCCATCACCTGATCATTGATCAGAATCCGTACTTTTCCAATCTGAGTGTCGCTCTTTACCGGCAGTGTCATTTCCGGCATCAGTTCAACATCCGTCCGGATCTGATCTTCTTCTGACACCAGATACCAGGCTTCTTTCTTCTCTATTTTTGCCTGCGGAATAAATTCTATATCTGTCCCCCATTTTTCCAGACTGGCAGACGGTTCAAATCCATTTTTCACAACGACAGAATCCAGTTCCGGAATACTGATAATATTCTTTTTTTCGTAATGATCAAGTCCATACTGAAAAAGCTTTTTTGCATCACTCCACTTATATGTTTTGTTATTGGGCCAGCCACATGCAAGAAGCGCAATACACAGCTTTTTCCCATCCAATTCGAGTGCTGCCACATAACAATACCCGGCATTTCCGGTAAAACCGGTCTTTCCAGAAACGACACCGTTCATCATATTTAAAAATGCATTATGGTTCGTACACTGATAGTTTTTGCCATCCAGGTCACAGAAACTGTAATTTGCCGTCTGCGTAATCTCCCGAAATTCCCCGGATTTATCAGATTCCCATGCACAGTATCTCATGATCCGTCCAAGATCCTCTGCCGTAGTATGATGAAACCCATTGTCATTTTTGGCATCCAGTCCGTTCGGTGTTATAAAATAGCTGTCTTTGCAGCCTATTTCTTCTGCTTTTGTATTCATCAAAGCTGCAAAATCTTCTACAGAACCAGATATGTATTCAGCGATAGCAACTGCACAGTCATTGAATGATTCCAGCATCAGGCCATAGAGCAGATCTTTGATCCGGAATTGCTGGCCTTTGTGCATTCCAAGATGTACCTTTGGCTGTCCACACGCATTTTCCGATATGGTAACCGTTCCATCCATATCCCCATATTCAAGTGCTACAATGCACGTCAGTATTTTGGTCGTACTCGCATTTGCAAGTGGCTGATCCGCGTTTTTCCCATAAAGAATTCTTCCACTGTCCCCATCCATAAGGACACACGATTTTGAATACAATTCCGATTCCCCGATCGGTTCTGCGTAAATATGTTCTTTGGGCACAATAGATAATAAAAGCAGAAACGATAACAGCAATGCAACCTTTTGTTTACATTTATAAAAAGAAGCCATATATATTCCGTTTTTTTGAAATATATATGACTTACGGTATGTCCGTTATTCATAATTACTGATCCGGCGGTCAGATGTCCATCTTAACATGCATCTCTTCTTCCGCTTCCTGTTTAAATTCTTCAATCTGTACCGGATTCAAAACCGGAAGATCCTCAATCGAATTCACTCCGAAGCTTCTTAGAAATTCTTCTGTTGTTCCGAAAAGTAATGGTTTCCCAGGTGCATCCAGTCTTCCAAGTTCACAGACCAGATTATAATCGATCAGACGGCTGATTGCATGTCCACACGAAACTCCACGGATCTTTTCTACTTCCATTCTCGTAACCGGCTGCTTGTACGCAATGATGGAAAGCGTTTCAAGCAAAACATCCGTAAGAACCCTCTTTTTCGGCTGTTTTGCAATACGGATCAGATACTCATACATCTCTGTCTTGGTACACATCTGATAGGAACCATCTAATTCCACGATCTGGATTCCCCTGTTGTCATCCTTATACTGTTCCATCATGTTTTCTATAATCTTTTTTGTTTTCTTTTTATCAAGTTCCAGTGCATCTGCAATCTGCTCCAGTTCAACGGAATTGCCCATTGTAAAAAGGATTGCCTCGATTGCTGCTTCATAATTTACATTACTCATATTACCCCTGTCATACGGTGTTATGCCGCAATTTTGGATTTTATTTTAATATCATCAAATATATATTCCTGGGAGATTATGATTTTCCCGGTTTTCATAAGTTCAAGGATTGCCAGAAATGTAACAATGATCTCGATCTTTCCAGCCTGCGCTTCAAGAAGATTGCGGAAACTGAAATGCTCATGATTCATTGCATATTCTTCCAGATATACCATCTTATCTTCCAGTGAGACCTCTTCTTTCTCGATTTTTCCAAATTTGGAACGCACCGGATCAATCTTGTCCGCCTGTTTTTTCATGATGCTTTTATAGATCTCATTCAGTCTTGCCAGCGTCACATCCGACATCAGTTCCTGTAAATCAACCGGCTCTTCATACGCCATTACCTCTTTTGGAATCGTAGGTGCTTTATACATGATCTTTTCCGCATCGATCTGCCTGTCCTTTAATTCAAAAGCCATACATTTATACATTTTATATTCCAGAAGCTGCTGGACAAGTTCCGCACGCGGATCTTCTTCCTCTTCCTCCTGTTTTGGATCTTTGGGAAGGAGCATTTTAGACTTGATATCAATCAGTGTCGCAGCCATTACAAGAAACTCGCTCATGACATTCAGATCCTGTCTTTTCATCTCTTCAATATATTCCATATACTGGCTTGTAATCTCAACGATCGGAATATCATATATATTTACTTTATTCTTTTCCAGCAAATGTAAAAGAAGGTCAAGCGGTCCCTCAAACACCTGCAGTTTTACATTTAATTCCATATCTTCTCTTTACCCCATATGTTTATCAAAAGGCAGATATGCCACATAATATTTTAACTTGTAGGTTCTCAAATTTCAAGCAATTTTCCATATTTAGTCACATATTGGATGAGCCTATCCTATATATTGTATTGATTGGAGGAGACAAATATGAAATATATTTCAGCCTTATTAGCCTTGTTTCTAATACTTTCGCTGCTTACCTGCAATGCTGCCACCTGCTTTGCAGCAGAAGCCGGTTCTGAAAATACCGCTGATTCCGAAGACGCACTTTCCCTTGCAGCCCCTTCTGCGATTTTAATGGAAGCAGATACCGGTACGATTCTCTACGAAAAAAATTCCCATGAACGTCTTCGCCCCGCCAGTGTAACAAAGATCATGACGCTTCTTCTTATCTTTGAGGCACTTGAAAAAGGACAGATTCATTCCGACGATACCGTTACCGTATCTGAGCATGCCTCAGAGATGGGCGGATCCCAGGTCTATCTGGAAACTGGTGAAACCCAGACTGTAAATGATCTGATCAAATGTATCAGTATTGCAAGTGCAAATGACGCAGCCGTTGCGATGGCAGAATACATAGATGGAACCGAAGAAGCCTTTGTTGCTCACATGAACGAGAAAGCCAAAACCCTGAATATGAATGACACCACATTTGTCAACTGCTGTGGTCTGGAAGCCGACGGTCATCTTACCAGTGCCCATGATATTGCCCTTATGTCCAGGGAATTATCCAATAATCATCCACAAATACACGATTACTGCACGATCTGGATGGATCACATTACCCACACAACGCGAAAAGGAACTTCCGACTTCGGACTCACCAATACCAATAAATTACTGCGGCAATACAGCTATTGCACAGGTTTAAAAACCGGCTATACCAGCCAGTCCGGTTTTTGTCTTTCGGCTACAGCAACACGTGATCATATAAATCTGATAGCGGTTGTCATGGCCGAAGAAAATTCCAAAATCCGCAACAAAGAAGCCGTTTCCCTTCTCGACTACGGATTTGCCCATTGTCAGGTCTATTCCGATCCTCTGGATTCAAAATTACCGGACCTGACTGTTTCCAGAGGAAAGCAGGATTCCATCGGTCTCGCCTATGCTTCACCTTTTCAATACGTGATCACAGATGGAAGCTCTTCGGAAGAAATCACAAAAGAACTTCACATCCCGGATTCGTTAGAGGCCCCTGTCAAAAAAGGAGACACCGTTGGATGCATCGAATTTCATATTGGAAAACGTCTGCTCGGCAGTGTCGATATCATAGCAAAAGAAACAGTCCCTGCAGCAACTCTCGCTGATTGCTATCTGGACTGTCTCTCCATGCTGTTATTAAAGTAATGGAGCAAACAAGAGTAAAACGCTTTGAATCAGACGCACAATAAAATTGCGCTGTGTGCAGAATTCCAGGGAAATCTCCTGACATTCATCAAATGTCCGCAGCGCATCCTCCTTTACTCCTGCAACTGCTTTTGCCCGGTACATCCATACTCCACATTCAAAATGCAGATACAGACTGCGGTAATCCAGATTTACCGTGCCGACAACTGCGTATTCATCATCCGATACAAAGCATTTCGAATGAATAAACCCAGGTGTGTACTGGAAAATGCGCACGCCGCCACGGATCAGCTGCTCATAATAAGACTGTGTCAGCAAATAAACCAGCTTTTTATCCGGTATTCCAGGTGTTACAATCCGGACATCGACACCGCTTTTTGCTGCATTGATCAGTGCAGTGGACATTTCGGAATCAATGATCAGATAAGGCGTGAAAATGTATACATACTTCCTTGCTCTGTTAATGATATTTAAATATACCGTTTCTCCTACATTCTCATGATCCAACGGCGAATCTGCATAAGGCTGGATCATTCCGGTACTATCTTTTTTCTGTTTGTTGTCATATGACACACGATACGGATCGCACGGCTCATCTCCACGCACGATATAATTCCACATCTGCATAAACATTACCGTAAAATTCCAGACACCTTCTCCGGTAATCCGGATTCCGGCATCTTTCCAATAGCCAAATCTCTTCACACGGTTGATGTACTCGTCAGCAAGATTAAAGCCACCGGTATATGCGATCTTTCCGTCGATCACAACCACTTTTCTGTGATCACGATTATTCATAACCACCGACAGAAACGGGCGGAATGGATTAAACGATGCACATCGGATTCCTTTTTTCTGTAATCTCCGGTAGTATTTTGAAGGAAGTGTATTAATACATCCGACATCGTCATAGATCAGACGGATCTTAACGCCTTCCGCTGCCTTCTGTTCAAGAATATCAACAATCGTATCGAACATATAACCTGGTTCTATGATAAAAAACTCCAGAAAAATAAAATTTTCTGCGCTCTTTAAATCTTCCAGAAGGCGTGCAAACACCTTTTCCCCGCAGGAGAAATATTCCGTATCCTCCTCATGGCATAAAGGATAACCTGCATAATCGGTAAGATACCGTGACTGCTTATATGCCTCATAATTGTCTGTTTTTAACTGTTCTGCAATATCTGGATCCTGCGTCACATATTTTTCCGTATGACGGATCACTTCAGATAGTCTCCGCCTGTTTCCTCTTGTCAGTTCTGATCTTCCAAGTAAAAAATAACAGGTTACGCCGATGATCGGCATCCATAAGATAATAAAAATCCACGATAATTTATTATATGGTTTGATATCGCGGTCAACCAGATACAGTGCCAGAATGACCGAGATAATATGAAAAACAAAGTTAATTTCCGAAAATCTTTCACTGGCTGCATACATGATCATAATCAGCCAGACAAACTGAAGAATGATCGCACATGCTCCGATTGCAAGTTTACTAAAAATTCCATGAGTTACTCTTTTCATTCGTTCCAGCCTCCGTCATTCTATTTTAATTCATTTGCAAAAGATTATCAACATGGAGGATTCCCCATGATTTCTGATGAATCTCTGTTCCTCTTGGCCAGACCGAATCATAAAGCATCAGCTTCCAGTCCTCCGGATAAAAATATGGATTTTTTTCCATTCCAAGCGCAAGTGCACCACAAACAACCGGTGCCGACATTGACGTACCGCTTTTTATGGAATATCCGTTGCTCCTGTTATCACAGCTTATGATACGTGTTCCAGGAGCCAGCACTTCAGGTTTTACAATACAGCAGCCGGTAGGTCCTTTTCCGCTGTATCCTCTCGGCGTTGAGATCGTATTTGCGGTCAGATCATCACTTGCTCCGACCGTAAGGATTTTTCTTGAAATACCAGGCACCGTGATTGAGTTCCCGGATGGTCCGTTATTTCCTGCAGCGCTTACAACCATAACTCCAAGATCCCACAATTCTTCCACAGCATCCAGTATTTTTCTCTGTTCTTCCATATCTGCTCCCGGAAGGAATCCAACGGAAAAATTCAATAACCGTATATTATAAATTCGATAATTATGAATGACCCATTCCAGTGCGCGAAGCACATCTTCTGTCTCCCCGTTTCCGTTTTTGTCCAGGACTTTGATCACAACCAGATCCGCACCTGGTGCCATTCCGCTGATCCGTTGCCGATTCATTCTTCCATCTCCGCAAAGAATCCCGGCTACATGCGTTCCATGTCCATTGTCATCGTACATGCTGTGTTTGTGATTCACCATATCCAAAAAATAAATATCCCGGTGCGTCAGATCCGGGTGTTTTGCAATTCCTGTGTCTAATACCGCAATCTTTATATTCTTTCCCGTATATCCAGCCTGATATACCTTTCCTGCATGAACAATCTCTTTTACTCGCTTCATTTCAAAATATGTTTTTTTCTATCTTATGCAGAAAAACAGGGAATTGCACTAAAAAAGACAGGCGAAACCGCCTGCCCTTTTAAAAAAATTATTTATTTTCCGGAACATCTTTCATTGAGAAACTGATTCTTCCCATCTTGTCTTTTCCAAGGCACACAACCGTAACCTTATCTCCAAGTGTCAGTACATCCTCCACATGGTTAATTCTTTCTTTTGCAATCTTGGAAATATGAACCATTCCCTCTTTACCAGGAGCAAATTCGATGAAAGCGCCAAATTCTTTGATGCTTACAACCGTACCGGTAAGAATCTGTCCTTCTGCGAAATCCGTTGTGATGATTTTGATCATGTCGATTGCTTTCTGGATTTTGTCTTTATCTGTTCCACATACCGAAACTGAACCATCATCTGTAATATCGATCTTAACTTCTGTTCTTGCAATGATTTCATTGATTGTCTTACCTTTCTGACCAACGACATCGCCGATCTTGGAAGGATCGATCTGGATCTGTTCAATCTTTGGAGCCCATTCATTTACTTCTTTTCTAGGCTCTGAGATTGCTTTGCTCATAACCTCATCCATAATATACAGACGGGCTTCTCTTGTTCTTGCGATTGCTTCTTCTACAATCGGTCTTGTAAGACCATGAATCTTGATATCCATCTGGATTGCAGTAATACCATCATGTGTACCGGTAACTTTAAAGTCCATGTCTCCGAAGAAATCTTCAAGTCCCTGGATATCAGTCAGAACAACATAATCATCATCTGTATCACCGGTTACAAGACCGCAGGAAATACCAGCGACCATCTTCTTGATTGGAACACCAGCTGCCATAAGTGACATACAGGATGCACAGGTAGAAGCCATGGATGTTGATCCGTTGGACTCAAAAGTCTCAGACACTGCACGGATTGCATATGGGAACTCTTCTACGGAAGGCAATACCGGAACAAGTGCTTTCTCAGCAAGTGCTCCATGACCGATCTCACGTCTTCCTGGTCCTCTGGAAACTTTTGTCTCACCAACTGAGTATGCCGGGAAATTATACTGATGTAAATATCTCTTGGTTGTTATATTTGCATCCAGTCCGTCAATCTTCTGAACCTCAGATAACGGAGCAAGTGTAACAACATCACAGATCTGTGTCTGTCCACGTGTAAACATTGCAGAACCATGTACTCTAGGGATCAGATCAACTTCAGCTGCTAATGGGCGGATCTGATTGATTGCTCTTCCATCCGGACGTTTATGATCCTTTAAGATCATCTTACGGACAGTCTTTTTCTGATACTGATAAACAGCCTCTCCAAGTACTGCAAGCCACTCTTCATTCTCAGCAAACGCCTCTTCCAGCTTCTCTGTAATCTGACGGATGTTCTCTTCACGTACCTGTTTCTCGTCTGTGAAAACAGCTTCTTCCATCTGTTCTGGTGTAACGATCTCTTTCATGGCTGCAAACATTTCTTCCGGAATTGCGCAGCTTGTATACTCGTGTTTTGCTTTTCCTACTTCTGCTGTAATCTTATCAATAAAAGCAATGATTGTCTGGTTGATATCATGACATTTATAAATTGCTTCAATCATCTTGGCTTCTGGTACTTCATTTGCGCCAGCCTCGATCATGATTACTTTTTCTCTTGTAGAAGCAACGGTCAGCTGAAGGTCTCCTTCATCCCAGTCTTTCTGAGATGGGTTAACAACAAATTCACCATCTACCAGTCCCATCTGTGTCATTGCACATGGACCATCAAATGGAATATCGGAAATTGTTGTAGCAAGGGCTGCTCCGATCATTGCAACGATCTCTGGACGGCACTCCGGATCAACAGACATTACCATGTTGTTTAAGGTGACGTCATTTCTGTAATCTTTCGGGAATAACGGTCTCATTGGTCTGTCGATAACACGGGATGTAAGGATTGCATTTTCAGATGCTTTTCCCTCACGTTTGTTAAATCCACCCGGGATCTTACCAACAGAATACATTTTCTCTTCATATTCCACACTCAATGGGAAGAAATCAATTCCATCCCTTGGTTTTTCTGATGCTGTTGCAGTAGATAACACGGTTGTTTCACCATATTTTAATAACGCTGCGCCATTTGCCTGAGCACACACTCTTCCGATATCTACCGTGAGTGTTCTGCCGGCAAGTTCCATAGAATAACTTTTGTACATATTGTTCTCCTTTTCATGCCTGATAGCCTAAATTATTGCAGAAGGTCCGAAACTACTGAACAGTATACGGAATTCCATATATTCTTCAGTGGTCCCGGCAAGTTCTTCTGTCAATAGATAAGTTTAAACGAACACTTTCCTGCTTGCAAGTAAATGTTCAAAAAAAAATAGAGCGGAATAAAAACCCCGCTCTATTCATATAGCAATTATTTTCTAAGACCTAAACGCTCGATCAGAGAACGATATCTCTCGATATCAAGCTCTTTTAAGTATGCTAATAATCCACGTCTCTGTCCGATCATCTTTAACATACCTCTTCTTGAATGATGATCTTTTGGGTTAACTTTTAAATGCTCTGTTAACTCCTGAATTCTTGCTGTTAAGATTGCAACCTGAACTTCTGGTGATCCAGTATCGTTCGGTGTTCTTCCGTATTCAGCGATAATTGCCTGTTTCTTTTCTTTTGCGATCATGTTGTGATCCTCCTTTAATTTTCTAATCGCCCTGTATACTCAGCGGAAGGTCGGAGTGTCCATCGACCGAATATGGGCTAACTCATACTTGACTAGTGTAACATAGTCCTTATGTATTGTAAAGTTGTTTTTTTATTAGTTTCCAAGGACATTCGAAACACAGATTGGTGTCCGGTAAAATGCATTTGAAATGATAATACCAGTCGTCTCATTACTTGCATGTACAATCTGTCCATTTCCGATGTAAATTGCCACATGGCTGATACTGTTTCCACTTCCGTAGAAGAACAGATCTCCCGGCTGTGCATCCGACGCGCTGATGATTGTTCCACAATTCGGTTGTGCCCGCGAAGAATGTGGAAGATAGATTCCATATTTTGCAAAGATTGATAATGTAAATCCGGAACAATCTGCGCCATTCGTCAGGCTGGTTCCACCCCATACATAAGGATTTCCGACAAACTGACATGCATATGCGACAAGTGAAACCCTTGCATCCGATACACCGGATCCATATTTTAATTCCGTCATGGACTGTGCCGTCGGAAGTGTCTCGCTCAGATCAACAAATTCAGCGGAAACATATCCCTGCACATCATCAACCTCAACCTGTACCCATCCATCCTGAGCCTGTGATAACGCGGTGATCTGCTCTCCGTTTCCAACGAGCGCAAGAATTTCCGCATCTGTTGTTGCCTGTGTACGGACTCTTAATGTATCTGTATTCACAGTAGCAATCAGTTTTTTCTCTCCTTCTGCTATTGTGCGGGCCTCATCTCCCGAAACAATATACTCACTCTTTACATAACCGGTTACGTTTCCGGATGTAATCTGTGTCCACTCACCTTCTGTGCCTACGATCTCGCAAGCCGCATTCGGTGTCATCTTTCCAACAATGTCACTGTCTGTTGAAGCATTCTCACGAATATTCAATGTGTCATCTACAACTGCGATTCCAAGATTACTGTATCCGCAGATATCTGTATCTTCCTCCTGTGGTTCTTCCTGCTGACCTGCTGTAACCATATTTGTCTGGCTCTTCGCCACAGCAATCTCTCCCACACTTTTTTCTCCTTCATAGTCACTCAATACATTTGCGACTCCGGAAGTCAATGTTAACGGCTCTGTATTTTCAACGCTAAGTGCCTTTGCTGCTCCAACTGCAAAGACCGGCTCACTTTGTTCAACCTGCATATGGTTCTGAATGGTACCACAGATCGTGATTGCAGAAGCAAAAAGAATTACTGCGCCTGCTCTGATTTTCTTTATGTGCCTCATATTATCCTCCTAAGTACTTCAGTTCACATTTTGTCAGTATAACAATCGCGTCTCACATTGTCAACACATTCGTAACATCTTTGTAATATTTATGATACAGTTTCTTCATCCTCATCCGGATCACTTTCCAGAATAGAATATGCAATGTTCGTAGAATGATCTCCAATTCTCTCAAGTCCGGAAATCAGATCCGTAAACATCATGCCTGCAACCGGAGAACATTTTCCTTTTGCCATTCTCTTGACATGATTTTTCTGGAGTGTTCTTTCCATATGGTCAATATCATTTTCTTCACTGACAATTTCATCCAGCGCAGATGCATTTCCCGTTGTAAACATCGCTAATGCCTTTTTCAGAAGATCTACGACCTCGGTATACATTTCCAGAAGTTCCCGGTCTGCCTTTTTGGAGAATTCAATCTTATCCCGGTAACGCTGTGTTGCAGCATCTGCAATGTTCTCGGCATGATCACCGATTCGCTCAATGTCGCTTACCACATGGAAAAGACTTCCGATACGTTCAGAATCTTCTGTTGGCAGTTCATACTGAACAAGCCGCACCAGATAATTGGTGATCTCGTCATTTAAGAAGTCAATCAGATGTTCCTGTTCATAAACACCTGCCAGTTTTTCTTCATCTTCTTCAAAGAACGCTTCCATTGCATGATTTAAATTATCGATTGCAAGATTACCCATACGATTGATCTCATGAATTGCTTCTACAGCAGCTGTTGCCGGCACGAAAGTCTTTTTCATGCCGATGTACTGTAAATGATACTCGCTGTCCACTTTGTCATCACCAGGAATAATCATATTGGCCAGTTTAATAAACCAATGGGAAACCGGGAAAAAGATGACCGTCTGGAACACTTTAAACAATGTATCCGCATTGGCCACACAACGGTTGATGCTGCTTCCGGAAATAGCATAAAGAAGCTTTAATACCGCATCCATTCCCAGGAGCAGAATAATTCCAAGAATAATCATACCAAACACATTGAACATCACATGAATGAGTGCTGCTCTCTTAGAATCCTTATTTCCACTCAGACTCGCAAGCACCGCCGGTGTACAGGAACCAATATTACATCCCAGAATAAAAAACAGACAGATTGGAAGTCCGATTAACCCCTGTCCTGCCATCATAAGAATAATGCTGACCGTAACAGAAGAACTCTGAAGGATTGCAGTGATCACGAATCCTAAAAGAATTCCAAGGAATGGGTTACTTAGTTTGGCAAGTGTGTCTAAAACACTTGGGAATTCTTTCAAAGAATCCATCGCGGCTGTCATCAGGAAAATACCCAGAAACAGACATCCAAATCCAAGAACGATCTCACCAATCTTCTTCACTTCCGGTTTTTTGAAAAATACCATCATAACGGAACCGATCAGCAAGATATACGGTGCAATCGCTGTGAGTTTTAACGAAACAAGTTGTGCAGTGATCGTTGTACCGATATTGGCACCAAAAATAATTCCAACTGACTGTTCCAGAGACATTAATCCGGCATTTACAAAACTGACAACCATAACCGTTGTTGCTCCGGATGACTGAATCACAGCAGTAAATATCGCACCAAATACAACAGCAATAAATTTGTTCTTTGTCATGGCATCAATCAGACCACGCATTTTTGTTCCGGCGGCCTTTTGCATACCCTGACTCATGAAGTTCATTCCAAATAAAAATAATCCTAATCCAGCTACTAAATTAAAAAACAAGTCCATGTCTACTCCTTTTTAGAGAAATAGTTCTCTGCTTTGGCAATGTCACAATTCATCTGATGCTTTAAATCATCAATTGAATCAAATTTCATTTCTGGTCTGATATAGTGAAGAAACTGTATCGTCACAATTTTATCATACAAGTTCTGACAAAAGTCAATAATATAGGTTTCTATTCCGATCGGATTGTTTCCTGCAATTGTTGGTTTACACCCGACATTGGAGACTCCCTGATACCACTGTTCCCCAATAATCACCCGGGTTATGTACACTCCGTTTGGCGGGAGGATCTTCTCCGGTGGAAGTGTCATGTTAATCGTTGGAATTCCTATGGTTCGTCCAATCTGTTTTCCATGAATCACCCTGGATTTTACAAAAAATTCATATCCGAGCAGATGATTTGCTTTTTCAATTGCACCTTTTTTTATTTCTTCCCTCACAAATGTGCTGCTGATATCCCGTCCATCTTCCTGTATTTTCTCTAAAACGATAACACGATATCCCAACTCCCCTGAAAGCTTTTCCAGAAGTCTGTAATCGCCGCCTCTGTTGTGTCCGAAATGAAAATCTTTTCCGACGATCATGCATTTTACATGAAGCGCCGATACAATCCAGCGCACAAACTTCTCAGGTTCCATGCACATCACTTCGTTTGTAAAGGGACATTCAATCAGATAATCGACTCCTGTCTCTTCAAAAATATGATATTTTTCTTCATTTGTTGTAAGGACCTGTGCTTCCACTTTTCCCGTTTTTCGAGTCGGTGGAATGTCAAAGGTAAAGACAATGGAGCGATATCCGTTCTCGGCACTCTGATTCAGCAGATTTTCCATCAGAAGCTCGTGTCCTCTGTGAAGTCCGTCAAACTTTCCGAGTGTGATCGCGGATGGCTCTTTCACACTAAAATCAAGCGTATCTCTTATATATTTCATATTATTCCATAAACAATTTTACCGGTTTATATTCATTCGTCATTTTCTGCCATTCATATAAGCCGATAAATTTCTGATTCCAATCATAAAGTCTGTATAATTCTGCAGTATGTTCCGGTTGTTCTTTGACAAATTCCGCAGATATCCGGTTGCCATTGATCAATGGTTTTTCTGCCTCTTTTAACACGGTTATCTCAGGATATCGGTCAAACACATAATCTACCGGATAAAGTAATTCCCGAAATGTTTCATAGTTCCATGTTTCAGGTGGTGCCGCAGCCGACAATTTTTTCACTGCTTTCTCCACTTCTGATAAATGCAACGCCTTATCCAGCGTAAATCCAGCTACTTTTGTCCGTATTAAAGACTTCATACAGCCATAACAGCCAAGTGTCTGTCCAATATCATGGCAAAGTGTCCTTATATAAGTTCCCTTGGAACAATGCACGCGCATATGTACTTCTGGAAGATCCATACCCAGAATCTCAATTTCATATATGGTTACAGGTCTCGCTTTACGTTCAACCGTAATTCCTTTTCTGGCAAGATCACACAACTTCTGTCCATTTATTTTAAGGGCAGAATACATTGGTGGTATCTGATCATACGCTCCGATGTAAGAAGCAATTACTTTTCTCACCTGTTCCTCTGTCACATCTACGCTCGAAGAATTCAGGATTGTTCCCGAAATATCCTGTGTATCCGTGTCTGTTCCAAGTAAAAGAACTGTCTCATACACCTTGTCCTTTTCGGTGAGCAGATCACACACTTTGGTCGCTTTTCCCAGGCAGACAGGAAGAACCCCTTCCGCATCCGGGTCAAGCGTGCCTGTGTGTCCGATTTTTTTCTGATGAAAAATACCACGCATCTTTGCCACAACGTCAAAGGATGTAAATCCTTTTTCTTTATATACATTTATGATTCCGCTAACCATTTTTCATTCCTATAGTTGTTTTTTAATTTCTTCATTGATAAGTCCAATGATCTGTTCCGGATCACCATCCATTGAAAATCCGGCAGCTTTTGCATGACCGCCGCCTCCAAATTTCATGGCAATCTCTGCAAGATTCACATCGCCACTTGCCCTTGTGCTCACTTTAAAGCTGTTGTCACCAGTCTGATAAAGGAAAATGGCAACTTCAACCCCTTTGGTTACGCGCAGCTGGCTGACAATTCCGTCCAGATGTTTTGGAAGCACATGATATGTGTGCATTACCTCATCTGTCACACAGCTTGCAATCACCTTTCCATCCAGATAAAGCCGGCTGTTTAACAATGCATACCCAAGCACCTGATTCTGTTCAAATGTTTTCGCATAAAAAGTCTCATCGATAATTCTGGAATAATCAATTCCCTTATCCATAAGAATTCCGGCAATATTCATGGTCTTTGCCGAAGTACAGGAATACTGGAATACTCCGGTATCATGCACAATGCCTGTGTAAAGGCATTCTGCAATCTCTTTTGTAATCTTCTCAGGATCGAGCAGTTCAAACACAAGTTCACTTGCCGAGCTTGCCTCCGGGAAAATGTAATTCTGTTCCGCAAAAGACTGATTACTCAAATGATGATCGATACATACGGTATGACGTGCAGATTCAAAGTACTTATTGGCTTCTCCCAGTCTTCCGGCATCCCCGCAGTCCAGCGCAATAAAAAGATCAAATATAATCTCATCTGTATATTCACTGCGTATTTGGAATGAATCATTCATAAATTTAAAAATATTCGGAATTGGCTCAAGATAAATACACACATCAATATCCGGATAATATGTTCGGATATAATTATATACTCCCAGACAGGAACCAACACAGTCCCCGTCCGGTCTTACATGTCCTGCGATTCCAATCGAATGCATTCCCTGAATCACTTCATCAAGATTTGTCATTTTCTAGTCCTCTTTGATATCTTTTGTAACATCATCAATTTTTTTCGACATGTTTACACCATATTCAATTGACTGATCAAGGATAAATTTGATTTCCGGCGTATTTCTTAAATTAATGGATTTCGCCAGTTTCACACGGATAAATCCCTCTGCGGAACGAAGTCCGGCAAGTGTATCTTTCTGAGACTGTTCATCTCCAAGGACACTGATATATGCTTTTGCCGTCTTCAAATCCGGAGCGACTTCCACTGCAACCACGCTTGTCATCGGGTTGATCCGTGGATCCTTGATCTCACCGCGAATGATATTACTCAGTTCGCGGTGTACTTCTTCGTTTACACGAATATTTTTAATGCTGTTTTTTCTCATCTGATTCCTGCTTTCTATCTTGGTACTTCTACCATCTTATAAGCTTCTACAACATCAAGTTCCTGGATATCGTTAAATCCTTCGAATACAAGACCACACTCAAATCCGGCTTTTACTTCCTTAACGTCATCTTTAAATCTCTTTAATGATGCTAAAGCGCCTTCAAAGATCTGTGTTCCTTCTCTGCTGATACGTACGCTGCATCCTCTTTCGAATTTACCATCCAGAACATAGGAACCGGCAATATTACCAACTCCGGAAGCTTTGAAGATCTGTCTGATCTCAGCATGACCGATTACCTGCTCCTCGAAGATCGGATCTAACATACCCTTCATGGCAGCTTCCACATCTTCGATTGCGTTGTAGATAACTTTGTATAATCTTACATCTACGCCTTCTCTGTCTGCAGTAACTTTTGCAACCGGATCCGGACGAACATTAAATCCGATAATGATTGCATTAGATGCAGAAGCAAGAATAACGTCGGATTCGTTGATTGCACCAACTCCACCATGGATTACCTTGACAACAACTTCGTCATTGGAAAGTTTTACAAGTGACTGTTTTACGGCCTCAACAGATCCCTGTACATCCGCTTTTACAATAATGTCAAGTTCTTTCATATTACCAGACTGGATCTGAGAGAACAGGTCATCCAGAGACATCTTGGATTTTGTCTCTTCAATCAGTCGATTCTTGCCTTCAGCAATATAGGTATCAGCAAAGGCTTTTGCTTCTTTATCTGAATCGGTTGCTACGAATGTCTCACCGGCATCCGGAACATTATTCAGTCCAAGGATCTCTACCGGAGTAGATGGGCCAGCTTCTTTTACTCTTCTTCCCTTATCATCGATCATCGCACGTACTTTACCATAGCTGCTTCCACATGCAATTGGATCTCCTACATGCAATGTACCTTTCTGTACAAGAACAGTTGCAACAGAACCACGTCCCTTATCAAGCTGGGCCTCAACAACAAGACCTCTTGCATTACGGTCTGGATTGGCTTTTAACTCCAGTACTTCTGCTGTTAACAGAATCATCTCTAACAGATTCTCGATACCTTCATGTGTATGTGCAGATACCGGACAGAAGATTGTGCTTCCACCCCAGTCTTCCGGAATCAGTTCATACTCGGAAAGTTCCTGTTTTACTTTATCAATATTCGCACTTGGCTTATCAATCTTGTTTACAGCAACAATAATCTCAACCCCTGCAGCCTTGGCATGGTTAATTGCCTCAACTGTCTGTGGCATAACACCATCGTCTGCTGCAACAACCAGGATTGCAATATCTGTTGCATTTGCACCACGCATACGCATTGCGGTAAACGCTTCATGTCCAGGAGTGTCTAAGAATGTGATCGTCTGACCATTGATCTCAACAACTGATGCACCGATGTGCTGTGTAATACCACCAGCCTCGCGGTCTGTCACTCTTGTCGAGCGGATTGCATCCAACAGAGATGTTTTACCATGGTCAACATGACCCATAACACAGACAACCGGTGGACGTGGAACCATTTTGTCTTCCGGTTCTTCATCCTCTTTCAGAAGTTCTGCGATCACATCAACTTTTACTTCCGGCTCACAGATGTAATTAAACTCCAGTGCAATCTCTTCTGCTGTTTCAAAATCCACTTCCTGGTTTACCGTTACCATCTGTCCTTTTAAGAACAGTTTCTTAACGATAACCGAAGGCTGGATCTTCATCTTGTCAGCAAGTTCACGGATCATCAGTTTTTCCGGAAGCGTAATTGTCTTGATTACATCTTCATCCTCTTTTGGCTGCTGTGGCTGCTGCTGAGGTTTCTTTCTTCCGCCGTGCTTTTCAAGATTTACATAATTTTCCTGACGTTTACCGAGTTTATCATGATCCTGATGTTTGTTATTGTTGCGGTTGTTTCCACGATCACGGCTTTCCTTGCCTCTTACATCTTCAACAGAAGCTGCCTCCTTGTTGAATTTATCCATTTCCTTATCGAAACGTCCACGCGAATTGTTGCGGTCATTATTGTTGAAACGATTGCCTGAACCGTTATTGCGGTTATTATAATTGCCGTTTCCACGGTCATTGCCGCGGTTATTATTATAACCATTTCCTCTGTCGTTATTACGATCATTATTACGGTTATTATATCCATTGTTGCGATCACCGCGGTTATTATTTCTGTCGTTCTGAGGTCTGCCGTTTCCTCTGTCATTCTGAGGTCTTTGGCCTCTTTCCTCCTGAGTGCGTACCGGACGTGTCTCTGCCTGATTGTCATTATTGCCAGCGGTTCTTTCACTGATTGGTCTCATTGCACGTTCTCCAACCGGACGCGGACGGATAATATGACTTGCCGGATTGGAGTACGTATTGGAATTATCTCTTCTTCCTCCGCGCTCTCCGTTGCGGTCATTATTTCGGTCGTTGTTACGATTGCCATTTCTCTGCTGGTTATTATTCTGTCCAGGGCGTCTCTGCTGCTTACTGTACTGCGCATTAAATACTGCAGAAATGCTTGATTTCTTCTTTGGACGTTCTACTCCGTCTTTTTCTGTTGTTTTCTGCTCTTTTTCAGTAGTTTTTGCCGGAGCTGCTGTTTTGCTTTTTACCGGAGCTTTTGTGTACTTTTTACGTACCATAGCTGCAGCTGCATCTTCCACACCGCTGGTTGCTCCTTTTACTGCATATTCCGTTGTACTGAGCATGTCTATAATATCCTGTGATTTTATATCTAATTCTTTTGCAAGTTCATGAACTCTGATCTTTGCCATATATTACGTTTCCTCCGTTATTCAGTTTTATAGGTTTCCAATTTCTTTTCTACTGCTTTTGCAAGATTTTCATCTGTAATTGCAAGAGAAGCACGAAATTCTTTGCCAATGTAATGTCCCAGTTCTTCTTTCGTTCCAAATATATACATTGGAACATAATAAAAATCCGTCATATTCCGGAACATTTTTCTTGTATTTTCAGATGCTTCTTCTGAAACAATTACCAAAAATGCCTTCCCACTCTTTACTGCCTTCTCCGTAGAAAATTCTCCGCTGGCCACATGTCCCGATTTTGCTGCAAGTCCCAGCATGGATAATGCCTTATTTTGCAAGTGTTTCCATCTCCTTTTCGAGATTCTCATACACTTCTGCCGGAATTGCGGTCTTAAGGGATCTTTCCAGTCCCTTGGACTTACGTGCTTTCTTTAAGCATTCCGGATCCGGACAGATATACGCACCACGTCCGTTCTTCCGGCCTGTTGTATCCAGTACAACATCTTCTTCCGGAGTCTTGATCACACGAATCAGTTCCTTCTTTGCTTTCATCTCACCGCATCCAACACATTGACGCATAGGAATCTTTTTACTGTTCATTTTTATTCCTCTTCACTACCTGCAGCTGTCTCATTTTCTGCAAATGTTTCTTCATCTGCCTGAGCATCCTCGCTGTATTCCTCGTCTTCGTAATACTCTTCATCTTCGTAGTCATTCTCATAGTCCATGAAATCTCCATCCTCACGGGCTTTTGACTCACTCTTGATGTCGATCTTAAATCCGGTAAGACGTGCAGCAAGACGTGCATTCTGACCTTCCTTACCGATTGCAAGTGAAAGCTGATAATCCGGGACAACAACTTTTGCTGATTTTTCATCTGCGTCAGCAATAACTGAAATTACTTTTGCAGGACTTAATGCATTCTGGATCAGAATTGCAGGATTCTCATCCCATGTAATAATATCAATTTTCTCACCACGAAGCTCATTAACGATCGCGTTTACACGTGCTCCGTTCATACCGACACATGCACCGACCGGATCAACATCCGGGTCATTGGACCATACTGCGATCTTGGTTCTGCTTCCTGCTTCACGGGAAATTGCCTTGATCTCAACGATTCCGTCTTTTACTTCTGTCACTTCAGATTCAAAAAGGCGTTTTACAAGTTCCGGATGTGTTCTGGAAACAAGAATCTTTGGTCCCTTCGGAGTGGATTTCACTTCAACAATATAAACCTTGATACGCTCGGTCGGCTGGAATACCTCTCCTTTGATCTGCTCGCTCTCTGTAAGCAAAGCGTCAGCCTTACCGAGGTTAATGCTTACATTTTTGCCAACATAACGCTGAACAACACCGGTAACAACGTCTTTTTCTTTACTGTAATACTCATCATAGATCACTTTACGTTCTTCTTCCCTGATCTTCTGAAGAATTACGTTTTTGGCATTCTGTGTTGCAATTCTTCCAAACTCTTTGGATTTTACTTCAACCTGTACGACATCACCTAATTCGTACTTTGAATTGATCATCTGTGCATTTGGAAGCGAAATCTCCATTACAGGATCTTCCACATTCTCTACAACTGTCTTCTCCTGATAGCAATGGAACTCACATGTTTCAGGATCAATGACAACCTTAACATTATCGGATTTTCCGAAATTGTTTTTGCAGGCTGTAACAAGAGAGTTCTCAATTGCTTCTAACAGAGTATCCTTGCTGATGTTCTTTTCCTGTTCTAGTATATTTAACGCTTCTAATAACTCATTATTCATTATCTTATCCTCCTATATTGTTATCTTACGCTAAAAATGTATTGCCTGACGAATTAACGCAATGTCCGATTTATCGAAACTCATCTCTTCGCCGTCTTCTGTCTCAATGGTAACTGTCTGCTCATCGTATGCTCTTAACAGTCCATAAAACTCTTTACTCCGGTTAATTGCACGATATGTCCTGATTTCAACTTCTTTTCCCATGTTGCGGACATAATCCTTCTCTTTTTTCAGTGGGCGTCCAAGTCCTGGAGAACTCACTTCAAACACATAAGAATCCGGAATAAAATCTTCCTCATCCAAAAGAACATTCATCTCTCTGGCGACATCCGCACATTCATTCACTGTAATTCCGCCTTCTTTATCAATGTATGCCCTTAAATACCAGGTACTTCCTTCCTTCACATACTCAACATCCACCAGTTCAAACTTCATCCGCTCAATGATCGGAGTGATCAAAGCTTCTGTTTTTGCTTCATATACTCTTGCATTTGACATATTCTCTAGCACCTCTTTTCTAAATAAATTCGCCAAAACATGAATTGAGAGAGGACTTTTGCCCTCTCTCAATCTTGTCATCGTGTTATCAATTAGTATAATATCACTATCCGATACGCATTGCAAGGATTTCTTGAAAAATATATAAAAAAGCTCTTGCTTTTTTCATTTGTACATGATATTATAATACACGGTTCGTTGGTCAAGCGGTTAAGACGCCGCCCTCTCACGGCGGAATCACGGGTTCGATTCCCGTACGAACTGCTGACTGTTATTTTTAATAAACAGCCCAACCCGAGGAAACATCGCATTTTGCGGTGTTTTTTTATTGCCAGAATTCTTATCTTTTAATAGCTTAAAAAAAGTTTAACCAAAAGTTTAACCATGCTTCCGGTTATGCTTCTTTTGTTTCATTCGCAATTGCCCTTAAATCTGGGATTTTTTCTAAAATTTTTCGTTTTTGTTCAATACTCTTTCGATTACGATGATAATGTCGTTCCGATACATTTCGATCCACATGCCCCATCTGCTGCAACAAAAGATTATCATCTGCATTCGCATCCATGAGAATCGTACCATAGGTTTTCCTTACTTTATGAGGAGACTTTTGATAGATTTTAAGCTTTGTACATAATTGCTGCAATCTTCTGCGAACAGCCTGCGCTTTCATTCGTTCGCCATTTTTTGGTTGGATGAAGATGTATTCGCCAAACGGGTTCAGGAGCTTTAGTTTTGTCTCTATCCATCCTGTTTCGTCTGGTATTACAATATTTCGTACTCCTGCTTTTGTTTTAGGATAATCTTTGATTGTAGTAACATAATGTCCAGTTGCATCTTTATAACGTGTTTCAGTCCTACGCACCTTAATATAACCATCTTCGACATCTTCGTGTTTTAATGCAACAATTTCACCGATCCGCATACCAGTCGCAAACATAAGCAATATTGCCATATTATGTACATCCAGATTATCTTTTAGATATGTTACCATCTTTTCCGTCTCATCTTCGTCGTACACTTCTTCGTAATCTTCATGAATCACTCTTTTAAATTCTCGCTCCGAAACATCCAGATCCTCCAGCATCTCATCAACACTAAAATGTATCAGTTCTCGCTTTTTAGCACGTTTTAAAAATCCTCTCACAATTCCTTTAAGACTGGAAAAGGCCTTAGCAGTCAAGTCATACCGTGCAAGCTGCTTTTCTAAAAATTCCTGCCATTCCATCGCTGATATAGCTTTTATTTTTTGATTTGCCATCTTTTCCTTATCACGAATAAAATGACGTTCAAAAAACTGTACCGTTCTGAGATGTGTTGACGGAGATATCTTTTTTAGTTCCAACCTCCGATCATTCCATTCGTCAAAAACTTCTTTTACTGTCGGATTCTCTGCTTCTTCCTTATAATATGCAATAATCGTCTCTTCTAATTTTTCCCTTTTCCGTTTGCTAACAAGTTTACGCCCTCCTTTCCCATCTGGTAAATGAGTCTTCCAACTGCCATCCTTTCCTTGCCAAATCTTGTAAGTATGTTTGTTTAAGATTTCCTGTCTTTTCATTTTTTCAATCTTCGTCAGTACAGATGATACGTCAATTATACCCTCAGATACTGCGTATTGCAATAAATCCACACTAACCTGATTACTACTGATATCCAACAGTGATACCTCCCATATTTCTGTGATAGATTTCAAAAACCTCCTCAGAAAATATGGCTTTTATTTTTGCAAATTAATCTCTTTCTCTTCTTCCCTATCTTTATCCAAAATAAGACCATGTGCTATAGCATAAGCTTCGCCTTCCCTGATAAAACGTTCTTTTAGTGGCTGGTACACTTCTGTAAGAATCTGCTTATCATCGTATAACTCCATTCCAATCCGTTCCATCTCCTTTTCGCGTTTACTTTCCATAAGCTCAAGCTGAAGGTCACGGATCTGCTGCTGCATATCTACATTATTTTTCATTGTTTCCTGAAGCTGATCTTC
The DNA here is from genome assembly GCF_009695765.1 of Roseburia porci. Taxonomy (GTDB): domain Bacteria; phylum Bacillota; class Clostridia; order Lachnospirales; family Lachnospiraceae; genus Roseburia; species Roseburia porci. The sequence goes on from NZ_VUNI01000003.1 coordinate 168,930, forward strand.
CAGTTCATGAACTTTCTTATCCTTTTGTGCTGATTTTTCTCGCTCTTTATACAAATGCTTATTATTCATTTCTGTAATATCTCTTTGCACCAGGACTTTTTCATATTCTGAATTTGCACGCGCCCAATAATCTCTTGCAGATTCGCCTTTTTCCGGAGCAGGAAGTGTTGCATTGACATTCTGAGTCATAATAGATCTCGCTCTTTTTAAAGATTCAACACGTTGATAACCAGAACTTTCCAAACCACGTTCAAAGCCAAGGTGTTCTACATATTTTGCATAATCTGTCTGGACATTTGCCAGATCCCTTGGGCCGTTTATATACTGGTGATAACTGAGGCGCTGCTGTCCCTTTTTATCCGTATACATAGGGATAAATACCGCATGCAAATGCGGCTTTCCGGTTTCATCCATATGCTCTACAATCTGTTTTACATTTGTTTTCTGCGGTCCCCCAAACCTGTCATTAATAAATTTAATCGTTTCCTTTTCCCACTCTGCAAATCGTTTTTCATCTATTGGCCTGGAAACGCCATTTTCATCTTTCTTTGTTTCTCCTGGATAATGGACCTCAATCTCTGCTGCAAGAACCGCATCTTTTCGAATCTTATCCCCATCTTTAAACCGCAGATCATTTTTGTAAATAGTATCTTTTACGTCCTGCCATTCTTCTTCATCTACTCTTTTGTCCTGAATTGCTTCTACAACCTCTCTCCATAGATCGCAGGTTTCAGTCCCATATAAAGTTTTATTATATTGGGAAAGATTCTGATCAATATGTTTTCCAGTCTGCTCCCCTTCTTTTCTCTCATTATGTTTCATTGTTTTTATAATTGTACTTTTTGTTCGGATCGGAACCACCCGGAAGCAATTTCTCTCTGCCATAATTAATACCTCTTTCTGAAATTTCACTTTTAATATGGCATAAAAAATAGAAAAGAAAAAAGAAAATACATACCACTCAAAACGATACCGTTTAAACGAACGGTAGTTACGTTACACATTCTCGCACTTCTTTTCTTCGGTTTCCATAAACCGTGCCTCCCCGTAGTTCCTTTCCCTCCGCAATCCAGTCGGCACGCACGTGCTTCGCATTCCTTTTCAGCGTTTATCTTGCCTTCGCATTTCTTATCTTCGTTTCCCTTGCGCCCCTGTAATGGCATAAGAGGAATCAACGTCTGTGGGCGCACGTCTCCGCATCCCTTTCCTCGTATTTTCTGCAGTTTCCGTTGCTTCGCCCCGTATCACACGCCAGCTCACGCGCCGTGTGGGTATGGTATCACCACATGAGCTGGATACCGACTTTACCTGCCTTTTCTGTACTTGTATCATTTAGGTGATACGGACACCGTAGGAAACAGTACCATTAAGGTGATACCAGTGTAAAAGATAGTATCATCTTACTGATACCATTCTTTTCTCCATTTTTCTTATCTGTATCATCTTGCCGATACCGAAACGTACCACCTTGCTGATACGAATATAGATACACCCGCACGCAAAATCATATCATCTTAGTGATACGAAAAGCATCTGCGTGCACACTGGGCGGTATCACCTTAGTGATACTGTTACTATATTCCGCCCAGTACAGAATGTATCATCTTAGTGATACTATCTGAGAAACAGGAATCTGCAAAACCGTATCATCTAAGTGATACATATTCGTATCATAGGTGGGTTCTCCCCGTGCTGGGGCGGAGGAATATATCAACTAGGTGATACGGATATCCGCCCCAGAGTGTTGCAGGCATACCAGCTAGGTGATACAAACCGCATATAAGCCTGCAAGGAAAGGATGGGAAAACTGGAAAATATCAGGAAAGGTAGTGACGAACGCCGCACGATATATCATCTAGGTGATACGGTTTGTGTGCGGCGGAGACAGATAAAGAGAATAAAAAAAATATCACCCAGCTAGAGTGATACCTGTTTGATCAATAAGATCATATTCATTCCGGAGCAAAACGGTCGCACTCCATTACTCCATTGACACAAATAAAAACTTTTTCTCAACTTTTCTGACCTTTTCCGGCGGGCGAAGCCCGCCTTGTACCTACAGTGTAAAATCAGATATATTTGGATTGTCGGCACATCCGCCTGGAAGGTAACTGTCTCCGTCATCGTCATAAGGGAGATGCTCTAATTTCCTACTTTTATATATTTTCCAGCAGGAGTAATACCTGTTACTTCCGATTCGTATTCATATGAACCATATGGATTGTATACCATCACTCTGGATCCAACTGTAAAATCGCTTTCCAGTGCATTCATCATCTTTCCTCCTGTGCTTTATAATCTGACTATATCTATAATGGGCAAAAATGATAATTTTTGAAAAATAAATGAATATTTCAGAAAAGAATACTATTCCAGGACAGAATGTTGCTGAATAAAGTAGTAAAAGGGACTGAATTATTCAGTCCCTCGGTCTTTTATTCCATGCCATGATCAGCTTTTCTTTGTCATCATCAGATTCCGGCATTATACAGCAGTTTCTTGCAATAAATTGGCAGCTAGGTATTTATACTCCTAACTGCCTTTGCGGTTACTATAAATTTATTGCATTTCCATCTTCATCATATTCAATCGGTGCAATGTGAACTGCATAACCGATTTCTTTTTCTTTGTCGTAAATCTCCATTGTACCACCTGCACAAAATTCAAATGAGAACCGCTTGTCATTCGATTCAATCAGCTTAATCAAGTGATCCGTGAGTTCATTTAAGTTCCGTGCGTCATCTTTTGACTTTTCAATACTTGTCATTTCGCTTCACTCCTTTTCATAAATTTCTAACTTATGTAACAAATCAAACATTGCTACATATCTACCCTGATTCCGTTCTTTGAGTTTATCATTGTCGTTCTGCATTGCATTGTCATAATCTTTATTTACTTTTCTAAATTCCTCTGCAATAATTTCAAGAATTTCATCCTTTGTCTTGCTACATGTATATTTTGCCATTTCCCTTCACTCCTTCCTAAGAAATCTTAGATTCATTAGATCCCAATCTCACTATTTCATCACAATAACTTTCAATGTCATCTGGTTTCTCTTGAATAGCACCAATACTATTTAATCCTGTTACTACATTGATTAACTTCTCATATGCGTCAGCTCCATTTGAAGTTAGATCTCCTTTCTCATCAAAGGGAATGTCTGCTCCAAGTTCTTTTAAAATCTCTTCTAATCCCATTTTTATTTCTCCTTTACTTTATTATCTAACCAATTTTTCGATACACACAATACATCATCCGGATTATCCTCGTTGTCAAACTTAACATAACAACTATCATCGGAAGCCCAATCATCATCTACATATATTCCATATCTTTTTAATCCTCTATGAAATACTCTGTCGTCTTTATTAAATTTCATTTTATTCCTCCAATCTTCTAAAGAAATGCGAATTTCTTTTACAGTTGAATTAATTTATCTTCAATCAATAACTGGTCTAATCGTAAGCTACTTTGTTCAACCACAAGTATATCTTCAAAACCGTTTTCTTCAAGAATTTGCATTGCCTTTTCTGCCTTTTCTTTAGTAGAACACTGTGCAAAACAAGTGCCTTTTAAGTCATCAATTCCATTTACTTCCCAAATTTGCATTCCGTTCATATATTTTTACCTACCTTTCTAATTCAAATGAAACACGCATTTACTTGCTAAATTCTGCCAATGCACACCCTGTACAAAGAAATCTGTCTGCCTTATCATTCATTCGCCTACAAGCTCTACCGTAGTAGCCACATATACAAGGTATTTTGCATTCGTTTTCATCGCTTCCAACTTTATTTTTAATACAGTTTTCTTCAAATGCTTTCTGTTTTTCGTTTGTTATAATCGGGAACATATAACCATCTCCTTATGAAATATCCATTTCTTAATTATGATAAGCGCCAAACATAACTGATATCATAACACTCATGAAATCCTAAATATTATCTTCTCCATTTCCATATTCTGCCCATTGGTCTTTCGTGAAGCCTCACACGACTAAAGTCGCGTGCTTCCCATAAGTGTATCTGCGATACACGTAGCCTTTTTAGAAGGCGGGAACTGCGTTTCCACCATACAGCTTAAACTCAGAAACTTATGCCGCTACGGACACAAGCTCCGCATTTAAGCTAATTAACGTGGAGAACGTGCAGGTGCTTCTCTTACAGCATTGAGGAACTTTTGCCTCAATACGCAACCGTGAATTTTCATCCACGGATTTTAAGATCTCCCGTATGAAATATCTGGCGCCAATGTTGTAGGATGCCGAGAGATCACAGTTATATATTTTCCCATTCTGAAATCTACAGAGTTCATAGGTGTCAAACCCTCCATCCCTGCCACGGGAAACCTTGCCAGAGCCATCGTAGGCAAGTGAAGATGTTCCCCATGCGCAGATATAACTGACACGGATACCCATACGGTGTGCCTTGTTTGTGACTATAGACTGGACTTCCTGACTGCGCCAGAGCTTGATGCGCTGTTTTTTGGAGCCGCGGATCCTGCCAGTCTTGTCGAGGTGTTCGAATACAATGACATCTGCATTGTACGAAACTGCAGTTTCCATGATGAATTCAGCTGTCTTTACAGAAATATCATGGTTGATACCTTTGGCTTTTGCCCACAGTCTTGGAGTCTTATAGTTCCCGTGTTGTTGTGCCTTTTTGATACGGTTTACACTGTGCGTCAGATGGTCTGTTTCTTTCGGAAGCTTGCAAAAATGTCTTCCGAGAATAGTGCCATCGCTCTGCATCACGCTTACCGTAGTGGCAGTGTTTATGCCAAGGTCTACAGCAACGATGGTCTGGTTATGCACACTGGTATTGTTAAGTGTGCATCTTTCCTCAAATGGAAAGTCCAGGAACCATTCTTTACCGCGTTTTTGTAGTGTAGGTGCACACTGCTTGCGGTCACGGCAGTATTTCGCTATGTAGTCCATGTCGGACCTGCGCAGATCCACGGTGATCCAGTCCCATGTATTGCGGGTATATACCTTGATCTGTGCAGTATAATCACCGGTCTGGTTATACATGACCGTCCGGTACATGGACGGATACACATATCCGGCTTTCGGATAGGAAGGCTTCCTGCCGACTGGATTTTTCTTCCAGTCCGCAAGATTGCTTTTGTATGAAAAGACCTTGCCAATGGCTTCATTAATTGCACCACGACGCAAATAGCTTGGCATCTTGTAAAACTTAGCATCGAAATCATATGCCGGGCATGGGTTGTTCTTTGTTGCATGGACCAGGTGCTCAACATATGCAAATCTGTTTCTGCCGGTAAGAGCGGAGACCGGTTCCCAGTTTTCCAGGCAGACAGTGATTAGATAGTCCACAGCATGCCGGTATATGGCAACAGTCTCTTTAAAGATGTTGTTATACTGTTTGATTTTTACACGGTATGTGGTATACATCTGCATACTGCAGACCTCCTTTCTATCTTTCCAAGAGCCGCCTAACTCACGACTAAAGTCACGAGTGTGCGGCGGCTAATTATCAAGCACTTTGAGATAACCGCCTGTTGTTTCATAGGTTGGATGTGCTGCCTTTTCTTGGTCAGTCATATCTTCTTCATACACCCATTCAACAACATTCTTTGGTATCTGATTCATTAAATATCTTGCGTCAGAATATAACCATTCACGATATGTCATATCTGATGGCTTATTGAACAGCATGATCTTCTGTTCTTCTGTATTGAAACAACCAGTATTAAAAGACGATTTGTTCCAGTCCCCAGTGTTCCTGTTCCCGGTGTTCCTGTTCCCAGTGTTCCTGTCCCCGGTGTTTCTGTTCCCAGTGTTCCAGTTCCCAGTGTTCCTGTTCCCAGTGTTCCTGTTCCCAGTGTTCCTGTTCCCGGTGTTTCCGTTCCCGGTGCAATTCTTTCCAATATTGACAATTCGCAACACTTCATCCCACGGGATTTCGCGCACGATTTCCAATTTATCAGTGCATGACTTGTCACCAACTGTCAAAACATTGCCATAAGCAATAACTTCTGCAACCTTATTGCAGCTGTCAAAATCATAATAATTGAAGCAGTCGGCAGCGGTCTGACAGAAGTGCATACCGTGACCACAAATATCAAGTTTTCCTTCTTCTTCAAATTTGCCTGGACAGGTATACTGTTTTCTGTTCTTTCCTGTTGGATTGCAAGACCAATCCGATTGAAACACTTTGTATCCATGTACTTTGCTCATATTCATTTCTCCTTTTTTCTGTTTTGTTTTTTTACAAAAGAAATATGGAATTTAGAAAAGAAAAAAGAATATGAAAGAAAAACCTCCGGTTCAAAGAACCGGAGGGGGAATTATTTATTTGTTACTTCTGGAATATCTTCTATTTCTTCATCAATAATATTATTAGCTTGTTTTTCTATCACACGATCAATTTTATGTTCCATTTCGAACATCGTAGAATCATAGTCTTGAATATTTTTTATAATCGCATTCATATTGTTATCTTCTTCAATGTTGAATAGATACTGTGCAATAATTTTTGGAATTTCAATAAAAGCTACAATAAGTGACACCACTGCGGGGACAACAACCGAAATAGTACTTAAAATCGATTCCAAAGAAATATCACTTACATGATCAAAGTTATTAAATGTATTTATTGAATATTTCATTACGAGTACGAAAATTATAAGGATCGACAATAAAATTCCCATTGTAATTCTGAAAAACCATCGTTTAAAATATAATTTTAACCTTACATTTTCATATAAAGAGTTAACATAAATTTCTAATAGTTCTGAATATTTTCGGCTATGTCTAATGCTTTCTGAACTATGCGTGACTGCACTTTTACTTTTTAGCATCATACTTCTAATCGAAGCATTCGATAATGAATTGGAATTATTTACCCTATGGTACTTTGACTTTAGAGACATTACAATGCAACCTCCAAAATTCTTTTCTCAATTGAGTTAACAGATGTTTGAAAGAATTTTGACAAATACATTAAAATAAAGACATAATTTCCATTTCCTTCCTTTTCAGCCACTTCATATTGATGAATAAAAGATTTTGCAGGCATCATAATCTCAGCAGCAAAAATATTTGCAGTTTTTTCTTTTGCAGAATCATGCATATTTTTTATATAAGTTTCATCGAATGTTATATTTGTGTTATCATAATTTGCATTGCCTAAGTAACCAAACAGGTAATGTCCTAATTCATGAGCTACAACAAATCGTTGATGAAAGAATTCATCTTCTTTGTTCACTAAGATAACTTTATCGAACCCATATCGTTCTTTTGTTTTACCATTTATATGAATATCTCCTGATTTGCCATCGTCCAATTCCCCTTGAAATGTTTTAAACCCAAAGTCTTTTGCTATTCTTATAATTGGAGTTGAACACGCTTCATTATATCCATCTATATTGTTCAAAATTTGTGTTGCAATTTCTGCTATTTCTGCTTCTGTGTATGTATGATGATTTTTATTTTTATTTTTTATTTCATTAATTAATCTTTCGTACTTCATAAATCTACCTCTTGGTAATGTAGCTTTCGAAAAATCAATAATATTGGTCATTTGTACTCCTATGTTATAATTGATATTATTGATTTTATGTTATCTTGTAGTTTTATTGTGTCGAAATGCGCGATGTATTTTCGTGAAATTATCTATTTCTCATATCCATCATACCATTTGTTGCCATATCTGTAAACATCTTACCCCTTCACTTTCCTGCTTTTTCGTATAATAATGGATAAAAAGGAAGATTTTTAAAGAAAACCTCCGGTTCTTTGAACCGGAGGGGAAAATACGTTTTCTTTACTTTTCTGCCTTTTTGGATTCTTTCATGATCTCTTTTAACGATTTGCCCTTGAACGTAAAGTCGTAGATCATGTTGTCCATCGGTTTGTTGCTTTTTCTTTTCAGATTCCGGTTTACACAGTCGATTGCATACAAAGTTCTGAGGAAAGCTTCCATTCTTCCCTTGTCTTTATCTCTCAATGCTTTCATGAGATAATATGCCGGAAGCAGACGTTCCTGCGAAAAAGCAGTTGAAATATAAGTTCCCTGACCATTCAGAGCCTCTCTCATTTCCAAAAGGACGTCGCAAGGGACTCCGTTTACATAAGCAATGAAAAATGCTGCCCGGACTGGAGCATTGCTGTAAAGGGAACCTTTTGAAGCACTTGTTCCAACTTTTTCGTACATTTCGGAAATCTTATCCTGAAATTCTACCAGAAAATCTTCTGTTCCACTGGCAGTTGTAGAATTTGTATAGGTGGGATCATGCATGACTTTGCGCAGGAAATTGACCATGCCGGTTGTTTTTGTTGCGCAAAGTTCATCCATCACCTTTCCTTCCATTCGCAGATTATCCGCGTCTGATCTGCCTTTTCCTCGGTCCATGTTCGGATTTGTCTCTGCGTTCAAAGCAATGATACAGACCTGTGGAATCCCGCACTCGCGAATAGCTGCTAATCTGTGCTGACCATTAATCAGTACTCCATCCGCCCGGAAGCAGATTGCATCATTTCCAAGTGTCCATTTCCCTTTTTTCATCAGGTCCTCATACCCTTTGACGTGATTTGCACTTAATTTTCTGTTGTTGATATTGTTCTGCAGGAATGTTTCTGCCATTTCCGGAGTGATAACTGCTGTATAAGCATTATATCCTTTGCTTTCCTTGATATAATTTTCCTTATAATCGTATGCTGCTGATTTCACCATTTCTTCGATTTTTTCTGGTGCGATTTTTCTTTCATTAATTTCTTCTGTTCTGATTGTTTCTTCCTTGTTCATAAAATTTTTTCTCCTTTTTTTTACTTTGGTGTCTGTGTGGTATTATAAATTTTCCACTTTTTTGTTTATTTGTTTACGTAAATATAATGGATAAAAAGGAAGATTTTTAGAAAATAATTTAAAAAAAGAAAAAGAAAAAAGGAGAAAAGCATAGCACTTTTCTCCTTTTGAATAACTGTAATTATGATTTAATAAATATCAACTTGCCAGAAATAGCAAACTAAATCTCCATTCTGGTATTCACCGTTTGTAGAAAGGTACATAGAGTTATATACGCCGCCAGATTCTCTCTGTCTTGAACATGCTTCTTCCCAAGATCCTGTCAAGAATCGTGAACTTTCGCATCCGCCATAAGAACAATCAATTCCCTGTTCAAGCAGATATTGTCCAATCATATCAGAGTATGTATTATCATCACCGCCACTTGTTCTCCACTGGTTTACTAGCGCATCTACATGCGCTTTCTGATCTCCGTTTAATGCACCATTTGTCGCACTTCCTTTATCGCAAGTAGCAGGTCCCTGAGAAGGTGCGCTCTCCTGCGCCGGAGCACTTGGCTGACTTGGTGCTTCCTGAGCCGGCGCACTGGATTCTCCGCCATTACCGGATGAAGAAGATGCGCTTCCTGCGGATGATCCGCCATTTCCTGCATTTGACGCACTGTTTTTGTTTTTCTTTCCAGAAGATGAACTTCCATTGCCATTGCTGTTGTTTCCTGCCTGAGCGGATGCTTCCGCTGCAGCCTGCTGTTCTTCTACATGCTTCTGATTCATCTCGTTTTTCTTATCAGTTGCTTTGCCTGTACCGGAAGATGTTGTAACTCTCTTTTCGGATGCAGATCCATCTGCAGTGTCTGTGTTATTTACAGTTTCTTCAATGTTTTCTGCAACGGTTACTTTTACAGTGGCAGTACCAGTCAGCCCGTCTGCATCTACTGCTGTGTAGGTAACTTCATAGTCGCCAGGAGTGTTTACATCTACTTTAGAACTGTCTACGGTAACGCCTGCGGTAATGTCATTTCCTGCTCCGTCCACGGCAGATACGCCATTCATGTAATCAACAGATGCACCTTTCTCCACAAGCATATCGGTTGCGCCGTTAATGACTGGAAGATTGCTTACTACAATATGTACGTCCACGTTGGATTTGTTTCCGGAAGCATCCGATAAGATCATGGTATTATCATATTCGCCTGCGGCATCATAGGATACAGCGGCGCGCTCAATTTCCGGAGTTACCACTTCCTTCGCGCCGTTAGAAGCAGTTTTTTCAGTAGATTCCTCTGTCTGTTTTGCTGCTTCGGTATCTTCTGCTTTTTTAGTAGACTCTGCCTTTTCTGTGCTTTCTGCAGCTTCCGTAGCTTTCGTATCTTCTGTTTTCTTTTCGGCTTCTTTTGGATCTTCTCCGGTATAAGCGTGGTCTTTAAATGTAACGCTGACCTTGCCGCTTAATTCGGTGATCGAATCGATCATGTCCTCTGCATAAACTGGCATGTTCACACCCGTTTTGATTTCTGCTTTTGCAGCTGCTTTTGGAGCAGTGGTATCTTCAACATCAATATGAAATGTCTTTTTGGTGTTGCCGATCGAAGCGGCTGCTTCATACTCTCCGACTTTCATGGTATCAACCTTTGAAAAATCAAAGCTGATTTTGTTTAATTCTTTTTCGTCTTTCACATCTACATAAGATGCAGTGTGATTCTCCGGGCTGTCACCTAACTCCAATGTAAAACTGTCATCGGTTAAGGCAAGTTTGTTCCCGCACCCGGTTGTCATGCCTGCGACTGTCATCGCAGTGATTAAAATGATTGCAAGTTTCTTTTTCATTTGCTAGTTCTCCTTTACTGTTTTGATATTATAGCACTTTTTTTACTGTTTTGACAGATATGATTTGTTTCTTACCTGTTTTTTTGTTTCTTTGTTCATTTCTCTATATTTATAATGGACAAGAGGTAGGGTTTTTCGAAAACTATTTTTATTTTTTTTTGAGATTGTTTGTTCTCTTAACCGCTTACAGACATATAATGGATAAAATCTCGTTTTTTTTGAAAAATATTTGAAAAAGATGCTGATTACAGAAAAAGATCCGGTCGCGTGCGACCGGATTAATTAATAATCATCAGCTGGATCGAAACCATCTATATCAGAAAGTTCAGCTAACTCATCTCGATTTGGATTGATTATACTTTCTTCAAGGATTTTTTCTTCTGGTAAAGTAAATGGACTATTAATCATTGTCCCAGAGAAAAATTCATTTCCGAAATTTTCACCAATAAATACAAACAGATCTTCCGATACAAATGCTTTCTCTAACTGACTACATCCTTCTAATGAGTTTTCAGAAAGATTTAACATATCATTATCTGAAAAGGTTATACTTTTGACTAATGATTTTTCTGTTTGTGTTAAATTACTTAATTCAGAAAAACGAATTTCTTTTAGTTTTTGGGAAATATCTCGGTATGGTTCCAAAATTATTTGTTCATACCTTGCATCTACCATTGTCTTATAAAATAGCTTCCGAATATCTGAAATTTCCCCGCAATTGTCAATTACATCGTGTATTTTATCAATATCAATTTTAGGAAATACACGAATCAGAGCATCTGTGCAATCTTGATTTTGAAAAGAAGATATATAGTCTTTATAAGAAACTTTTTCTTTATTCTCATCTTGCAATGCTGCTTTAGGAAATGTATCAATTCTTTTCTGAATTTCTGATTGATTATTTATAATATCTAATAATTTGTCGTCAGATAATTGAGGATATAGACTGGAGCCACAATCATAAACTGGAGCCAACTCAATCTCTTTTGTGACATTATCAATTAAATAACCCCAATTGTTCGCATGTCGATCGAAATTTCCTAATAATCCATCTGCAATAAACAAATCCCAATATGATTCAATTGCTTTTTCCCCAAATTCTTTTGAAAAATATGGATTATCATGCTGCATTATTTCATAAATATCTGTTAATCGTGGTGTTTTAGGTGGCTTTGATGTTAATACTGCATTTTCAATTGTTTTAAATTCTACAAGCGATTTCCCGTCTGGAATAAAATTTTTACATGCAACAACCGGATATGTTCGTTCTATACCTTTTGATGAAATCATTGTAATCTCGCCTAACAAAGTGTCTTGTACTGTAAAACCCATTGTTTTAAGAATTGAACATCCAATATGTTCTGAAAAAGCACTGTTTGTATATGAACTATTTAACGGATTGCGTTTTTCTTCTGGAATACGGTCTGATAGTTTCAGCATGTAACGATTCCCATTATAAATAATAGGTCTTTTTTTATCTGATCCTCCGTAAGTTGTTGTCAAGTCTACTTCACAGTTTGTAAAATCGATCATTTTCAGCATCTCCTTCTGCAATAGTATGTGATGATTTCCTCTGCCTGATCTTCCGTTAATCCGCCGTCATAGTCGGTAACTCCATGTGCAGAACTTCGAACTTCGTCTTGCAGGCAATCGATATAAGACACATTATTTTTTACTCCTTCTTCTAATGCGTCTATATCTTTTTGAAGCATTTCTGGAATTTTATAACTTGTTTTTAATTGTTTGAATTCAGACATGGCTTTTCCTCCCTTTTCTCTTATCATATCATTTAAGAAAAAACATGACAAGATTTGCAAATTGACAAAGTTTTCTTGTTATTATAATGGCTAATCTTGTCAAAAGATAAAACTTTTCCGTCCGTTTCATCAAACATGATTGTTCCGCAGACATCATTACGATGCATCAAATAATATTTTGTCATAGTTTTTCGTCAACCTCCTTCTGCATAATATAATAGTCAATAATCATTTCTGTCATATTGGTAAATGATTTATAGAAACGGGCCTGGTTATATTTTCCTACATCAATAATTTTTTCATTTTCTCCATCTTTTATATGCAGAGCAATACCATTTTCCGTTGGCTCCCATTTATATTTTATTTTTCGATATGTTCCAGATTTATTGACAATTAATGATTCTTCGTTAAGAAGTTCTTCCAGACAGCAGTCAAAATACAGTGTTAATTTATAAACCATTCCTGCTGCGCATTTATTTATATCTATTTTTTCATTCATAAGTTCTGATAAAGACGTATACGGAATGCCGGTCTCTTTGCTTATCTGATAAATCGACTTACCACTTTCTTTTACTAACTTGATAAATTTTTCATTCATACTATCACCCTTTTATATTATAACGTTATAACGTTATAATTTCAATAAAGGTTTTCAATAAAATATTTTTCTTTGTACTTTGAGTATGGATTCCAGAAAAAATAAAAAGTACGACAAATAAGCCAGGGAGCATATACTCTCTGACCATGAATCCTGCAAGCTCCCTGGCGGATTGCTACGCAATATTTCCCAGTTTTCGGTACTCTGCCTGCATTTGATCTGGACTGTTCTTAACATACGTCATGACGGTGTTCAGATTGGAGTGTCCAAGAAGATCGGCGCACATATCGATTGGCATTCCATTCTTGTGCCATAAGGTAGCCCCCGTCGCGCGCATCAAATGCGGATGGATATGAATACCCGTTTTTTTACCGATCATTGTTAAGACATCTTCAATTGCTCTCGGAGAAAGGTTTTTATATGGCGCGCGGCTGCTTGCGAATAACGGGATATTTGAGATATTTGTGCTGTCGCAAGCATAAATATTCACGTCTTTTCTGGTTTTCATATATTCTCTTAATCGGATCTTTGTTCTGCCGGTGAAATATACGAATCTTTCCTTATTCCCTTTTCCCAGTGCTTTTACGGTCATTTTGTCAAAATCGATATCGGATAATTTAATATTTGAAATTTCGCTGACTCGCAATCCAGTATCAATCATGAATAACAGCATTGCATAATTCCGGATACGGTTTCTGCCATATTTTTCGCAGCCTATCTTTATTTCTTCAATCTCTGTTTCGTTCAGAGGACGTTTTATGGTCTTTTTATATTTGATCCGGTCTATCTGAAGCATCGGGTTTTCCGCAATTCTTTTATTCCGGAAAAGATAGTCAAATACCGAAGAGAGGCAACGCCTTTTCCCGTCCATCGTAGAGCCTTTTATCTCTTTCCCCTCTGGATTCTTATTCGGATTTGCATATTCAACAAGAAAATAGCGGATATCTTCTGTTGTGATCAGGTTTAAGCATCTACAACACGAATCTTCTTTTCTACTTTGTTATATAAATATAGATGATCGGATAAAAAATCATCAGAACAAGGAATGCCACTTGCCAGTGCTTTTGCGAATGTCATAATTGGTATTTTGTCCTCTTCATCAGCAGGCATAATCAGCAATTCATGAATACTTTGAGGCAAAATGTAAAGATTGCTTTTCAAGAAATCAGAGAGTCCCCTTAAAACATCCATTGACGCAATTGCTGCTCCGCCGTATATACCAGTTTTATTCCGGATCAAGTAAGTGGGAACCTTCTTATCTTCATTTAACGGAATTGCCCGATATGTATTCAGGTCACAGTTTTTCGCATAATCAAATAATTCATTCACAGATAATCCCATAATATTAAGTAATCTGTTATCGATAATGATACTTCTATTCCCGGTACATCCATTTTGAATTAATCTTGAAATATTTATTCTGCAAATAAAAGATAAATCAAGAAGCTCTATTTTGGGAACGCTATCAAGAAATATTTTGTTTCTTTCTGAGTTTACTGCTTCCAGATACAAATTTTCTTTTATATAATCTCTATTTGAGATACGATTTTTGAAGTTATTAAGGATCACATCCGTGATATCACCTATTGCACGATAATAATGGCAAGTTATTCTTTCTGCAAAAATCGGGATACTGATATGCTTTAGTACAGTTGCATCAAATTTTACAATCGGTGATTCTTCCGCATTTGGATTTATAAATATAACAGCATATTCGTTCTGTACGTCTTGGGGAGAGAAGATGATTTTGGGACACACTATAGTCTCGCCTCGCAAAGATAAATTAACTGAGATTGCTGCTTCTATCGACTGTCTCTGTTCATTAGATATATAAATCGTTTTTTTCATTTCAAAAACCTCCTTTTTTCTTTATAATGGGCAAAGAAAATGAAAATTTGAAAAATAATTTGTATTTTTAAGCAAGAAAAAAGATTACTCTATATCATTACATGAAACATAAATGATATCCTATACTCCTTATGGTGAATTGAACTTTGAAATTTGTTTTTTTCAATCCATGGGAACGTTTAACATGACATGTAATCCAACGTCTTTTCAGCACACGATAAAACGAAGATGTGGGATTATGCAGGGGGGGAATGTAAGGAAAAAGGTACTTATATTGTTGTCCCCATGATGGTATAGCCGGTGGAAAAACTGTTGCGCCGTGACTGTGAAGGAGCATGACCGTGAAGCCTGTTTTTCAAAAGAAGTCCATAGTTTTATGTAGGACAGATCGCATCTGCACGCCAGGACGCCAAAGCTAAGATGTAGCAGGGCGAAAGGTCAAGGCGTCCTTCATAGCGGCTACCACCCAGGGTGCAAAGTCGGGATCTGCAGGGGCATTCCCTGGGCTTTCGCCAGTGGCAGTCTCCGTCGTCCCCGTCATGGCACCGTAGTGCTCTGCACTTATAATACTATATAATCTTAATTTTTGGCACTCATTGAAATAATACGCCCAATCCGGCTCAAGTTCTTGATTTACAAGGCTTTCCGAGACTGAGACTTCATCTTTCTTTTCTGCATTTTCTTCGTTCACCAGAATGGCCATCTCTTTTCTCATTCTTTTTGCCAGTTTCATGGCAGCACGAACAGAGCTGTCTCCCATGACAGCTTTTAAATCTCTTCTTATGGTGTTAACTGCGATCTGAAGCGCATCAGCGATCTCCTTTAATGTCATTCCCTGATCCATGCATTTCCGTACACGTTTCCGGCGGGCAAGGATCTGTGTGCTTTTCGTTTCTTTTCCGGACTGCTGCAGTCTTTTCATGTAATATCGGTGGTTAATCTCTTTCCGATTCTGCTCTGATTTTGTACGCTTCTTACGGCTTCCGGTAAACGCATAGTATTGATCCGGTGTGATCCCGATCTTGGCGCAGAAGGACTCTGTAGTGAGCTTATAACCGGTGGTCTTGAAGTAAGTCTCCCCGGATCTGGTCGCACGAACTGCTTCAGATCGGGAAAGCGGCTCAGAAAAGAACTGATTCAGGCTCAATACGCATTCTAACGCTTCTTTCGGATCCCCGTATACCTGGCAGGCATAATATCGGCAAAGAAAAAGCATTATCTCACGCCTACCGGTCTGATCCGGATCGGACTGCACGCATGCAAACAAGACATCCAAACGATTCCGATACATTTTGGAATAGGAATCTGCACTGCATGTCTCTGATGCCTTCGGCAGCGTCAGTGATGATGAATTGATCTGTTCTGTGTTTTCTTTCTTTTTTGTCTCTTTTGGTAATTTTGCGCTATATCTTTGAATGAACTGATCTGCTTCATAAGCCCATCTGGTGTTCTTCGGAAGCTTGACCTCCAGCTTTTTTGCCAGAGCTTCGCAGTAAGCACGCTGCTTGTCCGATGCTTGTCCGTAGTATATATGAAAGAATTTCGTTTTGTTCTTTTTTATAAATTTTTGTACGCTGCGCTTGTCGTAATAATCCGGTCCGTAACCAAGCGTTTCTTCCATGGAATCAAGGAAAGCAAACTGCTTGTCTGTGGCGTCCTTGCCATTTAAAGCGACATCAATATCATACAATGTATATGTAAGTTCTGGCAGGTTTCGAATAATATTGACTCGTGCATTTGCTACGGAATTCATTGTGCCTGGCACACGGAGCAGCCGGGCCGGATCTTCACAGATGCCAAGATCTGCATCGAACTCTTTCAGACGTTCGTTCAAGGTACGGTTTAATCGCTTCCAGCGTTTCAATGCTTTTATGGATTCATAAGGCCTTGCTGTTGTATCGTGACTGGATGTCAGTTTCCATAAAAGGTAAAAGCCCCGTCCGGAAGATACCACAACCGTTGGATGCGGTATTTCCTCATCGTGCAGTGAGCATAAGATCACTTCACTAACCTCTTCTGTAGTCATGTGATCGTATTTTGTGGATCCGTTATGAAAGAGATCCAGATCGGCGAACAGCCAGCTTAGACCGATGACGTTTTTCGAACAGCGTTTGGACATGTTGCGGATCGGATTAACAGAAAAATAGTAATCTTCTTTTTGAGTCACATCCATTTGATCCAGAATCGCCGTACTTACGTTCGAACTGCGGGTAGTTTTCCGTTCAAATGCGCCTACGTGAGTATCTTTTTCGTAGTAAGTGCTGAAAAAGTGCTTATTTAATTTACTTGGTGTATATAAGATGTTGTTCATGTGTGGTCCCCCTTAAAAATATGGCAAACAAAACCACACACTAATGTGATGTTAATCCTACAATCGCCTCCATATCTATAAATAGATAAATCCATTCAAAATATGGCGTTAGATTAAAAAAAAAGATGTACCGTCCTGATACATCTTTTTTATTTCTTTATAGGAAAGATCGCCTTTGGCGTTCTACAAAAACAAATGTGCACTTCCTCTTCCCAAACTGTCCATATATAACTCGCATTTCTCTTTCAAGAAACTATCTCGCTTTGTTTTTTCTTTCTCATTTAAACATTCTCGAAGTGGAATAAAGATTTCTTTCTTTCCTGTTTTTTGTGCTAACTTTTTTGCGTTTTGAAATATTCTATTTTTTTCTATTTGTGTTTTGTAATCATTAAAATTACATATTTCAATAGATTTTTTCCGAATTCTCAATCCTTTTTCATCTTCTTTTTGAACCATATCGTATATCCTCCATTTAATTATTATTTTTATTTCAGATATAATATGGTTTGTGCAAATAAAAAAAGACGCATCATTTCGATACGCCTTAAATTCATCTTTTTCAATTTTCATCCCCATAGTTCTGAACGAAACACCCAAATCAACATCTGTACTAACTTTACCTTTCTTTTTCGTAATGGTTAAATTTAACCAACTTTAACCATTTAGGATTCCGTTCAAAAACATATAAAAACAGTATTCTTTTCTCAACACCTCCGGGTTCGATTCCCGTACGAACTGCTGACTGTTATTTTTATAAACAGCCCAACCCGAGGAAACATCGCAGATTGCGGTGTTTTTTTATTTTATCCGTAATTACAAAAGAACCGGACAAATGTCCGGTTCTTTTGTATGTGCGCCTTGCGGCGCACGTCGCTAATGGATGAAAGTTCCTAATCCGCCCTAGTAGTGGGAAGGATACAGCCAAGACCAAGGGTGTCCTGTTCATAGCAAGACTATGATTAACGTGAGGGGAAT
>NZ_VUNI01000030.1 GCF_009695765.1 Roseburia porci
AAAGAAAATAATAGCCAAGCTGGGATATACATCCATGCTTGACTATTATCTAATAGTTAGTGAAAACTAAAGAACCGCCCTGGTACGGAACCGTATGCCGGGTGGTGTGGGAGGACGGTAAATAAAATAATTATTTACCTCCTACCCGATTAATCTTCATATCCGTTCGGATTATTCTTCTGCCATCTCCAGGAGTCTGCACACATCTCTTTAATACCGTACTGTGCTTTCCATCCAAGTTCTTTTGCTGCTTTGGAAGGATCACAGTAGCAGGTTGCAATGTCACCAGGTCTTCTCGCTTTGATCACATATGGGATCTTGATTCCGTTTGCTTCTTCGAAGTTCTTTACGATATCAAGTACACTGTAACCATGACCGGTTCCAAGGTTATAAATGCAGAGCCCTGCTTTCTCTTCGATCTTCTTCAGTGCTTTTACATGTCCGACTGCAAGATCTACAACATGGATATAATCACGTACTCCGGTTCCATCCGGTGTGTCATAATCATTTCCAAATACACCGAGCTCTTTTAATTTTCCAACTGCGACCTGTGTGATATAAGGCATCAGGTTATTTGGAATACCATTCGGATTCTCTCCCATGGTTCCGCTTGGATGTGCTCCGATTGGATTGAAATAGCGAAGTAAGATCACATTCCATTCTGGATCTGCTTTCTGAATATCTGTCAGAATCTGCTCAAGCATGGATTTCGTCCAGCCATATGGATTCGTGCACTGTCCTTTCGGGCATTCCTCTGTGATCGGAATCTGTGCCGGATCACCGTAAACGGTTGCTGAAGATGAGAAGATAATGTTCTTGCAGTTGTTCTGTCTCATAACATCAACCAGAGTAAGTGTACCAGCAATATTATTATTGTAGTATTCCCAAGGTTTTGCAACAGATTCTCCAACTGCTTTTAAACCAGCAAAATGGATACAGCTGTCAATCTTCTCTTTTGCAAAAATCGTATTCAAAATATCACGGTCTAAAATGTCGCCCTTATAAAATGTTACTTCTTTTCCGGTAAGAGCTTTCACTCTGTCCAGTGATTTCTCTGAAGCATTGCTCAGGTTATCAAGAACAACAACCTCATAACCAGCATTTAAAAGTTCCACGCAGGTATGACTTCCAATGTAGCCTGCACCACCTGTAACTAAAATTGCCATAAGCTTATTCTCCTTTTCAAATCAAATTCTGTAGTATCATATTCTGTCGCTTAAGCTATTATCATTTTAACTCACCTTTCTGCATTTGTATAGGATTAAATGTAGAAAAAACATGTAAAATTGTTGCATGACGATTCTTTCCGTAGTAGCATAAATACAGAAACACAGCAAAGGAGGCAGCGAATTTTGCAGAAAAATTACAAAAATTCCTATAAAGTCACCGAAAAAGAGCTTGTATCTTTATCCGTTTATAATGTCGGATTCCAGAAATGCAACTCCCTCTACCAGTGGGGGCCAGGTGTCCGTGATCACTATCTGATCCACTACATTATTTCCGGTAAAGGAACATACCATGTAAATGGCGAATCCATTTCCTTAAGTGCAGGAGACTCATTTCTTGTTTATCCGAACACCGAAGTCACCTACTGCGCTGACAATGATATGCCATGGGAATATGCCTGGGTTGGTTTTACCGGCAGCGATGCATCGATGATCCTTCAGGCAACAGACTTCCGCAAATCCGTTCCATATATCCGTTCGACTCCTTACGGTGAGGACATCCACCGGCAGATCCTGCACATTTATGACGCAAGAGGGAACGAATTTGAACACGCGGTGGAGATGACCGGACGTCTCTATACAATGCTTGCACTTTTTATGCATGGCAGCACAAATAACGAAATCAAGAACTCCAGCAACAGCTACGTGCAAAAAGGAATCGAATTCATTTCCTCAAACTATTCCTATCCAATCACAGTGGAAGACATTGCATCCTATGTCGGATTAAGCAGGAGCCATCTGTTCCGCTCTTTTCAGACAGTCCTTGGCCTCTCACCCAAAGAATATCTGACTGATTTCCGGATCAAACAGGCCTGTTTTCTTCTGGAACATTCCAGCCTGTCTGTCACCGCAATTGCCAATTCCGTGGGCTTCGACAATGGGTTGTACTTCTCTAAAACCTTTCATAAAAAGAAAGGCATCCCGCCAAAAGAATACCGCTTAAAACACAACAAAACCCCGAAGAATTAAATCTCCGGGGTCTTTATTATAATCTGATTATGCTAATTTAGATTTTGCAAGTTCTACGAGTTTTGCAAATCCTTCTGCATCTGTAACAGCCATATCTGCTAATACTTTACGGTTAAGATCAGCACCTGCTAATTTTAATCCGTGCATGAACTGGCTGTATGAAAGTCCGTTCATTCTTGCTGCTGCATTGATACGAGCGATCCATAACTGACGGAACTGTCTCTTTCTCTCTTTACGTCCAGAATAAGAACTTGTTAAGGCTCTCATAACTGACTGTTTTGCAACTCTGTACTGTTTAGATCTAGCGCCTCTGTATCCTTTTGCTAATTTTAATACTCTATTATGTCTTTTTTTAGCGCCTAAGCCGCCTTTTACTCTTGCCATGCTATATTATCCTCCTTAACTGTTTCTTATAAATATGGTAAAATCTTCTTCATCTGCTTAACATTTGAAGCGTCCATCATAGCTGCTTTTCTAAGATTTCTCTTATTCTTTGTTGTTTTCTTTGTCAGGATATGTCTTCTGTAAGCTTTGTTTCTTTTTAATTTTCCTGTTCCTGTAAGTTTGAAACGTTTTGCAGCTGCTCTGCTTGTTTTCATTTTTGGCATTTTCGTATCCTCCTTAAAATGTTATCTCTTTTCTGCCAGCACCATGCCAATACTACGTCCTTCGACTTTTGGTGCTTTTTCCACTACAGCAATGTCTGAAAGTTTCTCAGCGAAATCATCCAGAATATGCTTACTGCTATTCATATGAGCCATCTCTCTTCCACGGAAACGTAAAGTAATCTTTACTTTATTTCCTTTTGTGAGGAATTTCTTTGCAGCATTCATTTTGGTATTTAAATCGTTAGCTTCAATGTTTGGTGATAAACGGATCTCTTTTAATTCTACCGTTTTCTGTTTCTTCTTGGCATCCTTTTCCTTACGAGCCAGTTCATAACGGTATTTTCCGTAATCAATCACCTTACATACAGGTGGTTTCGCAGTTGGAGCAATTTTTACCAGATCAAGTCCTGCTTCATCTGCAATTTTCTGAGCTTCCCTCGAAGACATAACTCCAAGCTGATCTCCGTTTTCCCCAATCAGACGAACTTCCCTGTCTCTGATTTGTTCGTTAATCATTAATTCGCTAATGGTCTTGCACCTCCAAAAAAAATAGTGGATAGACAGACTATCCACTAACATTCCAAAACACGTATCAAATGTTCGAAATTTAAACACTAAGTCGCTCACTTGCGCTTAGGTGAGAGTGGATACTCTACTTGTTTTCTAACAACTCATATAAAATAGCATAGAAATCTTCTGATGTCAACACTTATTTTCAAGTTTCTTCATAGAAAAATCCCTTTTGTTATGATACTATAAATTCATCCAAATGGAAAGGAATTTTTACTATGATTGCAAAAAAAATCGATCTTCATGTTCATTCAACTTATTCCGATGGAACCTTTACACCTTCCGAACTCGTCCATGAGGCAGAAAGAGCCGGGCTGAGTGCAATGGCTCTGACAGATCATGATACAACCGCCGGAATTCCGGAGGCCATACAGGCATCTGCTGGGACATCGCTTGAAATCATTCCCGGTGTTGAACTTTCCAGTGAATATTCCGGTCAGGAAATCCATGTCGTCGGACTTTTTATCACTCCGGAGCATCCCGGGCTTACTGCTGCCCTGTCCAAATTCCAGAATGCCCGCAATCAGCGAAATGAGAAAATGCTTGAACTTCTTCGCAAAGAGGGTTTCTCTATCACAATGGAATCACTGGTTCAGGAAAATCCGGATGCAGTCATCACACGTGCCAACATTGCACGCTATCTGGTCGACCACAATCAGATTGGTTCCATAAACCATGTATTTGAGAAATATCTCGGAGATGACTGTCCATGCTATGTTGCAAGGAAAAAGATTTCTCCAATGGAAGCATGCAGATTAATCCATGCAGCCGGTGGACTTTCCGTACTTGCCCATCCGGTTCTTTATCATATGAAACCTGCTGAGTTAAATAAACTCATTGAAGAAATGAAGCCGGCAGGTCTGACCGGCATCGAGGCAATCTACTCCACTTATGACCGAGGCGATGAAATTTTTATTAAAAAAACCGCTGAAGAGAATGGACTTCTGATCAGCGGTGGATCTGACTTCCACGGTTCTAACAAGCCTTACATCCATCTTGGAACTGGACGTGGAAACCTCTTTATTCCATATAGTATTCTTGAAAGGATGAAACAACATCTGCACTGATTCTATTCCACCGGTTCTGCGGGGACAAAAATACGTTCCCTTTTGTATTGTTCTTTTCCAGGGACAGCCATTTTTGCTTCCTTGCAGAACTGTTCCTGAGAATTTATCAGTACTTTTCCTCTTTTATCGATCTTATCATATTCGCCATCTGCGCCAAGAATGTGTGCCTTTACATTATCCATAAGTTCAACTTCCAGAATATGATATGCTTTCTTTTTCAGTTCTTCCTCAATGACCGGAAATATAATCTCTACACGACGATCCAGGTTTCTCGGCATCCAGTCGGCACTTCCCATATAAATTTCTGTGTCTCCGCCATTATGGAAATAAAAAATTCTGCTATGCTCTAGGAAATTTCCAACAATAGAACGAACCGTTATATTTTCACTGACCCCAGGGATTCCAACTTTCAGGCAGCAGATTCCGCGAACGATCAGATCAATTTTAACACCGCTTGCCGATGCCTCATACAATGCTGCAATAATTCCCGGGTCACACAGAGAATTCATCTTTGCAACAATCCGTGCATCTTCTCCATGCTGTGCATATTTTGTTTCACGCTTAATTAGTTTTAAAAATTTATTTCTGAGCCAGTACGGAGCAAGGATCAATTCATTCCAGGATAACGGTTCCGAATAGCCCGACAGCATATTAAAGACAGCTGTCGCATCCTCACCGATGGACTCTTTGCATGTGAAAATTCCACAGTCTGTATATAATTTTGCAGTCGAATCATTGTAATTACCGGTGCCAAGGTGTACGTATCTCCGGATTCCATCTTCTTCTCTGCGGACAACCAGAGCGATCTTGCTGTGTGTCTTAAGTCCAACCAGGCCATATATTACATGGCATCCTGCCTGTTCCAGCTTTTTTGCCCACACAATGTTGTGTTCCTCATCGAAACGTGCCTTTAACTCTACTAGTACGGTTACCTGCTTTCCGTTCTCAGCGGCCTGTGCCAGTGAGCTGATGATCGGTGAATTGCCGCTGACACGATACAGCGTCTGCTTGATTGCAAGAACATCCGGATCTACCGAAGCCTGTCGTATAAAGTCAACAACCGGCTCGAAAGTTTCATACGGATGATGCAGGAAAATATCTCCCTTTCTGATCGCATCAAAAATACTGCTTCCCGGTTCAATCTCCGGAACACGCTGTGGTGTATAAGGCGGATAACGCAGGTCATCGTATCCGTCTATTCCATACATTTTCATAAGGAATGTCAGATCAATTGGTCCATTGATCTCAAATATATCCTCTGATGCGATCTTAAGCTCTGATTTTAAGAAATTCAAAAGCTTTTTATCTATTTTCTCTTCTACTTCAAGGCGGATAACTTCTCCCCACTGGCGCATCTTGAGCTTATTCTGGATCTCTTTCAGCAGATCGGAAGCTTCATCTTCATCAATTGTAAGATCGGCATTCCTCATAATTCTATATGGATAAGCGCACAAAATCTCATAATTGGAGAACAGTTTCTGTATATTTCTTTCAATGATCTGTTCTAACAGTATAAAACTTACCGTCCCCTCTTCTCCCGGAATCTGAACAATTCTCGGAAGAACACCAGGCACCTGAACCGTTGCAAAAACCGTTTCTCCTTTTTCTTTTTTATTTAAAAGAAGTGCCGCAATATTCAGTGTTTTATTACGGATCAGAGGAAACGGGCGGGAAGCATCTACCGCCATCGGAGTTACAACCGGGTAAACATTTTCCATAAAATACTGATCCACAAATTCTGCCTGTTTGTCTGTCAGTGCTTCATGCTTATCAATAATATAGATTCCCTTCTGATTCAAAAGCGGAATCAGAGACCGGTTATATGTAGAATACTGAAGATCTACCAGCTTTCTTGTCTCCTTGTTGATTGCTGTAAGCTGTTCTGTTGCAGTCATTCCTGCAATATCTCTCTTTTTATACCCCGCATGCACCATATCTTTCAGAGATGCAACTCTGACCATAAAGAATTCATCGAGATTTGAAGACGTGATGCTGACAAATTTCAGCCGTTCCAAAAGCGGAATCGACTTATCTCTGGCTTCATTTAATACTCTCCGGTCGAATTTAATCCAGCTCAGTTCCCGGTTTTCGTAATACGCCGGGCTTGTAAAATCCATTTTATTTTCCATAATCCGTCCTCCTGTCTGATGTCTTAAAAATTATATATCCTCTTCTCTTTCAAAACTGGTTTGATACTAAACACACTCTCAAAATATGCTGTCTTTTCTTCAAACAATGCCTGTTCCAGCGAAATATCCTCAAAGGACTCCACGGTGATGATCAGTTCCTTTCCTTTGATCGATATGCGCAGGTTTTTGAATTTCTGCTTATGGCTCTGATCCAGTGCATTGGAGAGTCTTAAAATTGCCGAAAGTTTTGCCACAACCATATAGCTGTACTGATCCAGTTTATCTGACAGTTCCTCATATTGAGGAAGCGGCAATGTGTTATACAACACCGTAAGAGCCACTATCTCACGTTCCAGATGGGTAAGTCCGATGATCTCGGACGACATAATAATCTGATATGCACATTCCGGGCTGTTGGCAAAGCTGACATATTTTCCACAGTCATGCAGGATCGTTGCTACTTCCAGCAAAAGTTTTTCCCTGTTTCCAAGTCCATGCGTCTTCTTCATCGTATCAAAGATCTTCGTTGACATCTGTGTCAGCGCCTCAATATGTGGAGAATAACTGAAATAATGTCTGGACAGATTCATTGCCGCTGAGATAATATCCTGTTCAAAATCATGAATACTCCGTACCAGATGATTGCGTTCCGCATAAGAATAAGCAATTCCATCATTAATGTTCACGCCAGGTACCCATACCTGATGCGATTTCATATTCTCTGCAAGTGCTTTAAAAAGTAATATCGAAGGCACAATAAGCGGATCATTATCATTTGCAAGATTTAATTCCGTTGAAATCTCTTCGATGGTCTTTTTCTGAAGTTTTCCGATGTATTTCAGGAATTTTTCTGTGCGGACAATATTGTCCTGCTGGTTGTTCTTGTCCAGATGTCTCATCAGTTCCATGCAATAGTCACCCATAAAAATAATGTATTGCACTTCTTCTTTCAGATAAAGATGGCGGAGTGTCTCCAGTTTCTTATTGATCAGTTCCTCAATCTGCTTTTCTGCCATAACAAGAGACTTGCTGCGATCCCTCAACAGATCGCTGAGCCGAAGTGTTCCAAGCACGACATGCTGTGTCGTAACCAGCGATCCGGTACGAAACAGTGTGATCTGCAGTCCTGCTCCTCCCACGTCCACAACTGCCGCTGAGCTCTGGATCATTTTCTCGAATTCTTCTCTTCCTGCTACCGATTTGTAACTGATAAAACGATGTTCGGAATTGCTGATAACCTGAACCTGAAATCCCGTCCGAAGCCGGATCTGATCCAGGATAAAAAGCTCATTGGAAGAATCTCTCAGTACTGCTGAGGCATATGCCTCATACTGATCTACCTTATATCCTTTCATGATGTCAGAAAATTCTTCCAGTGTATCACAGAGTTCATCTACAAGCTCATATCCGATAACTCCCTTGGTATAAGCATCCCTTCCAAGTTCAACCCTCGAACGGATATGATCGATCTCATGAATTTTCTTCTTTCCGGAAAATTCAAATATCTTCAAACTCACTTCATAGGTTCCGATGTAAATTGCTGCAAATGTCTGTAATGCCATGCCGAACACCTCTCTTCTAATAATTGCCCAGTATTTTGAAAGATTCCGTTTCTGCCTTTAATCCACGCAAAGCATTCTGAACTGCGGAATCCTCCAGATTACCATCAAAATCAATGAAAAAACGATATTCCCAGTTCTTGTCTTTTACCGGTCTTGACTGAATTCTGGTCATATTCAGATTATTGTAAATAAAATGAGAAAGCATATGATACAAAGAACCACTCTCATGTGGAATTTCAAAACAGATACTGATCTTTTTGGCATTTTTCACATAAGTCTTACGATTGGTAACAATAATAAAACGCGTACTGTTTTCTTTATTGTCCTGAATAGAATTCTCAAGTACTTTAAGACCATAGATATCTGCGTTGATGCTTCCTGCAATTGCTGCCTGGTTTTTCTTTTGATCGTATCCGATCTTCTGAGCTGCCATCGCTGTATTCTTGACGCTGATCTTCTCCCAGTCTTTATGTTCATCAAAATACTCCGAACACTGCATCAATGCCTGTGGATGGGAATACACACTTGTAATATCCTTAATCTCTGCATCCGGAAGTCCAAGCAAAGCGTGCTCAATCTTGATGATCTGTTCTCCTACGATATAATTGTCGTATTCCACCATCAGATCATAATTCTCAGACACGATTCCTGCTGACGAATTTTCAATCGGAAGCACTGCATAATCCGCTTCTTTATTCTTGATTGCTTCCATCGCATCTTTCCATGTGTCTACATGATAACTGTCACACTGCTCTCCAAAATACGTTTTCATTGCCTGCTCACTGTATGCGCCCTCGGTTCCCTGAAAAACGATCCTTGCATTGGCATAATCGAGCTTGTCAACCATTGTAAAACCGGTATCCTCTCCAAGTCCCCGTGCGGTGAGAAGCTGATACTGTCTTTTTCTGCTGACTGCCATGATCTGTTCAAACAGCTCGTAAATTCCATGTTCTGTGAAATCAGACTCCGCCTTTGCTGTCAGCTTTGCAAGTTTTTCATCTTCTCTTTTTTTATCAAATACCTGTTTCCCTGTATGAATCTTGTATTCAGCAACTTCTTCTGCAATTTTCATACGTTTTTCATATAATTTTACGATCTGATCATCAATCTCATCGATCTCATCTCTTAATTCCAGTAAATCTCTCATTTCTTTTCCTCCGAGGGCCTGCTATATGCGTAAGCTACAGGCATCATATCTGAATACATGATATAACATACATTTCGGAAAGGCAAGACAAGCTTGAAAGATATTACCTGTAACGGTATAATATTTCTATAGACTGAAGGTGTTTCAACTTAAAGGGGGAATCATACATGAAGAAAAAGATTATCATTCCGGTTGTCATTCTGGTCGTACTGATCGCATCCATTTCATTGTTCCGGCACTGGCACAACCGTTTTCACTACAACGATAACTATGTGAACGGAAACACTGCCGGAAACCTTTATAACGGAGGCTTATTCTGCGAAAGCAACGGCACTGTATTTTTTTCCAATCCGGATGACAAAGGCCGGTTATATGCCATGGACGCAAACGGTTCCAACCTCCGCAAACTGTGTGGAGATACCGCAATGTATATCAATGCAGATGACCACTATATCTACTATGTCCGCAATAACAGCCGCAGTGATGAAGATTTTTCTGTTTTTTCCTATAACAATAACAGCCTGTGCCGGATTCCACGCGATGGAGGAGATTCTGTTGTACTGGATGAAGCCCCGTGTATCTATGCTTCTCTCCTTGGCAACTATATCTATTATCTGCATTACGATGACAAACAGGCTACCACGCTCTACCGGGTAAAAATTGACGGAACCGAGTCCGCACAGGTATATCCATATTATGTATTTAACTGCAGTACGATTGGACAGTATTTTTACTACAATGGCACGCAGAAGGATTCCAATATTTATCAGTACGATACCGCTTCGCAATCCTCCTCTGTCGTCTTCCAGTGTGATGCATACAAGCCAATTGCCGAGAGCACTTCAAGCATCTACTATATGGACGTGGCAAACAATTACGCATTGACACACGCCAATACAAGCAGTGGTTCTTCCGATATCGTTACAAACGACAGCATCGACTGTTACAATCTTTACGGAAGCACTCTGATTTACCAGAAATACAGTGAAACAGATCCGGCGCTTTGTGTGATTAATACCGACGGCACCGGATACAAGGAAATAGCAGCCGGCAATTACACGAATATCTGTGTTACCTCCTACTATATCTATTTCAAAGATTTTAAAACCGGACAGACCTACTATACAAGCACAAGTAATCCGGGTGAGATTCACGAATTTACGCCAGGCATGATCATAACCAAATCTTGAACCGGATTCCATATATAGCAAAAGGCCACAGCAGAATCGCTGTGGTCTTTTACTATGCTCCAAAATCAAATAACGATAACTGGTTAGACTCCGGAATATCTCCAAATAATCCAAGATCACTCATCATATCAACAATCGTCTTTGAAACTTTTGTCCGGTCTCTGAAATCATCTTTGGATAAAAACGGACCGTCTTTTGCTGCTTCTGCAATTGAAACAGCCGCATTATCTCCGAGTCCATCGATCGTATTTAATGCAGGCATCAGCTTGCCATCCACGATCTGGAAACGGTTTGGATGCGCTGTATAAATATCAAGTGGAAGAAAATCAAAGCCCCGGGCATACATTTCCTGAACAATTCTCATATCTTTATAGGTATCCTGTTCTTTCTTGGAAAGTGTGTCCTTCCGCTTCTCATAATCACGTTTATAAACTTCCAGTTTTTCTTTTCCCTGACACATAAGTTCATAACTGAACGCCGTTGCCCTGATGGAAAAATACGCCGCATAATAAGCCAGCGGATAAAATACCTTACAGTAAGCAATTCTCCATGCCATCATTACATAAGCTGCCGCATGAGCCTTCGGGAACATATATTTGATTTTCTTGCAGGACCAGATATACCAGTCCGGAACACCATGATCGATCATGTCTTTTTCCCATTCCGGTTTTAATCCCTTTCCCTTACGGACAGACTCCATAATCGTAAATGATTCCTCACTGTCTAACCCCATACTGATCAGATAGATCATAATATCATCTCGTGTACAGATTGCAGTAGAAATCGTCGCTTTTCCTTCTTCGATCAACGTCTGCGCATTTCCAAGCCAAACGTCCGTACCATGTGACAGTCCTGCAATTCGGATCAGATCTGAGAATTCAGTCGGATGTGTATCCAAAAGCATTCCCATTGCAAAATCCGTTCCAAATTCCGGAATTCCAAGTGCTCCAAGCGGACATCCATCAATATCTTCCGGCATAATTCCAAGCGCTGACGTATCCTGGAATAATGACATAACTGCTTTATCGTCTAACGGGATCTGCGTCGGATCCACACCGGTCAGATCCTGCAGCATTCGGATCATCGTAGGATCATCGTGTCCGAGTATATCAAGCTTTAACAGGTTATGGTCAATCGAATGATAATCAAAATGTGTGGTAATAATATCAACCGTCATATCATTTGCAGGATGCTGCACCGGAGTAAATGTATAAATCTGCTCTCCCATCGGAAGAACGACAATTCCTCCCGGATGCTGTCCGGTCGTTCGATGCACACCGACACACCCCTGAACAATCCGGTCAATCTCGCAGTTACGCTTGTGTACCCCACGTTCTTCATAATAGTTTTTCACATAACCAAATGCTGTTTTGTCTGCAAGCGTACCAATTGTACCAGCCTTAAACGTCTGTCCCTCTCCGAAAATTACCTCTGTATATTTGTGTGCCTTACTCTGATACTCTCCCGAGAAGTTCAGATCGATATCCGGCTCCTTGTTTCCTTTAAATCCAAGGAACGTTTCAAACGGAATATCAAATCCCTCCTTACGAAGCGGTTTCCCGCATCTTGGGCATACTGCATCCGGCATATCGCATCCACTTCGTCCGGAATAGGATTTCACCAGTTCGGAATCAAAATCACTGTATTTGCAATATTCGCACAGGTAATGTGCATGAAGCGGGTTTACTTCCGTAATACCGGACATCGTAGCAACAAATGAACTACCTACAGAGCCTCTGGACCCAACCAGATATCCATCCTCATTGGATTTCCACACCAGCTTCTGTGCAATGATATACATAACCGCATATCCATTGGAAATAATCGAATTCAGTTCCCGTTCCAGTCTTTCATATACAATCTTCGGCAATTCCTCTCCATACATCTTATGAGCTTTGTTATAGCAGATGTCACGAAGCATCTGGTCCGAATTCTCAATTACCGGCGGACATTTATCCGGGCGGACCGGAGAGATTTTATCACACATGTCCGCAATCTTATTCGGATTGGTAATAACGATTTCTTCTGCCTTGCTGCTTCCCAGATACTCAAATTCCTTAAGCATTTCTTCCGTTGTCCGCAAAAACAACGGGGCCTGATCATCTGCGTCCTTAAATCCCTTACCCGCCATAATAATCCTGCGGTAGATCTCATCTTCCGGATCTAAGAAATGCACATCACAGGTTCCTACGACCAGTTTGTGGAACTGTTCTCCAAGTCTTACGATCTTGCGGTTGATATTCTGCAGATCTTCTATTGATTTCACCGGAGAACTCTCATCCCTTAACATAAACGCATTGTTTCCAAGCGGCTGTATTTCAAGATAATCGTAAAAATCTACCAGACGTGAAATCTCTTCATCCGGTCTTCCATTTAAAATAGCACGATACAGTTCTCCCGCTTCGCAGGCCGAACCGATCAATAATCCATCCCGGTATTTTATAAACTCACTCTTTGGAATTCTCGGCCTCTTATGATAATACTTCAAATGTGCCAGTGAAGTCAGACGGTACAGATTGGTTCTGCCCTGATCACAGGTTGCAAGGATTATGGCATGATAGGTCGGCAGCTTCATGATATTCTCAACAGAAGAACTTCCAAGTTCATTGACCGCATCAAGCCTGTCAATTCCACGATCTGCGAGCATTGGTATAAATTTAACAAAGATTTCTGCAGTACATGCCGCATCATCAACGGCACGGTGATGGTTATCCAAAGACACATTCAAAGCCTTCGCTACGGTATCCAGTTTAAAACGGTTTAATTTTGGAAGAAGCACTCTGGCAAGCGCAACGGTATCTACGATTGTCGGATTACATGGAATTCCGATTCTCTCACAGTTTTTTTTGATGAAACTCATATCAAAATCTGCATTATGCGCTACCATAATACAGTCTTTGGAAAACTCCATAAATTCCGGTAAAATATCCTCAATAACCGGAGCCGAAATTACCATTTCGTCATTAATAGATGTCAGTTTTTCAATGTTAAAAGGAATCGGCACCTGTGGATTTACAAAGGTAGAAAAACGGTCCGTAATTTTGCCTTTCTGCACCTTTACCGCACCGATCTCGATAATTTTATTAACATCCGGACTAAATCCGGTTGTCTCAAGGTCAAACACCACATAATCATCATCTAACGTCTGATTATGGCTGTTTTGAATAATATCTTTTAAATCATCAACCAGATATGCCTCTACTCCATAGATCACCTTAAAATCCGAGTCACATCCCTCTACCGCATGATTGGCATCCGGAAAAGCCTGTACATCACCATGGTCTGTGATTGCAATTGCTTTATGTCCCCATTTCATCGCACGCTTTACAATATCTTTGACATCGGAAACTCCATCCATATCACTCATTTTTGTGTGGCAGTGAAGTTCCACTCTCTTCTCCGGACTTGTATCCATGCGAACGGAGGTAAAATCTGCAATCTTTTTTATTCCGACAATGGATCCGATTGTCAGATCACTGTCAAATTTATCAATGGTTGCAACACCCTTGACTTTAATAAAACTTCCTTTTTTTATTCCCTCTAACAATTCCGGAAGATCTTCATTTTTGGAGAAAACTTTCAGTACGATCGTATCCGTAAAATCCGTCAGCGAAAAAATAACAATGGTCTTCTCATTCCGGATCTCTCTTGTTTCCAATGTAAGAATCTGTCCACGGATCACGACTTCACCGATCGGACCATCAATCTTATCAATATCCATCGGTTCTTCTTCAAAATCTCTTCCGTAGATCACATCCGGGTTCGTAGATTTCTTATAACTGTCACGTTCAAATTTTCTGCGGAACTCACCCTTCTTTTCGTACGCAGGTTTCTTTGGTTCGTGCTTTTGTGGTGTCTTTTCCGTTTTTGCATTCTGTGTAACTGGTTCGGCTTTCTCTTCTTCACCTTCCGTTTTTGTCTCTGCGTCAGACGAGCGTTCCTTAAGTGCGATCCCGGTACGTTCCATGATACTTTCTACTTCCATCTGGATCTGCTTTTCGCTGTTTTTGCGGTATTTGCTCTCTTTTGGCTCTTCAAATTCTGTCTGGATCACAAGGCTCAGCCCGCAGCGTTCGCAGATCACCTTTTCAAGGAACTCCAGTATTTCTTCTTTTCTGGTCTGGGCAATAATGGTATTCTCCAACGTAA
Source organism: Roseburia porci (assembly GCF_009695765.1). Lineage (GTDB taxonomy): Bacteria > Bacillota > Clostridia > Lachnospirales > Lachnospiraceae > Roseburia > Roseburia porci. Next base: position 14,618 of record NZ_VUNI01000030.1, read on the forward strand.
GAATCATATGATTTGGCGCATCAAAATCCATCTTTGCTGTGCGAAGCAGATTATATTCTAACACGCTATACTCATTTAATTCTTCAAGAATGCTGTCCTTGTATACATCCATCAGTTTTTCCGGTGTATACAGACTGGAAAGATGATATTTCTCTATGATCTTAACCTTCACATTTTTGTTCTGAAACAGCTGTTTTTCAATAAGCTGTTCCAATTTTATGATATTTTTACGAAATATCAGTCTTTCTGCATGCAAATAAATGCGAATATGAGTTCGTTCATGATTCGCACTTACTTTTGTTACCTCTGTAACGTCTAATAATTGTTTCATTTCGGATTCCACGATCAGTGTCGGGAAAACATCAAAAAAGGTCTTTGGCACTTCTATTCACCCCAGTGATCCAATTCGTATCTCAAAGCTGGAAGCAGCTCTTCTTCCGGAACTTTTTTATAAATTTCACCATGCTTGATGATCAGGCCCTCGCCAACACCGCCAGCCACACCGATATCGGCTTCTTTTGCTTCTCCAGGTCCGTTTACCACACATCCCATTACAGCCACTTTAATATCCAGTGGGTATTCTGCTACCATATTCTCGACCTGGTTGGCAAGTCCGATCAGGTCGATTCTTGTACGTCCGCAGGTTGGACAGGATACTACTTCTACCCCGCCTTTACGGATTCCAAGTGTTCTTAAAATCAGTTTGGCAGATTTAATTTCCTCCAACGGATCGCCGGTAAGTGATACACGGATCGTATCACCAATTCCCTGATTTAAGATCAGTCCCAGTCCGATTGCAGATTTAATATTACCACTGATGATCGTTCCCGCTTCCGTAATTCCAACGTGAAGTGGATGTGATGTCTGGTCTGCGATCAGTTCATGCGCCTTCACACACATAAGAACATCGGATGATTTGATACTGATAACGAGATTATCATATCCCATATCTTCGATCAGTTTTACTTTATCCAGTGCACTCTCCACGATGCCTTCCGCTGTTACCCCATGATATTTTTCAACAAGATCTTTTTCCAGGGAACCGCTGTTTACTCCTACACGAATCGGAATATTTCTCTCTTTCGCTGCATCCACAACAGCCTTAACGCGATCTTCACTTCCAATATTTCCCGGATTGATCCGGATCTTATCTGCCCCATTCTCAATTGCTGCAATTGCAAGACGATAATCAAAATGAATGTCTGCCACAAGTGGAATGGAAATCTGTTTCTTAATCTCTTTGATTGCTTCTGCAGCCTCCATTGTCGGAACTGCACAACGGATAATATCACATCCAACTGCCGTCAGTCTTTGGATCTGATCCACAGTTGCAGCTACATTTTCTGTCTTTGTATTTGTCATAGACTGAATGAGAATCGGATTTCCGCCTCCAATCACACGGTCTCCGATCTGAACTGTTTTTGTAATTCTTCTTTCCATAGTGATCACCTTTTATTCTTTACTTAGAATATCTTTCGAATATCATTGAACATAACCAGTACCATAAGTCCCATCAGAAGCATGATTCCAACAAAATGAACCATTCCTTCTTTCTCCGGATCAATCTTTTTCCGTCGTATCGCTTCGATAATCAGAAACAGAAGTCTTCCTCCATCCAGGGCAGGAAGTGGCAGCAGATTCATCACACCAAGGTTTGCGGACAGATAAATTGTAATATTCAACATGTTTAAAAATGCATAAAAATATCCATCTGTGCTGACCGAAGTCTCATACGTGTCTCCGATCGATTTCACAATACCAACAGGTCCACTGAGATCGTTAAACGAGGCGCCTCCGTGCAATAACATTTTCAAACTGTCTACAGTAATATTGATCCAGTATTTTACCTCATAGAAGCTGTTTTGAACCACCTGCAGTGCAGATGCTTTCTCTCTTTGCGCACTGCCGACAAAGCCATAGAGATATCTGCCGGATTCCTCATCGTATTTCGGCGTTAATGTTGTCGTGTATTTCTGTCCATCTCTTTCGTAGACGATCTTAACATCTTCTCCTTCATGAAAGGTAGAATATGCACTGACCTCACGATAAAAATGAATGTGTTTTCCATTCATTTTTAAGATGACATCACCGCTTTGTATTCCAGCCTCCTGTGCAGCATATCCATCGATCACATCGGATACAACCGGTTTATCATACCCTGCATAACCAATCAGCACCATAGAAAATACAAATGCCATGATAAAATTGAAAAAAGGTCCAGCAAACACGACACTCATTCTCGCCCATACGGACTTATTATTGAACGCCCTTTTATTCTCACTGGACTCATCTTCCCCTTCCATCATGCATACGCCACCAAATGGAAGTAATTTAATGGAATACCTGGTTTCCCCCTTCGTGAATCCGATAATTGTCGGTCCAAGACCGAGTGCAAATTCATTCACCTGAACTCCATTTGCTTTCGCAAGTAAAAAATGGCCAAGTTCGTGAAACAAAATAATAATACTGAAAATAATAATTGCAATAATAATATTCAACTTACCACCTGCTACTTATAAAATCATAAGCTTCCTGTTCTGTCTCAAGAATCTGTTCGACATTTGGATGATCCATAAACTTACAATTGTCCATTGCTGCCTCAATGATTTCCGGAATTGTAAGATATGAGATTTTCCGGTCAAGGAACATTGCAACTGCTTTTTCATTTGCTGCATTAAATGCAGTCGGAATATTTCCGCCTTTTTTCATTGCATCATATGCAAGCGCCAGTCCTTGAAAATTCTTTGTATCCGGCTTCTCAAATGTAAGTGTTCCAAGTTCAAAAAGATTCAGTCTCTTTCCTGATAAAGTCCTTCTGTTCGGATAATATAAGGCATACTGGATCGGAAGACGCATATCTGGTGTTCCAAGCTGTGCGATCACTGCACCGTCTTCATATTCAACAGCCGAATGAATGACGCTCTGTGGATGTACCACAACCTGAATCTGATCCAGCTCCACGCCAAACAGCCATTTTGCCTCCATTACTTCCAACCCCTTGTTTACAAGAGTCGAAGAATCGATTGTTATCTTATGTCCCATGCTCCAGTTCGGATGCTTCAGTGCATCTTCAACCTGGATATTTTTCATTTCTTCCAATGTTTTCCCACGGAATGGACCACCGGATGCTGTCAGTAGAATTCTGCTGATCTTATTTTGCCTTTCTCCATTCAGAGACTGGAAAATTGCGCTGTGTTCACTGTCAACCGGTAAAATAGATACCCCACACTCTTTTGCCAGAGGCATAATAATATGACCAGCCGTTACAAGTGTTTCCTTATTGGCAAGTGCAATATCTTTTCCTGCTTTGATCGCTGCAATGGTAGGACGGATTCCCATCATGCCAACAATCGCAGTAACCAGCACCTCCACTTCATCCAGAGTTGAAATTTCAATCAGACCGTCCATGCCGGACAATATGCGAACCTGAAGATCTGAAATATTCTGTCTCAGTTCCTTTGCATGTGACTCATCACCAACACATACTGCTTTCGGATGAAATTCCCGAATCTGTTGTTCCAGTAACCGGATATTTCCGCCACAGGCCAACGCAATGACCTCAATGTCTCCATGCTCTCTTACCACATCCAGTGTCTGTGTTCCGATCGATCCTGTCGAACCAAGAATTGCAATCTTTTTCATACGAATTTCCACCTCTTCTAACTGCCCAAAACTTCAGATTACATGAAATACAGCGCAAGATAATAAATGATCGGTGCTGTAATAATCATACTGTCAAAACGGTCCAGAATTCCTCCATGTCCAGGAATCAGATGACCATAATCTTTAATGTCATAATTCCGTTTGATCGCAGATGCGCAAAGATCTCCAATCATAGAAATAAAAGCAGCAACTGCTGCAATAACAGCAAGAACCAGTATTTCGCCTTTCTGCATTTCCATCTGGGAACGGAATATAAAGCAATACAATGCCGTCAAAAGCGCTGCTCCAAGTATGCCTCCAACAGCTCCTTCGATTGATTTTTTGGGGCTCAGTTTTGGAGACATTTTATGTTTTCCAATCAGCATACCGACACAATAAGCGCAGGTATCGCAGCCCCAGGAACAGAAAAATACTAAAAATGCGAGATACAGACCTCTGTCCAGCGTGCGGATCTGATATACATAAGAAAGCATTGCTGCTACATAAAACATTCCAAAAAATACAGCCATTACCTGATCTGCCTTATATTTTGGATATGAGAACACATATAAAAACATAAGAACAATCAAAAATCCAAGAACAAGCATCAAAATATCCGGAATAAAATTCCATTTTAAGTTCGCATAAAAAAGAACTGCTGCAAGATAGCCTGCAAAAGCGATCGGGGAACGCTCTACTTTATATACACGGTATAACTCAAACATTCCAATACAGGAAATTACAAGCGTTGATGCAAGCAGTACCGTACCTCCTGAAACAATAAACAAAAACGCCAGAATCACCAGCACAATACCACTAAGCAATCTTGTCTTAAACATAACAAAAATCCTCCATCTACTCTTCTTTTAATGCGCCGAATCTCCGGTCACGGTTATTATATGCACGAACAGCTTCTTCCAATTCAGCTTTATGGAAATCAGGCCATGGAACATCTGTAAAATAAAATTCACTGTACGCAAGCTGCCAGAGCAGATAATTAGAAAGTCTCTGTTCGCCGCTTGTACGGATAAGAAGATCCGGATCCGGAAGTTCTTTTGTATCCAGATAAGAGGCAAACAGTTCCTCACTTATGTCATCTTTTGAAATAACGCCATGATCACGATCATCCGCCATCTTTTTCATCGCACGGATCATCTCGTCTCTGCTGCCATAATTAATTGCTATTGTAAGATTTAATCCTGTATTATTTCTGGAAGCCTCTTCCAATTCTGCAATCCTTTTCTGGAATTTCTCAGATAATCTGCTGGCATCCCCAATCATCCGCACACGCATATTATTCTTGTCTGCAGTACGGATACAGTTTTTCAGATAACTTTCCAAAAGAGTCATAAGCGCATTTACTTCATTCTCTGGTCTGTTCCAGTTCTCTGTTGAAAACGCATAAAGGGTAAGATATTTAATCCCAAGTTCATCCGCTGCCTGACATACCGTTTCCACGTTTTTAGCTCCCATTGTATGTCCGTAGTTTCTTGGCATTCCTTTGCTTTTTGCCCATCTTCCATTTCCGTCCAGAATAATTGCAACATGCTTTGGAATATTCATAAAATTTCCTCCTATAAAGAAAATAAAGGGGACACGCCGAAGGCAATGTCCCGTTTATCCGTTTATCACAAAATAAGATTAAACTGTAAGAATCTCTTTTGATTTATTCTCAACTGCTTTCTCGATTTCAGCAACGTATTTATCTGTCAGTTTCTGAACCTCATCTTCCAGTCCTTTGATTTCGTCCTCAGAAATATCTTCTGCTTTTCCAAGTTTTTTGAAAGAATCAATTGCATCACGTCTAATGTTACGGATTGCAACTTTTGCATTCTCTCCCTTTTTCTTAACGTCCTTTACGATTTCCTTACGTCTTTCCTCTGTCAGTTCCGGGAAAATAAGACGGATCACTTTACCATCGTTTGTTGGATTGATTCCAAGATCCGAACAAAGAATTGCTTTCTCGATCTCTTTAACCATAGAAGGCTCCCATGGCTGGATCTGAATAATTCTTGGTTCTGGCACACTTACGTTTGCCACCTGCTGAATTGCACTTGGTGATCCATAATAATCAACACGAAGTTTATCAAGGACATGAGGATTTGCGCGTCCCGCACGGATGCTGCCGTATTCCTCTTCCAGATTGTTTAAAGATTTCTGCATTTTATCATCAAATGTGACTAATCTCTCATCCATTGTTCTAATCTCCTTCTAAGCTACGGTCACCTTGGTACCGTTAAATTTACCACTGACAGCATTTACAATACCGTCTTTCTCATTCAGGCTGAATACATACATCGGCATTTTGTTTTCCATACACATAATCGAAGCGGTAAGGTCAACAACTGCAAGTTTTTTGTCAATGACTTCCTCGATAGAAAGTTCATCATATTTCTTTGCATCCGGATTTACCTTTGGATCACTGTCATAGACACCGTCAATTGCTTTTGCAAGATAAATTCCATCTGCCTCAATTTCAATTGCACGAAGTACTGTTGCAGTATCTGTCGAGAAATAAGGATGTCCGGTTCCGCCTGCAAAAAATACAACCATATTATGATCAAAATATTTGTTTGCGCGGTCTTTTGAAAACAGCTTTGTCATAGATCCACACTCAAATGGTGTAAGCACAGCCGTCTTCATTCCTACCGAACGGAAAATCTCAGAAACATAGATACAGTTCATAACGGTTGCAAGCATACCAATCTGATCTGCTTTCGTACGGTCAATCGTCTCACTTGTACGTCCACGCCAGAAGTTTCCTCCACCGATTACGATTCCTACTTCAATGCCCTGATCAACCAGTACTTTTACCTGTTTTGCGACCTCAGTTACTGTTGGTTCATCAAAACCACGATGTTTTTCCCCTGCAAGTGCTTCTCCACTAAGCTTCAGTAATATACGTTTCATAAGGATTTTCCTTTCTATTTTGCATCAAATAAGCCTTTGATATCTACATCAGCATAGCACTGTGAACAGAATCCTTCGATAACAGCACCATTGTTGATCTGTACAGAACGTGATTTGATATTGCCCATGATCACTGCGGAAGTATCTACAACAACAGGTCCCTGAACATCAATATCCCCTTTTACTGCACCTGCAATTACTGCAGAAGTTGCAGAAATATTGCCGATAATTACAGATCCTGCTCCAACCTTAACAGTTCCAGAGCTGATTACTTCACCCTCAATCTTAGCCGCATCTGCAAAAAATTCTGAAGAGCTGCTATTACCATTGATTGTTCCGGTAACAACCAGTTTTCCGTTACATGCAACATTACCTGTGATGGTTCCCTGAATATCTAAAGATCCAGTAGTCTGCATATCACCGGTCAGCGCTGTTCCCTGTGTAATTACAGATGTCTCATCGGAAATCATCGGCTGTGGTGCAGCTGCCTGTGTATTTAATGTCTCATTTACTGGAATATCACTCATTACTTTATTCTCCTCTTTCATCGTCATTGTGCTGGCTGGCTCTGTTACCGCCATCTGTGGCATTACTGGTCTTGCAACTGGTTTTACAACCGGTTCTTCTTTTACCTGCTCTAACAGTCCGTCAAGCTTTGACAGTTCTGTCTTCACATCAACGTCCTGACCTAACGTATTTACAGTCTTTCTGGCTGCTGTTTCATTCAGCTTTGCTTCTTCCTCTCCTGGTGCAAGTTCATTCACCGCCTGAGAAAAATCTTCTTTAAAATCTTTAAAAAGTCCCATTTATCTTCCTCCATTTTTTATTCAACATCATCCGAATGGAGATATTGAATTACTTTTGTATTATCATCAATCGGCAATATTTCGGCATTCATATCCCGCAATGCCAAAATCAGCGGCCCCAGAGCCTCTACCGTTGTGTTCTGATCTTCTCCATCGTGTAACAAAACAATGGATGTCTTATATCTGGAAACCCCTGTCACAACATTCTTTACAATATCATCTACAGAGCATCCAGCGGAATTATCTCCTGCCGATACATTCCAGTCAAAATAGGTAATACCATTTTCATTCAGCACCCCGGCAAATTCTTTCATATCTACATTACTGATCTGGTTATTACTCCCACCCGGAAAACGGTAATAAACACACTGTGTTCCTGTCGTTTCCGTCAAAAGAGCCTGTATCTGCTGCAGATCCTGCCGAAAAGCATCTGTTGAAGCATAAATTGTGCTGTATTGATTACTATAAGAATGCATCCCCAATGTATGACCATCGGAAACAATCCTCCGATAAACATCGTGCATCTCCGGCTTGTCATTTCCAGCCACAAAAAAAGTAGCCTTAATCTGATTCTCGGCTAATATATCCAAAATAGTATTCGTATTATCGTCTGGTCCGCTGTCAAATGTCAGGTAAACCTGATGTGTATCTCCATCTGACGCCAGATTATCCGAAGAATCAAGCTCTTCCGTCGGATCGTCGTCTGTCGGTTCTCCAGTTTCAGCTTTCGCCTGTATGCCGGTCTGCTGTTCCTGTACCTGTCCATTGTTTCCATCTACCAGATTATCAATCCGATGGTTCAAATGTACCACCTGCACGGCTAAAACAACAATTGCCACCAAAGACAATATCATCCATCCAGCCACCGTAATTGTAATTGCAGACTTCATACGGGCCACACGCTTGCGCCGTTTTCGCTGTTGATTCAGCTCATCCGGATCATTTGTATTCATCTCATTCCTCCAGCGTGTATTTCTCTTATTTATTAACACAGGTCATTATAGCATAGCATATTCCCAACATGCAACAACGACTTTTCCGATTCTGTATTATGCTTCACAGGTAATCTCATAAAATCCTTCAAAGATCTCTTCCGGATCCAGCTCATTTCCCCATTCCCGTTCTTCAAGCGTTCCATCAAAATCATCCGCATCACATCGCCCGTACCATGGTTCAATGCAGACAAACGGTGCATTTTTCTTTTCCGGTGACCAGATTCCAACCAGCGGTGCATCAAAGGCAACCGTAATGTATGGCTTGCGTTCCGGCGTAAGAAGTGAAACCTTCTGTACCTGGGAATTCTCAATAATGTAAGCGCCATTGTCAAAGAAATGTTCCGTAAAGAGAAGTCCGCTTTCGGGAATTGTAAGCTCTGTCGTGTCAGAAAGACGTAAACCAGACTCCACGTCAATTGCGTTGCTGATCAGATGTTCTTTATTCATCCAGATTGCATAATCTGTCTGTTTTTCTCCATCATTGACCGGGCACATAAATGCCGGATGAGCTCCAATTGAAAAATACATTTTCTCTGTTTTATCCGGATTAATCACTCTCCAGAGTACTTTTAAGGAGCGTCCGTTCAGGCGGTATCCGATCTCCAGTCTGAAGTCAAATGGATATTTCTCCTTTGTTTCCTCATTGGCTTCAAGTCCAAACCAGATTTCATTCTCCGATCTTGTAATACAGACAAATTCCATATCCCTTGCAAATCCATGCTGTGAGATATGATATTCTTTACCTTTATAACGATATGTATTATCTTTAACCCTTCCAACAAACGGGAAAAGAACCGGAGAATGTCTTCCCCAGAATTTCTTATCTCCACACCATAAATACTCTTTTTCAGCTGCATTATCCTTTAAGGATATAAGTTCTGCACCACTTGTTTCAAAACAGGCTGTGAGAAAATCATTTTTCAGTTCAAACTGCATATCATTTTGTCCTCTCTACTGTAATTTCTGTCTTTATTATAGCTTATTTTCCTATACACACACAAGCAAAATGCACAAAAAACAAAAAGAGACTGATTTACACCAGTCTCTCAACAATCTCTGTTGCTATTTTCTCTACTGCGTCCACAAGCTTTCTGCATAAATATTCGTCCTTATGTCCGATCAGATTCAGCACACTGGAAGTTGCGCTCATGCTTCCATCCCCGGAAAGCGATTCTCTTGGTATTGCCTGCACCACACATCCAAGATGAGGCATATCGCCTCCCTGTAACAACAGCAGAATATCCTTTCCGACAACTACTGTCGAAGCAGTCAGTTCATATCCGGCAACCTTTTGTTTTATTGTGAAAGTCCATTCCATCTCCGATACTCCTTTGCCTCAATTCCAAACGGCTCGATCAGTTTTGCCGCAATATGATAGATCATCTCATCCAGATTTTCCGGTTTATGATAAAACGTCATCATCGGAGGGATGATCCGAACCCCTGGAATCAGGGAAAGTTCATACAGATTCCGAAGGTATATACTGCTTAATGTTGTTTCCCGTGCTGCAAGCACAAGCGTTCTTTGCTCTTTCAGCGTAACATCCGCCGCCCGCAGGATCAGATTATCTGTATAACCACAGTGAATCCCTGCTGCCGTTTTCATGCTGCATGGCACGATCAGATGAGTTTCAAAATCCGGATTTTCTTTTATCAGTTCCAGACATTTCGTCAGTATCGGAATTCCGCTCGCTCCTGTTGCACCAACTATGATCCTTTTTTTCATATGAATTCCTCTATATTTTCAGCGGTAGTGTCAAGTTAACTACCTTTTTTATTTTTATAAACATTATATTTTCAAGGATTTCTCACATTTTTTTACAAAAAAAGTGATTACCCCCTAAAAAAGCAGTATAATTGAATCTGCGAAAACACA
>NZ_VUNI01000031.1 GCF_009695765.1 Roseburia porci
CTCACCCGTCCGCCACTCAGTCACAGAACAATCACTCCGAAGAGATCAAGTAAAGTGCTTCGTTCGACTTGCATGTGTTAAGCACGCCGCCAGCGTTCATCCTGAGCCAGGATCAAACTCTCATATTAAAAAGTTTAATCATGTTCAAAACTTAGCTTGGCTAAATTTATCCTTTGATTTAATGTTTAAAGGTGCATCTTTCGATGCTGTTCGTCAAATCTTTTTGATTTGCCTGAATAATTCTCATTGAATCTTTCAAGGTTTTTCACTGTTCAGTTATCAATGTTCTTTGCTGTCTCACGCGACAGCTTGTTTATATTACCATCCAGATTCCAATCTGTCAACACTTTATTTCAATTTTTTTATTTTTTCTACTTTTCATATAACTTATCTATCTTGTTTTTCAGAATCTGATATAGCTGTCCGCCTTTTTCTGCCCCCAGTTTTCGAATGAGTTTGTTATGAAGTTCTTTTTTATCCAGCTTCTCATCTTCCGTAATCATCTTCTCCAGTTCTGGCAGAAGCGCTTTGTCCTGTTTCTTCCATTCTTTTGGAAGAAGTTCTCCAAGTTCCGCACGGATATTTCTCTGTTTTTTCTTTTTTCCGTTGTGCGCTTTCGGCTGTTGCTTCTCGTTTTCTGATGTTTTTGGAGTTTTCTCTTCTATCTTTTTTTCAGTTTTTCTGTTATCTAATTCCTTTGCTGACTTTCCACTCTGTTTTTTCGTGTTGTTTTTTCTGAATTTCCTATTGCCAAATTTTGTCTGCTTTTCTTTTGGCTGCTCTGTCTTTTCCATCGCAGATGCCATAATTTTGTCCTGCTGTGGCTCTGCATTTTTCATCGCAGATGTTATAATTTCGTTCTGCTTCTGTTCCTGCTCTTCTGGTATCTGTTTCGATTCCTGCTTTTCTTCCAGCTGTTCCGGTGTACAGCAGGCTACCTGGAATCCCTTTTCCGTCCAGTATTCTGCGACAACGCTATATGCCTTATCTTTTGTTACGATCACATACTTTCTTGTCTTATCGGTATGAATCAAATATCCAAGGTGACTTACCAGCTGAAAATCCAGCGCATTTCTTCCGGTCTTGCAGCGGATCATCTCCGGCTTTCTCTCCAGGCGGAGCAGATCGTTCATATATTCATAAGAAAGATACGGGGTATTTTCTGTATAAAAAAGCATCATCTGATCCTGTCTGTTCATTTGTTTAAATATGTTGATCCAGGATGTATTAATATTTTCCGTATCAACAAGATATGTTATTTTCTTCATATTTCTGTACTTCTTTCTAACTCTTTATTTTACCGTCATGATATGTTAAGAATCTTTATATTTTTTTTCGAATTCCGACATATCCTGTACACATTTATTCTATATACTAAAAGACAGTTAAAGGAAGCCCATCCTTTAACATATTCCCTTTTTTAAATAAACATTTTCATAACTAAACTCCTCGAAAAGAGACTGTCCGGCGTGGCAGTCTCTTTTCATGTTTCCCCTTCCGCTTCCATCATGTCCAGCCACTGGTCAAACGCATCGGAAACCTGCCCATAGATTTCGTCTGACAGTATGCTTTCCAGCACCGGCTGACCATTCTCTTCATGGAATCCGTAAAAATATACATCTCCATCCGGGTTCTGCAGTCCATCCGGTCCAAACGGAAGCAACGCAATATAAGTCGCTCCATCCACGTCAAAACGGCAAAGCGCCAGACATTTCTGTTCGGTATCATCATCCAGTGTCAGTGTTACGATCAAACTCTGATCCATCATATTTACATAATTTTCAGCCATATTTTTCTCTCTATACTTTCTTATATATTTTCTGTTCCAACGACCAGCGCATAATAGCCCCAGTCCCAAATGCGGTTTTCAAAACTGTTGTCCAGATATTCGTAAATGTCTTCTTCCTCATATCCGGTCATTCGCGACAAAATAACGAGATAGTCCCTCACAATTTCATAGGTGATCCGCCCATGAAGCTTCCAATATAAAAACAGACAATGTTCAATCACACTGTATGTCATGGCGATCCACTGCAGCTGCACAACCATGCTTTCCAGATCTCCGCCCGGCAGATAACAACCTGCATAAATCTCTGCCGCAAGGAATTTTCTCATAAGCGGTTCATATTCTTTATATACCTCCTGAAAAAGCTTATGCTCTTCATCATATAAAATGCACTCCCGCTCTTCCGACAGGCTAAGTGCATATGCCAGAAGTTCCTGTAAATATTTCTCGTATAGTCCTTCCTTCTGATAATTCACAGAAAGATCCAGAAATAATTCATTCCGTTCTGTAAACGTCTCCGCAGTATCTACATGAAACTCCTGCATCGCCTGTTCCAGCTCGTTCATATTATGTGCATCCGTATCTTTTTTGATTGTACGTATCAATGACTCAGCAGAAATTTTTCCGTCTATAGCATGGTACATATCCAGTGCAATAAAATATACGATCAACAAATTCTGCTGTGGTGTCCGCTCTTTCTGCATCTGTCCAGAAAAGAAATCCCGAATGTCAAAGTATGCTTCTTCCATTTTATTTTCTTCTGTTTCCGTCTTCTCTTCGTGCAAAGTAAAAGCTTTGGCTCTCTGTAGTAAATCTATCGCTTCCGGACAACAGCTCATAAGCGAATATTCTGTTCTTGATTCATATTCATGAATCTCTCTCGGGAAAATGCGGCAGGTCTCTGATAACATCTCATCGCCATACGCCGTCACAATCCTACACAATTTCTGATCATTCAGAAACGGACAGCGATGTTCCCCGTCCAGACCAATAACACAGATCTGATCCTTATATGTTGTAAATGCACAAAGATTCTTACGGCGGGTTTTCATTCCTTCCGGCGGCTGTACATGTTTCCATTTGGTATAAGCTGCCTCATCCACTGCTATCTTCCATTCCTGGCAGCATGTCATGGTACATCGATCCGCAACACACTGAAATTCATTATAATAATCCGGTTTTACGCTTTTCATTATTTTACCAAAATTTTCCTGTCTATTCTTTTGGAATTTCGACACATATTTATCACAAACATGGGATATACTTTATGACAGTGGAAGGAAGCCCATCCTTCTACTCAATTTATTCCCTTTTTTATAATAAACATTTTCATAACTAAACTCCTCGAAAGGGAGGCTGTCTTTTGGGACAGCCTCCTTTTCCTATTTTTACTTTATGTGAAATCGCTGTGTAATTTCGTATAAAGTAAAAAACCCTTGATGCATCAAGGGTTTCAAAGTAGCGAGAGGGGGATTCGAACCCTCGACACTGCGGGTATGAACCGCATGCTCTAGCCAACTGAGCTATCTCGCCATATCTATATTCGAGCCGTCTCATTTGTGACAGCTCAAATATAGTATCATGAGATAATATTCCTGTCAACAGAAAATTTAAAATTTCTTCATTTCTTCCATTAAATCTTCTTTTGCAATGGAAATCGCCTTTGCAACACTTCCCTCTTCAAACGGAACAGAAAGATTTGCAAGCTTTAATGTTTCCAGATAGCTGATGCTTCCGCCGCAATTGCACAGTTTCAGATAATCCTCCCATGCTTTCTTGTGATCCTCACGGTCTTTTTTCTTGAATTCCATTGCTCCCATTGTCGTCAATGTATAGTTGATATAGTAGAACGGATACAGGTAAATATGAAGTTTGTGATACCAGAGTCCTCCTCTGTCAAAGAAATCATCTGCATCGTATTTTCTCCATGGCATGTATTTTTCTTCCAGTTTCTTCCACTCCAGTGTTCTCTCCTTCGGTGTCAGCTGAGGCTGTTCATAGCAGATATGCTGAAACTCATCAACTGCCACACCAAACGGAACAAACGTGATTGCCTCCTGAAGATGTGCAAAACGGTATTTGTCAGCCTGGTCTTTAAAGAATTTCTCTGCATAAGGATATGCAAACTGCTCCATGGACATGGAGTGGATCTCCGCAATATCCGTGGACTCACTGTAATAATTGCTGATTGGCTGATGGCGCATTGCCTGATAACCGGCAAATGCATGACCAAGTTCATGTGTCAGAACCTGTGCATCAAAAATTGTCTGGTTAAAGCACGAAAATACATAAGGTGCCTTGTACTCATCCAGTGCTGTCATATAACCTGTGGAAGCTTTTCCCGGCTTGTTCTTCAGATCCATCAGATGATGGTCAATCATAAAATCAATAAATTCTGCTGTTTCCGGGCTCAGTTCATGATACAGTTCCCGTGCCTGTTCAATCATAAAATCATCGTCCCCGGCCGGCACTGCATTTCCATCTGCGAAAACTCGTTTTTCGTCATAAAAATAGATTTCATCAACGCCAAGACGTTTTGCCTGTGCCTCATACAATTTTTCGCAAAGGGGTACAATCTCCCTGCGGACCTGCTCACGGAACGCGGCAACTTCTTTGTATCCATAATCAGTACGTCCCTGATTCATATATCCAACCGGAACATAATTATCATATCCAAGGTTTCTTCCCATCTCATTGCGTACCTGGATCAGTTCATCCCAGATTTCTTCGAGACGTGTCTCATTCGCATGATAAAAATCGGAATATGCCCGTACTGCTGCACGGCGTTTTTCCCGATCAGCATCCTCGAAATGCTTCTGGATTCCATAAAGGTTCAGCGTCTCCCCTTCAAACGGAATCTCTGCGGTTGCCATGATCTTCTGATATTCATCGGTAAGCTTTGCTTCTTTCTGCATCAGCGGAATATTTGCCTCGCAGAATGTTTTTTTCTGCAGATCCAGACTTACAAAAAGCTGTTTTCCATATTCTTTCTCAAATTCCGGGCGAAAACTGCTTTCACTGAGCGCTTCCGAAAATGCAAGCAGTTTCGGCATTACTACCGGAATCTGCTCATTGATATACTCATCTTCCTTTTCGTAAAACTCGTCCGTGGTATCCAATGTATGGCGAACGCTTGCAATTGTGCATACAGTTGTAAGCTTCTTTGACGTCTCATCCTGCTCTAAAAATACAGCCTTTGCCTCTTCATAAGAAGCAGCCTTCTTCAGCCTGTCAGTATAACCGTCTACAATCTGTCCAAGCCTGTCAAAATCCGGTCTTACATATTCCAGATATTCAAATTTAAATTGTTCCATTGTGTTCCTCCTGGTATTACTTTTCGCGATGTAACCCTTTGTTGGCATACATCTTTTTATCAGCCATACCTATAATCTTTTTGATTTCATTTCCATGGCCGCATGCATAGCCTGCTGACGCCGAGATTGGAATCTTACTGTCGCTGCTTATCTGCTTCAGTGCTTTCTTCCATCTGCGTATAATATCCTCCGCGATCTCATCATTGCCATTTGGGACCAGCATGATAAATTCATCACCACCATAACGATATGCCGAGGCATTTGCATCCATAACCATTTTAATCGATTCTGCTACTTTTGCAATCAATATATCGCCTTCTATATGACCATATGTATCATTAACCTTTTTCAGCTGATTCACATCCCAGTAAATCACGGCAATCTGCTTTTCCTTAGCAAGTTCACCAGCCAGTGTTTCCAGAAGCTTGTTCTTATTGTACAGACCGGTCATATCATCGATCTCTGCAAGATGCTTCATCCGCATTGCACTTTCCATGGTTTTTTCCAGTATACGAAAAATATTGCTGCTGGCAGCAAAAAATGCAATTGTGAGCAGTGACCTCGGGAACACATAATACATAGCCAGTGTAACAGCCGGATTCTCATTCACCTGATCCAGCAGAAAGTGTCCATTTTCGGACAACTGCGAAAGCGATGTGCATGTCAGAAGTACCATATTTGCGTCACACACTCCATAAAAATACCCAACATATGTACTCACTGCAATTCCAAGAATCGTCAATGCAAGTGCATAATAAGCCAGCCTCCGGTCTGCATACATACTTGCAAAAATAATCGGAATGATAATGATTATGATAGTGTGATAGGTGAGTGTGCATCCGGCAATCGTCACAAGCAATGCAATAAATGTGATATTCAGGTATTTGGTCCCCGGATGCTCAAATCCAAGCACCGCAAGCGTCCCCAGATACACCGCCACTAAAATCAGTGCTCCAACATATCCATATAAAAATATCTGTGTATCTACGATAAATATTCCGAGTACATTTAAAATAAATGTAAACGTATAAAACAAAATAATCAGGCAGAAACATCTTAGCGAAAAAATGTTCTGTGTTACATCTTTTTGATCATAATATACATTTCTTTTAAAAATGTCAGCCCAGCACGCCTTCTTCATCTTTCTGAAACTCCTTCAATTGATACCCGTTCTTTCCGTTTTTCTTCACCTCATAAAGCACTCTGTCGGCTGCTTTAAATATTTCTTCATATGTATCTGCTTTTCTTACAAGCACTGCACCAAGACTAATCGAAATATGAGCCGTTGCATCTCCATATGAAAGATCACGGTTCATGCTCTGCACAAGCGTCTGAAGTCCCTGTTCTACAACATCCGGCTCCTTTCCCCATACACAGAATACGAATTCGTCCCCTCCATATCTTCCTTCCAGTGAATCACCAGGAAACAGCTTTCTCAATTCTGAGGCCAGAAGTTTTAATGCCTCATCTCCTCCAGCATGTCCCAGTGTATCATTGATTTTTTTGAAGTTATCAATATCAAGGATCGCAAATGCAAGTGGAAACAACTTTTTCTCATAGACACGATGGATGTCATCCCGTATTCCATACCGGTTGTTCATGCCCGTAAGCGCATCAGTTTTGGCAATTTTATCCCTGTCACGCATAATAAAGATTACGCCAAGCACGATTATGATAAAAATGATCGTAATCGTCAGAAGACATGGAATCGTATTTGCCTCGATAAATCTTTTCATTGTGATCTTCTGCTGATCCGATTTTAAGCTGTTGTTCAGCATGATCTGCTTGTTTTCTTCCGGAATACTGTATAACACTTTGTTGCAGACCGAGATCAGGCGTGTATCCACATCTTTTGCATACGCAAAATACAGCTTTCCATTCTGTGAAACCGGGATCAGGCTCAGATGGTCGAGCCCATTTTGCTGCATGTAATAATATACACTGTAGTAATTAGCTACGGTAAAATCTGCCTTCAGATTCTCGATTGCATACAGACTGTCCAACAGACTGTCTGTATCCAGCGTTTTGGATGCCTCCGTTCGAAAATCGGAATAATATTCGCCCTTTGTCTGTGCCATAGTTCCGGTTAACGCCTTATCTGTATCCTGCGCATCACTTTTTACCATGACTTCCATGTATTCAATGCAGTCTGTCGAAAACTTCAGATCCTGTGCATATTCTGAAGCCTTCTGAATTCCTGCTGCCATATCGATTTCACCGTTTTTCAGTGCATCAACGATCTGCTGCGTACTGTCATATCCGACTTCTTCAATCGACACTCCAAATTCTGTTTTCAGAATATCAACCAGTTCCTTGGATACGCCACCAAATCCATCCTCTGTCTGATACTGGTATGGAGGCATATCATTCAGATAGCCAACCCTTATTTTCTTTAAGCTGTCCAGATATTCCTGCTCTGTCTCAGAGAATTCAACTTCATAATTCTCACTGAGCACACTGCCAAGTACTGAAACCTTCGTTCCACTGTCCTCCAGCATATCTTCCGTTCTTGAAGATTCCCAGCGTTCATTCCAGTCCTTCGCAATATCATCAAAGGTCTCGTCCCGTTTCCCCTCTGCGGCCTCTATGACACGTTTGATCTCATCTGTACTGTTCGTCAGATCCAGATTCGTAGAGAGAATCTGCTTTTTGCGATAGTTCTCACTGCTCGCTTCATTGTTTGCAAGGCAGACAACATTGTCCATATTTCCATATGCTGCCGGTGAAGGATCTGTCTTCACAAGAGAAAGTACCTGATGATCAAGCGCATACCCTGACTCATCGAGCATATAATCAATATAGCATCTTGCAGCTTCCTTCTGCTGGCTGTTTTTGTTGATTGCATAGCAGTAGTCCGTGGAAATCGTCATATATTGTTTTCCATCGATTTCATTCGGGAAAGGCATGTATGCCACTGCATCCCCGTTATTTCCGCTGTCTTTTACCTGTTTTAATGCCCAGGAACCGATTGCCATGCATCCGATTTTGCCTTCATTGAGCATTACTTTTGAATCGTCCCAGTTACTTTCCTCCGGATTATCTTCACAAAGACCGTCTTTTACAATATCATACAAAAGCCCATAAACCTGATAATGTGTGGTTCCTTCTAAAAACGGATCAAGTTCGTTAACAAATCCATTCTCACGATAGTCCGGGTCGCCTGTCATCTCAATAAACGGATACTCTTCCCACACTTTTAAGGTCCAGTCTGCTGCATAATTTGTATAAAAAGGAATGGCATCCGTCCGCTGTCTGATCATACGCAGATCATCCAGGAAATCATCGATTGTTTTCGGCGTTTCTGAAATACCAGCTTTGTCAAATACCTCTTTATTGTAGAGGATTCCGTTCACATAAGCAGAAGACGGAATTCCATATACCGTATCACCATTCATTTTTCCGCTTTCCAGATAATTGTATTTCTTATCCAGTTCTTCCTTTGATCCAAGCGGCTCAAAATACTGATCATACTGATCTGCACCGATCGATCCCGGGACAAAAAGCACATCCGGATAATCATTATCTGCGATCTGCTGTCCGACTTCATTCTCATAATCGGAATGACTCTGATATTCCACCTGGATTCCCGGATACTTCTTACGAAACCCATCCAGATAAGTCTGCATATCCTGCTTGGATATGTTGGATGCTACCGTGATTGTTGCCGTGATCTCTGTCCCGCTCTCCTGTGCTGCAGACACCGGTATATCTTTTATCATGCCGATTACCAATGTAAACAGCATTAAAATTGCAATTTTGCCCTTAAGTTTACGCTTCATTTTATCCTCATATTCTGTAATATACATCAAAATTAAAATTCACCGTGACTATTATACCATTTTTTCTGCATAATGTATATTTCTGTATTATTTTTTCATGAATACTTGCACTCTGCCTTTTAAAGTTTTATAATAATTTCAATTTATGTTAATTGATAATATTTATAACTTTTTATTATAGTTTATATGGAAAGAAGGAATAGAAATGAATTACAGTGTATATCTGCCGAATTATTCAATTGGCGAAGATTGTTACAAAGAAATTCCGGCAATTGCCAAAAGATATGGAAAAAAGGCTGTCGTCATTGGTGGAAAGACAGCAATGTCCAAAGCAAAAGAAGCACTTCTTGACGGTATAAAAGGATCCGATATGGAGATTACAGACTTTATCTGGTATGGAGGAGATTCCAGCTATGAAAACGGAGACTCCCTGATCGCAGATAAGACCGTTCAGGATGCCGATATCATCTTTGGTGTTGGCGGCGGAAGAGCATGCGACACCTGCAAATATGTTGCAAATGAACTTCAGAAACCGCTTTTCACATTCCCAACCGTTGCAAGCAACTGTGCATCTGTTACAGCAATCTGCGTTATTTACAATGCCGACGGTTCTTTCAAAGAATACTATTATCCAAAGCTTGCAGACCACACCTTTATCAATACTGCAATCATTGCGGATTCCCCTTATGAACTTCTCTGGGCCGGAATCGGTGATGCACTTTCCAAAGAATGTGAAGCAGTATTTTCAAGCAAAGATGATACTTTGTCCCATACACCGCTGATGGGCGTTCAGTTAAGTAAAGTCTGCACCAGACCTCTGCTCGATTATGGAAAAGAAGCACTTGCTTCCTTAAAAGCACATAAAGTCAGCGATGCCCTGATGCAGGTAACACTGGATATCATTATCTCTACCGGAATCGTATCCAATATGACAACGCATATTCCGGATTACTATTATAATTCATCCCTCGCACACTGTGTATATTATGGGTCAACCGTAACACACGGCGGTCATGCGCATCTTCATGGCGAGGTAGTCTCTCTCGGCGTTTTATGCCTGTTAACCTATGAGAAACAGTTTGAACTGCGCGACCAGATCATGAAATTCAACTCTGAAGTTGGTCTTCCTGTTTGCTTCGATGATATTGATGTCACGGAAGATGAATTTG
This sequence comes from Roseburia porci, assembly GCF_009695765.1. GTDB lineage: Bacteria > Bacillota > Clostridia > Lachnospirales > Lachnospiraceae > Roseburia > Roseburia porci. The sequence continues at coordinate 10,049 of NZ_VUNI01000031.1, forward strand.
ATGCCATGGCAGACAAAGCCGAAACTTCAACTGAATGGGAGCATCGTCCAAAGGATGTCACCCGTGAAAAATTCATTGCCTGCATGAAAGATCAGAATGCGGCAGGACGTGCATTTAAAAATGCATAATTACACAACTTCCTCGATCGTGATCTTCTGATTCACGATTCCCGGTTTCCAGAGCATTAAATATACCCGGTAAGCCAAGTCGTCCTTAGCAGTCGTAAAAGGCTCCTCATGGAGAATATCCGCCCGGATTCCCTTTTTCTTTAATTCGCTCTGGCGCAATTTTGCTTTTTTATATAGTATGTGAATCCGCTTTTCCGTTTCATAGTCAAACTCCCGTTTCGGAAATGTAGATGTTTCTTTTGCAAGTTTTGCTGCAATCAGATCAACCACTTTAAAATGTGCTGTCTGATGCAGCATTTTTGCAATTCTTTTTGCCCTTCTTGCGGATGGATCCATGCGGTATTTCTGTAATTCCAGTAACAATTTCCGGTCTTTGGCTTCCCGTACCAGTTCCTCCATAATATCAAGAGCTTCTGGTGTAACCTCCCATGGCTCGGCCCTTGGCACCATATATTTTTCTGGGACAGCAGAATAGGAGCAGTAATTCAATGGTGGAAAAGCCACAAGCTCCGCCAGTTTTCTCTCAACAGGCGTACAATATTCCTCTCCAAGATATTCTTTCTTATCACTCAGGATTGCAATCCGATATTCCAGCTGGCGCAGATATTCATATCCCCGAATCCAGAAATGTGCCGTTTTTCCATAGTCATACAGCCTTACATTGGCTCTCAGTTCTTCAAAAAATATGGTAAACACAGAGTCTTTCTGTCTTACGACCAGAACATATTCGCCATCCTGCTGTGTCAGTGATGCCTCCAGCTCGCCTTCATAATCCGGCTTATAATGCCCGGTCATTCTCGCATTCCGAAATATCAGAAAGCTCTCTACCGCATCATTCATCAGATATACCAGCCGAAAGCAATGTCCCGTTTTTTCTGTACTGTCTTCCTCCGGCTCCGGAAACAGAAGTTCAAACTGATTCTGTGCCAGAAGCTCCTGAAGCATTGCAAATGTATCCATTTTTCTCCTTTCGCGATTGAAACTGCTCTAGTCGATCAGGTCGTTTTGGAAACGTGACAGGTGCTCATATGGAAGAATCCAGCGCCCACGATACAATCCGCATCCGTCATTGATCAGACTGTTATCGATGGCTCCAAACATGTTGACATCGAGTTCTGCCAGCTGAAGCTGCTGCAGGCGGATTCCTCTTTCATAAGCTTCATCAAAATAGATGCATTCGCCCTCCGGAATGGCATCTCTTCTTGCCCGTGCTTCTTCCTGCCTTTTTTCATATGCCTGGTGGTTTGCAGAACCAATCTCTGCAATATCATCCATCATCTTGGTGCGAAGCTGCATTTCCATGTAGCATTTTGCACTGTTGTCATAAAACGTAATATGTAACGAACGATATCCGCTATGGCTCTCTCCTTCGATGTAATCCCGGTAATACGGGCGCACTTCATCATGAAGGAGTGGAGAATGGCTCTCCTTGACGCCTCCTGTTGGCTCTACCGTAAATCCCCGTTCCTCCAGAAATGAAGGAAGGACATTGGCAATCTCATACAGATGGCGAATCTCCTCCTGCTCTCTGTCATCCGGGTTCTTCAGATGACACTTCGGCATGGAGATCACGATCCGGTATGCGATCAGATCACGAAAGCAGTTCAATCTCTCCTTCAACTCTTCTACCGGCGGATATGCCTGATGTTCCATATAATAATCATAAATATATTCCACGATATAACCATTGAACTTTTCTTCTGCCCGGATCAGAGATTTGATTCTGCCCTTAAAGGTAAAAGACAGATATGGATATCTGGATGCCATATATTTATAAAACTCACGAATTTTCTGTGACTGTGCTGTAAGGAAATCATTGTGCTCCAGAAGATCCATAATCTGAGTCAAAAAGTCGCAATGAACGAGATCGACCTCATTTTCTTCCTTCCTGGCACATTCCAGAAGATCGCCTTTATATTTTTGTAAAATGCGGAGAACCGTGTCTCCAGAATATAAATAATCATTTAATGTAATCATACTTTTTATTATAAGCAATTACCAGAAGAAAGCAATGAATTTGCCCAAAGCTGCTTGCGCTTCTTTTGCGCTCTTTATATAATAAGATTTATTTGACACTTTTGATCTGGAGGAAATCATGAGGCAGAAAACTGTATGGATTACCGGGGCAAGCTCCGGAATCGGAATGGAATTTGCAAGACAATATGCGAAAAAAGGATATCGACTGATTCTGACAGCCAGACGTCGTGAAAGACTCGAGGCACTCGAAAAAGAACTCCATGTTCCATGCCGTATTGAGGTCTGTGATCTGTCACAGGAAGAAGAATGTTATCGCATTTGCAATCAAATGTCTGATGAAACGATCGATGTTTTTATCAACAATGCGGGAATGGGCGCATATGGTTCATTTCTTGAGACCAGTCTGGAAAAAGAAATCACCATGCTTCACCTGAACGATCGTGCTTTGCATATTCTGATGAAACAGATGCTTCTTCAAATGCAAAAAAGAGGAAGCGGAACCATTTTAAATGTCGCTTCCTCTGCCGGTCTTTTTCCCGGCGGTCCATATATGGCTGCGTATTATGCCAGCAAAGCTTATGTTGTCAGCCTGACACGTGCCGTTTCTGAAGAACTTCGCCAGCTGCGAAGCCCGGTATATGTCTGCGCACTTTGCCCCGGTCCGGTCAATACGGAATTCAACGCGCACGCCGATGTGCATTCTGCGTTAAACGGGATCTCTGCCAAATGCTGTGTCCGCGAGGCATTCCGAGGCATGAAACGACACAAAACCATCCTCGTTCCTACGCTTCTGATGCGCCTCGGATGCAGCGCCCAGAGGCTTCTTCCTGCCCGACTTCTTCTTCCGGTCGTGGCGCATCAGCAGAAAAAGAAAGGACGTTAGAACGTCAGCGTTTCGACACAAAATGTTTGATCAATGTATACAAAACAATGATGCATGCGAACATATATCCCATTGCTCCAAGGGCAGGGATTCCAAGCAGTTTTGGCGACATATCGGTTGTGCAGATGATGCTGGAACTGATCAAAAGTGCCATAACCCATAATCCCATCACAATATTGCGCACCAGTCTGTGCAAAAGACGAGACAATTCCCTGGATGCATGCATGTCCAGATTAATTTTTGTCTGTCCTCTTGTATACTCTTCCAGTATCTTCGACAGTTGTGTCGGCAGTTCAATGGTTTTATTTACCGCCCGAAAAACATCTTTCCCGGAATTCTTCAGTTCCTTTTTCCAGTCAAAATTCTGCCAGAGATGTGCCTTCATACGCGCTGTTGCAATCTCGACCATGTTAATCTGCGGACTGATGTCCGTGAGAACACCCTCCATCTGGGTAAGTCCCCTTGCAAGCATACTAAGTCCATGCGGCATAGAAATCCGGTTAACCTTCATGATCTCCATCATTTCCTGCATGAGCACTGCCACATCGATCTCACCCATATCGAGACTTCCGTATTTTTCAAGCATTTTCTCAATATCTTTGTAAAGCTTTGCAGTATCGGGTTCTTCCCGGAAATCTCCTAGTGCCAGAACTGCATCCTGTATCATGCCGACATCGCCCGCAGCAATTCCCTGAATGGCTTTTGTCAGTTCCTTCTTATCACGCTCGGTAAGCCGTCCCATCATGCCCATATCAATCCAGACGATTTTTCCATCCCGGATGCGGATATTTCCTGGATGGGGATCTGCATGGAAAAATCCATCTTCCATGACCTGTCGGATATAGTTGTCAACGAGTTTGCTTCCGATCTCATTCAGATCGTATCCATTCTCAATCAGGGATTCCTTGTTATCTACCTGATAACCGTCAATGTATTCCATGACAAGAACATGTGTCGTGGTGTACTCCCGATACAGCACCGGTGTTGCCACAAATGCAACTTCTTTATTGTATCTGGCAAATTCCTCCATGTTTGCTGCTTCCGTCAGAAAATTCATCTCTTCCTGTGCGACCGCCCACATCTCATCTAAGACCATGTCAAGATTTACCAGTTCTTTAATGCTCACCGGCGGTACAAGCCTGTAGGCTTTGTGAAGCAGGGCAATGTCGCGTGACATGATCTCGTAGATTCCTTTTCGCTGCACTTTTACCACGACCTGCTCGCCACTTTGAAGAACAGCACGATACACCTGGGCAATCGATGCAGCCCCAAGCGGCTCCGGGTCAAGGCTGGAAAATACTTCTTTCCATGAAACACCAAAGGAATCTTGCAACACCTCTTCCACCTGTGAAAACGGCATCGGAGCAACATCCGAGCACAGCTTCATCAGTTCATCACAGTATTCTTTCGGAAGGATGTCGGAATGTAGCGACATGATCTGGCCGAGTTTAATATATGTTGGTCCAAGATCCTCAAGGATCAGCCGAAGCTTCTCCGGGGTCAGTCCCTGCATAATCTTATGTTTTTTTAAAACCGCCGTCATTTCCTTCAAGCGGGATCCATTGCTCTTCTCCTCTACGCTGCTGCCCATTCCAATCCTTTCCATCTGACTGTACAATCACTGTCATTCATCCGTCCGTGGCTGTGCATCTGCCGTCATCTATTCTGCTTCGTTCTTCTCGTCGGCAGAGGACTCTTCTGCAGTCTCTTCGGATTCCTCGTCGTTTTCGGATTCGTCTTCTTCGATCTCTTCCTCAGCCTCTTTTGCCTTGGACTCTTCTACTTCTTTTAACTTTTCCTTCAGGCTGTCTAACTGCTCCGGAGTCATTTTTCCAAGCATTTCCTCTAATTCTTCCGGAGTCTGTGGTTTTACAGAAACGTTAACATTTTTCTTCACAGTCTCTTTGATATTGTGTTTCAGTTCCTGATTTAACACCTTTCCCTGTTCTACGGTCAGTTCACCTTTTTTGACCATTTCATCCAGAATCTCTTTGGATTTTTCAGCGGTCACTGCTACTGTACCGATTCCTGCCAATAATACCTTCTTTAATCCATCACTTAATTTGTCCATAGTTTCTGCTCCTTTCTCTCTTTGTGTATACTTTAGGCAATTATCCAAGGAAAAGGGCAATGCCCTTTGGAAGGAAGATGATCAGTCCTGCGATTGCTGCCATGATCGCGGCAATCAGCACCGCACCTGCTGCTGTATCTTTTGCAATCTTTGCAAGAGGCCTGCACTCAGAAGTAACCAGATCCACAACAGCCTCCACGGCTGTGTTTACCAGTTCGAGTGCCATGACCAGTCCAAACAGTGTCAGACAGATGCACCATTCTGTTGCCGATATATGGAAGATAAATCCGGCCAGTATTACAAGCAGTGTCATCACACAGTGGATCTTCATATTGCGTTCTTTCCGAATACAGGTAAAAATCCCTTCAAATGCATATCCAAAGCTTTTCCAGATTGGTGGTTTCTTCTCTCCTGACATCCTCTTTCCTCTCCTTTACACGCATGTTTTTCATACTTTTATTTTATCACGCGACGCGGTTCTTTCACAGCTACAATCTATGTGAACTGTACATGCTTAACTGCAGTCCGGGCTACACCGGAATGCTGTCTGCCCAGCGCATAAGTACAAGATTTAAGCATCGGATCTGGAGTAAGAATTCTTCATCTGGCTGCTCAGTTCAAACAGTACCTTATCCAGTGTGGCAGAGGTCTCTTTTTTTACCATCTTCGCAATCTCTTCATTCGCCTCGCGACGGATTGCCATGCGTTTTTGTGAATCTGTTTCTTTCTCCAGAAGTGCATCAAAACGATGGATCAGTTCGTGACCTTTTGCCAGAACATGCTCTTTGTAGCGTTCGATATGGAAAACGGAATTCTTATAGGAAGCATCTGCCATTGCAGCGATCATCCTGCTTGACCAGTAGAAATTATCGGTAGAAACCTCTCCTGTTGTATTGGAGAGATACTCCGGCGTTGTGTCAACATCTGCATAAAATGGAACAAGTACGTTAAAGGCATTGGATGCAAAAGCGACCCATTCAATAATACTACTGTCCGGTTTTCCCTCCGGACGCATCTGGATTACAGAAAGGAAATCATTCCGGTTGATTCCGATGGAACGGAATGCACCGCTCATTGATTTATCGCCATATGCCAGATACGGATCATACGGCGTACCCTGATAGTGGGAAGACAATACGTATTTTACGTCCTCAACGGTCACCTTTTTCTCAGGAACCATACACCATGGAAGATCATCCGAATATGGCGTATATTCTGCATTCTCTCCATCCCATACTCTGCTGTGCGGATTCAGATATCTGAGCATGAACCATGCACGCGGTGTATTGTATACATGATCTGCATCATCATGACTGCCAAAAGCATCTCTCGGATTCAGCCCACCTTCCTGAGAAAGATCCAGATGATATTTTTCAATAAATTCACACAGATCGGCAGAACACATGTATTCCGTCTGCTCTGACAGCGCATCCTCAAGATCAAACCGGTCAATTCCAAGCTGATTTGGCATAACGACATAGGCATCATCCGGAACGCGTCTTGCGATCCAGTGATGTCCTCCGATCGTCTCAAGCCACCAGATCTCGTCTACATCCTGGAATGCGATTCCGTTCATTTCGTATGTTCCGTACTGCTCTAACAGAGCGCCAAGGCGTTTTACCCCTTCTCTTGCGCTGTGGATATAAGGAAGAACCAGGCAGACGATATCCTCCTCACCAATTCCACCAGCCTGTTCCTCTTTTCCATCCTCAGCAGGCTGGTAACATACCAGAGGATCTGCTCCTAATACTCTTGGATTGGATGTAATAGTCTCCGTTGCAGTCATTGCAACATGTGCCTCATTGACACCGCTTGCAGCCCAGATTCCTTCTCCGTCCACAGCATTTGGCATTGCTGTGCAGCGCATCGGCGAGTCTGGCAGTTCTACCTCCACATGTGAGATCACAGATTTATATTTATGTGGCTGATCCTTTGGGTCCACCACTACAAATTTCTTCGGTGTAAAATGTCCGGACCCTGAATCATCGTTTCTAGCGATCATCGTAGATCCGTCATAAGATGCATTTTTTCCAACAAGTATCGTCGTACAAGCCATATTTCATCTCTCCTTTTTATTGACTTATGTCTGGCAATTGCGATTCTTAAATGAGATTCGCAATTGTCCAGACTTATTATATTTATGTTATAAAAAATAGATTTCCATTCGTCAATGCCTCCTGATGAAAAACTTTCCTCAACATACCGAATTGACCCTGTTTTTTAATCTGCTATATTATGAGTTAGATATGACTAACTTATAAAAATAACATTTGCGATTGCATAGTTCTTTTGCAATTGCTGATGCAAACCAGATCAAAGGAGGAAATGTACAATGAAAGATATGACTTTAGTTTTACTTCGACATGGCGAAAGCCTCTGGAACCAGGAAAATCTTTTTACCGGCTGGACTGATGTGGAGCTTTCGGAAAAAGGACAAAAAGAAGCCCGCCAGGCTGGCAGACTTTTAAAAGAAGAAGGGTATGATTTTGACTGCTGTTATACTTCCTATCTTAAAAGGGCGATCCACACTCTGAATTTTGCCCTCGGGGAAATGGATCGCGACTGGCTTCCTGTTACAAAAACATGGAAGCTCAATGAACGTCATTACGGAGCGTTACAGGGATTGAATAAAGCGGACACAGCCGAAAAATACGGCGAAGAACAGGTAAAAATCTGGCGCCGTTCTTTTGATGTGCAGCCACCTGCCCTTGCTCCGGATGATAAGCGCTGTCCTGCCCTTCAGGAAATGTACCGAAACGTTGACCCAAAGGAGCTTCCACTTGCGGAAAGCCTGAAAGACACGATTGCACGTGTGGTTCCTTATTTTGAATCCGAGATTCTGCCTCAGCTCCAAAGCGGAAAACGCGTCCTGATTGCAGCTCACGGTAATTCTCTTCGTGCCCTGATCATGCATCTGGAAAAACTGACACCGGACGAAATACTGACGCGCAATCTTCCGACCGGTGTTCCACTTGTTTATCATCTTTCCGAGGATCTTCAGATTCTTTCAAGCAAGTACCTTGGTGACGAAGCCGCTATTCAGGCAAAGATCCAGGCCGTTGCCAATCAGGGAAAGAAACAATAATTATCTATTCCGTTATCAGATATTTTTTATACAGCGTTTCCGCACAAAATAGAAGCAAATCACCTGCATTACGATCGTTGCCGCCCAGGAGCCGGGATATGATATAAACAGAAAGTACAGGCTTCTGTGCTGTGGAAATGCTACAAATATCCAAAAAATTCTTGTTCCGACCGTACCAATGACAGACAAGATCATCGGAACGGCTGAATATCCCATTCCGCGCAGTGATCCCGGGAAAAGATCCATGATTCCACACAGGAAATACGGTACTGTTGTAATTGCCAGGATCTCAAGTCCACAGGCAATTACCTCCGGGTCCTGCGTGTAAATCCGCATAATCTGCGCTCCAAAAAGATATGCGCCTCCGCCCAATACTCCTGCTACACCAACCGTTAAGATCAGACAATCTAAAAGAACTCGGTCCATCCGCTTGTATTTTCCAACGCCGTAATTCTGGCTTGTAAAACTCATACATGCCTGCGTGATCGCATTGACTGATACATATAAAAATCCCAGCACATTATTGGCTGCCGTATAACCTGCCATTGCAGTCGAACCGAACGAATTTACCGACGACTGTAACAATGCATTGGAAAAATTGATAACCGTACTCTGGATTCCGGCTGGTATTCCCACCTGAAAAATCGGTTTTAAATACGCTGATTTAATCGAAAGTTTTGAAAAACGCAGCTGATAGCTGGCCTCGGAATGATACAGACAGCGAAGCACCAGAACGCATGAGATCAGCTGTGAGATCACCGTTCCGATCGCAACGCCCGCAACTCCCAGACCAAAAATAATCACAAGTGTCATATTTAACACTGCATTCGTACAACCGGATATGATCAGAAAAATCAACGGTCTTTTCGTATCACCGACTGCCCTTAAAATAGCCGCGCCATAGTTATACAGCATAAAAAATGGCATTCCAAGGAAATAAATCCTCATATATAAAGTCGATAACTGAATCACGTCCCCCGGCGTTCCCATCAGTTCCAGTGCGCCTTTTGCAAAGATCAGTCCAACAAATGCCATGATCACACCGCTGATAAGTGCCAGCGTGATCGCCGTATGTACCGTCTCTGACATCTCCTTATCACGCCCTGCTGCATAGTAACGTGCTGCAAGCACATTCGCACCAAGCGAGATTCCAATAAACAGATTCGTAAATATATTAATGAGCGCAGTCGTAGAGCCAACTGCTGCAAGTGCCTGGCTTCCACTGAATCTGCCGACTACAATGATGTCCACAGCATTAAACATCAGCTGTAAAATACTCGAGAGCATAAGCGGAAGTGAAAAAGAAATCAGTTTGTCCATGATCGAACCATTGCACATATCGATCTCGTATTTATTATTTTTCAATTCCAGACCTCCTATTCCTTCGTTTTTGCACTGCTTATCTTACTGCGTTCATTCGATTGCGTCAATGGTCGACAATATTTTATGCATATTTATTCTTGACATGCATATATTTATGACGTAGTATTATTTTATGTTAGATGTAGTTTTAAATACTACTTGTCGTGTTTTATATATTAAGCAATTGTAAAAACTGATGTATATCTGATATTTGCAATAGAGAAAGGAGATTTTGATTATGCAATTAACAATTCGAGAACCTGGAAGTGCCATTACTCATTTTATCGGCTGCTTAATGGCTTTAATCGCAGCTTCACCTCTTTTAATGAAAGCTCATGGGAATTCTACCCATCTGCTCGCGATGACTATATTTGCCTGCAGCATGATCCTGTTATACGGTGCAAGCACCATGTATCACAGCATCTGTCATGTATCCGCAAAGGTGCTCTGCCGTTTCCGCAAACTTGACCATATGATGATCTTCGTTCTGATCGCAGGATCTTATACTCCGGTATGCATGATCGTACTCGGTGGCAAAAAAGGCTACACACTGCTTGCTGTCGTATGGATCACCGCTCTGATCGGCATGTTCATAAAAGCCTGCTGGATTACCTGTCCAAAATGGTTTTCCTCTGTCATCTATATTGCAATGGGCTGGACCTGTCTCCCAGTATTCAGTACACTCTGGGGCACACTCCCTCACGCAGCATTTGGCTGGCTCCTTGCCGGCGGCATTATTTATACAATCGGTGGTGTGATTTATGCATTAAAGCTTCCGGCATTTAATTCCCTCCACAAATATTTCGGTTCTCACGAGATCTTTCATTTATTTGTCATGGGCGGAAGCATCTGCCATTTTATCTTTATGTATCAGTATGTGGTGTAACTGGAGGGATTCTTTGAAGCACCTGTTATGGACAATTGCGGAACTTGCAATTGGCTAATTTAAAATTGTGAAAAATAACAAAAAGCTTCGAAGACACGCTTGCGCTACGTGTCGCTCGCAACGGTACATAAGCGGCTAAAGAACACCCGCTAAGTACCGGCGGCTCCCCAGTGTCTTCTTAATCTTCTTGTTATTTTTCACAATTCAATATCATCTTTGTAAGTTCCGCAACTGTCTAATATCAGCCACATCAAAGAGTGAAAGTCTGCAAGAATTCTCCGTAAATGTTATATTTTTTTGTTTTACACCTAATATATTTGATGTTTAGCTCTGATTGCATGGTGTTTTCTCCGTAAAGTGTTCTTTTTCTTTCATTACACCGACAAATAATGAAAAAATGACGGTGTAATCTTTGATTTATCGCTCTCTGCGGAGAATCCATCCTTAAAATGACGGATTGGGGGATATTTTTAGGTGTAATTGCATTTTTCATATTCATTGCGGAGAATATCTGTCTTGTTTTGAACTGAAACGCTTTATGTACAGGCATTACCTTGTTATTTTGTAGCAGGCAGTTTCAGATGTATCCCATCTTCGGATTCCACATTCTAACATATATTCTTTACAACCTTCCGGAATTTCGTAATAACAATACAGATCATCATAGCCATCTTCTGTCTTCTTCATTTTGTAAAATATATCGTGTGTTCTGCTTGAAACTTCTACTCCATCATAAGTCAGCTTATTTCCATCAAGTCCTTCCAATTTGATGTTAATATATAAATCTTTCGGAGATTCTGGTGTCCGATACCGAATTACCTGCCACGTATAACCTTCCTTTGGATCTGAATATTCATATTTTGCTTCGCCTGACTGACAATATTCCCGAATTATCTGTTCTGCTTCGTCTCCGGTATAAAGTTCTTCCGGCGTGATTGTTGTGGATGTTAGTTTTCCATCACTTTCAGCTGTATTTAATCGTCCAGTATCACCAATGGAGAGTAAATGATCTAAGTCCGAATACATCGCTGGTTCTAATACATTTTCTTCTGTTCCATGTTCATGTTCCAGCACCAGTGTGTCCATGTCTTTTTGCAAATTTTCATTTGTATCATCCTGCCTGTTGCAACCTGTCATATAACACATACCAATCACAACACATAACATAATTCTGTATATTTTAACGCGCATCGTCTTCCTTCCAGCAACTCTGTATTGCATTCTGTCATCACTTGTTATTTTTCATCTTCTGTGCCATATTTATATATATCAAACAGAAAGGCTCCAAAGATGAATTTTATAAAAAACCAACTGCTCTCATTTGTCAGAAAATATCGCTCACCTTTAAAATTACTCGCCTTTATCCTTATTTCATTTTTTGTTTTTGACCATATCCTATTGTGTGGAGTAGCCATCAGCGGAAGCATGGAACCAACAATTATGACCAATGATGCTATGCTTGGCAACCGCCTTGCCTATTGTTTCCATTCTCCGAAACGGGGCGATATCATCTCTTTTCAACACGGAGATGAAGTATGGTGCAAACGAGTTGTCGCAATTGCAGGTGACCACGTATCCTTTCAGGACGGCTATGTCTATATCAATGACCAAAAAGACGAAGAACCTTATCTCGATGATGATGTAGAAACCAACTGCACCAAAGAATTTACAGTTCCAGATGGAAAACTCTTTGTTCTTGGAGATCACCGTGAATATTCCTATGATTCCAGATACTGGGATAACCCTTACGTGGATTGCTCAGATGTCCGTGCCAGAATGTTTATCATTCTTCCGCTTCATCTTCTGCATCATTCAAATGTCTCTTCTTCCAGATAACAAAACCTACAACTCCGCCAATTGCCACAATTGCAACCACAATAATAGCTGGAAGTACAAAAAATGGAAGTTTGGATGGAATACTTTCTGTATCTAATACCTCTCCGCATACAGAACATTTCTGTTCTTTTGTTCCTTTAAAGAAAAGTCTAGCTTTTTTAGTTGTTTCCCATTCTCCAGCTGTATGACCTTTTGCTTTCAATGTGGTTTTCTTTTCATCTCCACATACTTTACATGTTTCCAATTTATATCCGTCGTCAGTGCAGGTTGGATCAACCGTTTTTGTTGTTTCATAATCATGACCTGTCTTAGGCAATGTTTCTTCTTTATCCTCATTACTGATGGAGTTATGGCTTTTTACGTAACCATCTTCTGTACAGGTTGGATCTTTTCTTTCAACCTCCGACCATGCACTGTCATATGATGCCTGATCCGTAGCCTGTTCCTCTTTTAAATATGAATCTTTTCCGTCTTTATTAATTCTTAAATATCCTGTATTGGATTTTCCAGTGACATTGACCTGATCACCTTTTTTCAGTTCACTTACCGCCGCTCCGTCACCCATACCTTCTGTGGAAGTTGTATCTTCTACCACAACATACGAACCATTTACAGAATCATCAACGGTTACCTCTGACGTGTTTTCTGTTTGCTTTCCGGTATCTTCTGTTTTAGTTGGATGATTTGTCGTATTTCCAGAATTTTGAGTTGTATTATTCTGCTGTGGCTGTTGAGGCTGAGACGGTTGCTGCTGTGCCGGCTGTGATTGTGAATTATCTGAATTGTCTGGTTGAGCAGCAGGTTCCTGTGATGGCTGTGAAGTATTGTCACTTCCTCCGTCGAGTGTAAAATCTTGTGGAATAAGTCCTTGTGCTTTTAATTGCGGAATATAAGAACGGCAATATCCATCTCTTAAAATTTGTTCAATAACAGGTGTTGAGTAAGCGCCATCCGTCATATCAGAATAGATTTCGTCTTCTGACATTTGGCCTGAATCTACATATTGCTCATCATATTTATATGTATTATCTCCTACACCTGGTATAGCATCTTCACAGGGTTGTTTCATTACACAAAAAAATGTGATTGCAATAATAGCCAGCATGTATGATGTTGCTAATATTAATTCTTTAAATTTAATTTTCGTTTTCATAAAATACTCCCTTCTATTTTCATCCGTAATTTATGTATATTTTATATGTATAATATATCAAATGTTTACATATTTTACTTAGTTAAGACTATGATAAATCTGATGGTATGTCAATGAATTGCATCATAGTTTTCTTGAAATTCCAGAATAAAAAATAGGCTTCGCCTATTCAACTCCCCTGCCCCTCAATCTTGAGGGGTGGGGTTTTCTTTTGCTTCATTTTTCTACATAATAGACATATGAATATCTTACAAACAATCTTTACAGACTATTA
>NZ_VUNI01000032.1 GCF_009695765.1 Roseburia porci
GGAAGCATTCTTCTTAGCAAGGCTTCCTTAAGTTCTTGACTGTAGTTCATAGTGAAAGCTCCTTCCTGTGATAGTTATATACTACCACAAAAACTTTTTTCTTTCACTGACAACTATTCTAACACACAGGGATCATGAACAGAGAAAAGTTGACAAGGGAGCCTGCATCAGTTTCCGCGGGAAGCGTTACGAAACAAACCCATCTTTGATTGGACACACTGTAGAGATTTCTTATGATCCTGCAACGCCGGAACAGATCACCATTTCTTATCAGGGAATGGAACCTTTTACCGCAGTCCCGCTAAAGATTGGTCCGTATTGTGACAAAAGACCGACCCTACCTGCTTCTATGCAGGAACAGACCCCTACGACCTCCCGCTTTCTTGATGCACTGGAGATACATCATAAACAGAATCAACAACAAATGGCAGATGCCATTTCCTTTGCTTCCTACCGGAAGGAGGCGAACGACTAATGTATGAATCATTCTTTGGTATGGAACAGACTCCGTTTGTGCGGGATGTCCCACCAGAAAAGCTATATGAATCCAATGCATTCCGTGAAACACTTGGACGGCTGTCTTATGTGGCAGACCGTCAGATGTTCGCCGTTGTAACTGCTGATCCCGGGTGCGGTAAATCCACTTTGATCCGCCGATTCTATTCGGGACTTCCGAAAGAGGATTACATCGTACTTTATCTGTCCGATTCGAAGCTGACCCCGCGATGGTTTTATAAAGGCCTACTGGACCAGTTAGGACTGGAATCACGGTTTTACCGCGGTGATTCCAAGCGTCAGCTGCAACAGGAGATCGAGATTATCCGGGGAGTGCAGCATAAAAAGGTTGTCTGCATCCTGGATGAAGCACATCTGCTGGAAAAGGAAACACTGGAAGAATTTCGTTTCCTGCTCAATTACAGATTTGATTCCATGAGTCCTATGGCTGTTGTGCTGGTCGGACAGACCGAGCTGTGGGAAAACAAACTGAAGCTGCAGCGATATGCTGCTATCCGCCAGCGCATTGATATGTACTGTATTCTGCCACATCTGGACAGGTCTGAGACGGAGCAGTATATCGCAAGTCACATGGACTACTCTGGTTGTGCGCAAGAGGTATTTACAACCAAGGCGTTGGATGAGATCCATAAAGCGTCGGCCGGAATTCCACGCATGATCAACCGGATCTGTGAAAAGGCTCTTATGTATGCATTTCAAAACCAGAAACGTCTGATCGATGATTATATGATTAAGTATGTCGTAGAGCATGAGATGCTTGGAACCATGACTACTTAGACCTTATTGCCGCCTGGCTACAGGCGGCAACCCTGCAAAGGCTAATGACAGGAAATTAATCAATCTAGTGACAGTTCATGTGAACAAGTCAGTGACAGTTCATGAGGTCAGTAACAAAAACTTTCGTCAGAGTACTTTTTTTCCAAGAAAAATGAGTTAACTTTTACCAAAAATGTAGACATCTTTTATTAGTTTAAATGTCGAAAATCAGATTTTTATGAAACATACCCCTACTTTATCATACCAAATCTCACCTCGCACTTTACATTTCGGCAATACAGCAGTACCATAGATTTGATACTATAATTTTGATTATTCTCAAAGGTTTTACTTTAATATATGTACAAGAAAAAAATATTTTTACTTATCGCATTGTTACTTTTACTAACCGTTCTTTCGATGATATTCTTATACCTTGTATCTCCCAAGAAGAACGCACATATTATCATGAAAGTAGCAAACGCACACAATGGTGATGCCAAATTCTATAATGATTATATTGTTACAGAAGTACAGGGAAAACTCGTGATATACGATATGAATGGTAATCAGATTAAATCATTCTCTGATATAAATGCAAATTGGATTTACTGTATGCCTCAGGAAAATTATATTATTTATGCGAATTCAGATTGTCAGATAGGGTTGTTAAAAGTGGATGATAACTTCAATATTATCTCTAATCGGATCATAATGACCACGGCCAATATGCAAATTGATCCTACTCTGATCAAGGTTCAGAATACTTACTATCTAACAGCAACAGAGATTCAAGGAACAGCAAATAACGCAGATATCAATGCCGAAAATGGCACATATACCTTACATTTATTCAAATCAACTGACTTAACGAACTGGAGTCTGGTACAGGATGTAATTACTGCTAAGAATAATATAGAAGACGTGGATATTATGTATCTTAATCATAAATTCTATATTACGTTTGAAAAAGAGGTTGTTGATAAAGGAGACAGTTCCCTGAATGTTGCTACTATCGATACAACACAGGCAAACAAAACTACAATCACAGAACTCCTTCCTGCAGACTGTGATCATGAACCAGCCTCTGTAAAAGCAACAAAAAATGGATTCCGCGTTTATTACAGTTGCGATAAAAATTATCCAGGAGAATCCTATTCTGGCAGCCAGATCTTCTATTCTGACTATGATCTCAATTGGAATCCAATCTCTATCGATTGTCCGGTTGAAACCGAAACACAAAAAGGAATCCTACTGTATGAGGTAAAAGACGGAGACCACGGAAAACAATATTTCCTATATTCACAAGATTATTTAAATGAAGATAATATGATAATAGAGGAGCAATAAGCTCCTCTATCATTTTACATCGATCCTTCTTTTTTCAAAACAACTGCTACCGTCTTAAACAAGATCTTAATATCAAGTCCAAAACTCCAGTTTTCAATATATTCCCGATCTAACCTAACAACATCTTCAAAATCTGTAATATTACTTCTTCCGCTCACCTGCCACATTCCTGTAATTCCAGGTTTTGTTGCAAGTCTTGCGTGATGATGAAGATCATATTCCTCGACTTCAGATACCAACGGAGGTCTTGTACCAACTAATGACATATCACCTTTCAACACATTAAAAAACTGTGGAAATTCATCAAGACTCCAGTCTCTGATGTAATTGCCGATTCCCTTCTTATGCGTACCATCCGGCAATTGTTTACTACCAATAATTCTCGGATCCCAATCTAGTTTAAACATTTTACCATCTTTCACACGATTCTGATCCATAAGTTCCTTTTTGCGTTCTTCTGCATCTAAATACATACTTCGGAATTTATAAAGCTTAAAACGCTTTCCATTCTTTCCAACTCTTTCCTGTTTGAAAAAGATCGGACCAGGTGACTGAATATAAATAATCGGTCCGATTATAACGCATAAAATTAACGTAACTGCACTTCCAACCAAACCACCTGCAATATCCAGACATCTCTTCATAAACAACTGACGTGGACTTGCATAATTAATTGTTGTCGTAATTACACTGTATTTACCAAGCTTCTCCACAAAGCTCTTCTGTCCCGGCACATCCAAATGCTCACTTACCCTCGTATGAACTACAACACCCATCTCCAGGAACTGACTCGCAATCTGCTCCGGATAATCTGCATTTGGCAATAAGTTAATAAATACTTCATCCACCCAACGTTCCTGGGCATACTCAATTACATTAGAAAGATTAGCAACAACCGGATACTGTCCAACATATTTTCCCTGCATATTCTGGTCAGAAACAACAATTCCAATCACCTGAAACATTTCATAATTATGATTTTCCAGATTATATTGTGTCCTATCAAGCATATCTGATGAAGTTATAATAATTAGCGAATGTTTTCCACCGTCTTTCATATGACTTCTCAGGAAAAGTTTCCATATGGTTCTGGTCAAATATCCCAATACCCAATATAAAATTCCTGTCATATACAGTACCATACGTGAAAAATCCTCTGCCGCCTGCACTGTAAATAGATATAGCGAAGCCATTACTAATACCAATGCAACCTGCTTAAATGTAGCAACCGCCTCAACCCAATATCCTCTCTTCAATACATTATGTAATGTTCCAAATCCAATGATTCCTACAATCTGCATAAGCGTCAAACTCATCGCCATATTGGCATAGAGCTGATTCTTATACATATTTCCAAATCCATGACGTATTATATAAGCTAAAAAAAAGGCAATATGAAGACTCAACATATCCCATAACATAAAATCAACATGTTTCAGCCATCCTGTAGCTTTTCTCTTGTACATTTACATTTCCTCTTTTATCTAAATGAATAGCTATATTTTAACATCATTTAACCGATTCGTCTACATACGATTGCAAACATTGCTCTTAATCAGCAAAATATCTAATCCCAAAATTGCTTTTCATATTCATGAATATATTCTCTGCTCCAACATGCATTATCTTTAAGAACTTTTCCTGGAACTCCCGCAACAAGAGATGCTCTTGGAACATCTTTTCTTATCAATGTCATTGCGCTAATCAAAGAATCTTTTCCAATTGTAACACCTTTCAAAACAGTGACATTGTTCGTAAGCCAAACATGATCTTCAATCACAACATCTTTTGAAAAATTGATAGGTCTTCCATCTTCCCCAGGAATTGAATGAAAATCGCTGTCATATATTACAATATTTCTCCCCATCATAACATCATGTCCTAAAGTAATATGTTTACCAATCACAATTACCGAACCGGTGTTTGCCGAGAAAAATTTACTCTCCAGCAAAGCATCTTTATGGACATCTATAAAAGTTCCAAAAAACAGCAAGACCTCTTCTTCACATATCCATTTTGAATTATCTGCTAAACGAATATAAGTTTCAGCCTTAGCTCCTTTTAATTGATTAATTCCAAAATGAATAGTTCCATTTAATATAAGTTCCGCACTCTTAGCAATTTCTAATACGGCTCCCTTAAAAGGGATGATATATGCGCCTTTGGAACGCTTTACCTGTTTTGTCAAAAAATTATATTTAACAAATTTAAACCAATCAACCTTTCTTATTTTTGAAAGTCTTTCACTTGCAGATTTTTTTCCCATAAATAATTACCTTTCATTTTCTTATGTGAACTATCTTTTACCATTTTTTACGTTTGAAAACATGTTTTAAAATAAATTTTATATACCGCTTTCCCTTTTGAACAATATTTTCTGTATAAGTTTCTTTCACGGCTTTACTAAATGGCTCTTTATCCAAAAGTTCAAAAAACTCACTGCGATTTCCCTTTTGAATTGCTTGTCCAAACAAATATGGATTTCCATCTAACACCTCATCCAGACTCCGTTTCTCCAGATGTAAATTTTTTATGGCAGCTTGAATGAGTTCTGCACCTTTTTGTGAATTTTCAAAGACAACAGAAATTCCTTTTTGTACATCCTCATCCGAGCATCCTTTGATACCCCAAAAATCTCCAAATGTCAAGTCAGCCTGTCGTGGCATTGTTTTATATAAACACTCCTGACAATTTTCTCTCATAAACAGGTTTCCACAAGTATAGCCCTGTATCCACCAATCTGTATAGCGATCTTTGTGATATTCTTTTCCATTTTGAAATATAATATTTGTAGCTAAACTCTGCCATCCTGTTTTTTTGCTTTTTTGACGTACTAACTTAACTGACGATTTATAGTTTCTTTCAATCTCATCAATATACGCAGTATATGCCTTTGGTGAATTTATACCTTTACAAATAAAGTCAAGTAAATATAAATTTCTTTGATCCTTCCCTAAAAAAGAACGTAAAGCTGCAACCTGACAAGGTGTTCCGCAAAACAAAACTTTCTCTCCATTTTTTATTAATGTAGAAATTTCCTTATAAATACCTGCTGTGTCACTTTGAAAATACTTTGATCCCATAATTGCATTCAAATCATCATAAGTCTTTCCAATAACATGTTTTGCTGTTTTAAAATCAGAACTAAAAATACATCCTGCGATGTATCCACCTTCATCAATAAATGCTTTTGCCACTTCATAATAAATTCCACCAGAAGTACTATCATATCGCACTTTTTCATTAAGCGACCATGCAGCATATACTGCCGGATCAGAGTTGTTATCCGACGGAACAATATTCAAAGCTGGACATTTTTTTATGCACAAACCACATTCGATACATTTTTCTTCATCTACAGTAGGATACCAACATCCATCATTTTCCGTTTTAAAATCTACTGCACCAGATGGGCATATATCTCCACACATCTTGCACCCAGTACATTTGTTTTTTTCAATTGACGATATCATAATCTGCTCCTATCGTGTCTTAGCATTTTGTAAAATCAACTGTATCTGGATCATATCTTAATCTGCACTCAATATTCATATTATCAATTGACTCCATCTCGCTTTGTTCCAGGCAAAAATCAAATATGTTCATATTTGATTGCAAATGTTCCAAATTAGTTGTGTTAGCAATCGGTATAACCCCTCGCTGATAATGCCATCTCATAATAACCTGTGCAACATCTTTATGATGTATTTCTGCAATTGTTCTCAAAACCTCACTCTCACGTATGCGTTTATCCATACGGCCGGTTGGCGTATAAGCCATCATCTGAATACTATTTTTCTTACAATATTTAAGCATTTTATTTTGTGAAAACAGTGGATGACTCTCAATCTGACAAACCATTGGTTTAATTTCTGCACTTTTCATCAATTCTTCAAAATGATGTTCTTTAAAATTGCATACGCCAATAGCGCGCGCTAAACCTTCTTTATAAAGCTGTTCCATTTGTTTCCAACACTCTAAGTAGGTATCTGTTTGAGGCCAATGCATAAGATAAAGATCAACACAATCAACATTCAGATGTTTTAAGCTCCGCATCAACGCTTTTCGAACATCGCCCTCACGCTGCTCTTGATTGGAAAGTTTTGTAACTATAAAATATTCATCTCTGGAATATTTTTTTAAACATTTTCCTAACACACGCTCACTCTGACCATATGCACTCGATGTATCAAATAAATGACAATCATATTGAGGCGCTTTTTTCACAATTTTAATAATTGATGTATCACGCTTCCAATGATATCCATGTCCTATTGTAATATCCTTAAGGAAATCGACCATACCTGCTAAAATATTTTTTCGAATAAAAACGAACGTTCTATCCGTTCCAAAGCCTATGCAAGGCATATCTACCCCATTGTATAATTTAAAGGTTTCCATTTATTTTTTGGAATTCTCCTTTCTTCCCAAAATCATTATTAACATTGGTTTAACTACTCGATAGCAACCACACATCATTGTAATAATAAAAATCACCATAGACACCCATCTAAGCATCATATGATCTATTACAAGTAATATCCATCCAGAATATACTACCAGCAAAACAACACTTATCGTTATCATTTTTACTGGAAACATAGGACTATTATCAATTTTTTTTGAGATAAACCAATGAAATGCAAACAATAAAATATAAGATGCCAAAGTTGTCCATGCAGATGCTATATACCCATATTGCTTTATAAAAAAATAATTTAACACAATATTTACAACAGCAGCCAAACTTGTCCCTAACGCAATAAATTTTGTTTTCTTATAAAAATATTCTATATGTACCGGCAAAGAATACAAAAAAATAAAATAAATGGCAAATGATAAAGGAACTACCATAGACGCGCCTTCATAATAATCTTTTGTTCCTGCAATGTGAATTACATCAGGTGCTAAAGAAACAAACCCTATATATAATATATTCATTAACAAAATATATGCTTTCGCCTTTTCTTTTATTTGAATATATTCTTTTTTGTCCAACTGTTCATACATCCAAACAGACCATGCACTATCAATAGACTGCACTATAATTTGTAAAATGCTGGCAATTGTTTGTATAAATCCATAAATTCCAACTGCTGCGACACTTACTAATGTATTTATCATAATACGATCGAACTGGTTTAGTATTTGTTGTGAAAATGTGTGTACAACCAAAGGTAAACTGATTCCAAGACCATATTTCCAGTATTTTACATTAAAAATTTTATCTTTATTCCGAACTGCTTTCCGAAAAAAAATGCACCAAATGACTGCTGCAACCATAATTGGAACAATAGCATATCCATAAATTCTAGCAATATGTTTATTAGTTGTAAATACTACTTGAATTAAAAAGATAGAAAGAACAGTTCCACCTATTGAATTTATACCAGATGCAACCAAAAATTCTTTATATCTAAACTCAAGCGCCAGGCGAGTATTATAGAATTGAAAAACAAACATAGCATAGCTATGCGTAATAAGAATATTTAATAAAATTCTATTAAACTCAAACTGATCAGGAAAAAATGGATACGCAATATTTCCAACTATCAAAAATGCCAAATACACAATTCCACTCAACACCAGTGTACTTGATACATATGAGTCAAATTCATTTCGATAATCATATTTTGCAGTGCGCAAAGACCCATATAAACACAGACCTACAAAAATTGTTAAAATTGTTTCATAAGAAACATAAAGATTATAAAATCCAAATTCTTCCGTAGTTAAAATACGTGAAAAAATTGGTAATGTCAGAAAGGAGATTCCCTTTAATAAAACATTACCAATGGTATATGCCATTCCTGCTTTCGCTGCTCTGTTTCCTGAACCTGCCATTCATATCTCCTTCAGTTATTCTTTATGTCATGATATTAAACAATCAAAACAATTCTTCTATTTGTAATAACGATTTTTTTTGCACTTTTTTCAATTCACGCTCAATTTGCGACACTAACTGTTCTCTATTTTGTAAAGCCATATTTAGTCTATTAATTACTTCATCATGTACGCAACCGTCAGACCAGATTTCATCACCTCTGCATTGGTAAATATAATCATTCAGTCCAAAATCATCGCCTATAACGCCCTTAAATTTTACACTATATGATAAGCATATCGGAACTGTTCCCATATTAATTGATGAAACTGCAGCATGCATTCTTCCTGTAATCGTAGCAAGACCTCCTCCTAAAAGAATTCTCGCTTCATATGGGAAAATCAACTGATCTACTACATGAATATGTTCTTGATAGCAAGGTTCCAATTCTTCCATAATTTTGTCTATAATAATTTTATCATTTGAGTCCGAAACGTGAATTACATGTGCAAGTAATAAAACATCTGTTTTTAAATCACCAATAATATACTCAATTATTTTTTTATATTCATTAACATATGTTTCTGTATCAGATGTATATTGTCTCCTAGCTCCAGACGGAACAACTGTAATATATTTTGTCAATGCAGTATATTTCTCTAAAAGCTTTTTCTTTTTATTTTCATCATTTTGAAACGGGATATCTAAAAATGCCAAATCCCGTGCTTCATGTAACTTGGTAAATTGAAACTTTTCTTGCAAATAATTGTAACAATCATGATCCCTGACATAAATCATACAATCTTTCAAACAACGACTAACCAAGTCAACTGCATAGCCGCTAAATGGTCCCATTGTCTGTCCCAACAAATACACTTTTTGTTTCTTTGAAATTTTCTGAAATTTCAACATATCAGACACAAAAACCTGTGTTGAATAATACTGCGAAATACAATCTCCTCCAAGTACAACACACATATCATATTTTTTACGATTGTATATGATTTCTCTCGGGATGTTAACAAGTTTCTCTACTTTACCTATAATTCCTCTTCTTTTTCTGTTATACAATTTTTCTTGATAAACTTTTATACCTTCTGGTAATGATTTTTTTACACGTTCTAATTCCTCATCATCAAGAACATCTAAATAAAATTCAAGATTTTTTATGCCTTTCTGTTTTGCCTGATCTGCATAATACTTTATAAATGCACACGCCATCATTAAATTTCCGTAATTTGTCGGATGAATATAAAACAGCTTAATCTTCATAATTTATATTTTTCTCCTCACGCACGACACTTCTTCACTATAACTTTCATCTCTTGTAGCCATTCCTATATATATAAAATAAATACATGTTCCCATAATAGATACAGAACTCTCCGAAAAAAACATTTCAATGACAATACATAATAATATGGTAATGGCTAATATTGTAAACTTATCATGGTATTTGATCCACTTTTGACGTAATTCAGAAAATATCTTCCAAAAATAGATTAAAGTAATTGCCAAACCAATATATCCTATTTGTTGAACAAACGTTCCAATATAGCTTTCTGTCGTTGCAATCGAGTTGTTCGCAATTTTTGCAGTCATAACTCCTGCTGTACCAAGTCCAGTACCAAATATTGATGAAGCCTTAAACCCATTAATTAATCCCACAATATGATTAGCTGTTGCTGTTGCAGATGTTAACTCTTGAATACTTTTTACAACATACATAAGTACAATAATTCCGCAAAAAATTGCACCATACTTGACTAGCGATTTTGGCAATATATTTCTGTAATATATAATAACAACTATAGTAACTGCCATAAATACAAAAATCGCCTTTGAAAGTGATAACACACTACATATAAAAAGTAAAACTGCTAACATAAAATACTGATTAAGACGGTTCTTTTTACTTGTATATCTAACACAACCAACTGCAATAATAACAAAACCTATATAAATTAAATGTGCTGTAGCTAATGGATCTGCTGTAATCGAAACAATTCTTCTAACAGGTACACCACCAAAATCCCAGGTATAGAAATTTCTAGTAACCCCCCTAAATAACTGACTTGACAATGTTCCCTGCTTTTCATACATATATTGTGCAAATCCTAACTTTGACCAAAATGCATCTCCTAAAAATAATAATTCTATTATGCCTAAAACCGCTAAAATGGTAGAATATCGAACATTAAATTTCAATACTCTTCCCACAGAATCTTTATTTATACGAATACTTTTTCCAACTATAATTCCCAAAAAAGGAATTAGACATTGTCTCAAAGAAATTATAGCTGCAGATAATGGTGCACTCGTCACAAATAAATTTTTTAAAAGTAACATTGCCACACCAGTCAACAGCAATAAATCCATTTTTTTAATTTTAAAAACATTTTTTTTCAATGCACATAGCACTACAGCTATATAAAGCATTCCTTCTTTCATTAAAGAAAAAATCGTTATTAATGATGTTGAAACCTTTCCAGAAAACAATATCACCAAAATATTCTGAAACATCACAACTAGCAGAAAGAAACGCAACATTGTCCAATCATTTTTTTGTGCAAAATATAATACACTAATTCCATAAAGTACACATATACTTAAAAATATTAAATCCATCCTAGTCTCTCAAATATTTTCTCTCTATTTGTCAATCTTTCTTCTTTATGTTGCCTAATTTCTAAGTTAATAGCATTGCTCTACAATCTTTTTTGCCAACTCATCCCAGTTCAAAGTCTGTTTAACAAGATCATATCCTGTTTTTCCCATATTCGGAAGATTGTCTATATCTAAAATTGCTCTTTCCATTGCATCTGCCAAGCTATTAAAATTTCCAGTTTCTGCTATATATCCAGATTTGCCTTCTTTTACAAATTGTGTAAATGCAGGCAAATCAGATGAAATAACTGCTTTTTGATAGCCATATGCAAGTTGAATTACTCCGCTTTGATATACATCCGTATACGGTAATACACAAGCATCTGCTGCACTATAAAAATATCTAACCTCATCATCCGGAATGTATCTTATGTCCATCTTCAAACATTCACTCAAATCATTGTTATCTATAATCTCCTGACACTCTGAAAAATCTGCTTTCCAAACACTTCCTGCAATAACGACATATAAATCCGGATATCGATCTTTAATTTTCAATAAAGCTTTTAATAAGAGATCTACTCCTTTTACTTTTTTTATTTGTCCAAAAAACAAAAAAACAATTTTATTCTTCGGTATACCAAGTCGTTCACGGCTCTCATTCTTATCTATCATATCAACATAATCCAACATATGGCCATGCGGCACCATGCATACCTTGTTCTTTATGTCAGGGAATAATTCTGCAAACCTTTTCACATTTTCAGGTGCCTGTAATATAATCGAATCTGCTAAAGTATATAATTTTTTATGAAATCGTAAATCATAAAACTTCTGATTAAATGGTAATATATCATGTACTGTTGCAACATATTTTATTTTATATTTTCTTTTAAATTTATTTAAAAAATAATAATCTATCGGAGAAAATGTATACCATTCTGTATGTAAAATATCAAACTTTCCCTTTTTTAGGATATTGTCAATTCTCCTGTATGACCAGATATAATTTTTTAATTTTGCAACTTTTCCTATATTTTTTTCATCTGTATTAAAAAGATTAATTCTTTCACAAACGCAATTTTCTCTTTCCTTTTTTTGATCTATTGCAAGCACAACCTCTGCACCAGCTTTTACAAGTCCATTTGCTAAAGGAAAAGTATATTTATAATTAACCTTTGTAATTTGGTCTATAAGTAAAACTTTCATTTTTACATATCACTCTTTCCAGAAGAAATAATCATATATTCCCCTTTTTGTATTCCTATTATGAGAATAATTGCAATTTAGTTTTTTACAAATACATGCTCATACTGCTCGCATATTTTTTCCCAAGTATACTTTGCAGCCACTCGTTGTTTTGCTTTAATTCCCAATTCTTCGATCTGTTCTTTTTTCATCTCATCGGCGATGTTTATCAAATTTGCCAGATTACCAGCTTCTCTGCTCCAATATAATGCACACTCTTCTGCTACTTCTCTATTAAATCCAACATCAACAAGAAGGTTTAAATCCGTACTTCCCAAAGCTTCTATAAGACTTGGATTAGTTCCCCCAACAGTATGTCCATGAAAATAAGCATATGCATTTTCTCTTATTTTTTTAAGCAATTCCTGATCATAAACAGTCCCAACGAATTTAATTCTTTCATCACTCTTAAAATGTAATTTATTTTCAAGTTCATTCAAAAATTTATCGTTTACATTTGTAATAATAGCAAAATCTTTCGTACTTTTGCTCTTCATAAATTCTCGAATCATAATTTCAAAAGAATTTTCTGGTACAAATCTTCCAACTACAAGATAATAATTTTTCTTAGTTAACCCCTTATCATAATACCACTCAAGCAATTTCTCATCATTATCTTTTAATTTACTCTGCGTTAAATCTGCCCCATATGCTATGTATGTAGTTTGTGGATTGGTGCCTCGAATACCCTTTCCATCATAACATTTGTGAATATATTTCTCTATATTAACAGAATCACATATAACAAGGTCACTATATTTAACCATCATCTGTTCAGAAATTTTCCAGTATTGACGGACTGGTTTACTCCACTTAGCTCTCATCCACTCATGCCCATCTGGATTTAAATATACTTTTCCACCAAGTTTATGAATTTTATGATAAAAATATTTTGCAAAAGGTCCAATGCGACACGCCATTATATATACGATCGGATGCATTATATTATGTTTTTTTATATGCTCGCAACAAGCTTTCAATGCTGCAACATCATAATAAATAGCCTGAGCAGCACCAATTTGAGGGACTGAAATTTTAAAGCAATGTGCATTATGGAATTCAAACTCATTGTCGCTTATCCTATTTACATGGTCTAACTTATTTTCATCCATACAGCCATCGCCATTAGCCTTGCAAGCTATATGATATTTAATTTTGGGGTTATCTTGATGGTATTCTGTAAGCTTATAAACAAAAGTTTCATATCCGCCATATGCCCCAAGACTTTTTGCACCTACACAGTACACATGCTGTACTTTTTTTTCTTGTCGCATTATATTATTCATCCCCTATTTCTATCTTTTTATCTGCAATCTCATATATCTAAATACTATCTACAAGTACATTTCCTAATATATCCATATTGCATTTCTCACATAGAGCAATTTCTTTTTCAATGTCTGTATAAAAAGATCCATTTTTTGTTTCAATCATAATAACATGACCTGCATTTCCAATTTTCTGTAATGCAATGGAAATATTTTCTACTCCAAGACCACAAACAACCTCTAATTGTTTATTTCTCAGTTCCTTTTCCAGTTTCTGTAACACTTTTTGTGATTTTTCGGAAGTATCTGTTCCAATCAATCCAATTTTATGTATTCCATTTGCTGTTGCACATGCAACAATTTGCTGTACAACACTACCCATAGACTCTATTTTCTTTTCATTTATTACGTCAAATGTATAAATCTGATATAAATCCTGTATATCTGTATAATTGCGAATCTGCTTCTGCATTAAATATTTAATCACAATCCAGCCAGCTAAAACAATAATTCCAAGTCCACACCCTATAGCCATATATTTCTTGCTGATAATCTCGCCTTTAAATTCTTCATCTACCTGTTCGTCATTTTTTATCAATGCACTGTAATAAGCATTTTGATCTCCTGTTAAATTTGCTCCAATTGTACTCATTTGCGTTTCAAGCGTAGCAATTGCTGTTATTTTTGCCTGTTGCAGTTCAAACACTGTTTCATCTAATGTTGACGACTCATGCCGTTCAGAACTTATTGTATGAAAATCACCATATTTAGGCTGTAATTGTCCTTCGTAATTCTCTACTTCTTGTTCTATAATATCAGCCATTCCATTTGCAAGTTCCTCAGAGTCTGCACATATACTAATCTTCATAGTTTGTGTATTTTCTAATGCTTCGACAGTAATTAACTCTTTCAAATACCGACTTTCAATATCTCTTCCTGTTTTTTCTTTTATTTTCTCAATCACTTCATCCGAAGTCAGATATAATCCGTATTCAGCGATAATATCAGCTGCATTATTCGTTTGTTCAATTACCGGATATACACTTTTATAACCATTATCAATATAATACTGCAATTCTATTGTAGTAGCATTATCTGTTCCGATTTTCATTAAAATCGAATTTTCATTATATTCAAGATCTGACTGATACTGTTTTTTGCAGACCCCATATGTTTCATATGCCTGAACTACTTTTTCCTGCTCTTTCTGAGTAAGGTTTGATTTATACTTTTCTAATTCAGATTCTGAAACTGGTTGTCCATCCATATACTTATTGTAAGATATTCCATACCCCACTGCACTCATTGCAAACGCTCCAATAACCCCTGCAATAACTAATCCTTTCCATTTCTTAACGATTCGTCTGCCCAGTTCTTTTATATCAATTGCAATTTCTTCATTCATTCTTTTGGTGTATTCCTTTCATTTTGTAATTTTTGTATAATACAACAAACTAATATAGTATAACAAACTTCCCTAAATTCGTCTATACTTTAACCTTTTAATTTGTTTCTATGAAGTCCAGCCATTTTTCATTTAATATAAAATCTCAAAAATGTCATATCCATCCACCTGTTTCAAAAGTATAAAAGAAAATTGTTTCATATATTCCTCTGAACAGTTTTCATTTTGTGGAATTACGATATATTTATATTGTTCCTGTTTCATTAATTCACCCACTCTTCCCCAATCTGCTTTTTCTAATTGTTGAAGATTAGAAGCCATTTCAGCTGTTCTTTCATTCCATCCATCAATATATCCTTCAATATTTCTTCCATACATCATTTTTATATCTGTACTGTATTGCCGAACGTATGAATATAACTGACTGCACATAACTACTTTAGGTTCTGTATCAAGTTGTAATAAAGCATCCGATACATCAATAGCCTCTTGTGGTAATTTATATATATTTTGTGTATTAGTATAGAATAACTGTTTTGAAAATACATTCTTGCTATTACCGCATATAAGGATTAATATTATAAGCAAAAAAATCCCTTGCCTCTTCGGTTGTTTTATTCTATCAACCACTATCAACACCGCTACACTGACGACTATCACTACAGGAAATAGCCAAAATACTCGCCAATATCCATAATGAAAACATTTCTGCCATATATACCTATAGAAAAAAGGATTGTACACCAAAAACATAATCACTAATGTCGGCCACCCTATCAGTTTTCGAAGTTTTTCCCTTCCAAGTAACATAATTATCAAAAGACTCGCCATATATAAAAATATGATGAGTCCATTGTTATAATATCCTTGAAAGAAAGCAAACATTTCTTTCCATGTTTCACGCATAAATTTTCTATTCTCCTGTTAAAATATAATATATACAATCCCATACAGAATTGTCGGAATACACGATAGCGCTACTTTCAATAATACATCTAATTTTTTTTGGATAATCGCAATATAAAGTCCTAAACTGCCTATCACAATTGCCGAAAGAAATATTCCCATTCCAGATAATAGACAACATGCAATATCAGTCAAAAAAACTAAATAATATATGTATTTTTTTGTTTTTAACTGATATAGCAACATCATAAGATAGCACAAAAATGGAAGCATAACTCCTGCAACCACTGCCTTTCCCTGCCAGATCCTGGTAAGAAGAAAAACAGCCTGCGTTTGTTCAGAATTTGTAAAGTGCATATTTATAACGGCTATTATAAGCACAAACATACAGCAATAACTAAAATTTTTCTTAAAAATTCTTTCTGCCATCAACCAGTAACAACCATATGCCATTGCAACAAGAATCCCCGGTAAAATGGTATGTGCAATTATAGTTGGATGAACATTTAATATCTTGGCGATAAGTGCAATATAGAAAGTCCATGGAGATGGTACATCTTTTGCAAGTTCCCCCACCCAGGTTCCAACATACTCTCCTGTAGCTGGATTAATTAATAACATAGAATCATGATCAAATGCTTCAAGTGCATTTACCACAAATCTTGCATCATCTTCATCATATTGTGTTCCAATCACACACGCTACACATTGACATATTATAACCGCACACATAAGGACAAATAATAGTTTTTCCGTTTTACTTCTATGAGTTTTTATACATATATGTGAATACATATGTCTATGTTTTTTCACTTTCCATACACTCTGTAACAAAAGAGTCGAAAAAATACTGATTTCCCATAAAATAACTGCCATGGAAAAAGAGGCTTTCACTAATATCAACGGAACTGCAATGATTTGAAATATTGCCCACATAACTATTGTTCCAACCAGATATCTGCCAATAATTTGCGACAAAGTATCATTTTGTTCTCTATAAATTTCTTTCCAAATTCTATCTCCGAGCATAATAGGCAAAATGCCTAATAATAGAATTCCAAGTATTATACTTGTAAGCCACATCTTTATATATTCCTTTTTTTCTCCATTCTTACATCCAAAAAGAGAATATCCGAAATCGGATATTCTCTTTTATAATACGATTTTATTATAAACTATTTACAGGTATATGTAAATATTACAATTTTATTAATTTTTATTTTTCTTTGTTAACACCTTTATTACTTTTTTCTAAAAGTATCCTTTGTGGTTCCAGGTGCATTTCCCCCTTTATCTACAAGAACAATCTGAATTGCTTCTAGCCTATAGCTATATCCTTCTGTTCCTGCTGCCTGACCATTCTTGGCCCAGCCCATCCATCCAATATTCTGTGCGTGCACTCGGTAATATATATCGTAATGCTTTGCCATCTCTCCAGTTAATTGTATTTTTACAGCTTCAACACGTGCAGCTTTTCCTGTAGTACCAGCCATCTGACCATTTTGCTTCCAACCTTGTCCCCAGCCAACATTCTGAATATGGGTCTGATATTGAACTCCTCCATTATACATCGGGTTAAGCAAATGAATTTTCAACGCTTCCAGCCGAAGTCCTTTTCCTGTACTTCCTGATATATCGGATTCGTTTACATCATTCCCCCAACCAGTTCCCTGTATATGAGTACTGTATTTTATTCGAGTACAGCGGAACGGATTCTTTGTGCTCCCAGGTGCACTTTTTCCTTTTTCAACAAGTACAATCTGAATTGCTTCTAGTCTATAGCTATATCCCTGCGTTCCAGCAGCTGCTCCATTTAATGTCCAGCCCATCCATCCAATGTTCTGAGCATGTACTCGATAATATATATCATAATGCTTCGCCATTTCTCCGGTAAGTCGTATTCTAACAGCTTCTAATCGAGCAGATTTCCCAATTGTTCCATCCGTCTGACCATTCTGTTTCCAATCTGTTTCCCAGCCGACATTCTGAATATGGGCAAGATATTGAACACTTCCGCTATATTCCTGATTAATCAGATGAATATTAAGAGCTTCCAGTCGAAGTCCTTTTCCTGTACTTCCCGATACATCAGATTCATTTACTTCGCTTCCCCATCCAACATTTTGAACATGTGTATTATATTTAATTCTTGTAGCACGAAATGGATTTTTGGTACTTCCTGGGGCACTCTTTCCTTTTTCAACAAGCACTATCTGAAGTGCTTCCAAGCGATAACTGTACCCTTGTGTTCCAGAAGCCGCTCCATTTAATGTCCAGCCCATCCATCCAATATTCTGCGCGTGCACTCGATAATACACATCATAATGCTTTGCCATCTCTCCAGTAAGTTTTACTCGAATTGCCTCTAGTCTTGCTCCCTGTCCTGTGGTTCCGGCCATCTGTCCATCAGACACCCAATTCTGCCATCCTATTCCCTGTACATGTGCACAATAGGTAATTCCTCCTGAATATTTCTTACTGCCAAGATTAATCTTAAGTGCTTCCAGCCGAAGTCCTTTTCCTGTTGTTCCAGCGCTTACACCATTGGATACCGCATTCTGCCACCCAATTGTCTGTACATGCGTAGAATAGGATACATCGGAGTCGGAATCATATCCGCCTCCCATAAGCGTTCCATTATCATACCACACATCCATATCTACATTGCCAGATATTCCAGGAACCGATCCTGTAGAAGTATACTGCCAAAAGCGATAATTGCCACTATATCCTGTCTGATTCGTATAATTAGCAAGCCACACTAGATACTTTGAAGAAATATCTGATGCATTTAACTGAGCCTCCAGCATTGATTTATTTGCATAAACCATTCCATAATAGCCTCGACTCTGCACTCTTTCGCAGAATGCATTTACAACAGAAGTTGCTGCATCAGCAGATAAATGTGCATCATATAATCTTCCGCTATTGCCTGCTCCATATTCATAATCTATTACAATAGGAAGATCAATTGCATTCCCTGCAATCTGATTAATTGTATAATCAGCCTCTTCCTGTGCCTCACTTGTACTGATTGCCTGCGAGAAAATATATACTCCAACCTTTAGTCCGGCAGCCTTTGCTGCCTGAAGATTCTGGATACCCTTCTTGTCTTTTGCAAGCGTTCCACTTGATAAGCCTCGATATCCTACACGTATAATCGCATATTCAATTCCAGCTGCTTTGACCTGATTCCAGTCAATATCTCCTTGCCATGAAGAAACATCCACACCACTTCTCTTTGTTGTTCCATTAAACTTGCTATCATGAACAATTCCAGCAGATCCGGTCAAATCACTATAAGTTGCAATACCGTATAATTCATCCTCATTGTAAAAATCTTCGCTTACATTTCCCATTGCACGACCAGCTTCTGGATCATCTTCGTAATCTCCATCCACATCCTGTGGAAGATCCGTATCGCCCGCCATGTCTGGGTTCATAACACACTCTGCTGATTCATCATTATTTTCTACTGTTTCTGTACTAGCATCTGTTTCAGATTCTGGTTGAACCACAACAGCATCGTCTTCACTTTGCTGCGTTTCCGGCTCATTTTCCGCATCCACGTCCAGTTGTGCCCCTATTTCATTTTCTGTGTTCTCGAATTGTGCCTCTGTATCTTCCTGCTGTGTTTCAAGAACTGCTTCGTCCGGCTCTGTCTGCTGTGTCTCTGTTACATTTTCTGCATAAAATGTTCCCATCGGCATTGACGTCAGTCCCAACATAAACGCACATACAATTGCTATTCTCCGGATTCTCCTTTTCATTTTTACCTCTTTCTTTCGTATTTAAACTTTATTTATAATCTGAGTATTTCTTTTTATCCTGTGCGCTGATTTCATTACCGATCTGTACTTCTATCAATGTCAAATCTGTATCTGCACTGATCGTATGCCGTACGCCCTTTTCTATCGCAATCACATCTCCAGATTGAACTTTCTGTTCACGTCCATCAACAACCGCTCTGCCGCTTCCAGACACAATTGTCCATACTTCATTACGATGTTCATGACTGTGATAACTCATATGACATCCAGCTTTCAACAGCACACGAATCGTCATAGATTTGGGTTGTGCGTCTAATACCGTATAGGTTCCCCATGATTTTTCTGCATACATAATGTCACTGCTGATTTTCTCAACATATGGCTTCATATAACCGCTCCGTTCTTTATCGGATATCAGTATTCCATCGCCACTTGCCGCAACAACCATATCCTTACATCCCATACAAAGTATCGGAATATTAAGTTCATTCACTACATTAGTATTCTCGCAGGTCTCATCCAGTGTTACATTTCCTTTTGTCGCATCTGACATTACCTCGGACATCATATTCCATGTCCCGACGTCCTTCCAGTCCCCTGAATAGCGCATGACCTGAATACGTTCTTCCTTCTCAACTACAGCATAGTCAAAACTAATCTTTGTAAGCGTATCATACTTTGCATACAAATCATCATAATCCGTAAAATCAATCAGACTATGCGCCTTATTTAATAAATATTCCAATTTAAACGCAAAAACACCTGCATTCCACAATGCGCCCTGCGCTATATAGTCTTTTGCAACCTCTGCCGTCGGTTTCTCTTTGAATTCGCGCACCTTGCTGACTGCTTCTTGTCCTTCCGGAATAATATAACCATACTTCTCACTTGGATATGTCGGTTCAATTCCCATCAGCGTAAGATTGGCATCACCATTCGTTGCTAGCTTACCAAGCTTTAGTACGCCCTCATAATAAGAATTCTCTACATATGGATCTACAGGGCAGATTACAACGGCTTCTTCTAATGCAATTTTCTTTTTATCGTGTAAAAAAGCTGCTGCCAGAGCAATTGCAGGAAATGT
The DNA here is from genome assembly GCF_009695765.1 of Roseburia porci. Lineage (GTDB taxonomy): Bacteria > Bacillota > Clostridia > Lachnospirales > Lachnospiraceae > Roseburia > Roseburia porci. The sequence goes on from NZ_VUNI01000032.1 coordinate 20,735, forward strand.
ATCTCTTCTGCATGGTTCCACACAAATATCAACCTTATCTCCAAGCTGATTATGAATTGCACTCACCTGGGTCTTACTGGTGGCTATTGTAACATTAGCCGATGAATCAACTTCTGTAATCTGACGATACACTCTTTGTACCATAGATTCATAACTGCCATCCTCGTTCTGAAATAGCTGAATAAACTGCTTACTTCTTATATCATTTGACAAAGGCCACAGGCGCTTGCCACTTCCTCCTGAGAGCAAAATAATATTCATTTTGAAAGCTCCTTAATTTTTATAAATTTACACACACTGAAAAAGAGAACCCCCTCCACTTAGGGCATTCTCTTTCATCTCAATTGTCACTTCATTATAAACTATATTTTTCAAGATGTAAATATTTCAATTGTGTTACAATTCTCTCATTATTTACTGTATTTACCATCATAATTGCTAATGAAATGTATTACCATACAGCAATTTCTGCCTGTATAACTTAGAATCTTTCAAGAGTTCCACCTCGAGATAATCCTTCCCATATCGCTCATACAATGTTTTCTCACCAGAATACAGATTCACGCCCAATCCAAGTCTGTTGCCTTCTATCTTCACTCCCATCGCCGCCAATGTCGTAGGAAACAAATCAACTGTAGTATATTTTCTCTGTATGTTGGATTGCGTATTAACCACATCACCATTTACAATTGCAACATAGGTTCTCCGGTCAAACAAATCTGCTCCCTGTTTTGATATATAATCTGAATCCATCGTCAGATGATCTCCCGATATTACAACCGTTGTATCCTCATAGAAATCCTGTTCTGACAACCAATCCAGAAATTCTGCCACCTGAGCACTCGAACATGCAATAACATTGCTGTACTGATCGTTATATTCCTGTTCACACAAATCACATACATATCCACCTGTAAAATGCGTATCTACGGTAAGCATTGTAAAGTTAAATGGCGCATCTTCTTTGGAAAGCTTCTGAATCTCATTTTTGGCATATTTAAATAACTTCTTGTCCTCAAATCCCCACCATTCATAATAATCTTTATCAATATAGTTCTTATCTATAGCAGTATAGTAATCAAAAATGTCATAATTTCCATGCCCTGCGAAATATGATGACCTTCCTGCAAATTTACCATCGGACCCTATCATAAATTCCTGATTATATCCCTGCTCATTTAATATGTCCCCAATTGCCCAAATACCTGGAAGATAATTATTCTCTGATTCCCATTTGGCATTTAAAGTATCATTGCTTACAATATTTTCATTAATTATAACCCCTGATGTCTGTGCCACCAAAGCTCCCATGGTAAATGTAGCCCCTGGAAGTGTATAAGCTCCATTCAGTTGTTCTCCATCCCCAAAGCATTCGTTCTCTAATGCGATATCTGTCAGCTCCGGAATATAATTCTCCATCATTGCTCCACCGGATTCCCGATTGGCATACGTCATCTCCATAGATTCCAGATAAATATAGACAAGGTTCCTTTTCTTCTCTGGGAAAGTGAGCTGAATATCTCTTCCATCCACGTAATAATCATCGTACAATGTTGTGTCTTCACCAATATATTGAAGATAAGACCAGAAATTAAAATGGTAGCATGCAACACCAATTGCATATGCCCCAAGCACCACTCCCAACAATCCACTCCATAAAAGGAAGGTGCCTCTCTTCCCAATTCTTGATAATGCTTTATATACACCTACAATTAAAATCATTACAATCAGGAAGATAATAATCAGGACTTTCGCTATTCCTGCAAACGATGAAGTATTTGTTCCCTCCAGTGGTGTATGCATATGATAGATCAACTGTCCGATTGGAACATCTCCAAAATTCGTTTCCAGATAATATACTCCATAATTCATAGCAAGACCAAGGAATAGAAAAATGACAGCAATTCCAGTTCCAATCCAATGATACCATCGCATTTTTCTTTTCTCTTCTGCCGGATAGAACACAATCTGAAGAATTCCAAAGACAAAGTAGAAAACAACCATCAGATAATATGGCTTCATATTGGCATACATAATTTCATTTACGATTTTTGTGCTAAAATCCTTTTTAAAAGTTATCCTTGAATCATCATTTTTCGCATGAACTTTCAACACATCATCTTTTACTGTATACTCTACATTCTCAAATGCTAACATATACGGAACAAGTTCTTTCCCTTTTAAGGAAAAAAGTTCTTCATCATTATAGTAAAAGGTTATGCTTTTAATTTCATAATCTTCTTTTTGATTTGTAGGATCAATACGCAGGAAGTTATTTGAATAATCCAATTCTTTCACATGAAATAAAGCTTTATTTTCTGTAATATGCACTATATAACTATTTTCTTCTGTGATTCCTGTAAGGTTCTCCGCATAGAACAATTGAGCCTCACTTTGTCTGCCAATTTCCTGTTTCCCATAATTCAATTCAATATCAATCTTTTCCTGGAACTGCAAACCATTTAGCAATAATGTTATTGCTAATACCGTCAGGAAAAAATTTGCTAAAAGCACAGCTATTTTTCCTGCAGATTTTCTTCCCCTCTTCATCTTATATTGTACCCTCTCATCTTATGTTATCCATATATCAGGTAAATAAAAAATAGGCTTCGCCTATTCAACTCCCCTGCCCCTCAATCTTGAGGGGTGGGGTTTTCTTTTGCTTCATTTTTCTACATAATAGACATATGAATATCTTACAAACAATCTTTACAGACTATTA
>NZ_VUNI01000033.1 GCF_009695765.1 Roseburia porci
TTGATGACGATTTCGGTGAAGAAGGTTTCTACATCTTCTAAACTGACAATCGTTTATTTGTCATGCTCGCCTTTGTGCGGGCTATTTTCAATTCAACAGAACGCCAAAGGCGATCTTTCCTATAAAGTAAAAAAGCACCAGTTTCCTGATGCTTCAAAACTTTCATATGTAATTAATCATGCTCTGTACTATATAATTTCTCGCTTATCAAATGCTTGATATTATCTGGAATCATTTTATTCTTATCTTCTACCAATAATGTATCATACTTTGCAACGCTTGCATCTTTTGAGAAAATGAAATCAACGATTTCCCCATCATTACTCTTTTCTACGGATGTATCCTCCACTCGTAGTGACATAGGAAGAAAAAAGTCATTAATCTTCTTACCATTTACATCTGTATTTTCTGTAAGTCCCAACGTAAATTCCAGATTAGTTACGCTTAGTTTGTAAATAATTGTAACCGTCTGCATCTCCTTAAGGATACACACCATATCATTTGTCAACTCCGGTAATCTCTTTAAGCAGGGCAACTTCTTTCTTGCATTTGCATAAGGATGCCTTGCATCAAAATAGAACTGGCTACTTGTAAGTTTTGCCTTTTTTGCATTTTTATAGAAGTCCTTTGCAGAAAGTTTTGTCTCCACTCCTGTTAAGTGAAGAAAATGATCTATCGGAAAAGAGACTTCAAAAAACTCTTCTCCATATACATATAGAAATGTTTTACCAGCTAGGCTCTGACTATATATACCGGCTGAATCTATAATACCTTGTCTGATTGCATTTTTCTTATCTGCTTTTGTTGCCATCCATACCTCATACGTAAAGAGGAGTGTGATGCTTAACCACACTCCTCTAAGAATTTCTTTTTAAAAAGAGTTTTCTGCTGGTTGTCAGCCTCGGTACCCAGTTAAGATACCCATAACGACGTGGAAATCATTAAGTCCCCCACGTGGACTACAGCTTTATCCAAGCTGCCAGGCTCGATGCCCAGTTAAGACATCTTATGAGATGGAAAATTATCCTGCTCCATCTGCAGCCCAACTTTTAACGATGCTCTTACATCGAGAACATTGCTGTTCCTACTTTTATTATACTCAATTAAGTGAAAAAATCAACCCATACCGGGACTTTCTAATTATTTCCAAATTTCCCTTTTCCAATATCCACAAAATAAACTCCCTGTTTTATGGACCTCCTTCTTAATTTTGATTGGATAAAAAAGTCTCAGCGGGTTGTGCATGAAAGTCAGAGGCATGGTGAACTCTGTTACTACTAATATATAACTTCTGTTACTGCTGTCAAGAGGCTTTTTTTATCGAGGGCAGTCAATTAACAAAATTTTGCCTTTCTAGGAACCCATATAAAATAGGGGTACAACAGGGGTACAAATCTCTTTTCACATCCCACAAAGCCTTGATTTTCAAGCCTTTCAGACAAAAGTACGGATTCTGCCGTGGCAGATGAATTTTTTATCATACTTTTTATCTCCTTCCAAAAACCCTCAAAGCCTTATAAATACTGGCTTTGCGAGGTAGCGCATTTGGCAGACTAACATTTGTTTTTTGATAAAATTGATGCTTTTTCCCATATTTTTATGGGCAAAAGTGTTATTTTTGTGTTACAAAAAGCAAAGTTGATAACAACTGCGTCATGTTAGTCAACATTACACTCTCAAGTTTCATTACATTTCTAGCCTCTTTTAATCTGACAAGTTCCTCCCTGGCATCATCCAGTCCAAGATGCGTATATACATTCATGGTCACCGCTATATCCGAATGTCCCATGATGTACTGAAGCGTCTTTGGATTCATTCCCTGACGTGCCATATTATCACAGCTCTTTTACCCATTCATTTGGCATAAATTTTCCTTATCCTGCACAAGCTACAGCTTAGATCCAATATTCAGTTCTTCGGAATATGGTAATTGCATATGCGCTCTATCTTTCAGATTTATAATTGATCGTACTTTACAGCACTTCCCTTTGCTTTATCCACAGGGTACTTTGCCTCGTTCTGAGACATCTTCATATTAATGATTTCGTCAGCATCTAACCCTAGCTTATCAAGAAGATTCTGACTGTATACCATAACATCAGCTAATTCCTCCTTAATATGCTGCAAATCATATTCTTCATCTGACCACTGAAAACATTCCAACAATTCAGCAGCTTCAATCACAATTGATTTTGCAAGATTAGCTGGTGAATGGAATTGGTCCCAATCACGGTCTTCTGTGAATTTTCTAATTCTATCTATGGTTTGTTGTTTCATTTTATTTCTCCACTTCCATGTACTGCAACAGATATTCTCTTAGTTCATCATCACATACATACAAATATGTTCCCTTAATTAAAGGTGTGAATGACGAGTTTTACCCTTGCAAACCGATCAATATGGAACAGGCACAGCTTCTTCCGGGACTTTTCAAGGAGCGTGCCGATCTTAACAGAGAATATCTTATGGAACTGAAAACAGAGAATCTTCTGCAGAATTTCTATCTGGAAGCTGGAATCCGCACAGAGCGCAATATCTCGGAAATGCATCTCGGCTGGGAATCTCCTGTCTGCCAGCTGAGAGGCCACTTTCTCGGGCACTGGCTGTCTGCTGCTTCTTTTCTGATCGCGCAGAATAATGACCGGGAATTAAAAGCAAAACTCGATCTTATCATTGATGAACTTGCACGCTGCCAGGCACTCAATGGGGGAAAATGGATCGGCTCCATCCCGGAAAAATACTTTGATAAACTGGAGCGGAACGAATATATCTGGTCTCCGCAATATACTTTACATAAGACTTTGCTCGGACTTTATCACAGTTCTTTATATACAGACAGCAAAACAGCTCTTGATATCCTTTACAATGCTGCAGACTGGTATCTGGACTGGACTGCTGACATGCAGGATAAGAATCCACATGCCGTTTACAGCGGAGAAGAAGGGGGTATGCTCGAAGTATGGGCAGGCTTATATCAGCTGACGAATGACAATCGTTTCCTTACACTTGCCGAACGCTACTCCCACCCTTCGATCTTCAAAAAGCTTTCTGACGGTAATGATCCTTTATCGAACAGTCACGCCAATGCAAGTATTCCATGGGCACAGGGGGCTGCCAAAATGTTTGAGATAACCCAGGATGCGAAATGGCTCGAGCTCGTGAAAGCATTCTGGAAATGTGCTGTTTCTGACAGGGAAGCTTTCTGTACCGGTGGTCAGAATTCCGGTGAATTCTGGATACCGCCACACAAACTTGGCCGTTTTATTGGAGAACGTACACAGGAATTCTGTACCGTTTACAATATGGTACGGCTCGCAGATTATCTGTTCCGTTTTACCGGAGAAACGGTCTACCTGGATTATATTGAGAAGAATTTTTACAATGGTTTTCTCGCACAACAGAATAAGAAAACCGGAATGCCTGCATATTTTCTGCCTATGAAGTCTGGCAGCATCAAAAAATGGGGAAGCAAAACCCATGATTTCTGGTGCTGTCACGGCACAACAGTACAGGCACATACCATCTATCCACGTCTTTGCTGGTATGAAGATGAACAGAAAAAACGCCTTGTTGTGGCTCAGTACATAAACTCTGTATATACACGCAGTGAAAACGTAACGGTCACACAGAGCGTCGATATGAAATACTATAATGATGGGGCTTCTTTTGATGAGCATGATAATAGCAGAATGTCAAGATGGTTTATAAAACTGAATGTCAAAGCCAGTCAGCCGGAGCGATTTACCCTGTCCCTTCGTATTCCGGACTGGGTACATGGAAATCCTGTGATTTCCGTTAATGGTGAAGAAATATCCGATGTTTCCTCGGTTAATGGATTTTTTGATCTGGATCGTACGTGGGAAGATGATACAATCAATGTCTTTTTCCCGGCAACACTTACGACTGCTTCTTTGCCTGACCTGCCAAAACTCACAGCATTTATGGAAGGTCCTGTCGTTCTTGCCGGTTTATGCGAAAAAGACTGCGGAATCTATATGGATGATAACGGAGACCCACAGAGTGCGCTTGTCAGCACAACTGAACACACCTATGAGACCTTCCCATGGCAGCAAAGTACCTATCGTACAATCAATCAGCCGGAAAACTTTGATCTGGTCCCGCTCTATGAGATCACCGATCAGCCCTACACCGTATATTTTACAAGGAAATATTTTAATTAATGTTTTTTCTCCCAAAAGATTTGCGATATTGCGCAGGAGTGACCCCCTCAAGCTGTTTAAAAACCCTCATAAAATATTTTTCATCCGAGAAGCCGCAGGAAAATGCGGCTTCTTTTATGGTAACACCATAATTGGACAGCAGCGTTTTCGCTGTTCTTATACGGATCTGATTCGTGTAACGCACAATAGAAATTCCCATGCTGCGTTTAAATAAAGAGGAAAGATAATCTGCCTGATAACCCAGATCAGAAGCAAGTTCCATCACATCAAACGGCTGGTAATAATGGTTTTTGATCCATTCTGCTGCGGAGACTACCACAGATGGCACCTTTTTGGTACTGTTTTTCAGGCGGAAATACTCCTGCGAAAGTTCCATCAACAGAAGACTCATTGCATAATCAGACATATCCTTTGTATACAGCTGATCATCTAACGACAGATCCATAAGCTGATGGAACAGCTGTGCAGTTCTGCCTAAGGCAGAATAATGTGAAGTTTCCGGAAAAAGGTAAGTATATTCCTCTCCCTCGTCTTCTACCGTCTCCAGCTCCTGGTCTGTCTGAAAATGTGCCCATAGATATAAGAGTTTTCCTTCCGATGCCCGGTAACCATAGTGTTCTTCGCCTGCTTTCAGTAAAATATACTGTCCTGGCCCGATTGCATGCTGTACATGATCTGCATCAATGTAAAGCGTGCCCTCTATGACCATGATAAGCACATTTACATCAAAGTTACGACGCTCATGACAAAATCCAGCCGGGCTCATCAGCTGTCCGCAGACAGAAAACTGAAGCGGCCTGGTTGTTTTGCAACCGAAGATTCTTGGCTTATCCTCTTTCCTTTGCAACATTTTATTCACCGCTTTTGCATTTTTCATACGCAAACAATGCAGCTCCAAGTGCTCCGCAAAGCTGTGCCTCATCACAAATGTAAAGTTTTGCACCCAGTTTTTCTTCCAGTGCATTGATGATACCCTTATTCTTGGCAACTCCGCCGGTCATCATATATTCGCCCGAATTACTCTTTCCAAGTCTGGCCGCAAGCGCACCTACTTTCGAAGCGACAGATACATTCAGTCCATGGATAATGTCTGCCACATCTTTATTCTGTGCAACCAGTGATACGACTTCCGACTCTGCAAAAACGGTACACATGCTGGAGATGACAACGTTTTCTTTCCACTCCAGACCTTTGGTACTCATCTCTTCCAGCGAGATTCCAAGTGTTCTGGCCATCATCTCAAGGAATCTTCCAGTTCCTGCCGCACATTTATCATTCATCAGGAAGTTCTTTACTGCACCATTCTCATCAATACTGATGGCTTTAATATCCTGTCCTCCGATATCAATTACGGTACGGACTCCTGGATTCAGATAATGTGCGCCTTTGGCATGACAGGTAATCTCTGTGATACTGTCATCCCCACTGTCGATATAGGCACGTCCATATCCGGTCGTAACGATACGTACAATCTCTTCTTTCTGAATTCCGGCTTTCTCAATTGCGCGCTCAAGACTCTTTTCCGCACTCATCATTGCTCCACCGCCAGTTGGAATGATCATGGTTGACTTGATCTTTCCCTCCTGATCGAGAATCACAACATCGGTACTTGTTGAACCACTGTCGATTCCAGCAACATAATAAACTCCTGATTCCATTCTTTTCCTTGCCTCCTCACTGATTTCCTTTCCGGAATCCATATCTTCCAATCCTTCAATTGTTTCTGAAAAAGCCTGAATTCTGGTCAGCAGCTGACCGGCACTCTGACTTGTAAAATCGGTTTCTATCTTAAGGAGAGGAACTTTGATAAATTTCTTAATGCTTGCATATTCAAATCCGTAATAATCACAGAATTTAATGGTATGATAAATGATTCCTTTTAGATTTGGATCAAGATAAAGCTGGTTTCTTCTGGTACTGGTATTCATACGAAAACATGGCATTTGACCGAGAAGCACATCTGCATACATCAGAAACATTTCTTCTTCGTCCATTGCCTGCAGTTCTTCCGGGATTACTGACAATTTTCGTCCACCCGTACAGGTGAGATTTTCCACATCCATATGAATATTTTCCCGGATCATTTCCTCTAATACACCGCTGACGCGCACACCTAATACTCCAATATATGGATGTTTTTCTGTGGCAGGCTGTACAAAGGATTTAAGAAATACGTTTTTATCAAATGTTTTTCCGGAATACTCCTCATAGGCTTCTTTCAACCGACGGATTGCGCCGGCGAATTTCACTTTTTCACATTCATTATCGTTATGTGGAAGGTCTAACATATACAGAAATTTGCATTTTCCGGTGCTTTTTACGACATCGTAGACACGACGCATGGAATCACAGCAGTTAACCAGTACTAACTGCTCTACTTTGCCCTCTAAAACTGCCTGAATTACGGATTTTCCAAATCCACACAGATTCGCATGCGCGATCTGGTCTGACATTTCAAAGTTTTCCGGCATTTCTTCCAGAACTGCGCATTCTTCTCCAAATCCCTTTAATAACTCTACCGGCGTATATTTACAGACATAGTGTATCATGAAGCTTTCTCCTCCTTGCCTTCCTCAAGCATTTCCATAAAGGCCTGAAGTCTTGTCGAAACCTGGCCATCACTGGTATTGGCAGGATTACATCCATCACCGTCTAAAATCATCGTTGGAAGGCCAGAAGCCTCCAATGAACTTTTGATCAGGCTTGAAGCACCGATTGTTCCTTTACAGCCCCAGTGAGCAAACAGAATTCCACCATCTGCCTCTGTTTCCCTGGCAAGTTTTTGTGCCATCTCAATTCTCTGATCCAGGTTACCATTATAGATACAGTTGACCATCTTCTCTGCCATGGCTTCATATGGATCTGCAGAATGCATCTCCCGGAATCCGTCTGCCACGAAATCACAGGCACTGATATGTACCTTGTTGCTGTAATTGAATACATCTTTCACCGGTTCCTGTAAAAATGGCATGATGTGCATCCAGAGTACGTGAAGTCCTTCTTCTTTTGGTGCATTTTTGACATCCTCGAGCAGCATCTGAGTGTATTTTACGGCTTCCTCCGATCCGGCCAATAAATGACACATAAAAATTGCATAAAGCTCATTCGTCATGGTTGTGACCGGGTCATGATCTTTTCGCAGTTTCAGCTGTTTCTGATAATATGCTGCCGCTTTTCTACTGTTTGAGATTGTCTGCTCCACCTGCTCTTCTGAAATCTTCTTCCCTGTTACATCCTCAAGAAAACATTTCATTTCCCGCAGCTGGTCTGCAACATAGTGAATGGAATCCTGATTTTTCTCATAAGGTACATCAATATAAAAACTTGGACGATCACATGTCTGCTTCAGATATGGAAAAGTCATCATATTTCCGTCACAGGCAAGATTGGTATAAACGATACATTTCGGTTTCGGTAAAAGTCCTGTCAATGCAGCACCTAACGATACCCTGTGATACGAGCACATGGTTTCTGGAAATCCTTCCTCCACGGTCTTTCTGAGAAAAGCCTGCTCACATTTTGTTCCAGCCAGGAAACATGACAGCGCTTCTACCGAATACGGAGTCAGCCCTGCTGCCGTAAGAAGTTCTCCCGGAACAAAAATGCTGACCATTGCTGCATTCTCAGGCTTTGCAAGTGCCTGGATAATACTCTTCATAACAACCTGTGCCACATATTGTCCGGAAGCCGGAAGCTTTTTATCCGGGAAAAGCTGCAGCTTTTTCTCCTGCAGACGATATCCTGTAAGAAGGATCTTGCGCGCTGTTTCCGGATTTTTCAGGGATTCATTGCCCACGATATTTCCAAATTTATCGATAATATTCATTGCCATTCCTTTCATCCTATCTGTGTTTTATTTTAAGTATGGTCTGTTCAATGAATTTTTTTCTCGAATAGACTGTTATTTATTATAGCCATTTGAGAAAAAATGTAAATATTCACCTGCAGATGGCTTATCCGTTCACCTTAGCTTTTCTATGTCCGATTTGATATTTTCCAGTGAATTTCCTGTCTTTCTTGCAATCGCGGCAATATCTTCATATTCCGGTTTGGACTTTTCAACACCATAACCGGAAGCATACTTATAATGCACGTCTCCATATGGTGTCTGAACTGTTTCAATTTTTCTCTTAAGACCATATCGTTTACAGTCATATTCCCGGATTCCGAGTGTTGTCGTATGTTTAAAAATAAGTGTAAGGAATTTCGCCCGGTCAGCTTCTTTGCACATGCAGGTAAGAAGAATTCCCGGCCGGTTTTTCTTCATCTGGATGTTTGTCGTGTACACATCCAGCGCACCTTCCTTCATCAGAAGCTCTGTTATAAATCCAATGTTTTCCGGGATCATGTCATCGAGATTGCAGCACAACTCTATGATCCGGGTCTCCTGTTCTTCTTCGGCAAGCATTGCACGGACACAGTTTGCTGCTTCAAACTCCTTTTTTCCCATGCCATATCCGGTTTTTACAACTCGAAGTACCGGCATCTCACCAAATTCTGAAACAAAGTATTTCAAAAGTGCTGCTCCGGTCGGTGTACAGAATTCTCCTTCGAGATTACCGCTATACACCGGAATTCCTTCGGTAAGAACTGATACCGCAGGCGCAGGAACAGGAAGGATTCCATGTGCACAGTGTACCTGCCCATATCCGACCCGGACAGGTGATGCGATGATTCTCTCAACCTTCAGCCGCTCGATCAGATAACAGACAGCCACAACATCCGCCACTGCATCCATACTTCCAACTTCGTGAAAATGGATCTCTTCCACCGTTTGTCCGTGAACTTTACTCTCCGCTTCGGCTATCAGCTGATATACTGAAAGTGCATTCTGTTTCACCGACTCTGATACCGAAAGCGCATTCACGATATCCTTGATTTCTTTCATGGAAGTATGATGGTGATCATGCGCATTATGAGATTCCTGTGATCCAATCTGCTTTTCATGTACACCTTCCTCATGTCCTTCTATCAACACCCGTATCTGTAATCCCTGTATCCCACATTTCACAACTGGTTCCAATCTGTATCTTACCTTTGGAATTCCAAGACGGTTCAGTTCCTTGACCGCTTCCGAAGGATCTTCAAATAATCCGGCAAGTGCTGCTGTAAGCATATCTCCTGCTACTCCCATATTACATTCCAGATACAACGTTCTCATATTCTTCTCAAATCCTTTATGCTAATTTTTCAAATTCGCCTGCAACTTCCTCTAAAAGATTACGGATCTGCAGATGCTGTGGGCATACCTTTTCACATTTTCCACATTTGATGCAGGCGCTCGCTTTTCCATTGTTTACGGTATGAACCATATTGTAGTAATAATCTGCATTCCAGTCATGAAATACCTTCTTGGCATTCATGCAGGCAAACAGATCCGGAATCGAAATGTGTTTCGGGCAGCCTTCCACCCAGTAACGGCAGACGCATACAGCCAAATCCAAAATTTTTCTTTACATTCTCAAAATACATTCTGTCATTCTCCCTTCAAAATAATAGTCCTCTTTCTCTACCTCTCTATCATACAACTTATAGTATACTTCAAGTCAAATTCTTTTTACATGAGCTTAATAATTATTAATTGGTCGTCAGACTCTGGTAAAGTTCAATCGTTTTTCCAACACTCTGACCATAGATAAAATAATAATCAATCTGTTCATCGCCTTTTGTATACAGATACTGTCCATATGTCCGGATATTACAAAACAGAACCGTCTGAGAGGAAGCTGAAGCAATTCCATACCCTTTTCCGGAAACAATAAGCGGCATTCTAAGCGACTTTTGTCCAAATGAGATGTACCTCGCCTTCAACGTCAGATCCATAAGGTCTGTTGCCAGTATTCCCTTGGATTTGATACGTTCCGATTTCTCCCAATCAAAAAATGTCCAGGTCTGTCCATCGTTGATCAGTCTCGGCTCCTGTGCATTTTCAGCCAGGAGCATTTTTCCTTCTTTATTTCCAAACTGCAATGCTCCACTCTTCTTGTCAATACGGATAACGACCTGATCTGTTGCAACTTCCACAATGGTTCTGGATTCTTTTGCTCCCCAGCTTACTGCTTCTTCTGCCTCTGCTTTCCAGAAAGTATCTGCAATTGTTCCACTTACTCCTTTTACGAAACTGATCCGGATTATCTCCTTTGTGATCGGCGTAATCCTAAGGATTCCGTATGCGCTTGCAAGATCGATATGCTTCTTTGTCTTTTTGGCCCATTTGATTGCGCAGTTTCCTCTTGAATGTCCTTTTATCCGAAGATCCTGATTCTCCGGCACTGCTCCATATGCATACGGAGACGGGTTTACCGGACGAGATTGCTTCATGACAGGTGCTTTTTCTTCTGCTGCCGGCTTTACAACGATCCGTTTTGGTCCGATGTAACTGCGCTCATTCCGGTCAAGATCACCTTCTGTCCTTCTTTTCTGCTCAACTTCTTTTTGCGTAAGCTCCTGTTTTTCATATTCTTTTGCCTTGGTCAGCGTTTCCGCCGTAAGCTCTTTTACATGTTTTCCTTCCGGAACCGGATCTGCGATGATCCCTGTCAGTCTGCCGCGATGTAATACTGCCAGTTCATGCAGTGCGCGGGTGGCCGCCACATACAAAAGTTTCACGTGGCCGTTGTCATTTGGATATTTCCTTTTCGAAGGATCAAACAGTAAAACTGCATCAAACTCCAGACCTTTGGTATAAGACACTGGAAGTACCATGACTCCATCTCCAAACGTAGCCTTCTGCAGATCGCAATCTGCGATTTCAATCTGTTTTTTCAGTTCACTCTGGACTTTTTCGGCTTCTTCTTCATCCCTGCAGATGACTGCAATGGTCTCATAGCCTTCTTTCTGCCAGTTTTCAATTGTTGTCGCCACCTCTGCAAACAGACTTTTTACCGTCTGATATGCTTCTACCCGCACTTTATTTCCATGACGGATGATTGGTTCCACTGGATAAATAGAAAAATCACCATGTTTTAAGATTTCATTGGCAAACTCTGAGATTTCCACTGTATTCCGGTAACTTTTGCGAAGAAGTCCAAATGAATCATAGGTTCCCGTCAGAATCAGCTTTCTAAGCTGTTCCCAGTCATTCAATCCATATTGAAAATGGATATTCTGCGATGTATCTCCCATGATCGTATACGTACAGCCTCTCAGACAATAATGCAGACAGTCATATGCCATCATTCCAAAATCCTGCGCCTCGTCGATTACCACATGGCTTGCTTCTCTTACCGGATCTGTTTCTTTGATCCGTTTATAGATATAAGCCAGCGCCGCCAGATCATACACATCAAACGAATACTCCGGAATATCCACTTCTTTCCCGTTAGCAGCCTGATTTTTCAAAAAATCAGTATAGAACTCATACACATTGCCTTCCCATTTTCCATTTCCAAAATAGGAAGCATATTTACGGTCGAGGATTTTCTTTTCCTTTGCCGGAAATGAGACGTTTTTTCCAAGTACTTCATTCTCATACTTTGCATAAATGATTTCATTCAGCATCAGGATCTTACTTTCCATGGACATCTGCGGATGATCCTTCAGATAGGTGCTGATCAGATTTTCCCCTGCCAAAAGATTACCGGTCTTTTCCATATAAATCTCATCCATCGGAATGGATGCTTTCTCATATTCCATGCAATAATTTTCCAGATCCGAAAACCACTCTGCAGATCCTTTGATACAATTTTTGTCATCCGATTTATCCAGGCTGTGATATTCATACTTTGTCTCATCCCAGTCCTCATATAACAATCTTGTGAATAACTGTTCCATCGTCATCTGACGGATTCCATATACATCAAGCTCGGGGAGCACACTCGTAATATAGTTCAAAAGGATCCGGTTACTTCCGATAATATAGAAATCTTCCGGTCTGAAATCGTCTTTATAGTTATAAAGAATATAGGATATGCGGTGCATGGCTACCGTCGTCTTTCCCGATCCGGCAACGCCCTGTACAATAATATTTGTCTTCGGAGAACGACGGATGATCAGGTTCTGTTCTTTCTGGATTGTTGCAATGATCTCTCCAAGTACCGCCTTTTTATTTCTTGCCAGATATCTGGTCAGAAGTTCATCATTTGCAACAACATCGGAGTCAAAATAATCTTTCAGTTTGTCATTTTCAATCTCATAAGTCCGCTTTCTTTTCAGATCGATCTCAAATGTACCTTCTGAGCTTACGGTATACCTGCAGGGTCCCATATTACTCTCATAGTAGACGGATGCAATCGGTGCCCTCCAGTCCAGTACAACCGGCTCAGAAGCATTCTTTGCGATTCCGATTCTTCCGATATAATAGCTTTCCATGGATTTCACATTCGGATCTATGAAATCGATTCTTCCAAAATACGGTTTTTTCCTTGCTTTTTCGAGACGGACAAGACTGTGCTCATTTTCCATTAACCTTGCAGTTGCATTATTCCATAAAGAAAGTCCCTCTTTATCCTTTGTATCATATACTTCAAGAAGGTCTGCAAGTTCTTCATTGGTTTTACGGATATCTGCTTTTGCACGATCCAGATTCTGCTGTGCGATCCCAATGATCTGCGCAAGCTGACTTTCTTCCTCTTCTCTTGTAATCCCAGGTACATCCTGACTGCTCATTCTGCGCTCCTCCTATGTCTTGCTATACTTCCAGTAACTTTTCAATCTCATCCAGAGAATCCACACATGCAAAAAGCTTCTTTTCCAGTTCGTGATCCGGTCTTGTCTGATCCGGAACCATAACGACCTGACAGCCAGCTCTGTATGCACTTTCCACACCATTTGGCGAATCCTCCACAGCCATACACTCTTTGGGCTGCAGTCCGAGTCTTTCACAGGCAAATTCATAGATGTCCGATGCCGGTTTGCCATGAGTAACCATCGTTGCACAAATGATTTGGTCGAAATATTCATACAATCCAATTTCTTTCAGATAACGTTCTGCACGCCTGGTATCCGTTGCTGTCGCGATTGCACGCTGTATGTTCTTTTCTTTTAAAAATGTCAGCAGTTCAATTGCTCCTTTTTTGATCTCGATCCCGTTTTTTTTCAGATATTCTTCCATGATCTCTTTACGGTATGCACGAATCGCCGGATAGTCCAAATCCGGGTCGTGAAACATCTCTTTTAAATGTGCAGGAGCATATGGCTGCCCTAAGGAACGCATGGTAAGCGCCTGTTCATCCGTCATCTCATATCCGAAATGTGCCATTGCCTTCGGCCAGCAGATCCGATAATACTTTTCTGTGTCAATTAAAGTTCCATCCATATCAAAAATTACTGCTTTTATCATTTTGTCCCCCTGTATATCCAAATAAAAAGTATAACGTACAGTATACTATATTCCGGGCAAAAACGAAACAAAAAGAACGGTCATCATATTCTCATAAATACAATGACCGTTCTAATGATTTTCTTCAATATTCAATTAAATATATTCCTTTCTCTTCATCATACAATATTGTCTGATCAGCTTACAGACTATAACATCTGCCTGGAAATTAACATATATCTTCTCTTATGCATCTCTTAAAGATAACCCCTCGTTCTGATAAAATATATTCCCTCTGACATATTCTATTCTTTAAGAAATACTGTGGTATTTGTTCTCCGCTGATCCTTTCATATAAATGCATCCGTTATATGTAACCTTTTATTCATAATTGTACTTTGACAATAAATAAGATTATTCTTATGGATCAAAAAGGCTTCCTGCTGACTTCGTTATGCATTACCACGCTTATATGAAAGGTTTGAATGATCCGCTATAATACCCATTGGACTGTACCTCCACTTCCCATTCAATTCCTGCTTACTCCAAGCTTATTCTACGGAATCTCTGGAAATGCTTTCTCGTCACATCTCCCATTCGTCTAAAAAGTCTTGTGTAATTAGGTCTTGTTTGTTGTTAACTGTATATTATCACGTAGTTTTTATTTTGTCAATCATTTTGTTTGTGTTTTTATTTTTTACTGTAAATTGTACCTATTGTCAGAATTTTATGTATTTATTTATACCAGCGGGACTCCATTGCATATTTCATAAATTCCTGTAATTCCACAGGCAGTCTCTCTTTTCTCCATGCCAGCAGAATTTCAGTTGTGAGATCTGCATCTGTAATCGAATACATATCCACTTTATCTGTGAGCTCCATCATGGAAGCTGGAAGTATCGCTACTCCCATTCCCTGCTCTGCCAGTGTCAGCGCTGTTCTTGCATCTTCACACTCATAATAGATATCGCTTAAGAGTCCGGCTTTTTCAAATGCGGACAGCATATACTGCCGGTATCTATGGGAAAGAATCAGTCTTTTTTCAGCAAGCGCCCCAAGCGATATTTCTTTCACTTCCTCATTGCCTGAGATCTGCTGGCTGGAAGCCATTGCCACTAATTGCTCCCGCCGCAGGGTCTTCGTCTCACATCCATTTAAGACAATTGGCGTCCGAAGCGTTGTTACATCAACCATTCTCTTTTCCAGCCGATCCTTTAATTCGAAGGTGGAGCCTTCATGAATATCGAAATGAATGTCCGGATGCACTCTGGAAAACTGTTTTAAATACTCCGACATCATAGACACCGTAGACGGTGTCATGCCAATATGAATCGTCGCAGCCTGACTCGCCTTAACAACTTCACGCTTTGCAATATCTGTCATCTTAAGCAGACTTCCGGCTCTTGCGTACAGGACCTTTCCGGCTTCCGTCAGTGTAATCTTCTTCGTTCCACGAAAAAAAAGCTGCACCTGCAATTCTTCTTCGAGCATTTTTATCTGATAGCTCAGAGGCGGCTGTGTCATATGAAGTGCTTTCGCAGCTCCACTGATTGTTCCTGCATCTACAATTGCCCGGAAATACTGTAACTGTTTCATCTCCATTCTGTCACCTCTTATATGTTTTTTGTATAATTCATTAATAAAAACAATATTTTTCATATATGTTATTCTATGCTATACTATATGTCAAGTAGAAAGAAAAGGAAATAATACAAGATTATGAAACGCATTGATTTTGAAAACGAAACTATCACAAATAATATCTTAGGCGCGGCAATTCCTATGCTTGCAGCCCAGATCTTCAGCCTGCTCTACAATATCGTTGACCGCATCTATATCGCCCGTATTCCAGACATTGGAACTACGGCACTTGGAGCTGTCGGCCTTTGCTTCCCGATCATCGTGATCATCACCGCCTTCAGCAATCTTTTTGGAAGCGGTGGCGCCCCATTATTTTCGATCAGTCAGGGAATGAAGGATTCCAGAAAGTCCCAGATGATCATGCATACCGCATTTTCCATGTTATGTATATCCGCTCTGGTTCTTATGAGTCTCGGAATGCTGTTTGCAAGACCACTTCTGATCCTGTTTGGTGCATCTTCTTCTGCACTTTCCTATGCATATCCATACCTTGTAATCTATCTGATCGGCACACTCCCATCCATGATCGCAACCGGTATGAATCCGTTCATCAATGCCCAGGGATACGCTACCATCGGTATGCTGACTGTTGCGATTGGTGCAATTGCCAATCTGCTTCTTGATCCGCTTTTCATCTTTGTGTTTGGTCTTGGGATCTGCGGCGCTGCAATTGCTACGGTTCTTTCCCAGCTTTTATCGGCCGTTTTTGTCCTTTATTTTCTACGCCGTAAAGCAGAAATAAAAGTCCGCCTTCTCCGCCTTTTTGAGCTTCCTTCCTGCAAAAGACATGCCGGCAATATCATAAGTCTTGGAACTGCCGGTTTCATTATGCAGCTCACCAACAGCCTTGTATCCATCTGTTGCAATCATGTATTATCGGTAACCGGTGGCGATATTTATATCTCTGTCATGACCATCATCTCAAGTGTCCGGCAGCTTGTCGAAACACCGATTTATGCAATGAATGAAGGCGCATCTCCGGTTCTCAGCTATAACTATGGGGCCAGACGGCCGAAACGTGTGAAAAAAGCCGGAATCGCTATGGGACTCATGATCCTCTTCTATACCTGTCTGATGTGGAGCGTGATCATCCTTGCTCCCCATGCCTTGATTTGTATTTTCAGTTCAGATCCGGCACTGACTACGGCTGCCGTACCAGCCTTAAAACTTTATTTTGCAGCATTCATTTTTATGGATCTGCAATACATGGGACAGACGGTATTTAAATCCCTGAATAAGAAAAAACAGGCGATTTTCTTCTCCCTTCTGCGCAAAGTATTTATTGTGGTTCCGCTCACTTATCTGCTTCCTTATACGTTTCATATGGGAACAGACGGTGTATTCCTGGCAGAACCAGTGTCCAACGTCATTGGTGGAACTATGTGCTTTATCACCATGCTGCTTACGGTTCTTCCTGAATTAAAACGTATGGAACACAATGAGAGCAGTCCATCTGTTTAGATGGCTGCTCTCATTGTATATGCCCTGTTCACTTTTCCCTGCATCCAATCAGACTAGCAGGAATTGCAAGATATCTTGTCTTTTCTATTATGTTCCATCCTTTTTCTGTACTCTCTTGGTGTAATCTTGTATCTTTCCTTAAAAACTCGGTTGAAAGTTCTTTGACTTTCAAACCCACAATCAAGACATATATTTGTAATGGAATCCATTGTGTTTTCCAGTGCCGCAACTGCATAATTTAACCGGACTCCATTCACATATTTACTAAAATTACAGTGAAAGGTTTTTGCAAACATTCTTGATAACACATATTTGCTTACGCACAAATCGTATGCCATTTTTTCAAGACTGATTTTCACTCTAAAATTTTTGGCTACATATTCTACCGCATTATAAATCAGGTCATCACTCCCTACTGTGCTTTTATCAACCATTGGCATTTCTGCGAAAACATGAGCAAGAATCATCTGTACATAAGCCTGTATCAGCATTGGATTCCCCTCTGTTATTCCGGTCAGATATTTTATGGCATTTACCACATCCGGATGCACCTGCTCTTTTTTCACAACCGGATTCTTCGGGCTGTATATCTGCAACTCCCTGTAATAGGAAGGAAACAGTGTTGGTTCAAGGTAAAGGAATATTACCTTGTTTTCTTTTTTCCCAAACACCTGATAATGATGTATTACATTTGGAAACACAACTGCAAAATCCCCTTCATCCATATGGAACAATTCCTGTCCCACTCCAAGTTCTATTTCTCCATCCGTTACATACACTACTTCTATTGCCTCATGTAGATGCGGCGGCACATGTACTGGCTTCTTCCACTCCGCGGATACTCCTGTATTTCTGTTTTCATATACCAATAGCATTTACAAGCAACTCCTTTTATTTACCCCCTGTTTCTCCCCCTTCTTGTTTTCATTATTCGTCCGACAAAATCCACTGTAGGTCCCAGCAAAATCACCATCAATATCGTTATCACACCAACTTCGCCTCCAGCTATAACACCGATACCGGTTGCTGCCAGATCATATACAATCCGTACAATCCGAAACATATTTTTGCCAGAATGCTTTTCAATTTTGTCACTGATTAAAAAGGATACAGCATCATATGGTGCTGTTCCATGTCCACTTTGCATATATATAGCTGCGGCCAGAATAAACAGTATGAGTGCAGGAATCAAAATAACAATTCTAATCCCCAGATTAAGCTGTGCCTGTATATGGCAGACTTCTTTCCATATCCATGTGAAAAAATCTGCCGAATAACCAACTAAAATCATATTGCCAAATGTTCCTGTACCAATGAGCTTTTTCTCAAAAATGATTACTATAATCAGCAGAACAATATTGGAAAGGAGCTGATAATTTCCAAAACTCATCCCAAGCTTATGCGAAATTCCGTAATTCATTGCTGAACAGGGATCTGCTCCCATATCACACATCACCAAAAGCGAAACACACATTCCCATGACAATAACTGCAATGATCATTACAAAAAAACTCTTTATCCATTCTTTGGTAATCTTAAACTTCATATCCTCACCCCACGTTTAACAGATGGTAAATGAATAATCTATATCATCTTCCGCACTGATACGGTAATCCTCTTCCACATCAGTTCCCCAGCTGTCGATACCTCCAACACCTCTTACTGCGCCATATACGCATAAAACAGTTCTTCTTGCCGGTGGCAGTTCTTCATGGTGAAGAGCGTTTTCAATCTCAGCTGCTGTATAAGGCAGACAAGAAAATGCAAATTTTTCGTCATTCTTTTCAATGCGCAGTGTCTGTGATGAGCTATCTGTCCTGCTGTTATCAAGGGCCGTATGTCTTGTAATCTCAAGCCACTCTGTATCCATTCTCATACCACATTCCTGTGGAACAAGATATTGTGTAAGACTCAGGTCATCAATCTCATAGATTCCTTCTTTTGCCCCCGCTTTTCTGTCAGGATATGTTTCCCCGGAGAGTCCCTTATATAAATATCTGTCTGCCAGTGTTGGCATAATAAATCTCATTCCAAATACAGGAAATTCCGGAAGCCCCTGTACACCATGATAATGTACATCCACGCGAATCTTTCCTGATATATCAACTATATAGCTTACAAGAACAGTTGTCGCTGGAGTGGTTATGGTCTCGTATGTGTATGTTACGACAATTTCATCAGCATAAACATCACCGCCATAGCTGTTATTATCAGGTGCATATGGGGTCTGCTCCTTGCCGTCCATGATCACCTGTATTCCCTTACAGTCAATAAACATATCTGCTGAAAGCCAGCTTCCACTTTTAATATGGAACCTGCTTCCCCTGTCATTATCTGTCAATGCTCTCCAGAAAGTAGGTTTTGGACAACGGTACAGCCACTCATATCCATTTTTAACGATAGATTCCAGTCCACCCTGTGCATAAGAAAAAATATAATCAAATCCCTCCCCATGTACACCAAGTGTATAGTCACCATAGACCACTCTTAATTTATCTGTATAAGCCATAGTAATACCTCACCTCCTGCATTGCCGGTTTCTCTTTCCTGTCAGCAAATACGATTCCATTTGCTGAAAATTCATAATCTGCCGGTTTATCATCAAAATCTCCACCATAGCGTAAAACATCTTTTCCTGTCACCGGATCTTTTACCATAATTGCCTGATCAATAAAATCCCATATAAATCCGCCATGATACCTATCGTATTTGTCAATCAGCTTCATATAAGAGCCAAGTCCTCCCATGGAATTTCCCATATCATGCATGAATTCACATAAAATATACGGTTTCTTCGGATTATTATTCAAGTATTCCTCTACATCCTCCGGTTTTGCATACATTCTGGTCTCCAAGTCAGAAATAGTATCCTCATATGCCCTATTATAATAAGAGCTTTCATAATGAACTAATCTTCCATCCTGCTTTTCAGCAAAATAAACGTTCATTGCCTCAATGTCGTCTCCTGCATAGGATTCATTTCCTAATGACCAGAAAAGGATGGACGTATGGTTTTTAAAAGTTTCAAAATTGTTTTTTGCACGATCAAGCACAGCATCTCTCCACTGTGGAAAAGACCCCGGTACATTACACGATGGCTCGATTGCCCCCAACTTCTGGAATGAACCATGGCTTTCCAGATTTGTTTCTGCCATCACATAAATACCTGCATTGTCGCACATATAGTACCATGGTATCTGATCAGGATAGTGGCAGGTACGAACAGAATTAATATTGTTCCTGAGCATACAGGATATGTCTGCTTTCATATCTTCCACACCAATGCATCTTCCTGTTTTTGCATTCCACTCATGACGGTTTACTCCTGTGATAACAAGTCGTTTTCCATTCAGATAAATTACTTTATCTATAATCTCTATTCTTCTGAAACCGATATCATAAGGAATTACCTCTGCCAGGGAACCATCCTCTGCTTTAAGCTCAACATAAGCATGATATAAATATGGATTATGATTATCCCACAGTTTGACATTTTCCAAATCAACACAAATCGAGCCTTCCATATGGTCGTTTTCTTTAGTTAACTGTAATGACTTCTCTACTAATATATTTTCTTCTCTGTCCTTTAAAATAAAGCGTGCAGTTACATGCTGACTTTCAGGAGCAGATACCTTCATGCAGACAGATACGCTTCCGCTTTCATTATCCTGATTTAACACAGGTTTGAACCATACATCCTCCAGATGAACATCCGGGATTGCCTTCAAAGTAACATTTCTGAAAATACCAAAGAAACGGAAAAAGTCCTGATCCTCCAAAAATGCCGCCGTGCTCATCTTATGTACCTGCACTGCCAGTACATTTCCCTTTTCTCTAATGTATGGTGTCAGATCAAACTCAGAAGGTGTGAAGCTGTCCTCGGCATACCCTATAAACTGACCATTCAGCCACAGATACATCGCCTCTTCCACACCCTCAAAACAGATGTGAATTCTTTTTCCACACATCGTTTCATTTAAGTCAAAACGTTTAATATAAGAACCCACAGGATTATATTCTGCATCTGAAAACATCCCCGCTTCTTTCCCGGTGCTCTCCATGCTGTAGGCTCCTCTGTGGTACTCTTTTCCTTCCCACGGATACATCGTATTGATATAACGGATTTTATCATAGCCTGCCAGTTCAATATGCCCCGGAACCATAATTTTATCAAAACCAGCTGCATCAAAACTTTCCTCATAAAATTTTTCCGGTCTGCTCATTACATTTTTGCTAAAAGCAAACTCCCATTGACCATTTAAGGACTGTAACAGCGGATTTTCGTTTCTTTCTATATCTGCATAGTCCTTATAGTAACAATGGTCGCTGTGTGCATCCAACTGATTTACACGGAATACTTCCGGCTTGTCCAACCATTTCATATCAGCGTTCATAATCTTCCTCACTTTCCATACAGCCCCTAAAATAATATTTCAGAAGCTGTATGTTGTAATTATCCTATTTTTTAATATACACCTACAAAGGAGATGACAGGAGCAACTCTTGAATCCTCAATATGTATTTCAAGTAAATCTGTTTCAATTCCCTGTTGCCAGCTTCATTTCTGAATACGCAGTCATAATTATCTGTTCTAAGGGCATCCCCATTCCTTCCTTCTGTATCCCGTTCCGGCGGTGTAACCGAGACCAAACGCTCATCTTCTGTCATCCCTTTGTATTCCATGTCAACACTTCTCCATCTGTTCTCTAAGTTTGTGGTTCGCTGCTTCCACATTCATTCTTGACATAATAAATGTAATTACTAATGACAACATCATTGGAATCCATAAATACATAATATAAAGCATATTCATACAGGATGCAGGTTGTACGGTCGCTTCCTTAACAAAACCACTTGCATCAAGCAGTCATCCGCAGAGGGCAACTCCGATTCCACCTCCGATTTTGGTTCCAAAAGATGTACATGAATACATGGTTCCATCAATGTGTTTACGCTTTGTAAGGTAAGTATATTCTGAACAGCTTGCCACAACAGCTCCCATATCTCCCTGCCATGGTGCCATTCCAAGTGCTGCGATTGCGGTAAACGCAAGCATCAGTGGAACACTTCCCATATAGCCTGCAAAAATAACACCAACACGACCGGCTGTTCCAAGAATATATCCTGCAAGATTCATTCGATATAATCCCTTCATTTTTTCAACCAACATAGGTGTAATACACATTGCGATAATGACAGGGATATTAATTGCCCAGGAAAAGACCGAATATAAATCTTCATTTTTCAAAACATAAATCATATAGTAAATACCCATATTTAACATAGCAGAATAGATCTGCTGGCAAATATAAGTAGCACAAATCATAAGATAATATTTATTGGAAAATAAAAGCTTTGCAGCTTCAATCAGACCATATTTTTCTTCTGTCTGTTCTCTGCCTGCTTTTAATTCTTCCTCTGGAAGTTCTTTGATTGAGAATACGGAAATTGTGTTTACAATCAGCCCGATTACTGCATATACGATTGCTACGGTTCTCCATGCAGCAGCTCCACCGCCCGCTGTTCTTACAAATTGAACTGTAATGGATTGAATGAGCAAACTTGTTGAAAATGCAAAAATAAAACGGAACGATCCCATTTCTACCCGTTCTTTGCTATTTTTTGTACAAAATGTAACCAGTGATGCATAAGCAATGTTGTTTGCAGTAAAAAATACTGCATTCAACAAAGTATAGGCAATAAAAAACCATGCATACTGTGCTGTTCTTCCAAGACTTTCCGGTATTGCAAAGTTCGCTACAAGAGTTACTGCACAGCCAATATATGCATAAAGCATCCATGGTCTTGCTTTTCCAAGTCTGCTCTTTGTTTTGTCAATCAATGTTCCAAAAAACATATCACTGACACCATCAAACAATTTTGACACCATGATCAATGTTCCGACAACTCCCGGATTTAACCCTACCGTATTTGTCAGATACAACATTACAAATGAGGAAAGAAATGCATACACGACATTTCCTGCCAGATCTCCGGTTCCATACCCCACCTTGTTATACCATTTCAGGTATTTCTTTTCTTCCATGTGAAACTGCTCCTTTCGATTACCCTTATTTTTGTTTCCACAACTTTGTTACAGATAGTATATAAAAACTGACGCTCATTGTCAAGCTAGTTGTCAGTAAAACTTTAACTTTTTGTTGCAATCATTCAGGCTGTCAGATGTTACTTCGCACCTAAGCTAAATGTCAATGACAAGCAGCTTCGCTGATGCAATTCATCCA
>NZ_VUNI01000034.1 GCF_009695765.1 Roseburia porci
TTCCCCTCACGTTAATCATAGTCTTGCTATGAACAGGACACCCTTGGTCTTGGCTGTATCCTTCCCACTACTAGGGCGGATTAGGAACTTTCATCCATTAGCGACGTGCGCCGCAAGGCGCACATAATTATAAGCTCCGCGATACCTTCCGGTAACAGCGGAGCTTATTTTTGTTATGTCTATATTATTTGAAGTAAGCAACACCGGATTCAAAGATCTTCATATCCTGCTCGCCATAAATATTCATCGCTACAGAATCACCACGTCTCTCTGAATGTGCCATCTTACCAAGTACACGACCATCCGGGCTTGTGATACCTTCAATTGCCATGTAGGATCCGTTGACATTCCACTCTTCGTCCATAGTTGGTACGCCAGCCTCATTTACATACTGTGTAGCAACCTGTCCGTTTGCAAAGAGCTTATCCAGCCATTCTTTCGGTGCCACGAAACGTCCTTCTCCGTGTGAAGCCGGATTGCAGTATGTCTTTCCAAGCTCTGCCTGAGCAAGCCATGGGGATTTATTGGTAACAACTTTTGTATATACCATTTTACTGATATGGCGGTTGATTGTGTTGTATGTCAGTGTTGGTGAATCTTCCGACTGCATGCGGATCTCTCCATAAGGCACCAGTCCAAGTTTGATCAATGCCTGGAATCCGTTACAGATACCAAGTGCAAGTCCATCTCTCTCATTCAGCAGTCTGTTTACAGCCTCTGTCATCTTTGCATTGCGGAATGCTGTTGCAAAGAATTTTGCTGATCCTTCCGGTTCATCACCTGCAGAGAATCCACCTGGGAACATAATAATCTGTGACTGATCAATTGCTTTTGAGAATTCATCAACCGAATCACGGATATCTTCTGCATTCAGGTTTTTGAATACTTTTACGATGGTATTGGCTCCTGCGCGTTGAAATGCTTTTGCACTGTCATACTCACAGTTGGTTCCTGGGAATACCGGAATAAATACGGTTGGTTTTGCCACTTTATTCTTACATACATAAATCTCTTTTGTGTCAAACAGACCTGTCTTTACTTCATCTGTTTCCTCGGTTGCTCTGGTCGGGAATACTTTTTCCAATGTTCCTGTCCATGCTTCTAATGCTTCTTCCATACCAAGAGACATTGTCTTGTATTCAAATGTCTTTGTATCATTTACGTTTCCGACAACGGCGCCTGCACTTTCAAGTCCTGCCTGAGCAAGAATACTCATAACCGTCTCCAGTTTGTCTTCCGGAACTTCTGCAACAATATTACCAAATCCCGGAGCAAATAATGTATCTGCTGATACACTGTCCTCCACAGTAACACCAAGCTTGTTTCCAAATGCCATCTTGGATACTGCTGCTGCAAGTCCTTTTCCATCCAGTGCGTATGCTGAAACAATTGCACCCTTCTGGATCATTTCATGTACTGCATCATACAGTTTCATAACCTGTGCATATACAGGAAGTGTATATTCATCTTTTTCAATTGTGAAAAGTACCAGTTTATCTCCGGCTTTCTTTAATTCCGGTGTGATGATGTCTTTCTCTTTTGCAACATCAACTGCAAAAGATACCAGTGTTGGCGGTACATCGATATCATTAAATGTTCCGGACATGGAATCTTTTCCTCCGATAGAAGGAAGTCCAAAACCGATCTGTGCATTATATGCACCGAGCAGTGCTGCGAATGGCTGGCTCCAACGTCTCGGATTCTCATTCATTCTGCGGAAGTATTCCTGGAATGTAAAACGTACTTTCTTATAATCTCCACCGGCAGTAACAATTCTTGAAAGGGATTCCAGTACCGCATATACAGAACCATGATATGGACTCCATGATGAAAGATATGGATCAAATCCATAAGACATCATTGTTACCGTATCGCATTTTCCATGTAAAACAGGAAGTTTTGCAACCATGCTCTGTGTCTCTGTCAGCTGATATTTACCACCAAACGGCATGTAAACGCTGCCGGCTCCGATTGAGCCGTCAAACATCTCTACAAGACCTTTCTGTGAACATACATTAAGATCTGCGAGTTCTGCTTTCCATGCAGCTTTCATATCATCTGCTTTTACTGCTTCTGCAACTTTTTCTGATGAGATACGTGCAAAATAATTATCTTTTTCTTCCGGCATCTCAACCTCAACGTCAGCTTCCTGATGTGCTCCGTTGGTGTCTAAGAATGCACGTGAAATGTTAACAACTTCTTTGCCTCTCCACTCAAGAACAAGTCTTGGGTCCTCTGTCACAACAGCAACCTCTGTTGCCTCTAAGTTCTCTTCTTTTGCATATGCAAGGAACTGTTCTACATCCTCCGGTGCTACAACAACTGCCATACGCTCCTGGGATTCTGAAATTGCGATCTCTGTTCCGTCAAGTCCCGCATATTTCTTTGGAACTTTATCAAGTTCGATACGAAGTCCGTCTGCAAGCTCACCGATTGCTACAGATACACCGCCTGCACCAAAGTCATTACATTTTTTGATAATATGGCTGACTTCTTCTCTTCTGAATAATCTCTGTAATTTACGTTCAGTAGGTGCATTACCTTTCTGAACTTCTGCACCACAGACAGATGTTGACTGTGTGTTATGTGCTTTGGAAGAACCAGTTGCTCCACCAATTCCATCACGGCCGGTACGTCCTCCAAGAAGAATGATCTTATCTCCCGGATCAGAATTCAGTCTCTGTACAGCACGTCTTGGAGCAGCTCCCATAACAGCACCGATCTCCATACGTTT
This sequence comes from Roseburia porci, assembly GCF_009695765.1. GTDB lineage: Bacteria > Bacillota > Clostridia > Lachnospirales > Lachnospiraceae > Roseburia > Roseburia porci. The sequence goes on from NZ_VUNI01000034.1 coordinate 2,735, forward strand.
TGCGACATAATCCGGATGATATACTTCCTTCACATAACCGGTTGCAAGTCCGATCTGGTTACCATAAGAACTGTATCCATGTGCTGCTTCACGAACCAGTTTTTTCTGTGGAAGCTTACCTGGAATCGTATCTTTTACAGAAACGGTCGGATCAGCGGCTCCGGTCACACGCATTGCCTGATATACATAAGTACGTCCTGACAACGGATCACGGATTGCACCACCAAGACATGTAGCTGCGCCACCAAACGGCTCGATTTCCGTCGGATGGTTATGTGTTTCATTTTTAAAGTTCACAAGCCATTCTTCTGTCTTTCCGTCAACTTCAACCGGAACAACGATCGAACATGCATTGATTTCATCGGATTCTTCCTGATCTGCAAGCTTACCTTCTTTTTTCAGACGTTTCATGGCAAGAAGAGCAAGATCCATCAGGCATACAAACTTGTCATCACGGTTTTTATATAACTCTTTATGTGATGCCAGATAATCATCATAGGTATCCTTCATCGGTTTCTGATAAAATCCGTCATCAAATTTTACATTTTTCAGTTCGGTAGAGAATGTCGTATGTCTGCAGTGATCTGACCAGTATGTATCTAACACACGAATCTCCGTCATGGATGGATTACGTTTCTCTTCCCCTTTAAAATATTTCTGAATATGCAGGAAATCTTTAAAAGTCATTGCAAGATTTAAAGAAGCATAAAGCTCATTCAATTCCTTTTCCGGCATGTCAATAAATCCATCAAAAATCTTCACATCTGCAGGATCTTCAAATTTCTGAACCAGTGTATCCGGTTTCTCAAGGCCTGTCTCTCTGGAATCAACCGGGTTGATGCAGTGATGTTTGATTGCGTCAAACTGACTGTCATTAATTTCTCCTTCAATCACATAAGTCGTAGCTGTACGGATGATCGGCTCCTCAGTCTCATTCAGTAACTTTACACACTGCTCTGCGGAATCAGCTCTCTGATCGAACTGTCCAGGAAGGAACTCTACAGAAAATGCTTTTGCGCCATTTAATTCAAATGTTTCTTCATATATATTATCTACCGGTGGCTCAGAGAAAACAGTTTTTAATGCTTTCTCATAAGTCTCTTCGGAAATGTTTTCAATGTCATAGCGGATGAGTACACGGACTGCTGTCACGGTCTCGATTCCCAGGTAATGTTTGATCTCATGTTTTAACTCTTTTGCTTTTACAGCAAAATCCGGTTTCTTTTCTACATATACACGACGTACATTGCTCATAAAAATACCTCCGATGTGTTTATCTATGCTTCAACTAAACAATTTTCTTTGTGCTATCCTAGTATAACATGGTGTATTGAATTAGCATAATTAATATATTTAATCGTTTTTATAAGTTATATTAATGTTTAATATAAATTGACACATCTATTAGTCAGTCTTATAATATTAATAAGATTTTATGTAGAAAAAGACAAAGGACAGGACATTAGATATGGATATCAATTACGAACTCTACAAAGTATTTTATTACGTTGCATCTTCATTAAGTTTTTCAGAGGCAAGCAAGAAGCTTTTTATCTCGCAATCCGCAGTCAGCCAGTCGATCAAGACACTGGAACGCAAATTGAATCAGCCGCTTTTTATCCGAAGTACCAAAAAGGTCCAGCTGACACCGGCCGGTAAAATTCTTTTAAAGCATATCGAACCAGCCATGAATCTGATCGCGCGTGGTGAAAACCAGCTTCTGGACTCAAGCAATCTTGGACTCGGACAGCTTCATATCGGTGCAAGTGATACGATCTGCCGTTATTTCCTGGTTCCATATCTGAAGCAATTCCATAAGAAGTTTCCAAATGTTCCAATCAAAGTAACAAATGATACTTCCATCAGCTGTGTAGAACTTCTGGAACAGGGAAAAGTTGACCTGATCGTGACCAATTTTCCAAATTCACACCTGAACCACACTTACATCCAAAAGACGGTAGCAACTTTTACGGATGTTTTCATTGCGAATCCTTCCTACTTCAATTTAAAACAGCAGGAGATTCCGTTTGAAGAATTAAAACAATATCCGCTTATGATGCTTGACCGGAAAAGTACAACCAGCGAATTTCTTCACAATCTTTTCCTGCAGCATCAGTTAGAGCTTCTTCCTGAGATCGAGCTGAGCAGTAATGACCTGTTGATCGACCTTGCCCGGATCGGACTGGGCATTGCATTCATTCCAGACTACTGCCTGACGCACGAATCCAAGGATCTGTTCATTCTGAAAACAAAAGAAAAAATGCCGAAACGTCAGATGGTAGCTTCGGTAAATACAACACTTCCAGTCTCTGCATCTACCGAAGAATTCTTAAAGCTTCTTCCAAGCGTGTAATCTGACATTTCCGCATTTATCTGTCTTTCTGTTCTGGTATGGTGTTCCAGAATTCACTGACATAATTCTGGACATCATCCAGCGAACAGATCTTTCGTTCTTTCCATTCTCTCGGATAAAGATTTCTGTATTCCGACTGTAAAAATCTTTCATCCAAAAGTAAAATAATCCCTCTGTCTTCATTAGTGCGAATCACCCGTCCGGCTGCCTGAAGTACTTTATTCATTCCGGGATACCGAAACGCATAATCAAATCCTTCTCCCTGATTCTTATCATAATACTGTCTTAAAATTTCCCGTTCATTGCTGATCTGTGGAAGCCCTGTTCCAACAACAATAACACCGATCAGACGATCCTTTTTCAGATCGATTCCTTCTCCAAAAATGCCTCCCATAACACAAAATGCGACAAATGCCTGCGCATGATTTTCTTCAAAATTCAAAAGGAATTCTTCCCGCTCTTCCTCTTTCATTCCACTTTGCTGCAGAATTGTCTCTGCTTCATCCCCGTATTTATCCATAAATACCTCATGCACCTGTTCCATCAGTTTATAAGATGGAAAAAACACCATATAATTGCCCGGATGACATGCTATGGTTTTTCCAATATAATCTGCGATCTTTTCAAATTCAGATGGAGTTCTTCTTGTATACTTCGTACTGACATCTTTTCCAAATAACAACAGCCTCTGGCTCTCTTTAAATGTACTCGTTGCATAAACCGCATAATTATCTTCCTTCGTACTGAGCAATTGTTTATAGTAATTAATTGGAAGAAACGTTGCTGAAAAAAAGATGGCAGAATTTCCTTTATCCAGACATTTTTGCAGATTCAAAGATGGATCTACACAGTAAAGTTTCATCATAAATCTTCCATCTTCCTGAATCTCCGTATAGATCACATAATGCTCATCCACCAGTTCATAGATATTCAGGAAATTCCGCAGATTCATATAAAATTCCAATACGGTTTTCCGTTCTGCGAACTCCGGATTTTTCTGCAAAAACTCGTCCATATCGGATGCCAGTCTCATAAGTCCGAACAGCAGATTGGCAATATTATCATAAATCTCAAATTTTTCACATTCACGTTTATAATCCAGAAGTATCTTATTGCATTTATCCAGATTCTTTTCCAGTTTTCTGCTGAGTGGCTTCAATATCTTCTTTACGGTAAGAAAATCTTCCTTATACAGACTTGCACTGTACATTTCCCGGCTGCGGTCTACAAGATTGTGAGCCTCATCGATCAGAAAAATATAATCTCCTTTGATTCCTTCCTGGAAAAAGCGCTTCAGGTAAACATTCGGATCAAACACATAATTATAGTCACAGATAATATCATCTGCCCAGCTTGCCACATCGAGACTCATCTCAAACGGACATACCTGATACTCCTTTGCCTGGGCAATGATCTCTTCCCTGGTAAAAAAATCCGATTTGTGCAAAAGATCAAAGACTGCATCGTTTACCCTGTCAAAATGTCCTTTTGCATAAGGGCAGTGAACCGGGTTGCATTCCATCTCCTCGCAGAGACAAAGCTTTTCCTTCGCCGTAAGCTGAATCAGCTTTGCCTGATATCCTGCCTCACGCAGAATGCCAAATGTTTCTTTTGCAACAGTCGCTGTAATTGTTTTGGCCGTCAGATAAAAAATGCGGTCTCCAAGCCCTTCTCCGACTGCTTTTACTGCCGGAAATATCGTTGAGATCGTTTTCCCGACACCAGTCGGAGCCTGAATAAACAGGTTCTTTTTCCGATTGATTGTCCGGTAAACATCTGCTACAAGCTGATGCTGTCCTGGGCGGTATTCATAAGGAAATTCCAGCTGATGAATCGATGCCTGTCTTTTTTCTTTCCACTGATACTGAAAATCTGCCCATTTTTTATATTCTGTGATCAGCTTTAAAAACCACTGCTCCAGTTCTTCAAATCTGTAATTTTCCCTGAAATACCGGATCTCTTCCGTATCAAGATTGCAATATGTCATCTGAATCCCAATCTCAGGAAGCTGATTCTGCCATGCAAAAATATATGCATAACACATCGCCTGAGCCTGATGAACATAGATTGGTTTCTCCAGCTGCTCCAGCTTCATATACACACCTTTAATTTCATCGATAACTGCAAAATCATCTTCTTCCGTGAAAATACCGTCAGCCCGTCCTTCAATCGTAAGCTGGTAAAGTTTCTCGTCCAGTGAGATTTTAAGCGGAACCTCAGCCAGATAGCGCTCATCCTTACTTTTTTGTATTTTACGATGAATCCTTGTTCCTTCCATCATCGCATCCGCACTTACGCTCTTTCTTCGATTGTCAATATCACCTTCGCGGAAAATAAACTCGACCAGATTACGGACTGAGATCCGCACCTGAGGCTTCTCCTGCTCCAAATCTTCACCTTCTTTTCATCCTATATATAAAGAGTTGTCACTTTGTGACCCCCTGCTCCTTATAAAGTAAAAAAGTGCCCTGTCCCAGATTTCTCTAAGACAAGACACTTTTCATGCCTATAAAATCATTTTATTATGCTAACGCGAATTTATCAACAACGTTTTCAAAGTTCTCGTTATTACCAGCATATCGAACGACTACTTCGTTCTGACCGATTCCAAGCATTCCAAGGATTGATTTTGCATCAATAACTGCACGTTTATAAAAAACATCGATATCAAAATCGCATTTTCCTGCAGCTTTTACAAATTCCTTGATATCTTCCGCATCTGAAAAACGGATCTCTTTTTCATTTTCATACATAATAATTACCAGCTTTCTAAAATATGATTCACAGGATCTTTCTAGTCCTTATTTCAAGCATTTACCTAAGATAAACGGTTTCTCCCATTTATCAGATGAGATTATGACATCAAAATAATGATTTGTCAAAATTCTGTAAAATAAATGTTTTCGATAAATTTTTATCAAAGTGACTATTTTCTGTTTCTATTTTTCCCGAAAAATATAATATTATTCATTTCTTCACATAAAATATTACTTTTTAAGTTATTTTACTTGTAAAGTTAGCTGGTTTTAGAGAAATTTTATCCAGTATGCACAAAAATTATTTATTTTTCCCGCCGGAAACGCTCGATATCCACGGCTTTATTCTGAAAAGCGACAATCGTTGTACAAACAGCATCTCCCGTAACATTTACTGCGGTACGGATCATATCAAGGATACGGTCAATTCCCATAATCAAGGCAATTGCTTCGATTGGAAGACCAACCGACTGGAACACCATCGAAAGCGTGATCAGTCCAACACTTGGTACTCCGGCCGTTCCGATCGATGCTAATGTAGCGGTTGCAATTACGGTCAGATAACCGTTTAATCCAAGATGGATTCCATATGCCTGTGATGCGAAAACAACTGCCACGCCTTGCATAATGGATGTTCCATCCATATTGATCGTAGCTCCAAGTGGAATCGTAAAGGATGAAATCCTTCGTGAAACACCCATCTTATCTTCCAGTGTCTCAATAGATAACGGGATCGTTGCATTGGAAGTTGCTGTCGAAAAAGCAAAACCAAATACCGGAAGAAATTTCTTGAAGAACCGAACCGGATTCAGCCTTGTAAAACCAAACAGAAGCAGCATATACACTCCAAAACACTGCACTGCCAGTGCTGCGATAACACTGATTACATATTTTAAAAGAGGTATGATTGCGTCGAGTCCAAGTCCTGAGAATGTCTTTGCAATCAGGCAGAACACTCCAATCGGAGCAGCTTTCATAACAAACATGGTCATTTCCATCATCAGATCATTACACTGACTCGCAAAATTAAATAAAAGTTCTGCCCGCTCACCCATTTTTGCGATCAGAATTCCGACGATCAGGGCAAATACAATGATCTGGAGCATCGTTCCATTTGCAAGAGAACCGAACGGATTATCCGGGATAATATCCAGCAGGGTGTCTGCCATGCCTGTCTGTGTTGTTGTTGTCGTTACCGCATCTCCGGCCTGAATCTCGCTCATATTGAGTCCGATACCGGGTCTGATCAGATTTGCAACCCCAATTGCAACGCTGACTGCCAGTGCTGTCGTACAGATGTAAAGTGCAATCGTCTTAACTCCAACTTTTCCAAGCGTTTTCGTATCACCGATTGCCGCTGCCCCGCAGATTAATGAGGTAAAAACTAACGGCACAACAAGCATTTTCATCAATTTCAAAAAGCCATTTCCGATAACATAAAGAACACCATTGATCACTACATCATTTTTAATTGAACTGTCAGGCACAAGGTAATTCAGGATAATTCCAAAAACAGCACCAAAAATAAGCCCCAACAGAATTTTCCCTGTATCGCTTAACTTTTTCTTCTTTTTTGTTTCTTCTGTCATTCTGTACAGCTCCTTTCTATCCGTTCACATTCATATGCGCAATATACTCCTGTAAAGCAGTCTCCCACTTTGGCATTTCATATATTCCGGTCATCTTCATCATCAGATTCTCAAGAATTGTATATCTGGTATGAATTTCACCCTGCTCCTGCAGAACACCTTCGACAAGCTCTGTATCCAGTCCCGCATAGCCAAGCGCTGCTTTTGCAAAATGATAGCGGCTGCATGCGCCTTCACAGGATGCATGGTATATTCCATACTCTTTGCTTGTAAGCAGTATATCAATAAACTTTACAAGTGCTTCTGCACTGGTCGGTGTACTGATACGGTCTAAAGAAGCCTGAATATGTTCACCTGCCCGTGCTTTTTTTAACACATTGGTAAGGAAATCATTTTCTGCTTCCGCATAGATCCAGGAACTTCGAACAATCAGATGTTTTGGATTCAGTTCTCTGACATAATTTTCTCCCGCAAGTTTGGATTTTCCATATACAGATGTCGGCATTGGAACATCAAACTCTGTCAGCCTGTCCTTTTTTAATCCACTGAATACATCGTCCGTAGAAAGATGGATAATTTTGGCATTGATCGATCTGGTGGCAACTGCAAGATTACGTGCCCCGAGAGCATTTACCCGAAATGCCTCCACCATGTTCTCTTCACATTCTTTTTCATCTGACATTCCAACACAGTTGATTACAACCGCCGGGCGATTCATATTTGCAAAATCTGACACCGCCTGAGCATCCAGAATATCCAGGTCCTTATCTGTTGTTACGACACGGAAAAAATCTGTTGTTTTTAAATGCTGGCACAATGCACTTCCAATTTTACCGTTTGCGCCTGCAATCCAAATTGATAATTCTTTCATAATATCTCCTTCCATTCGCCATTCCTCAAACGATTTATTTTACCATAAAATCATCCAAAATCCTAGTGCTAAAGTAACAGAAAATGGGACCCATCCCATAAAGACGGATCCCATGCATTTTCATCTTTTTCTGATCAGAGATTAAAATACCGGAACAACTGCTCCATCGTAAGTATCCTCGATGTATTTACGTATTTCATCACTCTGAAGTGCTTTGATCAGTGCCTGTGTTTTTTCTGAATTCTCTTCTCCTGCTCTTACAGCAACAACATTTGCATATGTCTGTGCTGCAAGTGATGTAGATTCTTCTACAGCAATTGCCTGCGATACGCTATAACCGCCCTGAATTGCATAATTTCCATTGATGCATGCAATCGCAACATCTGGAAGTGCACGAACCAGCTGCTCTGCTGCAATCTCCTGAATCTGAAGGTTATGTGGATTCTCTTCGATATCAAGAACTGTTGCATTGACTCCGGCATCCTCTTTTAATTTGATCAGTCCGTTTGCTTCCAGTAAAAGAAGTGCTCTTGCCTCATTGGTTGCATCATTTGGTACTGCTACTTTCGCTCCATCTTCAATATCATCCAGGTTTTTCAGTTTTTCAGAATAAATTCCAAGCGGTTCAAAATGAATAGAGCCTGCAGATACAAGATCTGTTCCATTTTCTTCATTAAAGTTTGTAAGATAAGGCTGATGCTGGAAATAGTTTGCATCCAGATCCCCATCATTTAAAGCAGTATTCGGAAGTACATAATCATTGTATTCTACAATATCCAGTGTATAGCCTTCTTTTTCCAGAATTGGCTTTACCTGCTCTAAAATTTCAGCATGAGGAGATACACTCGCTCCAACACGGATTACTTTGTCATCGGAACCGGATTGTGCTGTTTTTTCTGTACCTGCCTGTGCGTTATCATTTTTTGCATCCTTACCTGCTGATCCGCAGCCTGCAAGAATTCCAACTGCCAGTGTAAATGTAAGTCCAAGCCCTAATAATTTTTTTCCAATCTTTTTCATAATCTTTTCCTCTTCTTTCTTTTTTATACATATTTAAAATTATTTCTAATTTTTAGCGTGTTCTCTTATCTGATTTTCCTGCAATCTTCATACCTGCTTCCTGGAAAATCTGAACGACAATCACAAGAAGTACCACAGTAACGAGCATCACATTCGTCTGATAACGATAATATCCATAGTTGATGGCGATTGCTCCAAGTCCTCCGCCCCCGACAAATCCTGCCATTGCAGAATATCCAAGGATCGTTGTAACAGCGATTGTGCTTCCAACGATTAAAGAAGGCTTTGCCTCCGGGAGCAGCACTTTGGTTATGATCTGCCAGTTGGATGATCCCATCGCCTGTGCCGCCTCGATGATTCCCGCATCTACTTCCTTTAAGGATGACTCTACCATTCTTGCCACAAATGGTGCCGCTGCAACTACCAATGGAACAATTGTTGCTGTTGATCCAATCGTTGTCCCAACCAAAGCTCTGGTAAATGGGAGAATTGCAACTAACAGGATGATAAACGGAACCGATCGCAGGAGATTGACAATCACTCCAACAATTTTATTAACAATGGAATTCTCAGATATTCCATTCTTATCCGTTATAAAAAGAATGACTCCGGTCGGAATTCCGATCACATATGCAATAATTGTGGAAACAATAACCATATATAAGGTCTCTAATGTACCATCTTTCATTAATTGAAATAACTGATCAATCTGCATTTGTCTCTCCCTCCTCATAACTGATTCCGATTTCATTCAGATAGCTTTTTACTTTTGCAAGCTTAAATTCGTCTTCCGGAAGTTCCAGTATCATCTGTCCATATGCCTTACCACCGATATTTTCTGTACTGGCACCAAGAATATTCACTGCAGTCTGGCATTCCATAACAAGGTTGGAAATAACCGGTTCCGAAGATTTCTGCCCATCAAAAGACAATCGTAAGATCCTCTTTGCAGTGCCTGTCGATGCCTCATGTCTTTTCGGAAAGATCAGCTCTCTTGCAATCTGCGATTTTGGTTTTAAAAATACATCCTGTACTTTGCCTGTCTCTGCTACAATTCCGTGATCGATGACTGCAACTTCATCACAAATCTGTTCCACAACTTTCATCTCATGCGTAATAACAACGATCGTTACATTCAGTTTTGCATTGATATCCTTCAGCAGCTCCAGAATCGCTCTTGTTGTATTTGGATCCAGTGCGCTGGTCGCTTCATCACAAAGCAGTACCTCCGGGTCCGTTGCCAGTGCTCTTGCAATCGCAACGCGTTGTTTCTGTCCTCCGGAAAGCTGTGACGGATAACTCTGCATTCGGTTATCCAGCCCCACCAGTTTCAGAAGTTCTTCCGCTTTTTTTACAGCATCCTTCTTTTTTATTCCGGCAATCTCAAGCGGGTAACAAACATTTCCAAGTGCTGTTCTCTGTTCCAGAAGGTTAAACTGTTGAAAAATCATTCCAATCTTTCTTCTCTGTTTTCTCAACTCCGCCTCCTTTAGTGACAGAAGATCTGTGTCATGAAAAAATACACTTCCCTCTGTCGGTCGTTCCAGAAGGTTCATACAACGTACCAACGTTGACTTACCGGCTCCTGACAATCCGATCACTCCAAAAATCGACCCGTCTTCAATTTCTAAGTTGATATCTGACAAAGCTTTTACTTCACCAGCAGATGTTTGAAATGTTTTACTTACATGTTCAAATCGTATCATTGTCTCTTCCTCTCAGCTTCTGTTTTATAAAGAATCTTCCTATAAAAAAACAGGTGCCTGTTTTCAAGCACCTGCAGTCTTCATTCATATCAAATCTTCCAAACGATCTCTATGAATCCGTACCGGAGTCGAAACATCCGGGCTGAAGGTGCACTTTAATAAAGCAGCACATGCACATGTTCTGCATCATAACTGGCATATTCATTATTGTAGTTTGTTCTTCAAGAAAATATGTACGCATGTTTCGCTCTCCTCTCTTGTTGATATGTTTATTATAGCAATGTTTTTCGTAAAGTGTTAATATTGTGTTTCAATATTTGGTTATAAGTAAAACTTATAGCAAATAACTAGTACTGATGAGCTCCATATTTTTTCAATTCCGAAATATAAAGTTCACCGATCGGACTGATTTTCGTTCCCTTATGACGGATAAAACCTATTCTCATTTTCTCTGTCTCTTTCAGCGGAATTGCAATATAGTCATCACCGTTCAACTCTTCATTAATGATTCCAGAGCATAAGGTATATCCATTTAACCCGACCATCAGATTTAAAAGTGTCGCTCTGTCATCTGCTTTGATGATCTTCTTATATTCGTATGTACTTTTCATTTCCTCTGCGAAATAAAAAGAATTGTTTTTGCCCTGTTCAAATGCGAGACACGGATAATCTTCCAGTTCTTTCATGGAAATCATCTTTTTATCCGCAAGTGGGTGATTTCTCCAGATATAAACGAAAGTATCACAGGTAAATAGTTCTTCAAACACCAGACTGTTTTCCTTAAATATCTTCTCCATCACCTGCTGGTTAAAATCGTTCAGATATAATACCCCGATCTCACTTTTCATATTCCGGACATTGTCTATCACTTCGTGGGTTTTTGTCTCATGAACTGCAAACTCATACTCATCCATCCCCACCTGTTTCACCATTTCCACAAATGCTTTTACCGCAAATGTATAATGCTGCATGGAAACACTGAATTTCTTCTTTGCATTCTTGGCAATATAACGACTCTCCAAAAGCTGATACTGTTCTGTTACCTGTCTTGCATATCCAATAAATTCCTCGCCTTCCGGAGTCATCACAATTCCACGATTCGATCTGAGAAAAATTGTAATTCCTGTTTCTTCCTCCAGATCTTTCACCACGGAAGAAAGATTCGGTTGGGAAACAAACAACTTTTTGGCAGCCTCATTCATAGAACCACAGTCTGCAATTGTAATTACCTGCTGTAATTGCTGTAATGTCATATAGCTTACTTCCTTTTATCAAAATAACCGGTATCTGGTTTTTTGTTTTTATTCTGCGTCCTTTTTTCTGGTTGTCTTCGAATCATAATCATCCAGGAAATGATGCGTTACGCCATCTTTTTTATAGGCTATGATTGTGCTCAGATTTACATTTTGAACACTTCGGAAAATATTTGATTCAATGAACGGATTTACTTCTTTTAACTGACGGATCAGATTCTTAATCTCCATTCTCTTGGAAACAGAACTTCCATCCTGCCTGCAGGTTGTACAGGTATCTGTAAAACGGCATGCACACTGAATGAAATGCAGATCATTGTAATCTCTCCATTTTTTAATATCGTCCTCACGAATCAGATACATCGGACGGATCAGTTCCATGCCTTCAAAGTTTGTACTGTGAAGTTTCGGCATCATCGTCTGTACCTGCGCTCCATAAAGCATTCCCATAAGTATCGTCTCAATTACATCATCATAATGATGTCCGAGTGCGATCTTATTACATCCAAGTTTCTTAGCTTCATTATATAAATATCCACGTCGCATTCTTGCGCACAAATAACATGGCGATTTTTCAATCTCATAAACCGCATTGAAAATCTCGCTTTCAAAAATCGTGATCGGAATATTCATCATCTTGGCATTTTTCTCGATTACCGAACGATTTTCTTTGTTATAGCCCGGATCCATAACAAGGAAAACAACTTCAAATTCAAATTTATTATGACGTTTCAATTCCTGAAACAGCTTTGCCATAAGCATGGAATCTTTTCCACCAGATATGCACACGGCCACCTTGTCCCCTGGCTGAAGCAGCTGATATTCATTGATTGCTTTTGCAAATTTACTGAAAATCTGTTTATGGAATTTCTTGCGGATACTAAGCTCGATCTGTTCGTTTCGCTCTTCCTGTGTTTTCTCATCATCGGTGTCTTTTGACATTGCCTCCATAAGCCAGCCAAGGTATCCTTTTTCCAGATCATAGGCCTGTATGCCAAATTCCCTGAGTTTTAAAACCACATCATAACTGCTGGTTCCTTTCTGACAATAAATCACCATCTTCTTTGTCCGCAGATCTTCCTCTGTTACCTGTAACTGATCTGCAAGTGTAATGCAAAAACTTTCCTTTTCACCTTTATTTTCCACTATTTGAAGCAGATTCTCTGCCGGAAGGTTTACCGCTCCCGGAAGGTATCCATACTGATAACTTCCGGCATCACGAATATCAACAAGCAGACTCTCCTCTTTCCATTTATCGTATTCTTCAATTGACAATCTGTATTCCATAATTTATTTCTCCTGTATCTTTCTGAAATTATAGACAAAATCTGTTTTGCTGTTTTCCCCTTGCTGTTTGTCCCTAAAAACGTCTCAGTAAACAATTTAATGCAGCACGGTATTTTCTATAGAGTAAAAAAGTCCTTGATTGCTCAAGGACTTGACAGGGGTGGAAGGAATCGAACCCTCCTCTGGAGTTTTGGAGACTCTTATTCTACCGATGAACTACACCCCTTTATTTATTAATAATGTAATCAACAATCTGTATTATACTATAGAAAGATTTCAGATGCAATAGAAATTTTAAGCAAAACTTTTTCGTTTTTCCCTACTCAACCTCATAGTTCTTCTACCTCCATAAAGTGGACAACATATATCCTATTGTCTGTTCTATGCCCCTGCCTAATGCAACGTTCTTCTTATTCTCCGTAATCCCGGCTTTTTCTCTTTCTACGGAGAATAATGAGAGGTTCTGGCCTCGCATTCTGCTGGTTTTCTCCGTAACCAGCCTAAAGGTTCCATTTACACCGTCACTTTTCTCCATTTTGTCGGTGTAATCACTCTGAAATGGCCGATTACGGAGAATCACCCTCTTTCGCAGCTGTTTTCCCTTTGTTTTTCTCCGTTATCAATTAAAAAAGCTGCTGTACGGATATTCCTTCCGTTCTCCCTGATAAGCAAAAGATCCAGTCCCTGATAAGGACTGGATCTGTCTGACCGGGAAACACAGCTATCACACTTTAATGCCACATTATATTTCCTATAAATAAAAAAGCCACTGGAATACAGCGGCCAATCTCTCATATCTTCAAAACTTCATACAGATCCCGATTTATTGTTCTTACTGCTTTCAAAACAGGTGTCTCGATTCCGCTTCGCTTCATCTCGATGTGTTTGCTACGCTTTTGGTCAAGCCCTCGACCTATTAGTAACAGTCAGCTCCATGTGTTACCACACTTCCACCTCTGCCCTATCTACCTTGTCGTCTTCAAGGGGTCTTACTTCCTCTTGGGAAGGGATATCTCATCTTGAGGGGGGCTTCACGCTTAGATGCCTTCAGCGTTTATCCCTTCCGGACTTGGCTACTCTGCCATGCCGTTGGTCGACAACAGATACACCAGTGGTCCGTCCATCCC
>NZ_VUNI01000035.1 GCF_009695765.1 Roseburia porci
GTGATTTTTACGATATTCTCATGGCACAGCCGGAGGACGAGGCAAAAGACATTGCATTGTCTTTGGAACTTTTTGTAAATGGTTCGCTTAACATCTTCAACCACCAGACAAATGTGGATGTGGATAACAGATTCACAGTATATGGCATCAGGGACTTAGGTACAGAGCTTAGTCCTATCACAATGCTTGTTATGATGGAGTCCATTCAGAACAGAATTGTTGAGAATGGTAAGAGAGGCAAGGCAACATGGCTCTATATTGATGAGTTCCATGTCTTACTTAATTCAGAGTATTCTGCGAAATATTTACAGCAGCTCTGGAAGAAAGTAAGAAAGCAGGGAGGTCTTTGTACCGGTATCACGCAGAATGTAGTCGATCTGTTGCAGAATTACACAGCAACCACAATGCTTGCAAACTCAGAGTTTGTGGCACTCTTAAAGCAGGCGAATACAGACAGTTCCAAGATGGCGGAGGTTATCGGAGTATCAGAGGCACAGCTTCGATTCGTAACTAATACCGCATCTGGAATGGGACTTATTAAGTGTGGTTCGGTAGTAATTCCCTTTGATAATCAGATCAGCAAGGATACGGATTTGTACAGGCTGTATAATACCAACATTCATGAGAAGATTGCAGAACAGAAGAAAAAAGAAGCAATGCTGCAGTGATAACAGATGAATTTTTATAGAATCTATAGTATAATCAAGAGGTCGGATGAATGTCCGACCTTGATGATAATAAATTAGATATTCACTATTTTTAAGAAGAAAGCATATAAGATTCGATATGAAAAATAAATAAGGAAGCAGTTCTAAAATGTAGCATTTGTACCGGAGAACATGTGGTTGGATTTTAAGATATGCATATCGTACACTTTGACGAGAATATGTTGATTGGGGATGCAGCGGACCTGGATGCATTTATGGAAATGTATGGTGTGGAAGCAATTTCCAAGGAATATTTGTAATTATTAGGGAAAAGAAAATTTGAAGTTTACAGCGAGGTGAAAGAGGTTGAATTATGTAGAATATGGAAAAGAAAACAGCGATGTAATTATCCTCTTACACGGAGGCGGTTTATCATGGTGGAATTACAAAGAGGTTGCTGAAAGACTTCAAACAGATTATCATGTGGTTTTGCCTATATTAGATGGTCATGCAGGATGTGATAAGCAGTTTACAACGATAGAGAATAATGCTTTGGATATTATAGAATTTGTAAATAGCAAATTGGGCGGTTCTGTTTTAATGATGGGAGGACTATCGCTTGGAGGGCAGATTTTGCTTGAAATTTTATCTCAACGCAAAGATATATGTAAGTATGCAATAGTGGAAAGTGTACTTGTGATACCTTCAAAATTTACATATTCTATGATTAAACCGGCGTTTGGAAGTTGCTATGGCTTAATAAAGTATAAGTGGTTTTCAAAATTGCAATTCAAATCACTACGAATAAAGTCGAATTTGTTTGATGAATATTACAAAGATACTTGTGCTATTAGAAAGAGTGATATGATTGCCTTTTTACAGGAAAACTCAGTATATTCACTAAAAGATGGCATTGGAGAGTGTGAAGCAACCGTTCAAATTTATGTTGGAGAAAAAGAAAAGCAATCAATGAAAAAATCTGCTAAAATCATTCATGAAAAATTGCAGGATAGTTTTATACAAGTTCTTCCTAATATGTATCATGGAGAGTTTTCAATAAACCACGCAGATGATTATGTGAGAAAACTATTAGAAATAGTAAAGCGAAGGTAACTTTGAATTTGTGGAGATGTTGAGATGATAAAAAATAAAAAGTACAAAATAGGTTTTGATATATGGGGATTGATTATTTTTATAGTGATTATGATTCCTAATTTTATTTGGTTTGCAGTTCCAGCACCGAATGATATTTTAAGGGGAGAGTCAATTACAAAAACAGTAGATGTAATAGCATCTATATGTCAGGTGTTAATGGTTATGTCGTTATGCATATTCATTAATCAAGAACGTAAAAAAATAAGTATCACACGATTTATTATAACTACAATTATTTGTTGTGTACTGTATTTTTTATGTTGGGTATTTTATTATGTAGGTGTGACGAATGCCATTGTTATATTGGGTTTGACTATTTTTCCATGTTTGACATTTCTGTTTTTTGCTATTGACAGAAAAAATATGCTTGCTGTTATACCTATTTCAATATTTATGGTATGCCATTTGATTTATGGAATGGTTAATTATATTATTTAAGAAACTTTCAGTCTTGTGGAGAGATTGAAAGCATGCAAGAATTTGAATTTGTCTAATTAAGTTAATCGTGCCATATGGCTTGATTATAAATACAAAGATAAAAACGCAATGTACACCTAAAAATGTACTAGAGCTGGTAGGTAGCCCAGCCGTCCTATTTCTAATAGGGTAAGTAACCTGCCCCTCCGGGTTGTCCATTCTTTGTTCCACTATTATTTAGGAGGGATTCTTATGGACAAAGTAAGTGGAAAGCTGACAGTGTATTTTGAAGAACCATTTTGGGTAGGAATATTTGAACGTATCGAAGATGGTAAATTATCTGTGGCAAAAGTGACTTTTGGTGCAGAGCCAAAAGATTACGAAGTGCAGGAATATGTTCAAAAATACTATTTCAGTTTGAAATTCAGTCCGGCTGTTGATACTGTTGTAAAGGATATAAAAAGAAATCCGAAAAGGATGCAGCGTGAAGCGAAAAAGCAGATGCAGGAAATAGGCATTGGTACAAAATCGCAACAAGCCTTGAAATTACAACAGGAACAGAACAAGCAAGAGCGCAAGGTAAGAAGCCAAGAGAAAAAAGAAGCTGAAAAACTGCGAATGTTTGAACTGAAACAGCAAAAGAAGAGAGAAAAGCATAAGGGGCATTAATGTCCCTTGGGCTTTTTGCTCAAATCGGAAGTTGGAGGGATAGATTTCTATGATTATCAGATATGCAGAAGAGAAAAATTTTATAGAATTGCGACAGTTTTATGACGGTATGTGTAAAGTTTTGAGCGGAAAAGATTTTCTGCCGGAGGGAGATAAAGGTGGTTTCCCTCCAGAGGAAATGATCAAAGATGCAATCAAAGAGAGAAATCAGTTTATCGGTATTGAAGATGGTCGAATTGTTGCGGCGTATATTATGAATCATGATCGTGATGAGGCGTATCACGCAGTTAAATGGCTTATTGATGCAAATGATAACGAGACAGTAGTTCTTCATGCCTTGCGTGTCCTTCCGGAATATGGAGGTCATGGATACTCGAAGCAGTTAGTTCAACACGCAATAGACACAGCAAGGGAAAGAAACCTTAAATCAATTCGTCTTGATTGCATAGAGGGAAATGATATTCCACAGAAAATGTATATGTCGTTTGGATTTAAGTATGTGGATAAGGTTGAAATCACATATGTTGATATTGGAGTACCGAGGAAGTTCCTCTTATATGAGTTTGTACTCTAATCAAGACATAATAACAGTTATATCTTGAACATTGTACAAACAAATTCCAGTCTTACGGAGAGGCTGAAAAGCAACAGAAGATTTGAATTTTATGAAATGTTAAGAGGAAGCTAATGAGAATGATGGTAGAAAAAAAGAAATCAATAGTTTTAATTATTATTTTACTTACAATTGTTGTTATTTTTATTTGTGGTCGATATTATTTTGCACACAATAAAAGTTATAAAAATGAGGCAATTGAAAAAGGTGATTATATATATCTTAATGGAGTTAGATATTCTCAAACATCGAAACTAGAAAATTATAAAATATCAAATGTGGTAATTTGTACATCTGACAGTGGGAGAAAATTATATGAGATAGAAGAATATCCTGATTATGAATATATCGCGGGATATTATGCATGGGACGGCGTAATATATAAAAAAGATGAAACAGACTGATAACTTCTTTAGGCTACAATCAATAGCGGTGTAAACGAAAAAGCAGTCTTAAACTATAGAAAAACTGCCCTTTCGTTTGCACCGCGTTTGATTTTGCCAAAGTGAACAAAGTAAGCGTCCGTGTAGCTGATTTGTATGGACTTTCAATTCTTAATCTGTTCACGAAGATTATGAAGTGATTGTGCTGATTGTAAAAATGCAGGTTGTTTTTGCAAAATCAAGGCACGACAAATAGACCTCATCGCTGAGGTTTTTGAAAAAATATAAATAGAACTCTTTAAATCCGTAGAGGTATTCTCTGTTGTGGTTTGCCAAGATGTCCGCCACAACATTTACAAACAGTGACATTGATACCATAGAGTGTTTCAAGTATCTGAGGTGTTTCCATATCTTTCAGTCGTGACAGATACTGCTTACAACCAAGAAGATTCCGACATAATGTCAGATGCTTGGTCTTGCTTCGAGTACATAGTAATCCGTAGTGTCTGATTCTAACAAATCGTTTCGGTGGCACATGCATGAGGAATCTGCGGATAAATTCAATGCCGGGAATGGTGCACTCTTTCCACTTCCCTTCTTTACGATAATCTTTCACATAGTAGGTAACGGTATCGTCGTTCATGCGAATAATACGGTGATTGCTGATAGCAATTCTATGTGTATATTTTCCAAGATAGTTAATGACAGACTGGGCACCATTGAAGGTTTTCTTGCAGTGAGGGATCCAGTCTTTTTCATAACAGGTATTCAGCAATTCTTTGAAAACATAATGATTGCGATATTTTTCGCTACTCCCATGAAACTGAAGCTTCTTCTCATTCCACAAGCGTTTCAGTTCATCCATATATTTACCACGAAACAGCTTTGACAAAATCTTTACTGGAAGGAAGAATTCTTCACCTTTATCACGCCACTGATTTTTAGCAGTCAGTCCACCGCCAAGAAGAATGACATGGATGTGGGGATGATAATTCATTTCGGATCCCCAGGTATGTAATACACAAATATATCCAACCTTTGCACCGAGATGTTTTGTGTCGCTTGTTAATTCATTGATAGTTGATGAAACAGAATGATACAGTGCATCATACAAAAGTTGTTGGTTGCTATAGTTTATGAATTTAGTTCCTGAGGTACAGTAAACACCACATGGAAGTAAGGAGCTTCAAGAACATCTTCCCGACGTTTATCCATCCATTTTTCCTTTGGGAGCGCCTGGCACATGGGACAGCATCTGTTACGACAGGAATTATAGTGAATCTGTGGATGTCCACAGTCTTCACAGAATTGTACATTGGCACCATAAGCTCCGGTTTTGCAGTTGATAATACAATGAGCCACCTTTGCTTGCTGAGGTGAAGGAGAATACTGCTCTAAATAGAGTGGATAAAACCGGTGAAATATATCCTGTACTGTAGGATTAACCATTTATTTCACCAGCTCTCTTATCAAAAGGACTCTGAACACCTAATAATGCCTTGTTGCTAACATGAAGATAGATTTCAGTGGACTTAGGGGAACGATGTCCTAACAAGGTCTGAATATATCTTATATCAACACCATCTTCTAAAAGATGAGTTGCATAACTGTGTCGCAGAGAATGCATGCGTATACTGTGAGGAAGACCGGCAATCTTTAAAGACTTTTTGAATACAAGTCTTGGCCCGGAAGTTGTCAGATATTCACCAGTCCACCTGTTGGGAAAAAGAATTCCGGTAGGTCTTCCACAAGTGAACCAATATTCAGTAAGAATATCGAGAGCTCTCTTGGACAATAGTGCATAACGAGCAGTATGAGTTTTAGAGTCTCGTATATAAATCTGCATATTTTTTCTTGAAATATCTTCATAGTGCAAATGTAATACTTCTGAAATCCGTAAGCCGGAGGAATACATGATTGCAAAAATAGCTTTATATTTTAAATCTTCTGTTGCATTTAAAAGTTTCTCAACATCATGAAAAGAAAGAACTTCTGGAACAGCATAATCATTAATGGCTCGAGGTACTAAGTTATCATCCCATAGCTTACCTAAGACGCGCTTATAAAAAAATACAAGCGAGCCGTTGTTATTGTTAAGTGTAGAAGCTTTATCTCCTTTGTTTTGTAAATGCAGAAGATAATTTCTAGCGTCTTCGCAGGTCAGTTCTTCGGGATTTTTTTTTATGAAATTCAAAAATCGAGAAACATTTTTCTGGTAAAGAGTAATAGTTTTAGGCTTAAGATTTCTAAGCTTGCCAACATCTTCGATTTTATTAATATATGATTCGTACATAAAATAACCTCCATGAAATAAAAGTAGTAATACAACGTTAACTAACCTATCATGGAGGAGCATTTGCAAAATAAAACTGCTTGTGAAAGCAGCCTGAAGGTGGTATCATTTTCATAGGCAGTTGTCGGGACTAAGCCCGTGTTTGAAGTTTGTTATTGGTCGTACTTTGACAATACTATCTTGGGACAATCCTGTCACTGCCTTTTTTAGAAAAAGTAAAAAACTGCGCCACAGCCTTGGCAGGCCATCGCGCAGCGATTTTGTTCACTTTCAGTAATACGATCTGTTGATGTGCTGATTTTTCTACGATATACTCCTTCAAAAAGGAGTGTGCTCTTATGGGTAGAGAAATTTATGACATCATCAATGACATGGCAGAAGTATTAAATGCATCGCAGATGCAGAAACTACAAGAGGTGTTGGTAAAACGGTTATCTGAAAATACTGTATCTGATTATTTGCAGACAACGAATGTGGAATTTCTAGATATGTTTTTAACTGCAAAGCATTTAGAAGGGTGTTCTGACAAAACTATACGCTATTATAGGTGTAATATCGAAAAGATGTTGGATACAATAAATATTCCGGTCATAAAGATAACGACCGAGATGCTACGAAAATATCTTGTAGAGTATCAAACGATAAATAATTGTGGAAAGGTAACTATTGATAATATTCGTAGAAGTCTTTCCACATTTTTTTCGTGGCTAGAGGAAGAGGATTATATTATAAAAAGCCCAATGAAAAGAATTCATAAGGTAAAGACTGCCGTTATTGTAAAAGATACCATTCCGGATGAGAAAATAGAAATTCTTAGAGATAATTGTAATAATCTGCGTGATAGGGCAATGATTGATTTTCTGCTTTCAACAGGAATTAGAGTAGGCGAATTGGTAAGGCTGAACATTGATGATATAGATTTCTCTGAGCGGGAATGCGTGGTTTATGGCAAAGGAGACAAAGAGAGGAAAGCATATTTTGATGCTAAGACCAAAATTCATTTGTTGAATTATATTGAATCAAGGACAGATAATAATATTGCGTTATTTGTGTCGTTAAACAAACCACACAGTAGACTTACTGAAAGCGGTGTGGAGTTACGATTACGAGAAATGGGGAAGAAGTTAGGTGTAGAAAAGGTACATCCACATAAGTTCAGAAGGACTATGGCCACCAGAGCAATTGAGAAAGGTATGCCGATTGAACAGGTACAGAAAATTCTGGGACATGAGCAAATAGATACAACGCTCAGATATGCAATGGTTAATCAAAACAATGTGAAGCTATCGCATCGAAAATATATTTCATAGATTGACTTGTAACGCAAAAGACGTTACAATAAAAGAAAGATGGAGGTGTATTCTATGGGAAAAACAGCAACATTAAATATAAGAGTAAATCCAGAGGTAAAAGAAAATGCAGAAAGTGTATTGGCACAATTAGGGATACCAATGGCTACTGCTATAGATATGTATTTAAAACAAATATCATTAGTAGGAGGAATTCCCTTTTCTATTGTATTACCAAAAGCAGCTAATTCAGTGAATGCAGATATGATGTCTGTTACACAGATTCATCAAAAGTTAGAAAAAGGGTATGCCGATATAGAGAAAGGAAATGTTGAGGATGCAGCTAGTGCGTTTGTGGCATTTAGAGAGAGGCATTAATGAAGCAATATAAGGTAGAGATTACAAAAGAAGCTTTGCAGGATATGGAAGATATATACAATTATATTGCTATAGATTTGCTTGCTCCTGATAATGCAATGGGGCAATATAATCGCATTGCAGATGAAATACTTACATTAGACACTTTCCCGGAACGATTTAGGATTATGGATTCTGAGCCGGAAAAGAGAATGGAGTTGCGTAGAATGCTCGTCGATAATTATTCAGTGTTTTACACAATCCGTGACGAAAGGGTAATTGTAACGGATGTGTTATACACGGCATCTGATATAGAAGCACGTTTGAGAGGCGAGATATAAAAGCACGCGTTTATTTGAAGTTGCAGAATTGCAAAATTCGATTTTATGAAATAAAGAGGTTAGTCTATGATAGCAACGAATAAATACATTGAGGTAATGGCGCCACTAATTGTTCAACTGTGGCCAGATAATACGAAAGATGAAGCTATAGAAATTATAGAAGAATATCTTTATGGTGAGGAGACAGGAGCTTTTGTCCACTTTGTAGATAATCAGTGTGTTGGACTAGCTTTATGTAGTTTAAGGCATGATTATGTAGAAGGTTGTAAATCAAGTCCGGTGGGTTATCTTGAAGGTATCGTTGTCGATGCGCAGTTCAGAAATCATGGAATTGCAAGAGTATTATGCGCTGAATGTGAACAATGGGCGAAAGATAAAGGCTGTAAAGAGTTTGCAAGCGATTGTGAAATAACGAATGAAGATTCATTTAGATTCCACATAAATATAGGCTTTGACGAAGAAAACAAAATTATTTGCTTTAAGAAGGAAATCTGAAATTACAATTTGTAAAGCACACTCAAATTTCAGTCATCCGGTGAGATTGAAAGCGCGCATGAATTTGAATTTTCTATTATCTTTCTTAGTTTTATTAGGATTCTGGCTTTGCGTTTGTTTACAACGCTCTGGGTTATGCCCAACCTCGCCCCGACTTCACGCTCGGAAAGTCCGTCAAAAAAGATTGCCTGTATCAGCTCCTGTTCACTATCCGACAGCAAAGGCAGGGCGGCTTTCAGCCTGTCCACCATGACCGCATTGACAACGGTTTCTGCAATGTCCACCGCTTCATCAGTGATAAAGTCCAGAGGATTCCCCTCGCTGTCCGTAAATCCGTCGAGAGATAGCAGTCTATTCTTTGTATCTAATTTTTGCAGATAACGCCACCGTTCCTTGTCACGGTAGAAGTCTGTGTATTGCTCCCTCACGACTTCAAGCAGACAGCCTTGAATGGGGATAAACAGCTTGTCCATATAGGTCTGGTCGGATTCCCTGCAACGGCAGAACTCCGTGTAGGATAATTCCACATAGCCGCCACTTTCTCTGATATATACCTTTCTTGGTGCATATTTCACCATAAATACCTCCCATCTGAATTTTTGAAATGTAAAAAATCCAGATGGAGAGGCGGAGAACGACACCGCATATCAGAAACAGCCCTACGGCACTTTCCAACAAAAATCGACAAAAGAAAAACCGCAAAGGCTCTGTGACCTTTACGGTTATAGGAAATAGTAATTCTATTGTATGGAGATTGTACTTCTACTTTCAAGGTGAGAAGTACCGTTGCACTGGCAGAAATTTTTTTAACTGGTTTCCTGCCGTTCTCTGATATGCTATGTATTGATAAATTTTGCTTCGTATGAGCAGATAGATAACTGCCCGAAAAAAGGACATAAAAAAATCCCTCCAAATTTAAAAACAAATTCAGAGGGTAATTTAGGGTATAACAAAATAACCCACCCGAATATCGTTTTTTTTATTTGGTGAGTTTGTTCTTTCAAATACGAAACAAATGCTCATGTACGGTAAAGTATCACAAGAAAATTATGTCGAATTGACAGCCGCCTCCGCTATACCGAATAAGGAAATAAAGAGTCCTCAAATTTTGCGCTACTAAATGAAGACGAGCGGAAGTAATCTCCCGCTCGTCAGTAAACTTAACTATGCCATATCAATCCCGCTTCTTTCCCGCCACCGGCACTAAGAACAGCGCGGGCAACAGCAGGAAAGCGGTACAGACCAGCCCCCAGGGTATGGACACCTGCTGGGCTACCAGCCCCACAATAGGCCCGCCGATGATCTGCCCGAAAGAGTCCAGCTGTCCGCTGGTGGAAAAGACTGTGGCGCGCATTTTCTCATCCACATGGTCGTTCATCCAGGCGGCCAGCACAGGCTCCTTGATGGTGCGCATAAGCCCCGCCAGCAGGAACACCAACAACATGAACCAAAAGCTCCGCCCCACCGCGAAGAGAACCAGGCACAGGATATACCCGGCGCTGGTGGACATGACCACACTGGTTCGGCTGACAGTCCCTTTTTTCTCCATGCGGGCGATGAGCAACTGAGAAGCCAGAATACCTAAGCCGTTGCCGATAAGACTGATAACACCGAACCAAGTGACGCTGTTCAGCGGCCCGATAACGGGTATTACCGTGTCATCCAGAAAATGAGCGGTGGAGAGCCGGTCAAAGCCTTCACTGGCAAGTCCCCCGCATAGTGTGATTGCTAAGAGCGCCAGCAACACAGGTGCGCCTTTCACAAAGCCCAGGTTGAGCTTGAACAGGCAGACAAAGTCTTTAAGCAAGCCCTGCCGTTCCTCAATAGCAGGGGAGAAGTTGGTTTCTGGCATGATGCGAACCATCACCAGCCCCAACAACAAGCACAAACTGCCCCCCAAGATGACAGGCATTTGCAGGTTTATGTTTCCCAGCAGTGTGCCCAGCACCACGCCCAGAACGCCGCCGATTTGCCCCATTTGACTGCCCCGCAGGAACACCTTGTCTATGGGTTTGTCCTCTTCCTCCGAGGCAATCCACGCCTCCAGAGCGCCGGTGATGAAGGTATCACCGCAACCCCAGACAACCTGGGCCAGCAGAACCGGCGCGAACCACGGTAGCGCACCCTCCATCAGAAAGCCCAGGCCGTAGAGGAACATTCCAATCAGCACCGAGCGCCGACGGCTATACAAATCCGCCACCACACCGGTGGGTATCTCGAACAGAAAGCAGGAGGTCTCCAGAACCGTCCCTACCAGGACAAGCTGGAAAGCATCCAGCTGCACCACCTCCAGGTGGTACACGATGGAAAGCACTGTGGACATAGAAACCGCCAGGGAACAGACAAATCGGAACAGCAGGTAGACAGAATATGCCTTTGAATTTTTAGCAAACATGAAGTTACATTCTCCTTTCAAATCTCATTTTATATGACTTTTGCAAGCTGTTAAGCTAACTTGTGGAACATATGCCGAACCTTATCTATACGGCTATTCGGGCGGCGGGGTTGGCAAATAAATTTACCAATAGCTGGCTGGTATCCTTTTAACTCTGTCAAGCAGACTCCCTGCCCATTTGTGAAATAAGTTAAATCGTTCCTGTATTCTTGAATACATCTAGCAGGGATTTCTCCTTTCAGAATGACCTCGTCATTCTTTATCTGAGTACTTACAATATCTGCACAATACCTTGGAGCATCATGATACGCCCGTGAGAGATATTCCTGCGGTGCATAAATTTCAAAGTGGAGATATGGCTCTAATAGTTCTGTCCCTGCTTTTTTTAAAGCCTGCTCCAATACGATAGGGGAAAGCAGCCGAAAGTCTGCGGGGGTACTTACAGGACTATAATACAATCCATATTCAAAACAGATTTTACAGTCTGTCACTTTCCATCCATACAGCCCCTGCTCGCAGCCATAAAGAACCCCCTCCATAACCGCATTTTGGAACGATTGATTTAAATATCCAAGTGAAACTCTGCTTTCATACTGCACTCCGCTTCCAATAGGGAGCGGCTCTATGGACAACCCGACAGAAGCCCAGAAAGGATTTGGCGGGACTTCTATGTGGATGGTATATTCTGCTTTTCTAAGCGGTCTTTCCATATATATAACAGTAGGCTCTTTTATTTCTGCCTCCACATGATATTTTTCCTCAAGGATGGCACAAATGACTTCCATCTGCACATTCCCCAAAAAAGAAAGTATAATCTCATGCGTTGTAGTATCCACATAATATTTTAAAAGAGGGTCGCCATCTGAAATTTCTGTAAGTGCCCCAAGCAATATTTCCCGCTGTTCAGGTTTCTTTACTGCAATCGTTGTTTGGAGCATAGGGAGAGGATTTTCAATAAATTTTCTCTGCGGCAACAGCATTTCGTTCCCCAAAATACTGTTTAGCTGCAAAACATCATTTGGTAAAATTACAATATCACCAGAGCAGGCTGTATCGGATGGATATAATTCACCGTTTGTCGGAACACACATCTCTGTGATTTTTATTTTCTCTTTTTCAGATATTCTAATAACATCCCTCAAATGCAATGTTCCGCTATATATACGCACATAAACAAAACGCCGCCTTTTCTCTGAATATTCAATCTTAAAAACCTGCCCGCATAATTCAGATTGACCTTCAGGCGTTGATGAATAAAATTTACTGGCAATCACTTCTATAAGCTGCCGAATCCCCAGATTGTTTTTAGCGCTTCCGTGATAAACGGGAAATAACGTTCCGTTTTGGAATCTCCTGTTTTCTTCCTGTTCCAGTTCTGACATTTTAAACGGTTTCCCTGACATATATTTCTCTAATAGTTCATCGTTTCCCATAATTACCGCATCCCACTGTTCCATATCGTCATTGTCCGTTACATTTATATGGGGATGCTGCCCAACCTTTTGCTTCACTATAATTTCCGAAGAAAGCTTTGCTTTCATTTCCCGATATACCATTGGCAAATCAATCCCCTCTTGGTCAATTTTATTGATGAAAAAGATTGTCGGAATCTTCATTGTCTGTAGTGCATGAAACAGTATACGGGTCTGTGCCTGTATGCCATCCTTTGCAGAAACTAATAATACTGCTCCGTCTAAAACGGATAAAGAACGGTATACTTCCGCCAAAAAATCCATATGGCCTGGCGTATCTATAATGTTGACTTTTACATCCTCCCACTGAAAAGATGTCACTGCTGTCTGGATAGTGATTCCCCTTTGACGCTCCAAATTCATTGTATCTGTCCTTGTTGTGCCTTCATCTACGCTCCCTAGTTCTGCAATTGCACCACTGGTATATAATAAACTCTCCGTTAATGTTGTCTTTCCTGCGTCAACGTGAGCCAGAATGCCTATGTTAATTATTTTCATGTGATTTTCCTCCTATCAACACCCAAAAAAGGGCATAAAAATACCCAGTGATAAATACTCCTATCACTGGGTAAATAACTCCAATAGCCCCAAAACACTTATATGTTTTCGGGCATATAAAATTACATGATAAAAGTATTCTTAAACTGGGTACAAAAAACTAAGCCCCATATTAAAAGTGAAACGGGACTGCTACTTTTTGTTCCCACTATCAAATTGACAGTTTATTTAAGAATACCTTGCCGCATATTTATTAACTCCTTGTATAAAACTGAATCTAATTATATTCCTTAACCCTTTATTTGTCAAGCTGACAAACTAAAGCAGAAAAAGCGGCAGGATTTCCCCCTGCCACTAATCATCTGTTTATGCAAAAATAATTTCCTTTTCCACAATCTCCCTCGCACAAGCCCTTATGTTATTGAGGCATCCTGTCCATTCTAAGGCGTTTTCTGCCTTTAGCTGTTCCGTTATGCCCTGTGCCTGTTTCATACCCTCTATGAGCCTTTCAAAGCGTTCCTGTGCCTGTCTGTTGATGTCGGCAAGGTAGGCGTTTAGCCTGCCGCTTGTAAGAAGATTGGTGTATGTAACTTTACGGTACTGTTTTAGATAATCTAAATGCCGTTGCCCCCAGATGCCTATTGCCTGTTCTTCTTCGGCGGGTACAGTTAAGCACGGTATCAAATAATCCCCTTGCCTTTCGTATTTGCCGCCCAGTTCCTCAAATAATGATTGTACAATAGACAACTATTTATCTTTACCGGAAGGAAATACATATCCAACAATAGAGGAACTATTGACACATACTTCAGGCTATAAAGGATATTATTTAGAAAGTCCTATGGTTTCTAACTTTTTTAATGGTAGAAATGATTTTTATGGTGTTACAAAAGAAATGGTTTCTGACAAAGCAGGAAACTTGAATATGAATAAAGCAAGTTATGATTTCGTATATTCTAATTATGGTTATGCAGTATTAGGACTTGTTCTTGAGTCAGTATATGAAACGGAATATACAAGCTTGTTAAATGATTTTGCACAAAATGAATTATGTTTAACCTCAACACAGATTTCTGATAAAAGCGGAGACCTTGGAAAGTATTGGGATTGGAAAGAAGGCGATGCATATTTGTCAGCGGGAGCTGTCACATCAAATATTGAGGATATGCTTTTATACGCACAGATGCAACTTGAAGATAATTCATATTTTTCAGATTGCCATAATAGCCTGAAAAGCATTAATGCATCAACCGAAATGTATAAAACCATGGGTATTCATATGGATGAGATAGGAATGTCTTGGATTCTTGATAGTAAGAATAACATCATATGGCATAATGGTGGTACAGGAAATTATAATAGCTATCTTGGTTTTAATCCCGAAACAGGTACAGCTGTTGTTGTGCTTTCAAATCTCGCCCCGAATTATAGAGTCCCAGCTACTGTATTAGGTGTAAAATTGTTATTAGAACTTGATAATGAGAAGTGAAACTTTCAGTTTCATGTTGCTTTTAATAATTGAATATTGAATGATTTTACATAGCCGTTAAGGAGTAATTTTTGCTCCCTAGCGGCTTATTTTATTTTTCAAAGTAGGAGTCGGCAGGAATTATTTCCATGGGGCATGACCCCGCAAAGGAGCATAGCTGACACCCTGGTTATGGGCAGGCAGGACGAAGGAAGTTAGGACCTCTGGAGACAGAGATGATCCTGGTGGATATAGGAGGTTAGCTGCCATAGAGGGATGGGTATACACAAGGCCAGTAAAGCGAAAAACAATGACGTTTTATTTTGTATACCATTTATCCGCTATTTCAGTACCTGATACAACGAAATGCTCATAGCATCGGCTTATTCGCTGAGATATACAAGGCTTAAAAACCTTGAATTTTCAATAAAAAAACACTTGATTATATGAGGAGGAATGTAATCATGAAAAAGAAAATAAGAAAAAGATATCATTCAGAAGAAGCTGTAAAAAAAGCTTTAAAAATTGAATCTTTTCGCAATTTAACTAAGGATAAAGTGATGGAGTTTTCATCTATGATTCCATATATGGAAAAGGAAGTGGCGGTTGAAATAATAAAGCAATTCCCTGTATATGCAGAGTTTGTTGAATCAGTAATAGAAAATTATACACAGTTATGCAAAACAATATTAGAAATAAATAAAGAAGAATATGAACAAGCAGTTTATGCACATCAGTATATTCTTGAAACTTTTGCAAAGCAATTGGAACAAGCCCTGTGTGTTAGAATAGTTGTCAGTGAAAGAAAAAAGTTTTTGTGGTAGTATATAACTATCACAGGAAGGAGCTTTCACTATGAACTACAGTCAAGAACTTAAGGAAGCCTTGCTAAGAAGAATGCTTCC
>NZ_VUNI01000036.1 GCF_009695765.1 Roseburia porci
AGTAACTAGGAAGCCTTTTTGTCATGCCACAAATTAATGACCGCCACCTTCCATTCTAAGAATCTTGCAATGCAGGAGTCTATCCTTGTTTTCAATCAAGATTGCGAACTTGTTTCGCAATTGCCTAAAAATTTATATTACGCGGATTCAATTTCATAGGTAAATCCGGCATCTGTGATTGTTTTCAGTGTATCTTCAATTCCCTGTCCATCCTCTGTCAGATAGCCAGAAGCAAAGATAGAGTCAACGACACTGAGTAATTTCTTTTCTTCACCTTTAAAATAAACTTCTCTTCCGGCAGCGCAGCGGATGTCGGACTTTGGCACAAGAAGTCTTGCGAGACAAAGAACTTTCATGCAGTACTCTGTTGTCAGCATGGAAGTATCCTGATCTCCAAGCGGAGTTCCCTTAATTGGCAGCAGAAAATTGATTGGAAGCGCCTCCGGCTGGATTTCGCGCAGTTCCAGAAGCATGTCCACAACATCTTCTTTGCTTTCCCCCATACCAATGATGCCGCCGCTGCAGATTTCAAATCCCAGTCCCTGAAGCATATGGATATTTTCCACACGCTGTTCATAGGTGTGTGTTGTGCAGATGTTGTGATAATTGGAGCGGCTGGTGTTCAAATTATGGTTGATTCGGTCCAGACCTGCGTCCCGAAGCATTTTTGCCTGCTTTTCTGTTAAAAAACCAATGGAACAACAAAGATGTGTTCCGTGTTCTTTCATCTTACGGATACGACGGGCCAGTTCCTCAATCTCTTCATCCGTAAATTTCATACCACTTAAACCAATACAATGTCTGGACAGATGATAATCGTTTACGAAATCATTGTCCTGATATAATTTTTCTTCTTCCACCCATTTGTATTTCGCGATATCTGCTTTTGAGCGGCAGGACTGTGCACAATAGGCGCAATCCTGTGAACAGTTTCCACTGCGCGCATTTGTAAGAAGATGAATACTTACACGATTGCCCTTATACTTATAGCGTAAATTCTTTGCACGATCCATTAACTCATCAAGCTGTTCATCCGGAGTATTCAAGATAGCAATAGCATCCTCTCTCGAAAGAACAGGATCTTCTTCGATAAAATCGAAATTCATAATCATACCTTCCTTGTTATTTTTTGTACGGTTACCACCTTACCACATAAAAAAGCTAATTGTCAACCTAGCGAAAATAAAGGGTTTACAATTGCGGGAAAAGATGGGAAGCGAAAGGTGCAGAAAATAAAATAGTAATGGTACAAATGTACTATCTTATGGTATGCTAATGATAACCAAGAAAACAGGAAGCAGATTCGCAACGTGAAAAGGACGGAAAAGAATGAAAAAATTAACGGCTTTGGTGTTAGGTATGCTTCTTGCTGTCATATCCTGCTGCCCCGTGTATGCAGCATATGTGCCACAAGAAGAAACCCCAGATTATAAAGTATCCTATTATGCATTTGACTGTTTTAATATGCAGGATGAAAATGGACAAAAATACGGGTACGGCTATGACATGATGCAAAATCTGTCAAATTACATGCAATGTACGTTTTCCTATGTCGGTTATGAGAAAAGCGCAAAAGAGTGTGAAGAAATGCTGCGAAATGGCGAGCTTGATATTTACACGGCAGCAAAACGGACTCCGGAACGGGAGCAGGAATTTACATTTTCCAAATATCCGGCGATAACGGCTACGACCTGTATGAACGTAAAAAGAGGAAATACGAAGGTAATTGCAGGTGATTATTCTACCTACAATGGGTTAAGGGTTGGACTGTTACAAAGGCATACCTATAATGACCGCTTTCAACAGTTTGTAGAAGAAAAAGGGTTCAACTGTGAAATCGTATATTATACAACGCCTACTGAACTTTCCAATGCATTAATCGATGGGGAAGTCGATGCGCTGGTTGACAGTTATATACGTACACCGGAAGATGAAGAGACGATAGAAAATTTCGGGGAAACGCCTTATTACTTCATGGCACGAAAAGAAAATCAGTCGTTGATCAATGAACTTGATAATGCAATCGACCAAATGAATATCGAAACCCCGAATTGGCGCTCCGATCTGTATAATCTCTATTACGGTTCTCAGAACTCCAATGAACGCAGTTCTCGGAATGACCCAGATCGCAAAAAAATATAAAAGCGATCCCGATAAACTCGATCATGCATTGGAGCATATTGCGTCGGAAGGCAATTATCTTTTAACAATGATCAATTCTATTCTGGACATTAATCAGCTGGAATATGGACATATGGAGCTGATCAATAAACCGTTTGATCTGGAAGAATGTATGTATGACAGTATACAGATGCTGCGTCCGTTAGCCAAAAAGAAGGAGCAGACGTTAAGAATTTCTTCTGATGTTCATGAACATATTGTTGTTGGAGACTCGGGACATTTCAGCCAGATCATGGTAAACATTGTATCGAATGCCATCAAGTATACGGATATAGGTGGCGAGATTAATGTTCTGCTGGAGGCGCTTCCTGAGAACCGCTATCGCTTTACCTGTACGGATAACGGAATCGGGATGGATCAGGAATTTATCCAGCATATTTGTGAAGACTACAGCCGCGCAGAGGACAGCCGTACTTCCTCATCGGAAGGAACAGGACTTGGAATGTCCGTGGTAAAGGGATTTACGGAATTAATGCATGGAACACTGGAGATTAAGAGTGAACCTGGAAAAGGATCAACCTTTATTATTGAAACCCCATTTGCAGAACCAACGCAAAAAGAACGTGAGATTGCACTGAAATCTGCCTCAGACAGTCAGATGAATATCGATTTTAAAGGGAAAAAGGTGCTTCTTGCAGAAGATAATACCTTAAATGCAGAGATCGCAACCGAATTATTAGAGAATATTGGTCTTGTTGCGGACTGGGCAGAAAATGGAGAACTTGCTGTTCAGAAATTTGAGCAGTCTGAGAACCATACCTATCTTGCAATTTTTATGGATATGCAGATGCCGGTGATGGATGGAATCGATGCAACGAAAAAAATCAGAGCGTTAGACCGCCCGGACAAAGATATCCTCATATTTGCGATGACGGCGAATACGTTGACGAAAGACCGGCAGCGCTGTGAAGAAGCTGGAATGAATGGCTATATCTCCAAACCGATCAATTTAAAAGAAATTGAAAAAACGCTGAAGGAACATATAGATATTTAAAGAAAATATTAAAATCAGTTGACAAAATAAATTCATATGTTAGAATGAAAACGGTTTCCAAAATGGAAACCGTTTTCAAATTGGAAGAAGGTGGAGAATTTGGCTAAAGCTAAGTATAAAACAAAGCAGATGACCGAATTACTTACCTTTTTAAAATCTGTAAAAGGCAGCCATGTTACCGTCAGTGACATAAGCGATTATTTTAAAAAACAGGAAATCGCAGTCGGCACCACAACCATATATCGTCAATTGGAGAAAATGGTTAAAGAGGGCATAGTTGCAAAATACATTGTTGATGGAACCAGCAGTGCCTGTTTTGAATACATTGGCAGTAAAGATGCAGAGAGTAATAGCGTATGCTATCACTGCAAATGTGAAAAATGTGGTAAACTGATACATCTGCAATGCAGCGAAGTAGAGGAACTCAGAAAGCATATGATAGAGCATCACAGCTTTGAAATGGATTCACTTCGTACAGTATTTTACGGATTATGCAGTGAATGTAGAAAAACACAGTGAGTTTAGGCAGTAAGATTGTGGGAAAGGAGAACGGAATGTATACAAAGAATCAAAAAGCGGTTTCAATTGCAGTATGTATATTGCTCGTCTTTGTCACATTTGCTTCTCTTTTCTATATCGCAAAAGAGGAAAGACATGATTGCACAGGCGAAGATTGTCCAATTTGTTCCTGCATTCATCAGGCAGAGCAGCTGCTGAAAAATATCGGAACAGATACGTCTGCCATTGCAAATGTAAATTTACTCCCGTTATTTGTGACACTACTGTTTACATGTCAGTTTCTGTTGTTTTGCAGTACATCTCTGGTAAGTAAAAAGGTAAGATTAAATGATTGAATAAAACTTTTCGCAGAATAGAAAGGGTGGGCAGATAGCGTACCTTTTATTTTTGTACTCTTTTTTATTAATACAAATGAAAGCGGAGGTTTTATTTCTTATGAAAAAATATATTTCTCTATTATTAGCAGCAGTTGTAACAGCATGCTGTCTTTCCGGCTGCGGTCAGAAAATTTCCAACACACAGACAAATGAAAATGGACAATCGACTGAAATAAGCGAAAATGATTCGCAGAAAATGAAAGTCGTTACAACAATTTTTCCGGAATATGACTGGGTAAAGCAGATTGCGGGTGAAGAGGCTTCGAACCTGGAGCTTACGATGCTTTTGGATAACGGGGTTGATCTGCACAGTTATCAGCCGACTGCAGATGACATTATGAAAATTTCAGAGTGTGATCTTTTTATATATGTTGGCGGAGAGTCGGATGCATGGGTAGAAGATGCATTAAAAGAAGCCGTCAATAAAAATATGAAGGTTATTAATTTACTGGATGTTCTTGGGAATACAGTGAAAGAGGAAGAAGTAGTTGAAGGCATGCAGACAGAGGAGGAAGAGTCAGAAGAAGGTCCGGAATATGATGAGCATGTATGGCTTTCCCTGAAAAATGCAAAAGTTCTGTGTAAAGCTATTGCGGATGATCTGGCAGATATTGATGCCGAAAATGCACATATTTATCAGTCGAACGAACAGGATTATGTGAAGAAATTGGATGATCTGGATAAACAATATCAGGAAGTTGTAGATGCATCATCACAGAAAACATTGATTTTTGGTGATAGATTTCCGTTCCGCTATATGGTGGATGATTATGGACTGAGTTATTATGCAGCTTTTGTTGGATGTTCAGCGGAAACGGAAGCCAGTTTTGAAACCATTACCTTTTTAGCAAAAAAGACAGATGAGCTTGGAATCAGAAATATAATGACCATTGAGAAGTCGGATCAGAAAATCGCAAAAACAATTATAGATAATACAAAAGACAAAAATCAAAACATATTAACGCTGAATTCAATGCAGTCAACAACATCAGATGATGTAAAAAATGGAACAACCTATTTTTCAGTTATGGAAGATAATTTAGAGGTATTAGAGGAAGCATTGCAGTAGGAGGGAGTATGGCACAGATTACCTGTCAGAATCTGGCAATCGGATATGACGGCAGATCAATTCTGCGGAATATAAATTTTTCTGTAAATGAGGGAGATTATCTTTGTATTATCGGAGAAAATGGTACTGGTAAATCAACGCTCATGCGTACGCTGCTTCGGCTGCAACAGCCAGTCAGTGGAATGATCCAGTATGGCGATGGATTGAAAAATAACGAAATTGGATATTTGCCACAACAGACGATGATACAAAAGGATTTTCCGTCATCTGTGAGAGAGATTATTCTCTCCGGATGTCAGAATCGACTTGGATTGCGTCCTTTTTATAGCAGAAAAGAAAAAAAACATGCAGATCAGATTATGGAAAAGTTAAAAATTACAGAGCTGGAGCATCGTTGTTACCGTGAATTGTCAGGAGGACAACAACAAAGAGTACTGCTTGCCAGAGCATTATGCGCAACGGATAAAATACTTTTACTGGATGAACCCGTGTCCGGACTGGATCCAATTGTAACAAAGGAAATGTACCGGTTGATTAAACGGATTAACAGGGATGATAAAATTACG
Source organism: Roseburia porci (assembly GCF_009695765.1). GTDB lineage: Bacteria > Bacillota > Clostridia > Lachnospirales > Lachnospiraceae > Roseburia > Roseburia porci. Next base: position 5,707 of record NZ_VUNI01000036.1, read on the forward strand.
GTTATTATGATTTCACATGACATTCGTGCTGCAATAGAATATTCCAGTCATATCATGCATGTTGGAGAAACAATGTTTTATGGGACAACAGAGGAATATGAAAGCAGGTGGTTGATTTGATGGATAAACTGATATTATATTTTCAATATCCATTTGTAAGATATGCGTTGATTGTTGGAGTGTTGATTGCATTGTGCTCATCCCTGTTGGGAGTGACATTGGTATTGAAACGATTTTCATTTATCGGCGATGGATTATCTCATGTTGCTTTTGGAGCGATGGCAGTAGCGACTGTTTTAAACATTACAAACAATATGTTGTTTATTTTGCCGGTAACAATTGTGTGTGCAATCTTATTATTACGTACAGGTCAGAATACAAAAATAAAAGGAGATGCTGCGATTGCCATGATTTCAGTGGGAGCACTGGCAATCGGTTATCTGTTAATGAATATTTTTTCAACGGGACCAAATCTCTCAGGAGATGTATGCAGTACACTTTTTGGTTCGACTTCTATTTTGACATTAACGAAAGCGCAGGTGATATTATGCTGTATTTTATCTGTGCTGGTTGTAACATTATTTGTTATCTTCTATCATAAAATTTTCTCCGTTACCTTTGACGAGACTTTTGCAAAGGCCACTGGTATAAAAACGGACGCGTACAATTTGCTGATTGCTGTGATTACAGCAATCATTATTGTTCTGGCAATGAATCTGGTAGGGTCTCTTCTGATTTCAGCATTGGTAATATTTCCAGCATTGTCTGCTATGCGGATATTCAAGACTTTTTTTTGTGTTACGATTTGCTCAGTTGTGTTGTCGGTTATCTGTGCTGTCATCGGTATCCTGTCCTCTATTCTGGCAGGAACACCGGTCGGGTCAACGATTGTGGCAATTGATATTGTGGCATTTCTGATTAGCAGTTTTATAGGAAAAGTATCAGGAGGAAATGCGCAATGAAGTGGATAGAAATCTTAACAAAAGGAAGTATTCTTGTTTTATGCATGGTGTTACTCATGGGGTGTGGCACAGATGCAGAAGACAATGGGGATGCCAAAACGCAGAACATAGAACATCAGATTCAGGGACCAACCCTGGAGAATACACAAAAAGAAGAGCAGGAAACAGAAGAAAATCAGAAAACACAGGAAAATCAGCCGGAGGACAGTTCTGTTGATTATGATCTTACACAAATGGGCAGTGATATGGTGTATGCAACTGTGTATCAGATGATGATGACTCCGGAACAATATGAAGGAAAAACTTTTCGTATACAGGGAAGTTTTCATGCAGAATATTATGAACCGACTCAAAAATATTATGAATATTGCATTATTAAGGATGCAATGGCATGCTGTGCGCAGGGGTTAGAATTTGTGTGGGGAGATGGTACTCACACATATCCAGATGAATATCCGGCAGAAAATGAAGAAATTATGGTAGAAGGTACCTTTGAGACATATACGGAAGAAGGAGATACGCATTTGTATTGCAGGCTATCGGATGCAGAATTAATATTTTAGAACTAAGAAAATAACTTTGTCAAAGCAGTCAAGTTCAGGTAAGAAAGAGCATTCCTCTGTAGTCATTTTTGTGTCCTCCGTAACTTTCATTTGATAATGTTAGTATATTGGAACACAGAACTGGCTGCCGTCGAACTGGCTTACAATTGTGGCCGGCATCTTACACTTTCGTAAGACAAAACAACATAAAGTTCCTATTGACTCTACAATCGTTGTAGAGTTTACGATATACTTATATTATAAGAAAGAGGACATCATTATGGAAAAAAATCTTACGACTGGCGGTGTATTCAAAAATGTAATTTTGTTTTCGCTACCGTATTTACTTTCCTATTTTTTGCAGACACTTTATGGAATGGCAGATTTGTTTATTATTGGACAATATGACGGTGTGGCAAGTACTACTGCGGTATCGATCGGCTCACAGATCATGCATATGATTACCGTTATGATTGTAGGTCTTGCTATGGGTACAATAGTAAGTATTGCACAGGCAATTGGAGCGAATAACAAAAAACAGGCATCTAAGGTTATTGGAAATACAGTAGTTTTGTTTATGGGAGTTGCTATTGTGGGAATGGCATTGCTGCTTATGTTCGTACACCCGATTGTATCGGCAATGTCTACTCCCGTGGAAGCTGTAAGTGGTACGGTCACATATCTGACAATTTGCTTTATTGGTATCCCGTTTATCACAGCGTATAACATCATCAGTTCTATTTTCAGAGGTATGGGAGACAGCAAGAGTCCGATGTTTTTTATCGCTGTGGCATGTGTTGCCAACATTGTATTGGATTATCTTTTTATGGGTGCTTTTAGACTTGGTCCTGCGGGGGCGGCACTTGGAACAACTATTTCTCAGGCAGTCAGTGTACTGGTATCATTAATTGTTATAATAAAAAGAAAAAGCATTGTGTTAATTAAGGCAGATTTCAAACCTCATCGTCCGGTGATGAGGAAAATACTATCGATTGGAATTCCAATCGCTGTGCAGGATGGATTGATTCAGGTTGCTTTTATTGTGATAACGATTATTGCAAATCAGAGAGGATTAAACGATGCTGCCGCCGTAGGCATTGTAGAGAAAATCATGAGCTTTCTGTTTCTGGTTCCGTCTTCTATGTTATCTACCGTTTCAGCTCTTGGTGCACAGAATATCGGGGCAGATAAACCGGAAAGGGCAATTGCAACTTTGCGATATGCTGTTTTGATTGCAGTTGGATTTGGAGTATTAGCAACTATTACAATTCAATTTACTGCCGGACCGATTGTATCTTTATTTACAGATGGGAATACATCCGATGGCGCAGATGTGATACGTCTTGGCGGTCAGTATTTGAGAGGTTATATCTTTGATAGCATTTTTGCAGGCATTCATTTTAGTTTCAGTGGTTATTTCTGTGCCTGTGGAAAATCAGGGCTGTCATTTTTACACAACATTCTGGCAATTGTACTGGTGCGTATTCCGGGAGTTTATCTCACATCAAGGATATTCCGGACAACATTGTTTCCGATGGGACTCGCGACAGCAGCAGGTTCGTTGTTATCTGTACTGATCTGCATGATTGCATTTTATGTGATGTATCATAAAGAACCGGTAAGAAAGGAATCGTGATTATATGGATAGAAAAGGGTTATTTTCCATAGGTGAGGTATCAAAACTTTTTCATATCAGTGTCAGCAGCCTGCGGCATTATGAGGATGTTGGACTACTTCATCCGAAATATACTTCACCTGATACAGGATATCGTTATTATGGAACGGAACAGTTTGAAGTGCTTAATACGATTCGGTATTTAAGAGCTTTAGATATGCCATTGACGGAAATAGAGGATTTTTTGAAAAACAGAGATATCAGTAACATTGAAGAAAAGCTGATGCAGCAAAAAAAGATTGTTCTGGAAAAGCAACAGGAATTGAAACGCATTGAACAAAAAATAAACCATCGTTTAAAAGGTTTATCAGAAGCACAGAATATGCCATTAAATACTGTGACATTCGTGCAGCTTCCGGCGAGTCGTATTGTATGGGTGGATGCTCCGTTGAAAATTGAGGATTCACAGGATATGGAAGCTCCTATCAGAAAGCTGGATCAATCACAGGCAGAGGCAGTTGTGTTTCTTGGCAAAGTGGGACTTGGGATTTCGCCAGAGCATCTGCAGACAGCAGAATACCAAAAATATGATGGCATCTTTTTAATACTGGACGATGAAGATATCTATGATGGAGAGACAATGCCAGTGGAGGAATCCTTATGTGTCCGTCTGTGTTTCCGAGGCAGCCATGCAGAAGCTCAGGGGCAGTATAAGAAATTGCTGGATTATATAAAAAAATATCAGATGCAGATTGTCGGATTTTCCCGTGAGATTACACTCATTGACTATGGTATTACAAATGATCCAGAAAAATTTGTGACTGAAATCGGTATTCCTGTAAAATGTGATTGATTGCAGTAAGAAACCTCTTGAAAAATTGGAGCGGACAATCAACCGGATGGGTATTGTTCTAAAGCCTTTGCGGTGTTTGGGTTTCCGATAATTCTGCTGTTCTTTCATTTTTTTTGTGTGGCTGTGACAAATATTGATCCAAAGGCAAAAAATATCAACAAAAAAATATTCCGGGTTGTCTTGTGGATTTGTCCACTGGTTTCTTTGGTTGTTTGTAACACCATATATTTATTCAATTTAGGATATCAACTTAACATCGAGTTTCTCTGTGGATTGCTCGTTGGAGTTTTGTATCTCATTCTAGGCAATTTTATTCCAAAAATAAAACCGAATTATAGCATTGGTATTCGTGTTCCCTGGGCATTATTAGATTCTGACAATTGGTATCATACACATCGGTTCGGAGGAAAATGTATGGTCATTGGTGGAATGTGTTATAATAGGATGGATAATAGAAATAATCGCGATTCCTTACCATGCTTTATTGTATGAAAATCTATAATATTTTCTTTTTTGATTGGGTACTTCTCTGTCATTCAAACTTTTTTCCACATTTTTATCCAGAACTGAAAGGTGTTGTGGGACCGCATATGTTTGGGTATAACATGAAATCACATATGTTACATTTCGTTATTTATATTCCTATTTGCGCTGTGGTTGCATGGATATGTACAATTTTTTAAGTTTAATTTTATTCGGTCATAACTGATTCGGTAGCGACCGAATAAAAATTGACAGCTGCTTACATTCTCACTATACTATAGATATCATTTCATATTTTCAATTTGGAGGATATTGTGTATGTTTTATGGAAGAGAAAACGAAAGAAAAAAACTGTGTACAATGTTCCGTTCAGATGGTCAGATGATTTCTCTGATTTATGGAAGGCGACGAATTGGAAAAAGTGAGCTTATTAAGCAGGTATTAAAGGAAACAGATATAAAAAGCATTTATTATGAATGTAAACAAACCACAGAAAAGAATAATGTAGACAGCTTAGCAGAACTTATTGGCGAGAGATTTGATTTTCCAAAACCCGCATTTGAGAATATGGAAGTTTTGCTGAAGTTTCTGTTTAAGATGTCAGAAAAAGAACCGATGATTCTTGTTTTGGATGAATATCCATATTTACGGGAAAATTCAAAGGGACTTGACAGCGTTTTACAATCGGTCATAGATCATTATAAAGATACTTCGAATATGAAGCTTATTGTCTGTGGTTCTTATGTGGATACCATGAAAGCTCTTTTGGAAAAACAGAATCCGTTATATGGCAGAATTGATCTTACGCTTAATCTGAAACCAATGGATTATTATGAATCAGCATTGTTTTATCCTGAATTCTCAGAAGAAGATAAAGTAAGATTGTTTAGTGTGTTTGGTGGAATTCCATACTATAATCGGTTGATTGATGCCAAAAAAAGTGTGCGTGAGAATATCATTGATCTTATCGCCTCATCTGGTGCACGTCTGGAAAATGAAGTATCTATGTACCTGAATTCAGAAATTTCAAAAATTACTAATGCAAATGAAGTTTTTGAAGCACTTGCAAAAGGATATTCCAGATATAAGGATATTCTTGATCAGTCAAATGTTTCGAGCGGGCCAGCATTGATTGATATTCTTGATAAGTTGATGCGCATGGATGTTGTCGCAAAAGAAGCTCCGATTAACGATGAAAACAATAAGAAAAAATCAGGATATTTTATTTCCGACAATTTATCATTGTTTTACTATAAATATATTTTCAGAAATATGTCGAGAATGAATATTATGGACCCTGATATTTTTTATGATAAATATATTTCAGACGATTTTGAAACGAAGTATGTTCCGAAAAGCTTTGAGAGGATTTGCAAGCAGTATCTGATCAGAAAAAACCGAAAAGGTCTGCTGGATGAGGTTTTTGAAAAAATAGGAAAATACTATTATGATGATCCTGTTGAAAAAAAGAATGGAGAATTTGACATTGTTACCTTGGATGACAAGGGATATATATTTTATGAAGCAAAGTTTAGAAAAGACCCTGTGACAGAGAGTACTGTCCAAAATGAAATTCGTCAGGTAAAGCAAAACGGCTTGAAGTGTTATAGATATGGCTTCTTTTCAAGAACCGGATTTACCTGCGAAGAGGGAAAAAATCGTATATTGATTGAATTAAAGGAACTGTACAAATAAATAAGCTCATGTTAACATGCGTTGCTTGTAGCAACGGCTCTTTTGATCATAGAATGGAGTCATCAAAAACAAGGAGGCGCAGATTATGTTGAATGAAAACATTAAAAATCTTAGAAAATCAAAAGGATTATCCCAGGAAGAACTTGCAATTAAATTAAATGTGGTAAGACAGACTGTTTCTAAATGGGAGAATGGTATATCGGTTCCGGATTCAAATATGCTGATTGCATTGGCGGACGAATTGGATACATCAGTAAGTGTATTACTCGGTGAAAATATACAAGAAGATGGATCAGATGATATAAAGTCAATTTAAGAAGAGATAAAATCAATTCAGATTAATTACAAGAAACAAAATCATTTTATAATGATCAGGGAAGCTTATACGTCAGTTATGCCGAACTGGGATTTATGGATTTTACTGCTTAAATCTTTATTTTGTTGATCTAAGCAGTATATACGCTTTAAAATGAATGGAAAGCCTGAATTAATACTGCCTGAAACTAAAAAAACGTTTTTTAACCAGTAAATATTCTTTCGAATTGTTAGAAGGTTTAAATAAATACTGCTTAAAATCAAAAAAAGTCCTTTCAAGCAGTATACATATAAGACAACAATGAAAAATTTATGATTTGTGGAGGTGGATTTTATGTGGTTTTGGTGGTTTATGTTCATATGTGATTTGATTATTCCTATTGTTATGATTATTGGGGGAAGAATGATGTGGAAACATTGTCCCAAAGGTATAAATGGCATAGTGGGATACAGAACAACTCGTTCCATGAAAAATATGGATACATGGAAATTTGCTCACGACTATTGCGGAAAACTTTGGTGGAAATTAGGATGGTTAATGATCATACCATCTGCTTTGATACATATTCTGTTATGGCATAGTGATGAGAGTACTATTGGAATTGCAGGTGGGATTCTTGTGACAATTCAAAGTATTATTTTGGTTATATCAATTTATCCAACAGAGAAAGCTTTGAAAAAACAGTTTAATGATGATGGAACACGTAGATAATTTTCCGTTTTTGGAACTGAAAAACGGAAGTTTGGGAGGAAATAGATTTATTATGGAAAAGACGAATCATGAAAAGATGCTGGACAAAGAAGAATATTTTCCAGATCAGGAGCTGGCAGATCTCGCATATGAGTGTAGTGAAGGATTGCAGCTTATTAATTCTCAGCCGCCCCGTAGTGAGGAGCGTCAGATGTTCCTGCAGAAATTCTTTGGTTCTATTGGAAGCCATGTGACAATCAAGGGTAATTTCAACTGTGACTACGGTAAGAATATCTATATCGGAAGCGGAACTATTATTAACTAAGACTTCCCATACCTAAAATAGGCTTCGCACCTTGAAAATTCAATACTTCAGCTAACAAAATAGCAATTTATGCCACCACAGCCTCTGGATGGAGTGCATTACGCAGATATTTCGGTAGTCTTG
>NZ_VUNI01000037.1 GCF_009695765.1 Roseburia porci
AGAGGCAGTGTCCAAGAAACTGGGTTCACTTAGGAACGGTGTTTGAAAACAGGGGAAGGGTTAGTGAGTGTGTCTGAGAACCAGGTACTACGCTAATTCATGTGTCCACTGTTATGGGTACATTATAATCATTATTGAATATTCTAAGATTGATATATACAAATTCTTAGGAGGGATAATGATGATTTTACGAAAAAGCATTGCTAGTGATGTAAAAGAACTAACAAGCATTTCTACGAAAGCATTCGATACAGATGTGCTAGTAGGAGGACCGGAAAATGATGGACCACCGGGATATAATTCTGAAGGATGGCATAGGGAGATGATGGAGCAAAATCATCTGTACACATATATTTGTGAGGATGAGACCATCGTTGGTGGCGCTGTTATATTTGGAAGAGATGAACTATTTGTAGGAAGAATATTTATTGATCCAAAATATTTCTGCAGAGGATATGGCATTGCGTTAATGCAAGATATAGAAAGACTCTTTTCATCAAGAATGATAAGATTAGATACTCCAACATGGAATACGCGGACGAACCGGTTTTATAAAAAGTGTGGCTATATTGAAACCGGCAGAGATGGCGAAAATGTATATTACGAAAAACAATTGTAGGGTGTGGTTATATGAGCTTCGGAACTAATCTTCAGTATTTAAGGCAACTAAGTGGAAATATGACACAGGAATCTCTGGCAGAGAAAATGAGTGTCAGCCGTCAGACTATTTCAAAATGGGAAATGGATACAGCAAAACCAGAAATGGATAAAGCTCTTGAGCTGTGTAAAGTGTTCAACTGTACACTGGATAATCTTTTCAGGGATGAGATGGACAAAAGAAGCGATAAATACACAAATTTACGCATTGAAATGATTCCTGGATTTCGATACGTGGAGCATACGGTTGTAAGCACGGATCCAGAAGGAGATGCTATTGACAGAGTATATAAGTATGCAAAAGAAAATGGTGATGAAAATCCTAAAGTAATAGGATGGGATTTCCAAAAGCTGTCAATTGAACAGATTAATGTTTACAATATGCATGGATACACAGCTGCATGGATATTACCTGAAGGAATTACACCGAAGGAATTGGAAATAAAAGAACAGACGGAACACAAATATGTAGCAATTCACATTGACAGACCTTTTGATAATCCTTTTGTAACGATTCCGGGAGCATACCATACTTTGAATGATTACATGAGAACTAATGGATTGGTTTATGTCGAAAATGAAGTAATTCCATGCTTTGAGACGGATGGAGAGAGTATGGATGTTTATATTGCTTGTAAGTGAAATAAATTGATGTTTTGTGGTGGAAGGAACTTATGAAATGATAATAGAAACTGAAAGACTAATACTAAGAATGTTTGAAAATTCCGATTACGATGATTTGTTTGAATATCTCGTTCAACGTGAGAACGATGAATTTGAAGGATATCCAGGAATAACTTATGAAAATGGAAAGGAACATCTGTCATATAGAGTGCAATCAGATGAATTCTACGCAATAGAACTAAAAGAAAATTGCAAAGTTATTGGAAATATATATTGTGGGAAAAGAGATTTTGAGTCCAGGGAAGTTGGATATATCATAAATAAGAATTATCAGTGCCATGGATATGCAAGTGAAGCTTTATCTGCAGTAATAAGAAAATGCTTTAATAATGGCATACATAGAATATATGCAGAATGTGATCCACGAAATATCTGTTCATGGAAACTGCTTGAAAAAGTAGGTATGGAACGAGAGGCATTTTTTCATAAAAACATTTACTTCTATAAGGACGAGAACGGAAACCCAATTTGGAAAGATACTTATGTGTATGCAACATTGAATGAATAGGAGAGAAGAACTGTGAGAATTGAAACAGAAAGATAAGTTATTAGAGATGTGAAAAGAATAACTGATATTTTATCGTTACAAAGGCAACAGAAACTTTCAGTTTATAGGGATGATTCAATAATTATTTTTGCATGAAAAAGGTGCGAAGCACCATAGTCCGTCCAGGGCGACAGCCTTGGCCCATAAATGTGTTGTGACACATCGTATTGGGTTATTATCTGTCACGCTTATTTTATAGGGGTTCCGGATCATTTATCTGATATGAAATAAAAGACTGACACACCTTTTGACACACTTTTATAGAAAAATATCTCGAAATAAGAAAATCCTCTTAGAGTAATCTAAGGGGATTTTGTCGATTTATCGTTGTCTGATTTAATAAGTTATGATATACTTCGCACATGGGAAACCAGAGAGCCGGGCGGCTTACCCTCTTTTTCGGAGGGTTGCTAAGCCCCGGTGGGGCTTGTTTAGCAACGACCGGAGCGAAGCGTAGACCTAACCCTCCAGACGAAAGAAAGGAGGGCGTTGCCAATGTATGTTACATACTCTGACTTAATTCAGATTGGAATATTCATTTGCGCCCTTGTTGGATTGTGTTATACGATTTTCAAGGGAAAACGAAAATAGCCGCCATTACTGCGAATAATGACGGCTGACCTTATAAAAGGTTGATGCTATAGTGTTCGGGGTAAGCCGCTTCTCTGGTTTTCCCTTTTTCTACGCATAATATAACATATCTTATGAGTTGATGCAAGGAAAAGTGTAAAACGGTTCATAATTTATAACATTTCATGATTTCAGATGAAATTAGATGAAGTAAAAACAGGCACTTGGCATGGAAGTCATTATATAAACTGCTGCCAAGTGTTTTTCTTTAGTCAATGTGATTTTCAATTCTATATTCATTTACGAAATCCCTTAAAGAATTATATAACATCATCAAGTTAAGTTGTTCCATTTTCTGTGGAGACATAATAGCTTTCCTTTTTTGATCAGAAAAAAATTTTCATATGAAGTCTCAAAATCAGCGTTATTATATTCCGCAGTACAACAATCGTGTATCTGGTACAATAAATCTTTATTTTCAATAATACGGGAAATGGTATCGGATAGACGCGAATCTATCTTGCGTAAAGAAATAAGTGTGTCGATAGCTTTATCTGATAATCCTGTGGCAGAACTTATTTTCTGGATTATAAATATATGCTATACTATGAGCGTGACACACCTTTTGACACACTTTTCAATAACATATGAAGTAATGTGATGAAATATAAAATAGAGAAAAATGTGTATTTGGCACAAACGGAAATAAAGACAAAACAAGATGAAAAACAATTATTAAGTTTTTATCTTTCAGGTGGTTGAGGTGAATAGGGGCTATTGAATCCTGGTGTTTTTCGCAGAAAGGCGGATTATAAGCTTCTTGGCATAAAGGGATGCCACTTACTAGATTTTTAAGTAACTACTGTAAGTGTGGAATGGGATAATGTAGATTTTGAGAGGGGAATTATCAAGGCAATCGGTATTTGTAAAGGAGAAAATACTATATGAACACAGATGTTATTGGTAAAAAAGATGGTTTTGTAATACGTTTAGCCAAAGCTGATGATGCAGTTAATTACTATGAACAGAATTATTGTCCTTTAGATAAGGAAGTGGCACGTTTGACTGGTTGTAAAGAAGAATTTTCAAAAGAAGAAGTAGTATCTTTTTTTCTGAAATCGCTTGAGGAAGATGATAGGTATTTCTTTTTGATTATAGCACCTGACGGAGATATTATAGGTGAAAGTGTGATTAATGAAATTGATTGGGATTTAAGGTGTGCTAATTTTCGAATTGGCCTTTATCGTCAAGCGGAAAGAGGAAAAGGTATTGGCACATGGGCAACGGAAATTACTCGTGATTTTGCTTTTGAGAAACTAAAATTACATCGTTTAGAATTAGATGTGTATTCATTCAATCCCAGAGCCGAAAAAGTATATTTAAAAGCAGGATTTAAGCGAGAAGGTGTTTTAAGAGATGCTATTATGGATGGCGATAAGTATGCAGATGATATATTGATGTCGATTTTAGAAGATGAATGGAGAACATTAAAAATACAACGATAAATTCCAGGTTATAGGGATGACACAATAATTATTTTTACATGGAAAAAGAGTCCGGTCAGAAAGAAAATATTTATTTAATGATATGGGATATCTACTATTTGCTGCAAAAAAGAACATTGATTCGTATATAAAAATGTAATATAACACATTAAAACGCACCAAAATATGTTAAATGGTAGAATGCCATTGCTGATTTACGGTGCACGTCAGGTTGGAAAAACATTTGAGATGCGTGAGTTTGGGGCATTGTATTACAAGAATACCATCTATGTAAACTTTGAAACGGATGAAAGAATCGGAAAATATTTTGAAACAGATATTCATGCAGATCATGTGATATCTGTTTTGGAAAAATACTATCAGGCTAAGATTGTACCTGAAAATACACTTATTATTTTTGACGAAATTCAAATGTGTGAAAGAGCATTAACTTCGTTAAAATATTTTTCGGAAGAGGCCCCGGAATATCATGTAATGGCTGCAGGAAGCCTGTTGGGTGTAGCAGTGAATCGGGAAAAATATTCTTTTCCGGTAGGAAAAGTTCAGATGCTGACCATGTACCCAATGGATCTGGAAGAGGTATTGTGGGCAAAGGGAAAACAGATGCTTGCAGATACGATACGTATTTTTGAAGCATATGATTCCCTTCCGGCACAGCTGGCAAAGGATGCCAAAAAATTTCAGTATAAGTTGATAAAATCAGGCGCACGCGCATCTCAATATGGAGATGCAATCGACTGGTTGATTCGGGCCGGAATTGTGAATAAGTGTATGAAATGTAGTCAGGGATTTTATCCGGTTGCAGCATATCAGGATGTGAGTGCATTCAAATTATACTATAGTGATATGGGTATTATGTCCGCCAGACTGGGAATGACGCTGGAAGCGCTACAGGGGAATGTAAAGCGGGAAATCATGTGAAAGCGAAAAGTATGAGGGTTTATATGGGAAAATATGCCCCGGTTTATGCAATCCGGATTTCAGCAAGAAATTTTGGAATGGTAAATGGGATAAAGGCAGTGCCATTATATAGTGTGTTTTGCATTTGAAGTTCTTTATTTTTTCAGGATATTGACGAGAAGTAATGAACAAGAGAGTAATTGAGAAAATTCGGTTGCTCTTTTTTAGTATGAATGGGTTTGCATGTGCTATAATAAACGGATTAACAAATCGGAATTTGTAGGATAATTATGATAAAGTTTTTGAATGATATAAGGAATGCAGAAAATCCAATATCCAATAATAGAAAAATTATAAATACCATAGCTCTATTGTTTCTCGGAATAGCGTTGGGAATTTTTGCGAAATATCTGGATTTTCGTCAAGCTGAACTTCCGGGTGTGCTTATGGCAATAGATGAAGAATTAGATATTAGTAATTTTCTTGGGCGTTTTGCAATCTGGGTATTGATTGCACTGTGTATTTCTATTTATAGCAATTCTGCAATAAGAGCAAGCATCAATGTTTTTGTATTCTTTGTTGGTATGGTTGCAAGTTACTATTTGTATTCAAACTATATTGCAGGATTTTTTCCAAGAAGTTATGCGATGATTTGGTTTGGTTTTACAGCAGTTTCTCCATTATTAGCTTTTGTCTGCTGGTATGCAAGGGGGAAAAGCAAACGGGCATTTATACTGTCGGCTCTGATTTTGGCAGTATTGTTCAATATGTGCTTTGTATATGGATTCGGATATTTTAGTGCATGGTCTGTTTTGGAAGTGATAGTCTTTATTATTGGACTTATTGTTTTGAAGAGAGACACATTGAGGAGTTCTGCGATAATGGGAACAATGAGTATAGTTCTTGCATTCCTGCTTAATATTGTTATTCCATTCCATTTTGGATAGACAAATTTGAATTTGCTGAATTTAGTATTCATGAAATTTTTGTCTTAAAATCGTTTAGAGGAAAGGGTGTAGCATTTAGCGCAGTCAGCAAAATAATGGAAATGTATAAAGGTAAATACAGGGTAGAACAATTGAAAGAGAATACGTCAGCAATAAAATTCTGGAAGCGTTTTTATCACAGTTAAGAGATAATGAATCAGGAGGATAGATATGGCTGCTACAATTATTTATTTGGTAATTTCATTATTGGTTTCACTTATTTTTATCATACTTGGAATCACGCAGTATAGGTCTGAAAAACCAGTATCAATAAACACGGGAGAAAAACCACCTCGTGAAGATGAACTGACGAGTGTTACGGAATGGAACCATAGACATGGTAGAAATTTTATTATTTTGGGTTGCGCGTTATTTATTACACAAGCTGTTTTTGGATATTTTATTGAAAAGCTGGATGGCGTTGTAGTTCAGGTGGTTATTTATATGATAGTGGTATTTTCCGAGATCGCATGGGTTGGGTTTGAACATAATGTGATGAAAAAGAAAATGATAAAAAAAGCATTGGAATAACAATTTCTAATTGTTTGCAAATACACTGGTTTTTACTTCTATTTTAAGCTTTGGAGCGGTGAATGCCAATATTTCACCGATTGACCTGTTGTTAGGTTATCCTGCGAATCTGATCCTCACCTGGAAAAATCTATAAAGGAAGTGACACTATGACGGAAAAGGTTATTGATGTGGTGTATCAGGCAGGTTTACGCATCCAAAAAGGAATACAGAAGTAAAGCTGTAGAAAAAACATAGCAAATGCGGTAAAATTATTGGCATGAAGAAAATAACAGACACGATAAAAAATTACAAACAGAACGCAGCACAGAAACGGGAGTAATCACCGATTAGGAGACGTAAGGATGAGAAGAAAAGACAGAGAGATTACAGATTTTGAACAGATGCGTGCAATTCTGGATGCCTGTGACTGTGCAAGACTTGGACTTGTGGATGAGCAGGGCGCTTATATTGTGCCGATGAATTTTGGCTGGGAAGAGCAGGACGGAAAGCTGGCGCTGTATTTTCACGGAGCAGCGGAGGGCAAAAAGCTTGATCTGATCCGAAAACAGGGTTCTGTATCTTTTGAGATGGATCGTAAGCATGAGCTTGTGGAGGGAGATATTGCCTGTGCATATTCCTATTGTTATCAAAGCATTATGGGGAATGGCAGAATCAAAATTGTCGAAGACATCGAGCAGAAGAAGCATGGACTTCAGGTCATAATGTCGCATTACACCAAGAAACAGAACTGGGATTTTCAGGATGAACTGGTAAACCGGGTAGCAGTTTTGAAACTGGAAGTGGACAACTGGAGTTGTAAGGAGCATTAATGTATGTTGAAATTAGAGCATGGACGACCAGAGAACATGGAGGGACGTCTGAAAAAAGAAGTACGCGTATATGATTTTCTTGATAAACTGCATGTGGAATATGACTTTGTGGACCATGAGGCAGTAGAAAATATGGAAGTTTGTGCGCAGATTGATGGCGCTTTACAGGCTATGATCTGCAAAAATCTGTTTTTGTGCAACCGGAAAGAAACTCAGTTTTATCTTTTAATGATTCCTGCAAATAAAAAACTGAATTTCAAAGAATTGTCTGATCAGCTTGGTACGAGCCGGCTGACATTTGCAAAAGAGACCTATATGCAGGAATTTTTGGACATTACGCCAGGAGCAGTCAGTGTTCTCGGACTGATAAATGATCATGAGAAAAGGGTACAGCTTTTAGTTGATCGTCAGGTGATGGAAGACGATTATATTGGATGCCATCCGTGTACTAATACTACAAGTCTTCGCATCCGGGAACAGGATATGTGGGATGTGGTCATTCCGGCAATGCAGCACGAACCGATTTTTGTAGATTTGGCTTGAAATTATTTGAATTATACATACAATAAGAAAAATAGAGGTATGTTCAGAAATTTCCCATATCCGGGAAAAGAGGATAAAAAATGGCAGAAAAGAAGAAATTAAATCAGACTGGAAAAGCTTCCAGACATAAAGTAAATCATAATACAACAAATGCACAGCCGCATGCAAAAAAGAAGGACGGTTCCTGTGCTTATGCGAAGAAATGCGGAGGCTGTGATTATCAGGGAATCAGCTACGAGCAGCAGCTGGAGATGAAACAGAAAAATTTAAAGAAGCTGCTGTCCGCATTTGGAAAAGTTGAACCGATCGTTGGAATGAAAGATCCGTATCATTACCGTCACAAAGTGCATGCAACGTTTGACTGTACCAAAAAAGGGCAGATCGTATCGGGAACTTATAAGGAAGGCACGCATGAGGTAGTAGATATTGTATCCTGTCAGATCGAGGATGAGCAGGCAGATGCGATCATTCAGGATATCAAAGGCCTGCTCCGTTCGTTTAAGATCAAGACTTATGATGAGGATACAGGATATGGACTTCTTCGTCATGTCCTGATCCGCAAAGGTTATCATACCGGTCAGGTTATGGTAGTTCTGGTGCTTGGAAGCCCGATTCTTCCATCCAAAAACAATTTTGTAAAAGCAATCCGCCAGAAACATCCGGAGATCAGTACTGTTGTGATCAATGTTAATAATAAGAAAACCAGTATGGTGCTTGGCGACCGGAATATCACGGTATATGGAAAAGGTTTTATCGAGGATGAGTTATGTGGATGCACATTCCGTATTTCTCCGTCTTCCTTTTATCAGGTCAATCCGCAGCAGACAGAGTATCTCTACGAAAAGGCAATTGCCTGTGCCGGTCTGAACGGAAAAGAGAAAGTAATCGACGCATATTGCGGAACAGGTACGATCGGTCTGATCGCTGCAAAACATGCGGGCAAAGTAATCGGTGTTGAACTAAATAAAGATGCAATCCGGGATGCAATCACGAATGCAAAACGCAATGATATCCATAACATTACATTTTTCAATGAAGATGCAGGTGAATTCATGGTACGCATGGCCGACAAGGGCGAAAAAGCGGATGTCGTGATCATGGACCCGCCACGTTCCGGAAGCGATGAGGCATTTCTCTCTTCCGTCGTGAAACTTTCCCCAAAGAAAGTTGTATATGTATCCTGCAATCCGGAAACATTGGCACGTGACCTGAAATACCTGACAAAGCACAAATATAAGGTGATGGAGATGACACCGTTCGATCTCTTCCCGATGACAAAACATGTGGAGACGGTGGCATATCTGTTACGACTAAAATAAAAGCTATTTTATTTTCAGTATCATTGAGATAAAATTTTGTCGGTGAATAATTCGGGTGATTTTTTAGGAGGGTGACCATGAAAAAGGATGCCAGCAAATCAGATGAGATTATAGATGAAACTCTATACGGAGAAGTACTTTCGAAGCAGGAAGTGGAAGAGTCCGAATCCAGTCAGGGAATTCGTGCGCAGGAACCGTACCGTTATTTTAAAATTGACAAGATGAAGGCAGCATTGAAGATCACTGCCAAAACGCAGAGAGAGGGGCGGAATATTCTTGATCATGGGAATCTGGCGATGACAAGTGTATCCAGAGGCTATCTGGATAATATATCCAATACGCCTGTCTGCAGCTTTCAATTCCGTGGAAAAGAAAAGCGTTACGGGAGTCCGTCACCGGTTCATGTGAGGCTTTTGCTTGGAAGAAGCCTGGTACAGTCTGCACAGTGTGATTGTTATACGTGCAGTACCAAATATTACTGGTCGGAAGAAAAGAACTGCCCGTTTATCTCCGCTGCCCTCGAACTTGTGGCGGATTATCAGAACCAGAATGATGTTATGGATGCAACGAATTTTGCTGGAATGCAGGTGATAAACAGCTTTGCCGGGCGAAAACGTTCACAGATTATAACAGAGAGCAGGCAGCAGGAGTGCTCGCTTATCCTTGAGCCGCGTCTTGTGTGCAAAGAAGGATACATCAGTCTGTCATTCAAGATTGGAGAATCAAAGCTTTTTGTTGTAAAAGATCTGGTACATTTTGCCGATCTTGTGCAGAAGTCAGAAACAGAAGTTTATGGCAGTAACACGACGATCAACCATGGTATACAGAACTTTACCAAAGATTCGAGAAAATGGGTGGAATTTATACAGGACTGCGTTGCAGAAGAGAACAGACTGTTCAGGTCAATTGCTGAGATAACGTGGAGAAATGTGAAAAAAAGGGTGTCTGCTCTCGATTTGTATGGCTGGCGTATCGACCGGTTGTATGAACTGGTCGGAAGTGCTGGGATTCATTTTGAAGATCGTGACCGTAAGAAAAAATGTGTATTAAAATGTGAGGTCCGAGATCCAAAGCTTGTGATGACGATCCGTCCGTTGATGGAGGATGGTGAATTCCAGGGGATTCAGGCATTGATGCATTTCCCATATATGTATATTGGAAGTGGGAAGATGTATTATGTAGATACGGATGCAGGTAAGATGTTCCGTGTGACAGATGTGTTTTATGAACATATGGGAGCACTGCTGTCAAAAGAGGAGTACAACACATATGGCGAATTGCGGATTGATATTGGACGATCCAGTCTTGCGGATTTTTACTATGGTGTTCTTCCGGAGCTGTCAGAACATGTGGAGATCATTGAGCATGAACCGGAGGTGGTCGATCAGTATCTGCTTCCGGAGACAAGATTTTCATTTTATCTGGATGCAGATGACCATGATGCAGACTGCAGAGTGATTGCTGAATATGGTGATAAAAAACATTCCTGCCTTGATCTGTATAATCCGCAGGCGAAGCTCGAGAGTTACCGGGTTGTATTAAAAGAACGCGAGATATTATGTGCACTGGAGCAGTATTTTCCGGTTGTGCATGTTGAAACAGACCGGCTGACCTGTGGTGGGGATGAAGAAAGGATTTATGATGTTGTTTCGAGTGGCGTAGAGGAGATCGCAAAGCTTGGAAATGTATATTGCACAAACCGTTTTAAAAATGTTGGGAAGACGAAAAAAACAACTGTCAGCGTCGGAGTCAGTGTTTCCGGTGGAATGCTGGAACTGGATCTGCTCACACAGGACGTGTCACAGGAAGAACTGCTGGAACTGCTGAAAAATTACAAAAAACACAGCAGATATTACCGTTTCAAATCCGGAGAATTCATAGATCTTGAAGATTCTTCCCTTCAGATGCTGTTTGAAATGATGGAAACCATGCATATGTCGCCGAAAGAATTTGTCCGTGGCAAAATGCATCTCCCACTTTACCGGACTTTGTATCTTGATAAGATGTTGGAAGAACACAGCGAAGTCTACAATACAAGAGACCAGAAGTATAAGTCGATTATCAAGAACATGAAATCAGTTGCAGAGGCGGAGTATGATGTGCCTGCGTCTCTCGATAAGATCATGAGAAATTACCAGAAAAACGGTTTCCGATGGATGAAAACACTGGAAAACTGTGGGTTTGGTGGAATTCTGGCAGACGATATGGGACTTGGAAAAACACTTCAGACGATATCGGTATTACTTGATGCAAAGCAGAGTGGAAAAGAAGGCACATCGCTCATCGTTGCACCTGCATCTTTGGTATATAACTGGGGAGAAGAACTTGAAAAATTCGCACCACAGCTTCGTGTACGTCTCCTTGCAGGCAAAGCGGAGGAGCGTGCTCAGATGATTGCACAGTATGAGAATGCAGACGTTCTTGTCACATCTTATGACATTTTAAAGAGAGATATTGATCAGTATGAGAGCATACCGTTTTTGTATGAGATTATTGATGAGGCACAGTATATCAAGAATCAGACAACTGCCGCATCCAAGGCAGTCAAACTGATCAACAGTAAGGTGCGTTTTGCACTGACTGGAACTCCGATCGAGAACCGGCTGAGTGAATTGTGGAGCATTTTCGATTATCTGATGCCAGGCTTTTTGTATACATATGACTCATTCCGGAAAGATTTTGAGACGCCGATTGTGAAACATGAGGATGAGGATGCCATGAAGCGTCTTCAGAAGATGGTGAAGCCTT
Source organism: Roseburia porci (assembly GCF_009695765.1). Classification (GTDB taxonomy): domain Bacteria; phylum Bacillota; class Clostridia; order Lachnospirales; family Lachnospiraceae; genus Roseburia; species Roseburia porci. The sequence continues at coordinate 11,803 of NZ_VUNI01000037.1, forward strand.
TCATTATGCGGAGACTGAAAAAAGACGTATTAAAAGATCTTCCAGACAAGCTTGAAGAGAACCGCATCGTCCGTTTTGATGGAGAACAGAGAAAATTATATGATGCTCAGGTTGTTCATATGAAAAACGAGCTTGCCGGCGGCAGCGAGGAAGACTTTAAAAGAGACAGGCTTCGTATTCTTGCAGAACTTACCAGATTGCGTCAGATCTGCTGTGATCCGCATCTCTGCTATGAGAATTATAAGGGAGAGTCTGCAAAACTGGAATCGTGCATGGAACTGATTGAAAGTGCAATCTCAGGTGGACATAAGATCCTTCTGTTTTCACAGTTTACCAGCATGCTTGCGATCATTGAAGAGGCATTGAAAGAAAGAAAAACAGCTTATTACAAGATTACTGGTGAGACCTCCAAGCAGGAGAGACTTGCTATGGTGAAACAGTTCAATGAGGACGATACGCCGGTCTTTTTGATCTCGCTGAAAGCCGGAGGTGTGGGACTGAATCTGACTGGAGCAGATGTGGTCATTCATTATGATCCATGGTGGAATGTTGCAGTTCAGAATCAGGCGACAGACCGTGCACACAGGATCGGACAGACGAAGAAAGTTACTGTCTATAAAATGATTGTCAAAGGCACAATCGAAGAAAAGATTGTCAAACTGCAGGAAAGCAAAAAAGATCTGGCAGATAATATTATAAATGGCGAGAATGTCGGACTTGGAAGCCTCTCCAGAGAGGAACTTATGGATCTGCTGGGAGTGTAGAGGAAAGGATGATCATTATGGAAAGAAAAAGCTTATTAATTAAAGACACAACAAAAGAGGAGCGGATCCGAATTGTACAGGAAGGACTGAGCCAGTGTGGAGGAAGCTGCGATTTTTGCAATGGCTGTGATAATTTGGGTGGTGGCTCAGTGGACGCTTTTTATGAGCCATACATCAATGGAGAAAAGGAACTGAGAGAACTGAATGAGGAATACAGAAGCAATTCCGGCATGGTAAAGTAGGGGAAACAGAATATGAGACCGCCAGAGATAGAAGAATCTACACAAGAAGAGAGAAGACAGTATATCAAAGAAACCTTTCCGTGTAATAGAAGGAGTTACACACGATTCGTGTGTAGCTTCTTTATTTCTTTATAGGAAAGATCGCCTTTGGCGTTCTGTTGAATTGAAAATAGCCCGCACAAAGGCGAGCATGACAAATAAACGATTGTCAGTTTAGAAGATGTAGAAACCTTCTTCACCGAAATCGTCATCAA
>NZ_VUNI01000038.1 GCF_009695765.1 Roseburia porci
GGGTTAGAATAGATTATGTTATTAATTTTCATGGTAAGTTAATTATAACACAAAGAAAGACCTTGAGTTCATTGCAAAACTCTTGGTCTTTCTTTTTTATGCGGGACTATTCTTTTTTCACAGCCCCATCAATTGAATATCATTATCAGAACTCGGCTTTCCACTGAAATCAGCAAAGCTGTTACAAATACGAAGTCCTAATTTACAGAATATCTCCGTGATTTCATCCAAACTATATAACCTTATAGGATTTCCTTCTTTCATTTCAGGCTTATAAAGTGCTTCTCCATACATATAGTCTACCTGCCCATATATCAGCGTTTTTCTATCCTTCTCCCATTCAAAAGCAGATAATGTAAGTCCCTTTTCTCCTGCATCCCATAACTTGCAAGGGAAATGTGTTTGGGCATAGCTTCCATTCATGATATCCATAAAGTGCTTTCCGCCATTTTTTAATGCTTTCGCAATGACAGAAAAAATCTTATGATTTTCCCCATCGTCTTCAAGATATCCTATTGCTCCATCCGCCATATTCAGCACAACATCAAATTCCTTATCAAATGTGATCGTGCGAATGTCCTGACAAATGAACTTTGCATTCAAATTTTCTTTTTTTGCCTGCTCGTTTGCATAATCTATGTACGCCGGTGTAATATCAATACCGGTAACATCATACCCACGTCTGGCAAACTCCAGTGAGTGCCGACCAAATCCACATGCAAGATCAAGTATTTTTTCCGTTCCTTTTAAATGTAACTGCTTGATTAGAAAATCTACTTGTCTGCCTGTATCTTCTACCCATGACATATTCTGAATATCCAGCGTCCAATTTTTCTGATACCAGTCTTTTTCCATTGCTTTCATCTAAATTTACCTCCTGCTTTTCATCATTCAAAAATCTGTCCCAGAAGTTTTTTCTTCTCCATATACGGGAACTCTCTATCAAATTCCTCTGCTTCCTTTTCATTTACCAGATACCCTACCGGAGGTGCATACTCTCCTGTAATTCCATTAAGATATCCCGGTATCAGTTCTTTGCACAGAAAGAAAGATGCATCCTCGCCTTCCGGCAATCCATGATAGCGGATGCCAAACTCGCTTGCCTGTTTAAATCCGCTTTTTCCATAAAAATCAATATTTCCTTCAAAGCATACTGCTCCGCATCCAAGCTCTTTTGCTTTTTCCAGAGAATAATCCAGTAAAATCTTTCCATACCCCTTCCTTTTAAGCTCCGGTGCAATACAGATCGGTCCCATGGTCATAATCGGAATACTTCTGCCATCATCGGCTGCAATCACAGCCTTCATAAACATGTTCTGTCCAATCAACTGTCCATCTAATGTCATGACAAAATCCAATTCTGGAACAAATGCCGGATCGTTGCGAAGCTGATGGAGTACATAATGCTCCAGACAACCTGGGCGATACACATTCCAGAAACTCTCCCTTACCAGATTTTCTACCTCATGGTATTCATTTTCTCTTTCCAATCGAATGATAATATTTTCCTTCATTTTCTTTTTCTCCATTTCTTTTTAACTCATGGTATTGCAATATAAAAAGCCACAATTCTAAATTCAAATCCTTTAGAATTAGCGGCTCTGCGTCTTTTGCGTCTGGCTCTTCATTTATTGTTTATAATTATGTTTATTTAATTTGGCAATCTGTTTGAATTTCCTTTTCTTAGCAGCAAGATAATCAACTGCATTTTTATTGTATGCATTCTCTGCTTTTAATTTCATATACGCTCTATATCGTTCTTCTGCAATCAATCCGTCCTTCACAGCCTGTCTCACTGCACATCCCGTCTCGTTTTCATGAGAGCAATCGCTGAATCTGCACTTCCTTGTTAGTTCTTCAATGTCCAAAAAAGTATGATCAATTCCATCCTCTGCACTCCACATTCCGAGTTCTCTCATTCCAGGCGTATCTATTACCATTCCTTTCCCCGATATCATAAAAAGCTCTCTATGTGTTGTGGTATGCCTGCCTTTATCATCATTTCGAAGGTCTCCAGTTTCCAGTTGATCTGTTCCCAATATATGATTGATTAGAGAGGACTTTCCTACGCCTGATGAGCCTACGAATGCAACTGTATGGTATTCCTTAAGATATTGATAAATCTGGCTTAAACCATCTTTGTCTACTACAGATGTTTCAATAATCGGTACCCCGATTGCAATATTTTCTATTTCTAATACCTTTGCATCCACTTCATCGCATAAATCTACTTTAGTCAACACAATGACAGGCATAGCTCCACTGTTCCATGCAACAGATAGATATCTTTCCAATCTCCTGACGTTAAAATCGTTATTAAGTGACATACAGATAAATACCGTATCAATATTTGCAGCTACAATTTGTTCCACACTATTTGTCCCTGCCGCCTTTCGCAGAAAAACGCTTTTCCTTGGCAATACCTTTTGAATCACAGCAATGTCATTTTTATTCACACACTGCAAAAGAACAAAATCTCCAACTGCCGGATAATCAGATGGACTTTCCGCTTCATACCGAAACTTTCCAGACACACTTGCAGAATAATCTTCCTGCTCTGTTACAACCTGATAAAGATCTCTCTCTTGCAGGACAACTCTTCCAAGCACAAGCTCTGGATATTCAGATGCCATACGATAATGTTCCTTGCCAGCTCCCCATTGTTCTAATCGCATAATTCTCCCTTCTCTCTAATACGTTCCCTATATAAGACCGCTAATACTTTTTTCAAACTGCTCTTTTATTCTTGTTTTATCCTTTGCTCCATCATACAGACTATAATAGAAAAACATGATGGAATAAAACATGGTTGCTTTTTTATCTGCCTCCACAACACCCATGCTCTTGAATAAATCCTTCACATATCCTGCCGGACCGGACACAAGATATTGCTGATACAATGCCTGCATCTCCTCATTCCGAAACTGCTCTAACGTAAGCATCTTTCGAAATGACGATGCAAAATCATTTTCTGTCCAATACGAAAACATAGATTTACTGTATTCCACGAAATTGTCCGTAGAAATCTCTTCATACTGTTCAGGTTCATTTTCCTTTTTATCAGCAGGCATATCATATTCCTCTGCCTGTTCGCCATCCCCCTGCTCCATCCTTTTTACAATATGGTCAAAAATATCTCTCTTACTCTCATAATGCCTATACAATGCACCTTTTGTCATGCCAAGCTCACCCGCAATCTGACTGACAGAAACTGCTTCATATCCATCTCTCGCAAATAAATGTAATGCAACAATCAATATATCTTCCTTTGTAGTTTTTGGCATATCCACACCTCCTGCTCGTAAAATAAACGACCGTTTACATTTTAATTATAGTAAACGATCGTTTATTTGTCAAGTCAGATATTTCTAAACACTTTTACATAATTTTGTTTATGACTGTTTTGTCTTTAATGGAAAACAGATGTCAATCTCCATATAACCATCTTCCTCTATCTTCCGATAAATATCAATAATCGGTCGCTCATCTATCTCATTTCCTGTCTTAGACAGCCATCTGCAAAAAATCTCCTGATATACCATAAACAGAAGCTGCGGCACTCCCTTAAAATGATACACTGCATACTTTCCGCCCTCGAAATCATGGAGCAAAATCTCTGGGTGAGCTTTTAATGCCGGATGGTCTGGTATAACGGTCTGACACAATTCATACATACAGCCATCCTCATCTGTAATGGATGGATCATCAATCGTACAGTCAATATACAGTGTGTCTTTTGTTGCAAGATACCTGTACTTTTCAATAAAATCACACCATTCATCCGACATGTTATGATAATTTCCTTTTTTACGCTCATATAACACTGTAAAAGATTCAAGATATTCTACCGTAATTTTACTTCCGGCATCATCCAGATCGTCCAGTGTCATACCATGGGAAAAAGAGCTGTCCTCCACCATCTGTTCGCTGCTCCTGCGGTAATCTGCCGGAGAAATATCCAGATGTTTTTTAAATGCGGTAGCAAAATTAGACGAAGAATAACCATAAGTCTCACCTATCTCCGTAATACTTCTTTCCTTCTCCACCTTCAGACGCCATGCACTACGCTCTAAGCGTACTCTTTTGATAAACTGATAAAGAGCTTCATCTGTATCTTCCTTAAACATCCGCGTCAGATGATATTTGGAATAGGAACAGTATTTTGCCACATCCTCAACGGTAATATCCTCATCAATATGCTCAAAAATATAATTGATTGCCTGATTGATCACAGCTTTTCTTATGGTAATGCTCTCTTTATCTTCCATTTTCTTCCTCTTTGTTCTTTCTCACCTGCCTGCGAATCAATACAAATGTGACGATTGCCGTCAGTGTTTCCGCACAAGGTGATGTCATCCACACTCCATTCATTCCAAAGATTGCCGGAAATATCAGTATAAATGCCAGCAATAGTACGATCCCCCGCAGCGATGAAATAATCGCTGATGATTTTGCATCACCACAGCTTGTAAAATACATGGAGCCTGTCACATCATATCCCATAGCAAGAAATGTAATTGCATAGATGCGAAAACCGGTTGCTACCATATCTGCAATACTGTTACTGCAGCCAAATATTTCAGCATATCTTTTTCCTGCTATAAAAAAGCTAAGTGCAGTCAATGTTCCGATTTCCAGCAAAATCCGGTTTGTTATACTGCGAATCTTAGTGGCTGTCTCTTTTTCTTTGGCACCCCAGCAGATGCTTACAATCGGTGAGATTCCCTGTCCAAATCCAATACAGACCATACTGTATCCATATACAACAAACCCCAGAATTGTGAAGGCTGCTACTCCGTCTGCTCCCACATACTTCATCAGTACATAGTTAAATGCGAACATAGAGATTGCACTTGCCATCTCCCCGATAAATTCAGAAGAACCATTCAGAATCATCTCTTTACCGATTGCTCTGTCAAAGACAAAACGCCTGAATCTGACAATGGTATCCGGCAGAAAGAAAAACATAAGCTGTGCCAACACCGTTACCAACTGCACCAGCAAAGAACCTATTGCACTTCCTTTCACTCCCAGTTCCATCCTTGCGACAAACATATAATCCAATACTACATTCAATATACATCCGGCGATACTCACCAACATACATAACTGTGGTTTTCCATTCACCCGGATAAACATTCCAAGTATTGTTCCCAGCACCATAAGAGGATAGGTAAACAACATAATCCTGTAATAGTCTGTAAAATAACCTGATAATTCACCATCTGCTCTTAAAAATCCAAGTATCGGTGTAAACAGCACAAATACTGCTAACGATAGAATAACACCAATTACGACCGCTGTAACCATTGTCTGTGCAAATACCTCAGACGCTTTTTGTCTGTTTTTTGCCCCTAAGAGCCGTCCACTGATGACAGAGCCACCCACACCTACACAAAGTCCTGCTCCCAAATAAACATATAGGATTGGTAGTCCAAGATTGATTGCTGCCAGCGCATTGTCTCCCACATAATTTCCTGTAAAATAGCCATCTGTAATCGTTATCACAGTCTGTAACAGCATTGCAATAATGCTTGGGATAGAAAACTGAAGTATTGTTTTCAGCTTGTTGTTCTTAATTTGATTGATATTCATAATTGCATCTCTCCTTTACAATATTCCATTATAGAGATGCAACTACGATAATACTTCTGAATTTGTACTGCCTTATCTTTTTACAGCATATACATACCCTACTCCTACCGGAGCATTCATCTGATGCATTGGATTTGCCTGATTATATTCCCTGAAATATCTGTAGGTCATATCATTCCCATCCAAATGTTCTTCTATTTTGAAACCATGCTTATCTAAAATCATGCCTATTTCTTTATATGAGTATACCGCTTTCATCTACTGACGGATAGTCAAAGCATATAGCAGAACCTTCTGTCATTATTTCACTAATATTCATAATCAATTGTTCAAAATCTGCTTCTTTAAGATAATAGCTGATTCCTAAAAGACTTCCAAATGCCTTTTTATCCTTATCATAACCATGAGAAAGCAATTTATTTTTCCATGTCTCGTCTGCAAGATTACATGGTACGCCAATCATAGCTGATGTCAGCCTCGCCTTGTTGATACGTTCCATTTTGTCCTCGATTATCTGCGGACAATCCAGTTCAAATACGATAAGAGATTTGTCTCTGTTTCTCAATGAAAATGTATCATAACCAGCCGCAAAAACAACATACTGTCTGCAACCATTCGTAACACACGCCTTTAATTTATCTTCACAGAATGAACTTCTTCCTAACACAGATGGAGATAATTGTTTATCAACAATCACTCTTAATCCTTCTTCTTTTGTACCTTTAAATCCCGGGCAGAAAAAATCCAATCCGTCTGACATATTTTTTTCAATCTGATTGTAATCATCACCCAATAATTCTTCAGCTATGTTGTCAGAAAAGATGTGTATACTATTGTTTTTATAGTGATAGGCTCTTGCAAAGCAACTCACTTTTGCAGTCATATTGCCCATTTATGAATCCTCCCCTTCTATCCGAACAGCATCCTGGCCGCTGACTCTAACTGTCTTCTTTCCTCAGTATCATCATATCCGTTCCTTCGGTCATCAATCCCTTTCACTACATCCAGATAAAACAGTCCACTCCGATTGCAGTATAAATAGATTTTCTTCACACCATTCATTTTAAATCTCGCCTCTGCATTGCCCTGTGGATACAGCTTCACCATCTGTATCCTGTCTGCGGAAACAGCCGCAATAAACGAAATATAATGCTGCTTTGTCATATCGTGCTCAATCTGCACATAATATTCATCTTCCACCTGTTCTACGAAGATTTTATGATGTTCGTCTGTCTCCTCAGCTTCTTCCTGCTGTAACTGCAATCCATGACACTGAATTACTGTTTCTCCCATGCTGTGAACGATATTTCCACACACCGGACACACATAGAAATGTGAACGCAGCATATTGGCTGATACATTGGAATTAACTATTGTATTGCCGGAAATAAGCTCTGTCACCGACACCGATAATGCATTGGCAATGGATTCTAATAGTGTGATATCCGGATATCCTTTAGCTGTTTCCCATTTGGAAATTGTCTTTGCACTGACTGACAATTTATCTGCCAGTTGCTGTTGTGTCATGTTTTTTTTCTCACGCAGTCTCTTTATGACTGCACCTGTTACATACTGATTCATATTCGTTACCTCCATGACACCATTCTATTTCAGCGTATGAATATCCTCAACCTACGGAGAGTAGAGTTCGAATTTGCTCACTTATTTTTCCATCCCATCCAGAAGCTTTATAAATCTTTTATCATTCATCTGCTCATTCGTAAGGTATTCTCCATTATAAAACAATGCATAGGTTGTAACCGGTGTCGGAGCATTCTGCGCTTCTTCTTTCGTTTCCAGTCTGATTGCCTGAAATGGAACCTCTCTTTCCTTGGCAACTTCAAGAAGCATCGGAACATATTTTGCATTAAACGGACATTGATTGGTATAGTACAATACATAGCCTGTCTGCTCAATGTGTGGATGCTTCGCACACTCCTTAAATTCAGGCTTAGCCGCATCCAAAGAAAAAGGCAGATACCAGAGCTGAATACCATTATCCGCTTCATCGCATACTGTAAATCCCTTATATTTGAGGAACTTCGGATCTGCCAGAAAAGGCTTTTTCTTGGCGGCTGACAGGATACAGATTCCCTTTTTCCCCTTTGCTTTGCTGTCTTCTATACAGGCATTCAGTAAATCAGTCGAATAACCATTGCCTTTGAAAGAACCAGCCACCCACAGACAATCAATATACATATAACCCTCTGCTATGATTGGATTCCATGCATTTTCTGCCGGAATATACTCGATAAAGCATTTTCCACGCTCTATACTCTTGAGAAATACCAATCCATCATCAAATCGCTCTTTCAGCCAGTTTTTCTTTGATATTACCTGTATATCCTTGTTGCTTGAAATCGCACAGCAGATATGCTCTTTTTCAATATTTTCTTTCGTCACTCTTATATATTTCATGAATTTTCTCCTTATTCTTAAAGTTTAAATCGTCTGACGCTGATTCTGATACGAATTCATCATGTAATGTGCTCACAGATGTATCCAATTCGTCTGCTAGTACAATATCTATTTCCCCCTTTTCTGTTTTGGTGCTGGTAACTCAGCATACATAGCCTCAAACAATCCTGTTAAGAATTTCTTATTATCCACTTCCTCTACCAACAGCATCCTCTTTGCTCCATCATATGGCAATTCATACGGAGCTGTCGGCATATACCGAACAGCTGATTTTACTGGTTTCACGAGTAATCTATCATCATAGATACCACCTACGATTTTACCTCGATAATAAATAATAAATTCCCCCATCATGGTGCGATATGTGATTTCTTCCAATTCAGATAACTGTCCTAAAATATACTCTAAGTATTCTTTGTATGAAGCCATAATTTCTCCTTAAATTCTTTTTTCCACTCTACAAATCAGAAGTTATTTTTTGCTCATATAAAATATATCAATGGCTTTACTTGCAAACTCCGCAGTGCCTGTACCACCAACATTGTCAATATTTTCCGTAAGTTCTCCTCCACCAGCATACATTCTTCCAAGACCACATAAAATCTTATCAGAACATGTATAAAAATGATTCGTAATGTAATCCTGAAGTTTCTTTACCTGCAACTGCACCTGCTCATCTGCCGGGTTCATTTCCTTCATTTGTCCAAATTCAACAAATAATTGCATAAACTCATTGGCGGCAGTAGCTTCGTCATCTTTAGTCCAGTTCTTTGTTTTCTCTTCAAACTCCTTGAACTCAGAGGTTTGTCCCCATTGTTCTTTTGCTCGTTTAGAATACTCATCAATCTTTCTTGTATCAAATACTTTAAAATCCATATATTTCACTCCTATTCCTTTTATTCCTCGAGCGAAACTAATAAGATTTTCAAGATGCTCCTTTTTCATCGTAAGCAATTCAATCTGCTGCTCTAATGCTTTGTTCCTGTCAAAGTTAGGAGCATCGATTATCTTTTTAATCTCCTTAAGCGGAAATTCCAATTCTTTAAACAGTAAAATTTGTTGCAGCCTTTCCAAGGATGTATCGTCATACAACCTATAACCTGACTCTGTATATTCAATAGGTTTTAAGAGTCCAATGGTGTCGTAATACTGCAAAGTGCGTATACTCACTCCTGTTAATTTACTTACTTCATTCACCGTCATCATTGTCATTTCTTCCTCTCGATAAGCATACTCTAAACTATTACGTTATGTAGGAGTCAATAGTTTTTCAAAGAAATTTTCAAAATTAAACAGCTTGATAAACAACGATTCTTCCGTTTCTTTTTTCTTTCTCTCTGCTTCTGATCTTGCGTTCCTATTTATTCTGTTCCTGCTGCAATTTAAATGCCTGCTGTGATTTTGTTCCATCCTCATTATTCTCCCAGCAATTATCATAAGCACCGGAATAATACAATCACATATCAAAATGAACCACCAAAACCACATATCTAATCTATCTCCTTCCCAGATAGCGGAAAACATGTTTCCGATACGCTTTATATGACTCTCCATAGTTTTCTGTCAGATACCGTTCTTCCTGTAATATCTGCAAATGCAGCATGATAATAGCAAATACAGATACTGCAAGCATTGATAGATTAAAATACATCAACAGCAGCCCTATATACATAAAATCAAAACCTAAAAATGCCGGGTTCCGGCTATAACGATAAATACCTTCTGTGACCAATTTTGTTCTATCCTTATCAGGTATTCCTGCTCTCCAGCTATCCTTCATACAAAGAACAGAAGTCAGAAATATCAAGTCACCTAACATCCCTATGCAAAAACCGGTAAACCTTGCATTTGCAGGCATATGATTCCACCCGAATATAATGGATAATATCTGAATAACAGGAGCCGCAAGTGTAGCAATACTCATCAACGTTTCTACTCTATGTACGGATTTTTCTTTCACTCTTCCTATCTGATGTATCTGTATTCCATGTCGCTTCTGCGATATCATCTTGGCAAAATAGATGGCATAAAATACTGCAATTACAATAATTGCCAACCATGCATATGGCAGATTTACTTCTATTGAATTTTTCATGTTTTATCCGTCCTTTCCGATGCCTGCATTGTCCAATACTGAATCCCCCAATGTTCAAAATCCCACTCCTCCATGTAGACATTGCACTCATAATCAATGTAGTAAAGTGTTCCATCACACGGTACAAAGTTTGTCGGATAGTAATCAATGTTCAAACCAGCCGGGTACAATCGAGCACACATCTCCTGCACCTGCACAAGCCAGTCGGATTCCATCTGTCCCATCTTAAGCAGCTCCGCAACCGTTTTTCCGGCAATGTATTCTTTCAAAATGCGCTCTTGCTGGGTGTCTACCTCTAGAAGCCGGGGCATGGGGATACCGAGCTTATGCAAAGTTTCATAATCCCTCAGCTCAGAGTTCAGCTTATCGCCGAAGGTGTAGTATTCACAAGGTTCGTGGTGAATCTGTTTCAGAACATATTGCGTTGTTTCATCGGTCACAAGATAAGAATAACCGCCTTTTCCTTTCCCAAGGAGCTTGATTACGCGAAATTCTACGTCATTTACCGTCATTGTATCCGGCATATCCTGTTTCAACTGCTTCAGATTTTCCAGAACAAACGGGCTGTTTGCGACAATCTGCCCCAGCGTCGGACATTCATCCATCTGCGTGCAGTCAGCGCAGGTATTCAGTCCCTTTTCACGGACACAGTTATGTACGGGACAGAGTTTGTCGCAGAACGGGGTTTTTGCGCCTTCCATTCGGCAACCGGTACAGTTGATCATTTCCGCTGTAATCGGAACCCCATTTAGCTCCGTCCACAGAGCCGCAGTTTTTTCACGCAAGGTGTTGTCATTTGTAAGCGTTGCTATTCTGGCGTCGCAAGTTTCGCAGTCCAGCCCGCAACATCCGATCAATTGGTTTGTGTTCTCCATAATTTCCTCCATATACTTTAAACTACTCCTTTTTGTAATCTTTTTACATTTCTGCTTACTATTCTTCAGCTAATGTTCTGATTCTCACCACCATATCTTCTATCATTTCTACCCCGTCGCTATTCTCCTGTGTTGCAGCATTGACCTGTTCGATTGCCTGATAATTATTCTGTGTACTGACATTAACCTGTTGCATTCCTTTGGCAACCTCATCACTTTGACTCCATATATTTTCGACTGTATGATCCATCTCCACAATCTGTTTTGTCATTTTCTCATTTGATGATGTAATCAAAGCCGTGGAACTTCCAACCTCGCTCATACTTTCCATTCCGGTTTCTGTCAGTTCTGCACTTTGTTCCATGACTTTCACAGCTCTTCCGGTATCCTCTACAGAAGCTGTCACAATCGTCCCAATATTATCCACAGCCTTTCTGGTCTGCTCTGCAAGCTTCTGGATTTCTTCTGCAACAACTGCAAAACCTTTTCCATACATGTTTTGGTTTTTCCTCTTTTAACGGCTCTTAAATATGCAATCACAATATAAAGAATCACAAGAAGACAGCCAAATTGTAATTTGACATACCTCATTCGTACATCACCTCTTGTTTCTGCTGATTATGTTTTATCGTATATTTTGCTGTATGTCTATATGACTACTACCAAGATGCAGAATATGTGAACTAAGATGCATAATTTCAATAGAAAAGGCGCAGAATCTCTTCCACGCCCTCATCTTTCATATGACGCAAAGGCATCCTGCTAAACTCCTCCTCGGAAAGTTCATGTTTCATACGAAACAACTCTGCCATCATCTTTCCTCGAAGAACAAGCAGCGTCTCAATTCCTTCCCTATATGTCTGTTCTTTCCGCAATTTCTCCTGCATATGCTTATTTAATTCTGACCATTCTTTATTCATATATAACTATTCTCTCCTAAGCCAGTCTCTGTGAAAGTTCTATCTCCTCATCATCTTCCTCGCCGGTTTCCACAAATCCCGCTTTATGATAAACTTTTAATGCTACTTGATTATCTTTATTACATGTAAGTGTTACTCTGTTTGAATCACCAAATGGCTTTGTTTTTATATACTCCAGCACCAATCGCAGAGCTTCACTTCCATACCCTCTCCCCTGTCTGGAAGCATCTATCATCATATGCCAGATATCATATTCCGGAATATCATAATCGCAAATTACCATAACATAACCTACCATCTCATCTCCATCATATATTCCAAATGGCTGGCACTGCTTACGATATACATATGCCTGCGCTAAGCTTCGGATAGGATTGGAAACATACTTTTCCTGCCCATCTGCTAGTTTTAATTGGAATGCATCCAGAAAATTGTCTTCATTAATCACTTTCAAATTAATCATTCTATTCTCTCCACTTCTTCACAATTCTTAAATATTTCCAAAAATTAATCAGTGTATAATGTACCCATAACAGTGGACACATGAATTAGCGTAGTACCTGGTTCTCAGACACACTCACTAACCCTTCCCCTGTTTTCAAACACCGTTCCTAAGTGAACCCAGTTTCTTGGACACTGCCTCT
>NZ_VUNI01000039.1 GCF_009695765.1 Roseburia porci
TAGAATAGATTATGTTATTAATTTTCATGGTAAGTTAATTATAACACAAAGAAAGACCTTGAGTTCATTGCAAAACTCTTGGTCTTTCTTTTTTATGCGGGACTATTCTTTTTTCACAGCCCCTTTTGCTACTACTAATTTATCCACTGAATAAACGCAGTTTTATCCGAACTGTTATAACCCGCATTTCGATGGAAATTCAATGTACTTTCCTCCTTCGAACCGGTAAGCAGCATCATCTTGTAGCAATGGTTCTGTTCAGCTATTTTCTTATTCGTGGTAGAATGACCTTGTAAGAAAACCTGAATATATGGGGCATACCGTAAATTTCCGCACCAAGAAACTATCCTATAAGGATAAGAATTCTGTGCACAATTCACCGGAGGACTGGATTATTTTTGAAAACACACAGGAAGCAATTGTGGACGAAGAAACACGGATTACTGTTCAGAAAATCCGTGAAACCAAGCACCGTCCTAAGTTTTCCTGTTTCACCAGCAATAAGTTTCTTAATGTCTGCTTTAATTCCATTTTCTAGTGGCAACAGACCATACAAGTAAGAGACAGATAAAGAAAAAGACCTTACCAAAATTCCTTTCCAGTTTGGAAAAGAACTTCAGTAAGGTCTTCTTTAAATGCAATTAATATCATATTTCACTTAACACATTTGCGTTAGATTCTGTTGCCAAATCGTTGCCAAAACTTAACACTTTTTGTTTGGAAGATGTGTAAATAAAGGCTCGATTTTCACAAAAGGTTATTCAAACTCCCTAACTTAATCCTTGTCTTAAACATTTTTGTTAAGGCGTTCTGTTATGATTTGACTCCATTTGGTTTCATCTGCACCAATCACATGTGCTGTATGAGCTAATGTTATCAAATTGTTATCAGTATTATGTTATCACATGTTAAATAGATCTGCATGTGTTCCTGTATCGACCAAGGTCAATGTCAGAATACCATCTTCTTTTAAATATATTAGTAGCCAATCCGGTTGAATGTGGCACTCTCTAAATCCTTGGTATTTTCCTTTTAATTCATGGTCTCTATACTTTTCTACTAAAGGAATATTATTCTGAAGCATAGTGACGATATCCTCTAAAAGAGATATATCAAGGCCTCTCTTCCTAGCTAATTTCAAGCTTTTCTTAAATTTGCCAGTAAGTATCAATTCATACTGCATCCATCAAGGTCCTCCATGGCATCAGAAAAGCTACTGTATCTCTTTGTTTTAGGATCCTTGCTAATTCTTTTCGCTTCTTCCATAGCCTCAATAACCTCTGGCTTATATTGTGGAACTACTACATCAAATGGAAGACCACCTCTCATAACACACTGTCTGAGGAATATATTCATTGCGCTGGACATATCCATTCCTAACTGCGAAAAGAGCTCTGTAGCCTGCTTTTTTAAATTTTCATCAATTCTTACCTGAGTAGGTACTGTAGCCATTTGAACACCTCCCATATAACACATTTGCCTATAGTATATACTCATTTCTTAATACCTATTATATGAAGAAAACCATCATTTGTCAATATTTAGGTTTACATTGTAATCCAAATGTATTATTCTGTTTTCCAATACTCATTAACATTCCTTAATGTAGCACCTATTATTTTATGATTTCTTTTGTTGGATGTCCATATCATTTCGTTGGGACAAAGAAAATGATACAATTCAACGATGAACCCTTTAGACAGCAAAAAGGGGGTTCAAATGAACACCCCTATGAAGTCTGCTGCTCTTTAATTTTATGTATATGCTGACGCATTATTTTATTATTACACCATCTGAAATCTTGGTTAGAAAGCTCTCTAACTGAGTCTTTTTTCTTCCATAACACTCATATATGCTGGTCTGATGATTTTATCCGTGCAAATCATCTCTTCTATTCTGTGTGCACTCCAACCTACGATTCTAGCTACTGCAAACATGGCTGTATAAAGTTCTACCGGTATACCCAGCATATCGTAGACAAATCCACTGTAAAAATCTACATTGGGACTGACACCTTTATAGATATGTCTTTTATCTGCTATGATCTTTGGAGCAAGCATCTCTATGTTTTCATACAATTCAAGATCTTTTTGCCTTTTCTTTTCCTCTGCCAGTTGTTTTACATAATCTTTAAATACTCTCTCCCTCGGATCAGAAATAGAATATACTGCATGTCCCATTCCATAGATTAAGCCCTTTTGGTCAAATGCATCTTTATCAACAATCCTTCTTAAGTATGCTTCTATCTCATCCTTATCTGAATAATCCTTTATATGCGCCCTAATATCATCCATCATTTCCATTACCTTAATGTTGGCGCCTCCGTGTTTTGGTCCTTTTAGCGAACACATTGCTGCTGCCATCGTAGAATAAGTGTCAGACCCGGATGACGTAACGACTCTTGTGGTAAATGTAGAATTATTACCTCCTCCATGTTCCATATGCAAAATGAGTGCCGTATCTAAAACCTTTGCCTCTGTAAGGGTATATTTCCTGTCTGGTCGCAGAAGCATCAATAGATTTTCCGCGGTGGAAAGCTGTTTATCGGGATGATGAATATACATACTCTCATTTTTTTCATAATGATTGTAAGCATTATATCCATATACTGCCAACAATGGGAACTCACTGATGAGCTGGATGCACTGACGCAGCGAATTGCTGACACTTGGTTCTTTTACCTTTTTATCATAAGATGCCAGGGTAAGAATACTTCGGGTCATGGAATTCATGACATCCTCCGAAGGTGCTTTCATAATGACATCCCTTGTAAAATTGGTTGGCAATGTCCTACACTCTCCAATAATTCTATCGAAGTCTTCCTTCTCTCTTTCATCAGGCAGTTTTCCCATCAAAAGAAGATATGCTATTTTTTCAAATCCAAACTCATTTTGTCCTAAACAATGAATCAAATCTTCCACTCGATAGCCCCGGTACCACAATTCCCCATCGCAGGGAATCTTCTGATTATCAACAATTTTTGAAGACACTATTTTTGATATGTTGGTAAGTCCTGTAAGGACACCTTTCCCATTTTCATCTCTAAGCCCTTTGTTTACGCCATATTCTTCAAATAACCGCGGAGCAATGTTATCATTTTTCAGACAAACTGCTTCCAATTCTTCAAAATAATCATTCATCTGCTCCGTTGTCATCTCTATTCACCTCCAGATTCTCCACCTCACTGCTCATAATAGTTTCCAACTGCTTCATAAGCTGTAGTAACTGAATCAAATTATCCTTTCCAAACTTTTCGAACACCTTCCCGTAATACTTCTTAAGTGTTTCTTCCTGCGCCCTTAACAGGCTTCGTCCGCTTTCTGTAATTGTAACATAGGTGCCCTCACTGCCGTTACCGTCATGAGACCATAATACATATCCTACGTCTCGTAGCTTTTCTACCATTTTAGAAATCTGTCGCATCGTCATCTGAAGCTTGTCCGCTAAATCCTTCAGATAGACTCGTCCTGAATAAATGTCGGATGTCTCCTCCATTGCAATATATTGTAATGCAATGTATTCCGGGATACTCATTTTCATAAAGACATCTTTTCTATGCTCCCGGTTAAACAAGTGCCTTTGGTATATCAATTCGTTGGACAGCTTTATAATATCTGTATTTCCTATAGTTTCTGCCATATTACTCCTCCTTTATTTAAAATAAGGGAAGCAACAGACTGTCACTTCCCTTCGTAAAAGAGAATGGATTATTTTAATAGCCCATTTCCGGTTGTGCCGGCATTGCAGGTGCTGTTTCCTTAATATTTGCCACAGCAGCCTCCGTTGTTAATAAGGTTGATGACACACTAATCGCATTGGAAAGTGCACTTCTTGTAACCTTGACAGGATCAATAATTCCTGCATCGACCATATTGACGTACTGTTCAGAAATTGCATCAAAGCCTATGCCCTCATCTGACTCCTTTACCTTATTGATGATGACAGCACCCTCTAGGCCTGCATTTTCAGCAATGGCACGAAGCGGAGCCTCCAATGCCTTGGCTACAATCTCTGCTCCTGTTCTCTCATCACCCTCCATGCTTGATATCATGTCATATACTGCCTTTTGTGCGTGAACATAAGCAGATCCGCCGCCACTGATGATGCCCTCTGACACAGCAGCCCTAGTGGCATTTAATGCATCCTCCATACGATACTTAGCTTCCTTCATCTCTGTTTCAGTTGTAGCTCCAATCTTAATAACTGCAACACCACCGCCGAGCTTAGCCACCCGGTCTACCAGCTTATCCCTGTCGTACTCAGAAGCATCTGCAGCCTGTCTCTTAATCATTGCGATTCTTTCTTCAATGTCCTGTTTCTTGCCCTCGCCATCCACGATGGTTGTATGTTCCTTTGTTACTTTAACTGATTTAGTCTGTCCAAGCATATCAACTGTGATATCCTTTAATTGCATGCCAAGGTCATCGAGTACTGCCTGTCCACCTGTCAGAATTGCAATATCCTTTAACATCTCCTTACGACCATCACCATACCCCGGTGCCTTTACAGCTACGACCTTGAGTGTGCCTCTCAACCTGTTTACGATTAGTGTTGTAAGTGCTTCACCCTCTACGTCATCTGCAATAATCAGCATTTCTCTTCCCTGCTGCATTACCTGCTCCAATATAGGAAGAATATCCTTTATATTAGATATCTTTTTGTCCGTAATCAAAATGTATGGATGATTCATATTAGCTATCATCTTTTCTTTATCATCACACATGTAAGCAGATAAATAACCGTTGTCAAACTGCATTCCCTCTACAACCTCTATCTCTGTCTGCATCGTCTTTGATTCTTCTATTGTGATGACGCCATTCTCTCCAACCTTTTCCATTGCATCGGCAATCATTGTTCCGACTTCATCATTACCTGCAGATATTGCAGCAACCTTTGCAATGTGATCTTTTCCGGTTACAGGCTTGCTCATTTTAACCAGTGCTTCAATAGCTGTATCTGCTGCTTTCTTCATTCCTTTTCGCAAAATAATTGGATTTGCACCTGCTGCTATATTTTTCATACCCTCGCCTACTAGAGCCTGTGCCAAAACAGTTGCCGTTGTCGTGCCGTCTCCTGCAATGTCATTCGTTTTGGTTGCGACCTCTTTCACAAGTTGTGCACCCATATTCTCATAAGGATCTTCCAGTTCAATCTCCTTTGCAATCGTAACACCATCGTTCGTAATCAAAGGAGTTCCGTAAGATTTATCCAATACAACGTTACGTCCCTTAGGTCCGATTGTCACCTTTACAGTATCTGCCAGCTTATCAACGCCTGCTTCCATCTTTTTTCTTGCATCGATATCAAACAAAATTTCCTTTGCCATGTTAATTCCTTCTTTCTACATATAAAATAACTGTATTTTTATTTTACTACTCCACAATTGCAATAATATCGGACTGATTTACGATGATATATTCCTCATCCTCCAACTTAACATCTGTACCGGAATACTGAGAATAAATCACACGGTCGCCTTCTTTTACCTGCATTTCTGTTTTCTTTCCATTCTTTTCACTTCCAGGTCCTACTGCAATGACAACAGCTGTCTGTGGCTTTTCTTTTGCACTATCCGGTAATATAATTCCGGACTGGGTTTTTTCTTCTGCTTCCTGCTGTTTTAAAACAACACGCTCTCCTAATGGTTTTAACTGCATAATCATTACCTCTTTTCTTTATTGTTAGCACTCTCTTGTATTGAGTGCTACTTATTTTGTAAAAAATATATGCTTCATATGAAGCATATACAAACAGTTTGTTTCCAAACTGTTTGTTTAAAAAGGATTATAGCACATAAAAAACCTATGTCAACCCATTTTTTCAAAAGAAATAAAAAAATTGCACACCGATTACTCGGTGTAACAATTCCTAGTCATTCTCCAACAATCTGTCTATATTATGACTAATCTGCTCAGACACCCGGTTAAATACCGCCAAAGAACTTTCATCAATTCCTTCCACCACCTTGGCGGTTAACTCTGCCCAGAGAATCTCCATTTCCTGACAAAGATGTTCCGACGCATCAGTCAGCTCATATTTCACATATCTACGATCTTTATCATCTCTTTTGCATACAATGTATCCTTGTTTAACAAGATTCTCTAAAGTAGTAGACATATGACCTTTATTCATCTGCGTGTACCGACATATATCCGTCAATGTTGTTATATCATCATAATGAGATAGCAAATAAACAACTTCCAGTTCCAATCTGTTTAGGTTTGTCTTATTTTTTACATCAACCATAGCTTTTTCAAGAAGACGATTAAACTTTCCACCTCTCAAATTTTTTTCAATATTCATCAAAATTTCACTCCTATTTTGTTTTTACTCTTTTTACAAAATATCAAATTAATCCATCAAAATTTTTTTCATGGGACATCTTATCGTTTATCATATCATATCGCCTACATTTTTTCCACATAAACCACCCCAGTATTTCACTGCCCGAGTGCCATCAAATCCTATTTCTATACTCTTACTTCAAATCCGTTCTTGAATATGAATCTTATATCATCCTTAGCTTTTGCAACCACTTCCTGCACAAAGCTGCTCCAAATCCCGGCATCGAACTCGCAGGTTATGCCGTCCTGCTTTTCCAAAGTGCGAATGAACTTATCATATTGCAGTACTTTATCCTTCCATGTTTTCACTTGAACCATTAGGTCATCAATTATCCCCTGCATGTGTTCCAGTTCCCGATCATAGATTTCATTTAATTTTTCCAAAGTCCCTGATGCCTGCGCCATATCAATAAGACGGTTGAAATCTTTCTCAGAAATTTTGACTGATGGCTCACTTCCAAGAATAGAGGGAAGCTGTTTTGCATTCTTACGAATCACCGCAAGTTCCTTTGCAACAGGCTTTCCAGCAGCCAATACTTTATCAATTTTCTTTTCATATACTGCATAGCGTTTTTCCCTGTCTGCGATTTGCTCATTTATTTCATCAAGATGCTTTTTGCTTTCTTCAACTTCTTCCCTTGCATCTACAATTTCAGCACCTACTGATGCAATCACACTTTCAGCTTCCTGTTTTTCGGCATTTAAGATTTCAAGTTCTGCCGTCAATTCCTCTGTAGCCCGCATAGCTACCTTATATTCGGGAATTGTGTAATTATCACGTTTTACTCCAAGGATTTCTACCTCAATCCCCCGCTCCAAACACAATCCTTTTAAATATTCACGTTCTCTTTCCTGCCAATGAGTTGTCTCATTATCTGTCTTTGAGACAGCCGGAGCAATCCCCATTTCCTGTAAAGCCTTTGTAAGACTATTTCTTGTATGCATCTTTGTTTTATATCCATGTGCTACAGGAATATAATCAAGATGCAAATGTGGTGTTGCTTCATCCATGTGGAGAACCGCATTAAACAAATACAGATTCGGATTTCGTTCCTGAAAACTTCTGGCATATTCATCTAATATTTCACTTGCTGCTTTTGCGTCCACAGATAGATTTCCCTCTGAATCCAGGACACCTGTATCATCCTTTTTTCCAATCTGTACAACAATCTCATAAAATTGTTTCTCTCCATTTCCGGAATTCTTTATGTCCTTCAAATAATCCGTAACCTGCCGGTCCTTTCGTTTCTGCTTTGCATTATATTCTGCTATCGCTTCACCAAAGCATAATAGGAAATCGGACGATCCATTATGGCTTCTGCAAATTTCAGGTACTCTTCCTTTGTCCAGAATGACATTTCCTTGTTTTCCTCCTGTCCCATACATCCGGCATTTCTTGCAGGATTTATATTCAGCTGATAATATTTTGCTGCATGATTGAATAAAGCACTCAGTTCCGCATGAATTGTTTTCAGGTAACATTGTGATAATGGCTCCCCATTTGGCTTTTTCAGCTTCATCATTGTATTCTGCCAGTCAATCACATCCTTTGCCGTGATCTCTGACAGTTTCCGTTTCCCTAAATAAGGAAGAATCTTCTTTTCGATAATTACCTGCTTTGTCAGCCATGTATTTTCCTTGAGCCTCGGTCTGACATCCTGCTCATATAATTCATAGAAAGCTTCCAGTGTCATATCAATATCAGCGGTCTTTTGCAACTTGAACTGAGCCTCCCATTCTAAAGCTTCACGCCTTGTGGCAAAACCTCTCTGGCACTTCTGTTTATTCTGTCCCGTCCAGTCCTTGTATCGCACCATCGCATACCAGGTGCCATTCTTATCATTCTTATAAACCGGCATTATGCATCCCTCCTCTCATAATTCTGAGTCTGATAAAAATGCTCATAGAAGAATTTTGTATCAATTCTTCCCTGTATGGTCTGAAATCCCAGATCCTGCATTTCTTTGTTAAGCTTTCTGATCAGCTTATAAGCATAACTTTCTGATACTCCTAAAATCTCTTCCACATCTGAAACTCTTAAAAACATTTTTTCCATAATCCTTCTTACCTTCCTTTTCTTAAATCTGTTATTGTGATACTTGTCGTTTCCCTTTGACACTTTCCTGGCGGGTAACCTCTGGTTTCATTAGCCTAATTGACTGTTTTGGACTGCGCCGTTTCCGCTCCCTCCATACGCTCCCTTTCGATCATCGCATACTTTTCCGGAGTCATAATCATTTCTCAGACGATCATTCAGTTTTTATCTTAAACTAATTTGTTTAAGTCTTTGTGAAATCTAAAACACTAAACAATTTTGTTAAAGTCAAGCGAATAATTAAACTTATTTGTTTAATTTGTTCTTGAGTGCACTAAACAAATATGTTAAAATAAACAGTGTCAAACAAATACAGGTGTGATGCTTGCATCTCTATCTGTATTGTTTAGACACGTAAACCACATGAGGAAGTAGCCCACAGGGCGGATTCCTCATGGGGTCAGATTTCGGAAAAATCTGGTTTATTTTTCTTACAGCGAAAGGAGCATTACCATGGCAATAGGAGAACGAATCCATTTCTTCCGCACCAAACGCGGAATGACTCAAAAATATGTAGGAGGACAGATTGGCTTTGATGAAAAATCCGCCGATGTCCGTATGGCTCAATATGAAAAAGAAACCCGTGTTCCAAAGGACAACCTGATCAAGGCACTTGCAGATATATTTGATGTAAATCCGGAAGCACTGAAAGTTCCGGATATTGATTCCTATGTTGGTCTTATGCACACTCTTTTTACCCTTGAAGACCGCTATGGTCTTAAAATAGAGAAAGCGGAGGACGGACAGCCTCGTCTTTATCTCGATTTAAAGCATTTTCCTGACAGCAGCCAGCTCTACGACATGATGATGGACTGGATGGATAAAGCAGAGGCTCTGGAGTCTAAGCAGATCACCCAGGATGAATATGACCAGTGGCGCTATCACTATCCAGTTGTTGGTCAGACAACACATACTCATTTCGCAAAAGTCATCCCTTAGGAACTCAGCGACATGCTTATTGCTGAGGGCAAAAAAATCGATCAATCTGAAAATAAGAAGAAATAATGCTCTTCGAATCGTTTCAACCGGCTTACTTTCAGGCAAAGAAAAAGGCCTTGCCAAGCTAATTTTTCATTAGCTCGACAAGACCTTTTATTGTCTTATCTGAAACCACACCTGTTAACCATTTGCACTATTTATCAATAATGCAATTTATCACAGTGTTATCATTTTGTTATCAAATCGTTATTGAAAAGCCTCAGAAACCGCATAAATACGGCATTCTTTGAGTTGCTTTCTGTCTCAGGGCAAATCCCTTTATCCTGTTTGGGGCAATCTTGTTTATTCTGACTATCGTGATAAAGGTCTTTACCCTGAGACAACAATAGCCATGAATAATGATTCCTCTTTAAAGATAAAAGAATTCGCATATCTCTCTAAACTATGGTATTTACAAGGTTTTCGGCTACTACGGGATAAAATAAAAAGAGACCGTAAGATGAGGAATACTTGGACTCATCTTATGGTCTCTGATTAGTTTTATTTAGTTGTAGGCGATACGTTCATTTGCCCTTTAACACTTTCATTACTCAAACTCCCTAGTTCCATATCTTTTTCTGATGTGAAACTATGGTAAAATCGGTGTTTCTATTTTTTTATATCTTCCAAAACACCTAGTTTTTCTTGTGCTTTTTCGATAAATAGAATCATTTTAGAATCACGAAAGAATCATCCGTGATTCTAAGAGTTACTTCTTTATTCTACAAAAGCACCCTTAACACAACGAACAATTTTGACATCATTCGTCTAAAAACAGTATAACATACCAGCCACATAAAAGCCAGTAGAAACTTAACTATTGAATCTAAAAAAATCCTCCAGATTAATAATCTGAAGGATCCTTTTCTGTCCAATATTTATATTACTCATTTTTTCCAATAAGATTTTGCCAACCTTTTGCAAGTATTGATCCAACCCCATCTTGCTTAGTTATTGCTCCTACACTCCTTGCTGATGGAGCATGTTTGTTTTTTGATTTTGCAACATCACTCATTATATTCGCTGCCTGTGCATCAGTTAAATTTCCTATCACAAAAGATAAGTAATTATCCTTTTTTCCTGCCATATTTGATTCCTCCTCTAAAAAGTAAATACTTTTGTTTCACCATCTTCCATTGTCTTTTCTACCAGGCCTTCTCCAAATCCAATTTCTGCCATCTTCACAGGGTCTATACCCATTTCTCCGCTTTCATTAAAAAGAATATTATAAACATCTACTGTTCCATTTTTTCTCTTTACAGCCAAGAATTTCTCATTTAAAGAAATCACCTCGTCACCTTTTTTCAATATATTAATTTTTATCATTTTCTACCTCCCCCTGTGTGTTAGGTAGTGTCAAGTTAACTACCTTTTTTATTTTTATAAACATTATATTTTCAAGGATTTCTCACATTTTTTTACAAAAAAAGTGATTACCCCCTAAAAAAGCAGTATAATTGAATCTGCGAAAACACA
>NZ_VUNI01000004.1 GCF_009695765.1 Roseburia porci
TGTTCTGTAGTGTGTCAGTCTTATAGGTAAATAATATCAGAAGGAATATAAATTAGAAAAGCGGAAGTTAGCCAAAGTGTTTCATGACGCATTGGTGCCTTTCGCAGAAAGGCGGATTATAATTATGGAAAACAAAAGAAAAAGAACAGACGGAATGGAGCAGGAGTCCAGACAGGGGGAAGAGGAACTTCTGGCTGCGTTTTGTAAAGAACTTACGCTTAATCCGGAGAGGATGGCTGTTTTGTTTCAAATGGTATTCGCAATGACCGATCAGCGATGGGAGGAATTACGGGATCTGACTTTTTTATACGGAAGCTGCCTGAAGGCGGACAATGTTTTTGGAAGGCAGTTATTTACCCGGCTGGTCATGTTTTTAAGAGAGAAAGAAGCACAGGCAAAGAGTTACCATTATAATTAGAAAAGAGAAAAGTCCCATACAGACTGCCGGATTATAAAATGGCAGAACTGGAATAAAGTTCATGGATATTTCCGTGGACTTTTTTTAGTAGTTGTATTAGAATAAAAACGTTCCCGTGTATTTAATTCGGAACATGAAAATATATTGACAAAAAAATAACAGTCAGTATATACTAACTACAGTTACCAATAACTAATTTTGCACAAATTTTAGGAGGGTGTCAAAATGATAGAAATGAAAGAGTGGGATGGATTTGAAGGAAGACTCTGGAAAGAAGAGATCAACGTTCGTCAGTTCATCCAGGACAACTACACTCCATATGATGGAGACGAGAGCTTTTTAGCAGGTCCTACAGAAGCAACAGATAAACTCTGGGGAGCACTTCAGAAGCTGCAGAAAGAGGAGCGTGCAAAGGGCGGAATCCTTGATATGGAAACAGAGGTCGTAACCGGAATCAATGCATATGGCCCAGGCTATGTGGATGAGTCTTTAAAAGACCTTGAGCAGGTAGTTGGACTTCAGACAGACAAGCCATTAAAGAGAGCATTCATGCCTTATGGTGGAATCAAAATGGCTGTTCAGGCATGCGAGACCTATGGTTATGAAGTTAGTCCAAAATTAAAAGAAATCTTCACAAAATATCACAAAACACATAATACAGCTGTATTTGATGCATATACACCAGAGATGCTGAAAGTTCGTCACGCAAAGATCTTAACAGGTCTTCCGGATACATACGGAAGAGGACGTATCGTAGGCGATTACCGTCGTGTTGCTTTATATGGTATTGATCACCTGATCGAAGAGAAGAAAAAAGATAAAGCAAACTGCGGATGCGGACAGATGACAGATGATGTAATCCGTTTAAGAGAAGAAATCGCTGAGCAGATCAAATGCTTAGAGGGCATGAAGAAACTTGCTGAGAGCTACGGATATGACATTTCCAGACCGGCAACAAACGCAAAAGAAGCAATCCAGTGGTTATACTTTGGATATCTTGCAGCAATCAAGACACAGAACGGTGCTGCAATGTCAGTTGGACGTGTTTCTACATTCCTTGATATCTACTTCCAGAGAGATATCGAGAAAGGAATTCTTACCGAGAAAGAAGCTCAGGAGTTAGTTGACCACTTCACAATGAAGCTTCGTATGGTAAAATTCGCACGTATCCCTTCCTACAACCAGTTATTCTCAGGTGACCCGGTATGGGCAACACTCGACGTTGCTGGTACAGGTGTTGACGGACGTTCCATGGTTACTAAGACAGACTTCCGTTTCTTACACACATTAGAGAACATGGGACCTGCTCCGGAACCAAACCTTACTGTTTTATATTCATCAAGACTGCCACAGGCATTCAAGGATTATGCAGCAAGAATCTCAATTGATACAAGTTCAATCCAGTATGAGAATGATGATGCAATGAAACCGGTATGGGGCGATGATTACGCAATCTGCTGCTGTGTATCTGCTACACAGACAGGTAAAGAGATGCAGTTCTTCGGAGCTCGTGCAAACCTTGCAAAATGCTTACTTTACGCAATTAACGGTGGTGTTGATGAGAAGTCTGGCGAGCAGGTTGGACCAAACTACACACCAATTACTTCTGAGTACTTAGATTATGATGAAGTAATGGAGAAATATGACAAGATGATGGACTGGTTAGTTGACATCTATGTAAATACACTGAACCTGATCCAGTACATGCATGACAAATATTACTATGAAGCAGCAGAGCTTGCTCTGATGGATACTGACTTAAAGAGAACATTTGCAACCGGAATCGCAGGATTCTCACATGTTATCGATTCTCTTTCTGCTATCAAATACGCAAAAGTAAAAGTAATCCGTGACGAGAACGGAATCGCAAAAGATTTCGAGATCGAAGGAGACTTCCCGAAATACGGTAATGATGATGACCGTGCAGATGAGATCGGTGTATGGCTTCTTAAGACATTCATGGATAAGTTAAAGAAACATCATACTTATCGTGATTCTGAGCCTACAACATCTATCCTTACGATTACATCAAACGTTGTATACGGTAAAGCTACCGGTGCAATGCCAGATGGACGTAAAGCAGGAGAGCCACTTTCACCAGGAGCTAACCCATCTTACGGTGCAGAGCAGAATGGTCTTTTAGCTTCTTTAAACTCTCTTACAAAGATCCCATATGAGTGGGCATTAGATGGTATTTCCAATACCCAGACAATCAACCCGGGAGCTCTTGGAAATAACGAGGATGAGAGAATTGAGAACCTTGTAAACGTTATGGATGGATACTTTGACCAGGGAGCACATCACCTGAATGTCAACGTATTCGGTAAAGAAAAACTGATCGATGCTATGGAGCATCCGGAGAAAGAGGAGTATGCAAACTTCACAATCCGTGTATCTGGATATGCTGTTAAGTTTATCGACCTTACAAAAGAGCAGCAGCTCGATGTAATTTCACGTACCTGCCACGAAAGAATGTAGCAGGACGTATCCCAATCTGTGAATTGGGAATACTAGGATCAGCCATTCCTTCGTATGTCAGAGCGGAAACCGTCGTGTTTTTGCTCTGACATACAGTGGGTGGCTGTTCTTTTATTATGTCATCAGTAACAGGAGAAACTATGGAAGAAATATTAGGAAGAATTCATTCGGTGGAAAGCTTTGGCTCTGCGGATGGACCAGGTGTAAGATATATCGTTTTTTTGAAAGGCTGCAACATGCGCTGCAAATACTGTCATAACCCGGATACCTGGGCAAAAACGGATGACGGACAGCTTATGAGTGCATCCGAGGTGTTAAAGAAAGCGCTTCGCTATAAAAATTACTGGAAATCAAAAGGCGGGATCACTGTAAGCGGTGGAGAGGCGCTGCTTCAGATCGATTTTGTAACAGAGCTGTTCCGTCTTGCAAAAGAAGCCGGGGTCAATACCTGTCTGGATACCTCAGGCAATCCATTTACCAGAGAAGAACCGTTCTTTGGAAAATTCAATGAACTGATGAAGTATACGGATCTTTATATGCTCGATATCAAGCATATTGATCCGGAGGGACATAAGAAGCTGACAGGTCAGCCAAATGATAATATTCTGGATATGGCGCATTATCTGTCCGAAAATGGCAAGGCAATGTGGATCCGTCATGTGCTTGTTCTGGGCGTTACCGACGATGAAGACCAGCTCACCAGATTGAAGGCTTTTATCGATACACTTTCCACTGTGGAACGTGTGGAGATTCTTCCGTATCATACACTTGGCGTTTTTAAGTGGAAGGAGCTTGGAATCCCATATCAGCTTGAACATGTTGAGCCGCCAACGAAAGAGGATGTGGAACGGGCAGAGAAGATCCTTGGTATTAAGAAAAATTAATATCTGTTATGCAATGACATGTTCAAAAAGTGCTGAAAAGTATTCAAAAAGTGCCGGATCATTTTATAATTCTTGTTTCTGTAAGCGGAATCGTTTAGTATAATAGGGATGTTATATAATAAATGAGAAGAAAGAGGCGTTACTATGAATATTGTAGTATTAGCAGGTGGATTAAGTACAGAACGAGATGTTTCCTTTGTAACCGGAAACATGGTATCAAAAGCATTGAGAGAGAATGGACATCAGGTGATCCTGCTTGATGTTTTTATGGGATATAGTGATAAAGAAGAGGACCTTACTGGCATCTTTGACCGCAGTGAGGAAGTCAGTGTAAAGGTAACTTCCATTCCGGAGACCGCACCGGATCTTGCAAAAGTAAAGGCATCCAGAAAAGATCAGTCCAATTGTTTCTTTGGTCCGAATGTCATCCGTCTTTGCCAGATGGCAGACATCGTTTTCATGGCACTCCACGGAGAAAATGGTGAGAATGGTAAGATTCAGGCAGCTTTCGATCTGTTTGGAATCCGTTATACAGGAAGCGATTATTTAAGCAGTGCGATTGCAATGAATAAAGGAATTGCAAAACAGTTCTTCCTTGCCAACAACATTCCGACACCAGGAGGAATCACGATGACAAAGGAGAACCGTGAGGACGATATCAAAAAGCTTCCGCTCACACTTCCATGCATTGTAAAACCATGTTGTGGAGGTTCCAGCATTGGTGTTACGATCGTGCGCAGTGAAGAGGAATTCAAAAAGGCATTAGATGATGCGTTTTTCTGGGAAAATGAACTGGTGATCGAAGAGTTTGTACAGGGACGCGAGTTCTCTGTCGGCGTCATTGAAGGAAAAGCCCTTCCGATCATCGAGATTGCACCAATCCAGGGCTTCTACGATTACAAGAATAAATATAAAGCAGGAAGTGCAGTAGAGACCTGCCCGGCAGAACTTCCTGAGGAAGTTACGAAACAGATGCAGAAATATGCAGAAGAAGTTGCAAAATGCGTAGGACTTGACACATATTCCAGAACGGATTTCCTGTTAAATGACAAAAACGAGATTTTCTGTCTGGAAGCCAACACACTTCCGGGAATGACACCAACCAGTCTTCTGCCACAGGAGGCAGCTGTTGTCGGTGTGAACTTTAATCAGTTGTGTGAACACCTGATTGCAATATCTTTAAAGAAATATGAGGATGCATAATGTTTGGATGTTATCATAGAAGCAAAATGGAAAATCAGATGCCGGAAATGACACTCCGCAATATTACAGAGGCATGCTCCGGAACCTATGTCGGTTCGCTGGAGAGCATGTCCGATACGGTTGCGGGTGTGGTGATCGACAGCCGTCAGGTAAAACAGGATTATCTTTTTATCCCGATCAAAGGGGAAAAGGTGGATGGACATAAGTTTATTCCGGACGTTTTTGAAAAGGGCGCGATCGCAGTTCTTTCTGAACATGCCTTAAAAGACCCGGCAGGACCGTACATATTAGTGGATTCCACAACGGAAGCCATGAAAAAGATCGCCCGTTTTTACCGCGAACGTCTACAGATCAAAGTTGTCGGAATTACAGGAAGTGTTGGAAAAACAAGCACAAAAGAGATGATTTCTTCCGTTCTTTCACAGAAATACAGCGTGCTGAAAACAGCGGGCAATTTTAACAATGAGATCGGACTTCCGCTCACAATCTTTAATATCCGTGCAGAACATGAAGTTGCAGTACTTGAGATGGGAATTTCAGATTTTGGTGAGATGCACCGGCTGGCAGAGATGGCTAACCCGGATATCTGCGTGATCACGAATATCGGGCTTTGTCATCTGGAGAATCTTCACACCAGAGACGGAATCTTAAAGGCGAAAACAGAAAGCTTTGATCATCTGAGACCAAACGGCATTGCAATTTTAAACGGGGATGATGACAAGCTTTGCACACAGAAGATGGTAAACGGCCAGCCGGCTGTTTTCTATGGAATTGGACAGGAGGCCGCATTTGATGAGGCTGGTCAGAAGATGGCAGAGAAATCCATCTATGCAACAGACATCGAGAACCTTGGTTTTGAAGGAATGAAAGCAGTGATCCATACTCCGGCAGGAGAATTTCAGGCACAGATTCCGATTGCTGGTGAACACAATGTATACAATGCGCTCGCAGCAACGGCAGTCGGACTTCAGATGGGACTGACATTAGAAGAGATCCAGGCTGGAATTGTGGCAGTTGAGACGATTTCCGGAAGAACAAACTTCCTTGAAGTTCATGGAATGACCGTCATTGATGACTGCTACAATGCAAACCCGGTTTCCATGGCAGCTTCCATTGACGTATTGTCACATGCTGCTGGCAGAAATATCGCAGTACTCGGTGATATGGGAGAACTTGGCGCAGATGAGAAAGCACTTCATTACGGTGTTGGAAAAGTCGTTGGAGAGAAGAAGATTCAGACACTTTTTGCTGCAGGAACACTTGCAAAAGAGTATGCAGATGCAGCCAAAACAGTCAATCCGGATTGCGATGTGCATTATTTTGAAGACCGTGAGAGCATGACAGAAGAGCTTCTTTCTTATGTGAAAGAAGGCGATACCATTCTTGTGAAGGCTTCACATTTCATGGAATTTCCGAAAGTAGTCGAGGCATTAAAGAGTTTTAACAAATAGATAGTTAGTGAGAAATTAGCTCTTTCGATTTGAGATAATCCCGTTTTCTTACGTAAATATTGTATATATAAAAGGTTTCTCCTACTATAGTATTATAAGAAGCCGGAGCACCATGACCGATGGTCGTACTCATTTTAGCATGAACAATTAACTTGAATTAATTGCTGTTAGAATTTATAATAATGACAGCAGTGCAGATGCCTGCCAGATTATGTAAAGAGAGGAAAACAATATGGCACAGAATCCAGTTGTAACATTTGAAATGGAAAACGGCGATATTATGAAAGCGGAACTTTATCCGGAAATCGCCCCAAATACAGTAAATAACTTTATCAGTCTGATCAATCACGGATTTTACGATGGACTTATTTTCCATCGTTGTATCAAAGGTTTTATGATCCAGGGCGGAGATCCGGAAGGAACCGGAATGGGTGGCCCGGGATACGGAATCAAAGGTGAATTTGCACAGAATGGTGTGAAAAATGATTTAAAACATACAGCAGGCGTTCTTTCCATGGCACGTTCCATGATGCCAAACTCTGCAGGAAGCCAGTTCTTTATCATGCATAAAGATGCTCCACATCTGGATGGCGCATATGCTGCATTTGGTAAGATCATCGAAGGTCAGGAGAATGTAGATAAGATTGCTGAGACAGCAACAGATTACAGCGATCGTCCATTAGAAGATCAGGTAATGAAAAAGGTTACTGTTGAGACTTTTGGTGTAGAGTATCCGGAACCGGAAACAATGTAATAAATAAGAATACGGCAGCTGCATTTTATGCAGCTGTCATTTATTTTTACTTTACAGGATCAGGGGCACAGTATGAGAACAGGAAAGCTGGAACGTATTTTTTACTGGAAAGAGGAGACCGCAGGGGAAGAACATCTGCGGACATTAGAAAAGGCATACAACAAAATATTTTATGAACTGCCGGAAGCTGGAACAAAAGAAGCACAGACCCTGGAAGACATTTTGGAGAATGCGTTAAAAGATGTCGATCCGATGGACTGTCTGCTTATCACTTCCAGAGATGCACGTATCCATCTGGCAGAAAAATGGAACCTTGCCACGGCAGCATATCCGAATCCGGCAATTCCAGGGCAAAGCCTGTTTGAGGCAGATGTGCTGATCGAAAGTTTTGAGGATGTTGATCTGGAATATCTCGAGCGAATCCGGAGAAGACATCATGGTATTCCGTGGGTGATCGCACAGACAAAGCGGTGTATTTTGCGTGAAATCTGTATGGAAGATATGCAGGCGTTGTTTGATCTGTATGCGGAGCCTGGGATGACGGATTATATCGAGCCGCTCTATCCGTGGGAGCAGGAACTGGAATATGAAAAGTCATATATCGAGCATATGTACCGGCTATATGAATATGGTATGTGGGTTGTGATCGAGAAAGATACCGGTAAGCTGATTGGGCGCGCAGGACTGGAGCACCGCGAGTATCCAGAAGAACCACATATGGAGCTGGAGATGGGATATGCGATCGGGACAGCGTACCAGCGTAAGGGATATGCAACGGAAGTTTGCCAGGCAATCATAGCCTATGCGCAGGCAAATCTGGAATATCCAAGGATCAACTGCCTGATCGAAAAGGAAAATAAAGCATCCATACGTTTCATCGAATCGCTTGGCTTTATATTTGTGGGAGAATCGAAAGTTGCAGGAACTACGATGCTTCGCTATGTGAAAGAAATATAGATATTTGAAATTTTCATAAAAATGAGATCAGGGTGTCAAAAGCTGCCTTTTGACACCCTGATCTCATTTGGGCAATATAACTAGATTCTTACGCAGTCACGTGTGATCTCGGAAAGTGAGGAAACACCACACATTGCCATCGTATCAGCAAGCTCTCCACCAATCTTCTGGATGTAGGATTCCACGCCTTCCCTTCCACCGCCGTATACGGCAGTAACAAACGGACGTGCGATGATCGCTGCATCAGCACCGAGGGCGAGTGCTTTAAACACATCTGTGCCGGAACGGATTCCACCGTCAACGAGGATTTTTATGGAGCCATCCACAGCAAGGGCGATCTCTTCTAAAACCTCAGCCGTTGCAGGACACTGATCCAGAACACGTCCACCATGGTTGGATACAACGATTGCGGAAGCGCCGGCTTCTTTGGCTTTTAAGGCTCCTTTTACGGTCATGATACCTTTTACGATGAAAGGAACACCTGCGGCTTCGGCGATTGCATGAAGCTCCTCAACGGATTTGCTTCCGGCAGGTGGAGTAAGATTCTTTAAAAACGGAAGACCAGCGGCGTCAATATCCATGGCAACAGCGAATGCTCCTGCGTCTTTTACAAGAGCCATCTTCTCACGGATTGTTTCGATATTCCATGGTTTTACGGTTGGAATTCCGAATCCACCGGCTTTTTTGATCGCTTTGGTGGCGGCAACCATGACATTGCTGTCGGTGCCATCTCCGGTGAAAGCGGCAATTCCGAATTCTGCGCAGGAGGACACCAGAATATCGTTGTAAGTGATATCGTTTAAGGAGTCTCCATAATGAAGATTGACAGCTCCGACCGGACCGGCAAAGAACGGATATTTAAAATCCTTGCCAAATAAAGATAAGGAAGTGTCGATCGGGCGGTTTTCAACGAGCGTATCCATCTGTACCCGGATTTCTTTCCATTTATCATAATTTCGGATCGCAGTATCGCCGATTCCTTTTGCACCTGGACCAGGCATCTGGTTTTTGCAGGCTTTTCCATTGCACTCCGGGCAGGCTTTGCAATAGCTGCCGACTTTTCCCCTTGCCTGTTCAATACATTCTGAATAGTTCATTTCCCATTCCTTCTTTCGTTTTTTGCTAGTTTTAGTATATCATGAATTTGCGTGCGAATGGACTATTTTTGAGAATTTTCCTCATAAATACAAAAACTACCCATTCAAAACGGAATTTGTTATAATATAGGCAATGATTAGAACAAGACATAAGAGGTAACTGGAATGGAAAAAGTCGGAGTTGTAATCTGTAACTACAATAAAGAGAATGATGTACTGATCAGTATCCAGTCGGTACTCGAATCTACATATCAGGATTTGCATATTTATGTTGTGGATAATGCATCCACCGATGCGTCGGTTGCAAAGATCCGTGGGAAATATGCGAAAGAAGCCAGACTGACGCTGATCTGCAATGATGAGAATCTTGGTGGAAGCGGTGGTTTCAACACCGGATTAAGGGAAGCGTTTAAACATGAGCACGAATATCTGATGTGTGTGGATAACGATGCGTTTTTAGATGAAAAGTGCATTGAAAAGCTGTCAGATTTCCTGGAGACGCATCCAGAGACCGGAATTGCTGCAGCGAAGATCTATCACACGCAGGAGCCGGATTATATCCAGCAGTATGGTTCCTTCCTGAATTGGAAAGACTATTGTGTGGATTCTACTTATCTGAACCGGTTTGAGGATGGCACGCTTCCGGAAGTTGTATATTCGGATGCAGTTCCTGCCTGTGCACTGATGATACGAAGAAGTGTTGTGGAAAAAATCGGATTCATGCCGGAGGAGAACTTCCTTTACTGGGATGATACCGAATGGTGTTACCGGTGCACGCTTGCCGGTTATAAGATCGCATCGGTTGGTGCAGCCGCCGCGTGTCATGCAATGGGTGCCAAAAAGGAAGACGTGAATACTTTCCCGACATATTATGCATGGAGAAACTGGATATGGTTTTTCTTAAAATATATTCCGGATGAACAGCTTGAAGATATGGCACAGGTATTTTTAAATTCGATCTTTATGATCCAGTATGAGGGAATATACCGCAATGAGGAAAACCGTGCCAAAACCGTAATGGCAGCACTGGATGATGCTCTTCACGGCAACCTTGGAAAAGCCGGGGAAGAGCGTATTTTTGAGATTGAACACACCTATGATCCGCTGCCTGTGATCCTGACAGGAAAAAAGAGTCTGTGTATTGTTTTTGGAGAGTATCCGAGAACGGCAGAGGATCTCGCATGGAAAGTGAGCCGGTGCTATCCGGAGTGTCAGATATATCTGACAAAGGCAGAGGGAGAAGAGGTTTTACGCTGTGAAAGAGACGGAAGTTTTAGCGCAGCAGATGAAGAAGCGCTGGCTGGGTGTGACGCACAGATTATATTCTGTGAGGACATTTTCAGGCAGAAGGATCTGAGCATTTCTTCCTATTATATGGATGTGGATGAGAACATTCTTGCAACGGAAGAAGATGCTTTTATGGTGGCAAATTATGATTATTGCAGGAATGTATTCCTTTTTTCGCAGAAGCCATTGTTCCTTCGGCTGGCCCGTGAGATCCGCAGCAGATTCCAAAAAGAATCAGGCATCTGTGAACAGGAATAAAAAAGACGGATTCTATCCGCATAATTTGACAAAATATTGCTTTTTACATAGAAATAAAATATAATATGGAATACAATACGCAGGATTTTAGTGAAGAAGGTGAGACGCATGGCAGACATTTCGACTGAAGAACTTGAGAAAATGGAGAGCGAGTTCCATTCGAATACGGATGGAATCAGACCTATTAAAGAATTTGTAAGTCCTGAAGCATTATATGAGGAACTGATTGCAAGCATTCGGAAGTATCATCCGTCTGCGGATATTACACTTGTTGAGAAGGCATATAAAGTTGCATACGAAGCACACAAGGGACAAGTGCGCAAATCAGGAGAGGCATATATTATCCATCCGCTGTGCGTCGCCATTATTCTTGCAGAACTGGAGCTTGATAAGGAGACTATTGCAGCAGGGCTTCTGCATGATGTACTGGAAGATACGATCATGACCGAACAGCAGATCGTAGACGAATTCAGCGAGGAAGTACTGCTTCTGGTGGATGGCGTTACCAAGTTACAGCATCTGCATCTGACAGATAACGGCAAGAAAGACGGAGACGACAAGGCTACCAGGGACAAGAATGCAGAGCGTCTAGAGATGCAGGCAGAGAACTTAAGAAAGATGTTCCTTGCCATGGCAAAGGATATTCGTGTTATCCTGATCAAGCTGGCGGACCGCCTGCACAATATGCGTACCTTGAAATACCAGTCACGTGAGGCACAGATCCGTATCGCAAGGGAAACACAGGAGATTTACTGTCCGATCGCCCAGCGTCTTGGTATCAGCAAGATCAAGATCGAACTGGAAGACCTTTCCCTTAAATATCTGGACCCGGATGCATATTATGATCTGGTCGAGAAAGTTGTTTTACGCAAAAATGTCCGTGATCAGTATGTTCAGAGCCTTGTGAATGACGTGAAAGCGGATATTGCAGAGGCGGGCATCAAAGCTGATGTATCGGGACGTGCAAAGCACTTTTTCAGTATTTACAAGAAAATGGTAAACCAGCACAAGACGATAGACCAGATTTATGATCTGTTTGCAATCCGTATCCTTGTGGATTCCATTAAAGACTGTTATGCAGCTCTTGGTATCATGCATGAGAAGTACAAGCCGATTCCCGGACGTTTCAAGGATTACATTGCCATGCCGAAACCGAACATGTATCAGTCTTTGCATACAACGCTGATCGGACCGAGTGGACAGCCGTTTGAGATCCAGATCCGTACTTATGAGATGCACCGTACTGCGGAATATGGTATCGCCGCACACTGGAAATACAAAGAGGCGAATAATGGTGTTGCAACCAATACCACAGTTACAGAGGAAGAGAAGTTAAGCTGGCTCAGACAGATTCTTGAGTGGCAGCAGGATATGTCCGACAATAAGGAATTTATGAGCCTGTTAAAGAGCGATCTGGATCTGTTTTCGGACACGGTATTCTGTTTTACACCATCCGGAGATGTAAAAAACCTGCCGAATGGTTCCACACCGATCGACTTTGCATACAGCATTCATTCGGCGGTCGGTAATAAGATGGTCGGAGCAAAAGTAAACGGAAAGCTTGTTCCAATCGATTATCTGATCCAGAATGGAGACCGGATTGAGATCATCACGTCACAGAACTCCAAAGGACCAAGCAGAGACTGGTTAAAGATCGTAAAGAGCACGCAGGCAAAGAATAAGATCAACCAGTGGTTCCGAAGTGAGTTGAAGGAAGAGAATATCCTTCACGGAAAAGAACTGATGCAAGCGTATGCCAAGGCAAAATCCATCAATTTTTCTGATATTAACCGACCGGAGTATCAGGAAAAGATTATAAGAAAATACGGTTTTCATGACTGGAATTCCTGTCTGGCTACCGTTGGACATGGTGGTCTCAAAGAGGGACAGATCGTCAACCGTATGTATGAGGAATATAAGAAGGATCATGTAATCCCTCTGACGGATGCAGATGTTCTGGAGACAATCGGAGAGCAGAAGCCACAGGAGACACCTAAGAAATCCAAGAGTGGAATCGTGGTAAAGGGACTATACGATGTTGCAGTTCATTTTTCCAAATGCTGCAGTCCTGTCCCGGGAGATGAGATCGTTGGATTTGTGACGAGAGGAAGAGGTGTTTCCATTCACAGAACCGATTGTATTAATGTGATCAACCTTTCTGAAATGGAACGCGCGAGACTGATCGAAGCAGAATGGCAGGCAGGCGCTGAGGCAGAATCGCTGGGTGAGTATCTGGCGGAGATCAAGATATTCTGTCATGACAGACCTGGACTTCTGGTTGACATTACCCGTATTTTTACGGAGCGTGAGATCAACATTATCGGAATCCATTCCAAGACAAGCAAGCAGGGAATCGCTACGATCGAGGTTTCCTTTCACACGAAGGGCAGAGCTGAGATCAGCAGTATTGTTGAGAAGCTTCGTCAGGTGGACAGCGTGATCGACATCGAGAGAACGACCGGCTGATCATATGGGACGGAAGCCCATATGTATTTGCGGTATAAAAAGAAAAGAGACAGGGTGGAATCTGTGACCGGATTTCATCCTGTTTTTGTGTTACGGGGCAAAATCTGTTTTTCAAAAGTCCGGATATATGGTATAATAGATAAATTCAAAAAAGAGGTGGGAACAATGGGTAAAATGAAAGTAGATCACTATGTAGTCGGACCGGTACAGACGAACTGCTATTTCGCAGTGAATACAGAGACAAATGAGATTCTGATTATTGATCCGGGAGCAGATGCAAAAGAACTTGCAAACCGTATCCGCTTTGACGGATATACACCGGTGGCGATTCTTCTGACACATGGACATTTTGATCATGCAACAGGAGCACAGGCACTGGCGGATGAATTTGGAATCCAGATTTACGCGCATGAGGCGGAAAAACAGACACTCGAAGATGAGAAAATCAATCTCTGCGGCATGGTAGGAGAACATCATGTATACCATGCGGATGTGTATTTAAAAGATGAGCAGGAACTGGATCTTGCGGGATTTCATATCCGTGTATTGTTCACACCTGGCCATACACCGGGTGGATGCTGCTATTATTTCCCATACGAGGATGCTGTGTTTGCCGGAGATACGTTATTCTGTGGTTCTGTAGGACGCACAGACTTCCCGGGGGGAAGTATGTCACAACTGATCCGGGGCATCAAGGACAAACTCATGACATTGCCGGATAACACAACTGTGTACACCGGACACAATGATATTACTACGATCGAACAAGAGAGGATGTACAACCCATATCTATGATAAATGTGAACCTGAATAAACCGGAATTTGAATATGATATCCATTCGCTGATCAAGGCATTTTTCCCGAAGGATGATGTGGAGATTTATTATACGGGAGATGTGGAAGGACAGAATGTGGCATGTACGAACCATTCCAGAGCCGGAAGAGGTCATACAGGCGGTGAGACAGCCGATTTGAATGTCACAGATGTTTTTGACATTACCTATGAGGACGATAAGATTTTCCTGAGCTGGAAGGAAAAGGACAAGTCTTCCGAAAGCGGTGAAGCTGCTGCGGGCGGTCTGAAAATGTCAAGCGAATTTGCCGTGGATTACAGTGACAGACGTGCAACCAAAAATGCACTGAAACAGCATCTGTATGAATTCCTTGCAAAAGGACGGAAGGAAGAACTTCCGTGGGGTACACTTACGGGAATCCGCCCGACAAAGATCCCGATGAAGCTTCTGACTGAGGGGAAAACAGATGCAGAGATCTTTCGGCATATGAAGGATACTTATTATGCGACAGATGAGAAAATCAATCTGAGCATTGAGATCGCAAAGCGTGAGCTGGCGCTTTTAAATAAGATCGATTATGAAAACGGATACAGTCTGTATATCGGAATCCCGTTTTGTCCGAGTACCTGTCTGTATTGTTCATTTACTTCTTATCCGCTTGCGTCCTGGAGTGCGAAGGTAGATGCTTATCTGGATGCGCTGGAAAAGGAAATCGATTTTACCGCGCAGAAGTTTTATCATAAAAAGCTGAATTCCATCTATATTGGTGGTGGAACGCCGACGACATTAAATCCGGCGCAGTTAGACCGGTTAATCCGTAAGATCCGGTGCAGCTTTGATCTCACGCACTGCCTGGAGTTTACAGTTGAGGCAGGGCGACCGGATTCTATTACACGGGAGAAGCTTCAGGTGCTCCGCAACAATGGAATCAGCAGAATTTCCATTAATCCGCAGACTATGAAACAGGAGACGCTCGATCTGATCGGAAGGCGTCATACGGTAGAACAGATCAAAGAAAGCTTCCATATGGCAAGAGAGCTTGGTTTTGACAATATCAACATGGATCTTATCATGGGACTTCCACAGGAGAGTCTGCAGGATGTAAAGAATACAATGGAAGAATTAAAGGCGCTTGACCCGGACAATATTACCATTCATTCGCTTGCAATCAAGCGCGCGGCAAGACTGAACATTTTCAAGGATCATTATAAAGACATGCAGATGATCAACACGAAAGAGCACATGGACCTGTGCGCATCGTATTGCAGGAGCATGGGACTCGAACCGTATTATCTCTATCGCCAGAAAGGCATGGCAGGAAATATGGAGAACGTGGGATATGCCAAAGCCGGTAAAGCAGGCGTATATAATATCTTGATTATGGAAGAAAAACAGACTATAATGGCACTTGGTGCCGGCGCGACAACGAAATTTGTTCTTCCGGAGAAGAATCCGGATGGAAGCCAGCGCATCGAACGTGTGGAAAATGTCAAGGATGTAAAGAATTATCTGGAACGTATTGACGAAATGATAGAAAGAAAAATCAGAAAGATGGAGGAAGTGGGATGGCATTAAGCAAGAAACCGGTTAACGGTATGAAAGATATTTTACCAGCAGAAATGGAGATCCGCGATTATGTGACAAGCGTGATCAAGGATACTTACAGAAGTTTTGGGTTTACACCGATAGAGACTCCTTGCATGGAGAATATTGCTAACCTGAGCAGCAAACAGGGGGGAGAGAATGAGAAGCTGATCTTCAAAGTATTAAAAAGAGGAGAGAAGCTGAATCTTGAGACAGCAAAGGAAGAGGCAGACGTTGTTGACTTTGGTATGAGATATGACCTTACGGTGCCACTTTCCCGTTTCTATTCGAATAATGCAAACAATCTTCCTACACCTTTTAAAGCACTTCAGATCGGAAGTGTCTGGAGAGCAGACCGTCCACAGAGAGGCCGTTATCGTCAGTTCACACAGTGCGATATCGACATTCTGGGTGAGCCGAGCAATCTGGCAGAGATCGAGTTGATCACTGCGACAACAACAACCATCGGAAGACTTGGATTTAAAAATTTTGAGATCCGTATCAATGAGCGCCGTATCTTAAAGGCAATGGCTGCTTACAGTGGATTTACCGAGGATCAGTATGACAGTGTATTTATCACACTGGATAAAATGGATAAGATCGGTGTGGATGGTGTTGCAGAGGAACTTGAGAAAGACGGATATGCAAAGGAATCCATCGATAAATATCTTGGACTTTTCAAACTTTTAGAGGATAAAAAGGATGTTGCAGAAGGTGTTGCATTCTTAGCAGATACACTTGGCGAGTATCTGGACCCGGAAGTTGTAAATAATATGAAAGAGATCGCAGCAGCTGTAAATGCAACAAAAGCTGCGGAGTTTACACTGGTATTTGATCCAACACTTGTCCGTGGAATGAGCTACTATACAGGCACGATTTTTGAGATCGCAATGCCGGAACTCGGTGCTGCATGCGGTGGCGGCGGGCGTTATGACAAGATGATCGGTAAATTTACCGGAAACGATGTGCCGGCCTGTGGATTTTCCATCGGATTTGAGCGTATCATTCTTCTTCTTATGGAGAATGGATTCAAGATCCCGGAAAGCCCGAAGAAAGTCGCATACCTTGTAGAAAAAGGATATCCTGCTGACAAGCTTGTGGAGGTTATGAAACAGGCGAAAGAAGCAAGAGAAAATGGACAGCAGGTGCTTGTTGTCCGCATGAATAAAAATAAAAAGTTCCAGAAGGAACAGTTAAATAAAGAGGGATATGAAGAATTTGTAGAATTCTTCAACCGTTAGGAGGAAATCATGGCAGAGTCAATGAGAGGTTTACACAGAAGCCACAGATGTACAGAGGTATCCAATTCCAATATTGGTGAGAAAGTTACCGTTATGGGATGGGTACAGAAAAGAAGAAATTTAGGAAGTCTGATCTTTGTAGATTTAAGAGATAGGAGTGGAATTCTTCAGCTTGTATTTGATGAGGACAGCATTGGCAAAGAAGGATTTGAAAAAGCCGGAACATTAAGAAGCGAGTATGTAATCGCAGTAGAGGGAACCGTTCAGAAACGTTCTGCAGCAGTGAATGAGAACTTAAAGACCGGTGATATCGAAGTAATTGCAACAAGCCTTCGTATTTTATCAGAAGCACAGACACCACCATTCCAGATCGAAGAGAACAGCCAGACCAAAGACGAGATTCGTCTGAAATATCGTTATCTGGATCTGAGAAGACCAGATATCCAGCGGAATCTGATGTTAAGAAGCAAGGTATTATACCTGATGAGAGATTTCATGGCAAAAGAGGGATTCTTAGAGATCGAGACTCCAATTCTTTGCAGATCTACACCGGAAGGAGCAAGAGATTACCTTGTACCAAGCCGTGTGCATCCAGGCAACTTTTATGCACTGCCACAGTCACCACAGCTTTTCAAACAGCTTCTGATGGCATCCGGATATGACCGTTATTTCCAGATCGCACGCTGCTTCCGTGACGAGGATCTTCGTGCAGACCGTCAGCCGGAGTTTACACAGGCAGATATGGAGTTATCTTTCGTAGACATGGAAGACGTATTAGATGTCAATGAAAGACTGTTAAAATACGTATTTAAAGAGGCAATCAACGTAGACATCCAGCTTCCGCTTCCAAGAATGCCTTGGCAGGAAGCAATGGATCGCTTTGGTTCAGATAAGCCGGATACACGTTTTGGAATGGAATTACAAGACGTATCCGATGTTGTAAAGGGCTGTGGCTTCTCTGTATTCACAAGTGCACTGGAAGCAGGCGGTTCTGTCCGTGGTATCAACGTAGAGGGACAGGGGGCTATGCCTCGTAAGAAGATCGATAAATTAGTTGAGTTCGCAAAAGGATACGGAGCAAAAGGCCTTGCATACCTTTGTGTCAACGAAGACGGAACTTACAAATCCTCTTTCGCCAAATTCATGACGGAAGAAGAGTTAAATGCCCTTGTTTCTGCGATGAATGGTAAACCGGGAGATCTGCTTCTTTTCGCAGCTGACAAGAATAAGATCGTATGGAATGTACTTGGTGCACTCCGTCTGAAAATGGGTGAAGAGTTAGGTCTTATGGATCCGGATCAGTACAACTTCTTATGGGTAACAGAATTCCCATTATTAGAGTGGTCTGATGAAGAGAACCGTTATATGGCAATGCATCATCCATTTACCATGCCAATGGAAGAAGACTGGAAAAACGTAGATACGGATCCAGGCTCTGTTCGTGCGATCGCTTATGATATCGTGTTAAATGGTACCGAACTTGGTGGTGGCTCTGTTCGTATCCATCAGGATGATATCCAGGAGAAGATGTTTGAAGTACTTGGAATCAGCAAAGAACGTGCACAGGAGAAATTTGGTTACCTGTTGGATGCATTCTCTTACGGTGTTCCACCACACGCAGGACTTGCATATGGTGTAGACCGTATGGTTATGCATATGGTACACGCAGATACGATCCGTGACGTTATCGCATTTCCGAAAGTAAAGGATGCATCTGATCTTATGACAGCAACTCCGAACGTTGTAGACGAGGAGCAGTTGGAAGAACTTGGTATTGCGGTTATTCCACAGAAGGAAGAGGACGCAGAATAATATAGAATTCAGAGGGCAGTTTCATATGGGACTGCCCTTTATTCCTTTATAGGAAAGGGGGCGAAAGGCATGAGAAAATGGAAGAGAAGGAAAAAAGAGCCGGAAACAATTGGCGGGATGCTGAGAAGGAAAAGACGCAGAAATTATGTTCTGCTTGCATCTGCCAATATTGTGATCATCGGACTTTTGGTGTGGCAGCTCTGGAGCTTTAAAGAGCGGATGGATCAGCTGGATAACCAGCTGACATATCTGATGGATACCAACAGTACGATCCAGGGCGATGTGAGTGGAATGCAGTCCAATATCCAGGCAAAACTGGATGAGGAGGCGAGTCTGCTTTCAAATTATTCCATCGAGACAACGGCGGTAGATTTTAATGCGGGAACATACGATGTTGAGATCCATGTGACACCGAAGGAATACACGGATGAGACACAGGTCGTTGTGTATTTTGGAACTACAGAGTATCATCTGCAAAAGGGCAGTAAGGATTTTGAAGGAAGCGCAACGTTAAGTTTCCTGAATTCTTATGACGGAAATGTAACGTTCCTTTTTATCAATGGTGAAAAGAAATCCACGGAAGTGCTGAAAAACTATGTTGGTTATCCACATGCTTTCGAGGATGTCCTCTACGGCAATCTTGGTGAATTTCCGGAATACAAAGACGGTAAATTAAAGGTTGGTGGCGAGACGCAATTTACTTTGCAGGGGAATGATACCTTCCAGTTTGAAAGCTGTGATATCGTGGTAAAAGCCGGAACGGATGATATTTACAGGGGGAATCTGTTAAATGGGGAAGTACTGCTGAAACCTGCGGATGACACCACGGATGATCATGCAGACCAGGATAATAACAATGGTGATAATTCTCCGGAGAATAATGCGGCAGATTCTGCGGAGCAGGTGATTGAGTCGGCAACGGAAAATGCAGGAGCAGAAGAAAGCGGGCCGATATCCAATACGGATGGAACCTACACGATTACAGATGTGCTTCAGGTGGCACAGGACACGAAGGTACAGATCCGTCTGGAGGCGAAGACAACGGATGGATTCACCTTTGATTATGTAATCTTTGAAGGAAAAACAGCGCAGGCAGATCCACAGAAACCGGATACAGCGGTGGATGGCTGGCAGGAGTCGGAAGATTATCTTCCATACACTTACACGGTGACAGATCCAAATGGCGCGGTACGCACGTTTGGAACCTAAAAAAGAATCTGGCTGAGATCATCAGTCAGATTCTTTTTTTGATACCGGTAATGTGAAAATGAATTCGGTACCGACGCCTTCGGTACTGATACAATTGATATGTTCGTTGTGAGCCTGAATGATCTCTTTGACGATGGAAAGACCAAGTCCGGTGCCTTTTTTGTCTTTTCCGCGTGAGAGATCGGTCTTGTAGAAGCGCTCCCAGATCTTTTTTACGCTGTCCGCAGGAATGCCAATGCCGTAATCCTTGACGGAAACGAATACCTTTTCGTTTTTCAGACTGGT
The DNA here is from genome assembly GCF_009695765.1 of Roseburia porci. Lineage (GTDB taxonomy): Bacteria > Bacillota > Clostridia > Lachnospirales > Lachnospiraceae > Roseburia > Roseburia porci. Next base: position 20,179 of record NZ_VUNI01000004.1, read on the forward strand.
TTCGATACGGATGGAAGAATCGTTGTGGCTGAATTTAATGGCATTGTCAATCAGGTTGTAAAGAACCTGCTGAATCTTCGACATATCGCCGGTAACAAGCAGCTTCTGACCAGTCAGGATGACTTCAAAAGTAATTCCTTTTTTGCTGCAGGTTCCTTCAAAGGTCTGTAACGTCATGCGGATCATCTGGTTGAGATCGAAATCACTGATATCGAGCATCATACCATGGCGTCCGAACTGATTCAGATCCAGAAGGCTTTTCGTCAGTTTATTCAGACGCTCCGTTTCAAAAAGGATGATATTCAGGTATTTTTCCTGCATTTCGAATGGAATCGTGCCATCGATCATGGCTTCCACATACCCCTTGATCGAAGTAAGCGGAGACCGGAAATCATGGGAGACATTCGAGACGAACTTGCGCTGATCCTCTTCAAGCGTATTCAGCTCATGGGACATATAGTTTAAGGTGTTGGCAAGATAGCCCATCTCATCGTTGCGGTGCACATCGATCGTTGCAGAAAAATCTCCCTTGGCATAAGATCTGGCAGCCTTCGTAATCCTGCGCAGCGGTACATAAAATGTGTAGCCGAAGAGCAAAAGCAGAACCAGTCCACACAGATAAATGATCCCCATCGTGTAGAAGGAAATGTTTGTGTAGCCGTTGGCATTTTTCAGAATATCCGATAACGGTTTATGTAACAGAACATATCCGCGTACTTTGTAATTGATCGTAATCGGGGAAAAAACACTGAGCATCTCCTCGTCATAAGAATGATAAAAGGTTCCGATGCGGTAATATTTATTCCCGAAATCAGAAATATTAAAGTTTTTGATCGTGACATAATTCTGATCCAGTGCCTTCTGGCTCACACTGCTGTCGCTCGAATTCAGAAGCAGGTTTCCCTGCTGGTCGATGATCCAGATATCCGCGGAAAGATAGCTCGCGAGCGATTGCAGCCTGAGCTGCAGATCGTCGAGGGATATGGAATTCTCATAGTAGGTCGATGCATAGTCGGAGGCAATCAGTGTCGATTCCCGGTAAAGAGAACGGGCTTCCTCAGCTTCCATATGGCTGGACATATTTTTCTGCGTAAAGGTACTCAGAATGCAGAAAGCAATGATTCCGAATACAAGATAGCCGCAGAGCAGTTTGGTAAAAAGTGTGCGTTTCATAACATCCCCTGTGTTTAGTTCTTCACTTCGAATTTATAACCGATGCCCCAGACGGTGGAAAGGCGCCATACATCATGATCTTTGATCTTTTCACGGAGTCGTTTCACATGGACATCAACGGTTCGGGTGTCTCCGATGTATTCATAGCCCCAGATGTGATCCAGAAGCTGTTCACGTGTAAATACCTGGTTTGGAGAAGAAGCAAGAAAATACAAAAGCTCCAGCTCCTTTGGAGGCATATCAATCGGGTTTCCATTATAGATTACGGAATAGTTGGAAAGATTCACGATCAGATCCGGATATTCCACGCATTTGATCTCGATGGAAGGTTCTTCCTGTTTGACCGGCTGATAACGTCGTAAAACGGCCTTTACGCGCGCTACAAGCTCTTTGGAATCGAATGGTTTCATGATGTAGTCATCTGCACCAAGTTCAAGTCCAAGCACCTTGTCAAAGATTTCACCCTTTGCGGAGAGCATGATAATCGGGACGTTGGCTTTGGCGCGGATTTCGCGGCAGACCTGGTAACCGTCAATGCCCGGCAGCATCAGATCCAAAAGGATCAGATTGGGATGATAGCGCTCAAATTCTGCAAGTGCCTCCTCGCCGTCATTGACGATTTTTGTGTCAAAGCATTCTTTGGTGAGATAAAGAGAGACAAGCTCTGCAATATTGTTGTCGTCATCTACAATGAGTATTTTCTGTTTAGCGACCATATAAATTCTCCCTGTTATAATTATTCAAATTCTGCAATGGTTACACCGGCATCTCCCTCACCGAATTCACCAAGGTGGAAGGATTTGACGTATTTCAGACGTTTTAAGTGATTCTGTACCGCTGCGCGGAGTGCACCGGTTCCTTTTCCGTGTATGATCCGCACAGAAGGAATATGGGCGATGTAGGCATCATCCAGGTATTTGTCCAGACGCGCAATCGCTTCATCGGTTGTAAGACCGATCAGATTGATCTCGGTGGAAATAGAAGAGGCTTTGCTCATCTTGATCTTTCCGGAGCCGTTTCCGCCGGTTTTTCCAAGTCCGTATTTTTTGGCAATCGGAGAAGACGCATCATCATTGATCAGTACCAGATCGTTGATATTTACCAGAGAACGGAGAATACCCATCTGGACATACAGATCGCCTTTTGCATTTGGAAGCGTGTGTACAGTACCTTTTAAATTCATGCTGAGTACTTTTACCGTATCTCCAATGCGGAGCTTCTTCGGTACATTGTGGTTTGTAGTCTCTTTCTTTTTGACGTTGGATAATTTCTTCTCTTTTTCCGTCATTTTATTACGGACATTGGTACGTTCCTTCTCCATCTGGCTCATTGGAGCAGTACCTTTTCCATATTTATTGAAATTGCGGATGGTTTCATCAGCAAGATCTTTTGCTTCTTTGAGGATCTGTAAAGCTTCCTCATTGGCCTCACGCAGGATTTTGTCCTTGCTTGCTTCCAGACGCTCCTGTTTGCTTTCTAATTGTTTTTTCAAAGTCTCGATCTCGGCTTTGTAGCGGTTGATCTCAAGCCGTTCCTTTTCGATCGTTACGCGGCTGGCCTCAAGGTTGGCAAGAAGATCTTCGAAATCCGCATCTTTCTGACCGATACGGTCTTTGGCATCCTCAATGATATTGTCGGCAAGACCGAGTTTGGAGGAGATTGCAAAAGCATTACTTTTTCCAGGAATACCAATCAGGAGGCGGTAGGTCGGGCTCAAAGTCTCGACATTAAACTCACAGCAGGCATTTTCCACGCCTTCCGAGGTCAGTGCATACACCTTCAGTTCACTGTAATGTGTGGTCGCCATGACAACGGAGCCATACTGGCCGAGTTTGTGCAGGATGGAGATTGCAAGAGCAGCTCCTTCCGTTGGATCAGTTCCGGCACAGAGCTCATCAAAAAGGACAAGACTTCTGTCGTCTGCATGCTCCAGAATGCGGATGATATTGACCATATGGGAAGAGAAGGTACTTAAGCTCTGCTCAATGCTCTGCTCGTCTCCGATATCGGCAAATACCTCATCAAAAATTGCAAGTTCAGAACGGTCACCGGCCGGGATATGAAGACCGGATTGTCCCATCAGTGTCAGAAGACCGACCGTTTTTAAGGAAACGGTCTTACCACCGGTATTCGGACCGGTAACGATCAGCTGCTTGTACTCCCCGCCAAGACGGACATCGATCGGCACGACTTTTTTGGCATCTAAAAGCGGATGGCGTCCTTTGCGGATATTGATGTATCCGTTTGTATTAAAAACAGGCGCAACACCGTTGTAGGTTTTGGCAAGGGCTGCCTTGGCAAAGATAAAGTCCAGTTCAGCAAGCACACGGTAGTCATTTTCCAGTGCAGCGGCATGTTCGGCAACCAGATTGCTCAAAGTTGCAAGGATTGCATTGATCTCATCCTGTTCTTTGATGAAAAGTTCGCGGAGCTCGTTATTCAGGTTGACAACTGCCATTGGTTCGATGAAAAGTGTGGAACCACTGGAAGACTGGTCATGTACCATACCTGGAACCTGTGTTTTGGCTTCTGCTTTGATCGGCAGGCAGTAACGTCCGTCACGCATGGTAACGACAGCATCCTGAAGATAGGTTCTGGTTGTGCTGTTATTCATGATGGAAGTCAGCTGTGCGTGGATACGGTCATTCATTCCACGGATGGATTTGCGGATCTTAAAGAGCGCCGGGCTTGCATCATCGGCAATCTCATCTTCGGATAAAATACAACGGCTGATCTCATCGTGTAACGGAGAAAGCGGTTCAAGCTCTGTAAAAAGCGGAGTCAGGGAATCAGTTTTCTCATCTGCGCGGTCTGAACGGTCGTAAGCCTTGGCACGCTTGGCAACCTCAAGAAGAGAGCGGATGCGAAGAAGCTCAGATGCGTTTAAAGAGCCACCGATATCCAGACGTTTTAAGGAAGCATGGATATTATGGATTCCTGCAAAAGTAATGGAACTGCTCTTATACAGGCGGTTTAACGCATCCTCAGTGGTTGTCTGCAGTGTACGGATCTCATCCGGGTCTGTCAGCGGTTCAAGATGCAGACAGCGTTCTTTGGTCTCCTCACAGGAAGCAAATGTGGCAAGCTGCTCTAATATTTTATAATATTCTAATGTTTTTAGTACTTTATGATTCATAATGTGTATTTCCTTATTCTAATATGCTGCCTCTATTATATCGCATTCCCCTGTTTTCTGAAAGGTAAAAATAGTTGCGCGTAAGGATAAATGCGAATATAATGAGTAATAGCGTGGGTTTTGCTACCACTTATTTTCGAAATACAGGCAGGATACGGTAAATGGAAGATCAGAAACAGCAGAAAAATGAATTTATCCGGGAACAGATCAAGAATAAGCCGGTGAACCGGAAAAAGGCAGCAGCAAAGGTTGGTATATGTGCCATTTGTGGTGTCGTTTTTGCCCTTGCAGCAGCTGTCACGTTTGTTCTTGCTGAGCCTGCGATCCGGAAAATCCTCTGCCCTCAGGAAGAAGAGAATCCGGATTCTGTAAACACATATATCGCAGATACGGAAAGTGTAACAGAGTCAGAACAAAGTGATCCTGATGTGACCAGTCAGGCACAGGAAAGCCTTTCGATTGCAGATTATCAGATCTTGCAGAATCAGCTGTATGCAATCGGCAGTCAGGGGAATTATTCCATTGTGACCGTGACAAGCGTCGTGAGCAATACCGACTGGTTCCACAATTCCTATGAGAGCGAGGGACAGGGCTCCGGGGTGATCATTCAGGAAAATGCATCGGAAGTGCTGATTTTGACGGAACAGAAAGTCATCACAGATCCGTCCCGAATAACAGTTACATTTATTGATGACACCACTGCCGGTGCAGTCATGAAAAAATACGATGGCAATACTGGAATTGCAGTTTTGAGTGTGGCAAAATCGGACATCAGTGACAGTACGTTAGATACGATCTCAATTGCTGAGTTTGGCAATTCGAACGGGGTGACAAAGGGAAGTATTGTCATTGCTCTGGGAAGCCCGCTTGGAACCAATTATTCCATTCTGACCGGAAATGTTACTTCGACGGACAATGAAATATCGACCATTGATCATAATTATTCCATTTTTACAACAGACATTGTGGCAAGCAAAAGCAGCAGCGGAATTCTGATCAATGTAAGTGGTCAGATTGTCGGTATGGTCATGCAGGATTACAGCAATTCTTCCGAGGAAAATACGCTGATCGCAGTATCGTCAACCGAATTGAAAAGCATGATCGATATGCTTGCGGAGGGAAAAGATATTCCATATCTTGGAATGACGGTTACAACCGTTACGGAGAAAATTGAAAAAGAATATGACATTCCTGAGGGCGTATATATCAAAGAAGCCATGATGGATTCTCCGGCAATGGCAGCGGGGCTTCAGAGCGGGGATGTGATTACGAAGATCAATGGAGAGAAAGTTGCCAGCGACACAGCTTATAGTTCCCAGGTTATGAAACTGACACCGGGCGACACCATTCCAGTAGTTGTCCAGAGGCAGAGTGCAGACGGATATTCCGAAATTACCTGTAAAGTGGAAGTCGGCGTACTTGAATAAAGGAATGATTTACAGGTGGAATCCCTGTAATGGGTGAAGAAAGTGAGGAAATTATGAAATATATTGAAACACTCCGAGAAGGAGAACGTGTATCGGAAATCTATCTGGTGAAGTCCAAACAGGCAGCACTGACCAAAGCAGGAAAGCCATATGACAATGTGATCCTGCAGGATAAGACCGGAACACTCGATGCCAAGATCTGGGATCCGGGTTCTGTCGGAATCGCTGAGTTTGAAGCAATGGATTACGTTGCAGTCACCGGTGATATCACAAGCTTCCAGGGGAATCTGCAGATGTCAATCAAACGGGCAAGAAAAGCGGATGAGGGAGAATATGAGCCAAAGGATTATCTCCCGGTCAGCAGCAAAGACATTGATGCTATGTATGAGACCTTGAAAAAATACATCGCATCTGTGAAAAATACATATCTGAATCAGCTGTTAAACGCATTTTTTGCAGATCCGGAATTTGAGAAACGTTTTAAATTCCATTCTGCCGCAAAAAGTGTACACCACGGATTCGTCGGCGGACTTTTAGAGCATACATTAAGCGTTACCAGAAACTGCGATTATTTTGCAAAATGTTATCCGATCTTAAACAGAGATCTTATCGTAACAGCAGCAATTTTTCACGATATCGGTAAACTGGAGGAGCTTTCTACATTCCCGGAGAATGATTACACGGATGAGGGACAGCTGCTTGGACACATTATGATCGGTGCAGAACAGGTCGGATTAAAAATCCGTGAAATCGAAGGATTTCCGGTAATTCTTGCAAACGAATTAAAACACTGTATCCTTGCACATCATGGAGAACTGGAATACGGTTCGCCAAAGAAACCGGCGCTGGCTGAAGCAGTTGCACTGAGTTTTGCAGACAATATTGATGCCAAAATGGAGACGATCACGGAAATGTTCTCAAATGTACCAGAGAATAATCTGGAGTGGCAGGGCTACAACCGCTTCATGGAGAGCAACTTCCGAAGAACAAGTCATGAATGAGAAAATGTATGAATAAGAACGATTGTTTTAAATTAAAAATTACAGATATGGGTGTGGATGGGGAAGGAATCGGCAAATACGATGGCATGACCTTTTTCGTAAAGGATGCATTAATCGGAGACGAAATCCTTGCGCGTGCACTGAAGCTGAAAAAAAATTACGGATATGCGAGGGTGGAAGAGATTCTGACACCGTCGCCATACAGGGTAGAACCAAAGTGCCCGATCCACAGACAATGCGGAGGCTGTCAGATTCAGGCACTTTCCTATGAGAAACAGCTGGAATTCAAAGGGGAAAAGGTGCGGAATAATCTCCTGCGGATCGGTGGATTTTCGGAAGAAGAACTGGATCAGGTCATGGAACCAACGGTTGGCATGGACGAACCATACCGCTATCGCAATAAGGCACAGTTTCCTGTTGGAAAAGATAAAGAAGGCAATCTGATCACCGGATTCTATGCGTCAAGAACGCATAGCATCATTCCGGTGACAGACTGCCTTCTTGGGGTATCTGAAAACGAAGAGATTCTCCTTGCTGTGAAAAATTATATGCAGAAGAACCACATCGAGCCGTACGATGAAAAGACCGGAAAAGGTCTCATCCGTCATGTTCTGATCCGTTTTGGATTCACAACAAAGGAAATCATGGTCTGTCTGATCATCAATGGCACAAAACTGCAGAATCAGAAGGACTTGATCGATGCTTTGACAAAGATTGACGGAATGACTTCTATCTCCTTTAATGTGAATACCAGAAATACCAATGTGATTCTCGGGGACAGAACGGAATGTATCTGGGGACAGTCATACATCACGGATTATATTCATTTGAGAGAAGGGAAAGATTTCACCACTACGGATACGGCAATCGCGTATCGGATCTCTCCACAATCTTTCTATCAGGTCAACCCGGAGCAGACTGAGAAACTATACAGTCTGGCACTGGAATATGCGGGACTTACCGGACAGGAAAGCGTGTGGGATCTCTACTGTGGAATCGGAACAATCTCCCTTTTCCTGGCACAGAAGGCAAAACAGGTCTATGGCGTGGAAATTGTGCCACAGGCCATTGAGGATGCCAGAAATAACGCCAGCATCAATGGAATCACGAATGCAGAATTCTTTGTCGGAAAAGCCGAGGAAGTGCTTCCGGAATTCTATGAAAGCCACAAAGGCAAAGATGACACCATGTCCCGCCCGGATGTGATCGTGGTCGACCCACCAAGAAAAGGCTGTGACCGCCTGTGTCTGGACACGATTCTTAAAATGCAGCCTGTGCGTGTAGTCTATGTCAGCTGCGATTCTGCAACACTTGCAAGGGATCTTCGCATTCTGTGCGACGGCGGGTATGAACTGAAAAAGGTCAGACCTGTGGACCAGTTCGCACATACGGGGCATGTCGAGAGTGTTGTTCTTTTGTCCCAACAAAAAGCGGATGATTATCTGGAAGTAGAGATCGACTTGGATGAGCTTGATGCTACTAGCGCAGAGACTAAGGCTACATATGAAGAAATTAAGAAATATGTTGCAGAGCATAATGATGGGATGAAGGTATCTAACCTTTATATTGCGCAGGTGAAGAAGAAATGTGGAATTGAGCTAGGACAGAATTTTAATTTGCCTAAATCTGAGAATGCTAAGCAACCACAGTGTCCGAAAGAAAAAGAGGATGCTATTGTGGAGGCATTGAAGGCGTTTCAGATGATATAATATCTATATGCACTTAGCCTTAAGTGCTTGTTTAATATACAACACCCCTGTAGATGCATGTCAAGGTTTTACACCTTTACATGGTTCTGCAAGGGTGTTATTTCTATTGTTAAATATGGAAAAATGAAAATAAAATAGAACATGGTATTGCTAAGCTGATAGGGTAAAGTTTTTGTAGGAATAACTTAAGAATAAAAAGAAGAAAGCATCCTTCTGTGTTAGGATTTAAGGTGACGAAACCAAGATCCAAAGGAGGGTGCTTTCTATGTCTACTAGTATACAATATTTTAACGAGGTTGGAATCAAAAGAATCGAAAAAATTTCCGAGGAATATCACACAGACCCAACAAAGATTGCCGAATACATTGAAGGGATTACATCCGTAGTAGTTGATTTCGGTCTTTCACTCATCTCGGAAGAGTGGAATTCTTTAGATGATATCTTGCATCAAAGGAGGGATACTCGACCTGAATGGCAAGTGGTAAGAACGGATGAAACTTCTCTAGGAACAAGCTTAGGTGTAGTCAGATATCATAAGACACTTTTCAAGAATAAGTTTACTGGTGAAAGAAGATATCTTCTTGATGAGTTACTTGGCGTTGAAGCCCATGCAAGAATGACGGAAGATGCAGAAGCTGCCATGCTCAGAGAAGCAGTTGATAGCTGTTATAGAAAAGGCGGGGAGAACGCCAGCATTTCAAACTTTGAAGTATCAAAACAAACGGTAATGAACAAAGTGCATGCATTGAGGTTTCCCACAGTTGTTGCACCATTCAAAAAGCGTAAATCAGAAGTGTTATACATTGATGCAGACGAAGACCATATTTCGCTACAATATCTTGAGCAAAAAGGTGATATAAAAGACTCTCACTCCAATACATTTATGCCTAAAATAGCATATGTTTATGAAGGTGTTGAAGCTAATGGTGATAGGAATAGTCTGCTTAATGTTAAATACTTTGGTGGGGGATATGAAGGCACACAAGGAGTAAAGGAACTATGGACAGAGATTTATGATTACATAGAATCAACATATGACCAGGATGTTTTGAAAAAGATATATATAAATGGGGATGGTGCTGAATGGATAAAAACAGGTGCTAAAATACATGCGAAAGCATCGTTTGTCTTAGATAAGTTTCATATGCATAAATACATCCTTGCAGCCACTTCACATCTGATGGATTCCAAAGATGATGCTAAAAAAGAAATATGGCGTGCGGTAAATAGCAAAAGCAAGCATCGAATGATGGCTGCATTCGAACATATCTTAGAAGTGACAGACTCCGAAACAAAGGCAAAAGCGGTAGAACGCTCCAGAGATTACATAGCATCTCATTGGTCAGCGATTATGACTGGCGTTCGAAACAGGAAAGATGAAATACATTGTAGTGCTGAAGGACATGTTAGTCATGTATTTGCAGATCGAATGAGTTCACGACCATTGGGTTGGTCTCGAACAGGGGCTGATAAAATAGCCCGTCTGAGAGTGTATCAATTCAATGGCGGAAATATGTTGGAGCTTGTGCGCTATCAGAAAGTGTGCTTACCTAAGGCGGCTGGCTGTGAAGAAAAAAATATTTCTTATGCAGATATCCAGGCATCATTGAGCCACAACAAAAGAGAATTGGGAAAGGTGGCAGATTTACCATGGTATTCCATCCCATATCCACAAATCAAAAAAATCGCTAGTTTGAAGAATCATATATGGGGATTGTAGAATGAGCGTAATTGAAGTATATTAATTGTGTCAGAATCCTGACATTCATAGGATGAGTCTATTCTTCAATTCCTACAGTAAATTTACGCTATCTGCTAAGCTAGTTTGGGTTGACAACATATAAATATAGTGCTACCATAGGCATAGATTTTAGAGAAAGAGCACATTTTATGTGTATGGTGAGGAAATGAATAATAGATAGTTTAATTTAGGTGAAACAAATAAGAAGTTGATGCTGCAGAGGCAGTCTTATTTGTGTACGCTTAATTTAGATTATCGCATAGTTCATTTTCTTTTTAATTTCGTGATATGAAATTTAATAAGGATAAATTTGTGTGTGAGTCTGTATTTGCGTATGCAAGTACAGACTTTTTTGCTTCTGTCAAAAAGGGAGTGAAGTATATGTTACAAATAAACGGACTGAATTTAACACATAAAAAAGACTTAAGGATAATATTGGACAAGTTTGACCTTGTATTAAACTATGGTGATAAAGCTGCAATCATAGGTGAAGAAGGAAATGGTAAATCAACACTTATGAAATGGATATATAATCCAGAAATTGTGGAAGATTATATTGAAGCAGAGGGGACGAGAATACTTGGAAATGAAAGACTTGGTTATCTGCCCCAGGAGCTTCAAGACAAGGATAAGGAAAAAAGTCTATATGAATTCTTTTCAGAAATGGACTGTTTTTGGAATCAGACGCCAAAGGATTTGGGAGAATATGCAAACAAATTTGGAGTGTCTGTAGACTTTTTCTATAGTGAACAAAAGCTTGTAACACTTTCTGGAGGGGAGAAGGTAAAGGCTCAGCTTATGAAATTACTAATGCAGGAACCAACTGTACTTTTAATGGATGAGCCCTCAAATGATATTGATATTGCCAGTCTTGAGCTTTTGGAAAAAATCATAAATGAGTGGCAATACATCGTACTTTTTATATCACATGATGAGACATTAATTGAGAATACTGCAAATATGATTGTCCATATTGAGCAGATTCAGAGAAAAACAAAATGCAGGTATACTGTTGCAAAGATGGGATATAGAAAATATGTGGAAGAAAGACTCAATGCTTTTGAAAAACAGGAGCAGCAGGCTTTAAGCGACAAACGTGAAAAGCAAATCAGAGATGAGAAGTATAGACGAGTTTTAGATAGTGTGCAGCATGCTTTAGAGGATTGCTCAAGGCAGTGTCCTTCAGTAGCAAAAAATCTAAAGGATAAGATGCATACGGTAAAGTCTATGGGGAAACGATTTGAAAAAGAAGATGAAAATATGACACAGATGCCAGAACAGGAGACTGCGATATTTTTTAAACTTGGAAGTGAAACATCAAAAATCCCTGCAGGAAAAACAGTTGTAGAATACAGCCTGGACAAATTATATACACCAGATGAGGATAGGATATTATCAAAAGATATTGTTTTAAATATCAAAGGCTCGGAAAAAATATGTATAGTTGGTATGAATGGTGCAGGGAAAACTACTCTTTTAAGAAAGATGGCACAAGACCTGTTAAACAGAACTGATATCAGAGCAGAATATATGCCGCAAAATTATGAAGATTTATTAGACTTAAATATGACACCAGTGGATTTTTTGGATAAAACAGGAGAAAAGGAAGAAAGAACAAAAATCAGAACCTATCTTGGCTCATTAAAATACACGGCAGATGAGATGGATCATCCAATCAGAGAGTTGTCAGGAGGTCAAAAAGCGAAAGTTCTCTTGCTTAAAATGAGTATGTCTGAGGCAAATGTGTTGATATTAGATGAGCCCACTAGAAATTTTTCTCCTTTATCAGGGCCGGTTATTAGAAAAATGATACAGGAATTTCCCGGTGCTGTAATCAGTATTTCGCACGACAGAAAATATATAAAAGAGGTATGTGAAAAGATATACGAATTAACCGTTGATGGACTTAAACAAAGGGAGATGGAATAGGATGATTGATTGGACAAATATAAAAAAGATAGATGCACATATACATTTAATGCCATCAGATGTTATTGAGGCAAATAAAGAGTATGGTGGTAACTTTATAGATTTTGGAGATGTGGAAGATTATCTCAAAATAATGGATAAATATAATATTGAGTCAGCATTTATAATGCCGTTTAATGATCCATACATGTTATCTATGGATTTTAATGTATGTACCGTTCATAATAATTTGCTTGATATGTGTGGCAAAGCAAAAAATAGATTGTTTTGCTTTGCCGATATCGATATCAGAAATGATATAGAGAAGACAATTCAAATATTAGAAGATGCAGTGAGAAGGGAAGAGGTATTAGGCGTGAAAATACATGCAGCAAATACCAGTTATCCGATTGATGGCATATATTATGATGAGATTTTTAAATGGGCAAATAAAAATAATATTTTAGTTGAGATACATTCGTATCCAAGAACACACCTTATGGATGATATGTGTTCTCCGACTAGAATAAAAAATATTATAAAAAAATATCCGAAGCTACGTATGTCAATTGCTCATATTGGAGGCTTCCAATATGAAGAGTTAACTGACCTTGGACTGTTTTTTAATATTTCTGCTATTTTGCCAGATTTGGTAGACAAGTACGGTATTGCTGGTACAAATAAAATCTTAAGAAGATTAGATGTAGAAAAATTAGTATTTGCTACTGATTATCCTGATAATCGTAAACTTGAACCTATCGAAATATATGACAAATATTTTGAAATTCTTAGTCAAATGGACTTTTCAGAGGAAGAAGCTGAGAAAATATGCAGGCTAAATGCATTAAAAATGATTAATAAATGACATAAAACGTCTAGAAATATAGGTATCTTATTATGTGGAAATCGCATAATCAGATGCCTTTTTTTATTTTTCAGAATCTAAATGAGTTTACACCTTAGCTTGTGTTAAATCCATGTATAAGTCGTTCTAAGCTTGGGACTTTTTATCCCAAGGCACATCTATTAGCTTATGTTCCAGTGGCTCAGAAGCTTTCTAATTATTTTTGAATAATCGTGAATTTTTCATTTTTTAAGCTATTACCTGGATGCAAGAAAAAATAAATAAAAAGGAAGATTAAGAGTTTTTGTTCCCATATTCCCTATGTAAGGTTGAAAAAGTTGGCTCTTCATTAGTATGTGTGGTATAGAAAATCGGCTCAAAGCCGCTTAGGTATTAAAAAAGCATATGGGCTCTATTATGATTTTTTTTCCTAAAAAAATCGTAAAGGAAAGAGTCCCATATGCTTAACAAAAATTCTATCATGAATGGACTTCTTTCTTCTGCTTCGATTAGGGTATCTGATATTGAATTCAGCCGCAAGGGTTCAAGCACCACTCCGTGGAAACCCTTGTCCCTAAATTCAATACCAGATGGAAAGTAATCAAGCAGAATAATGGATGAGTGTGTTGCCAGAGGCAGCTACACGCTCACACAAACTGATGATGCCTCAAAAAGTTTTGTAAAAAAGTGCAACGAAAGGAAATTTTCTTCCCATATGCATTTTGTAAAGGGTTAAGAAATTTTGCTTAGTATCTGTAATCACGAATTCTAGGCTCCAAGTACTTAATAGTAAAAACTTTATAAATTTTTTGCTTGTATTTAGTAATCAGGATTTTTTCAACCCAAATGTAGTGTAGAAAGATAAAAATTTCTGCAATCAGATTTTTCATGTCCCAAGTACTTTATGAAAGGAAAATTTGTAATCACCTTTTTTTGACCCTAAGTACTTTATGAAAGGAAAAATCTGAAAAAACTGCAGATGCGTCTGTTCAATCGCCTATGTGAATTATGTAAGTAGGGAGATTGGCTGATAGACCAGTATTGCAGTGAAAAACTTTTGTGCTGCGTGAAGGTATTAGGTGGATATGTTACCAAATACAGTTCAGATAGGCACAAAAGGAATTGCACTATAACTTGCTTCCCGGGAAAAGCAAGTTGTAGTGAGTGGATTTTTTGAGCCCGTCCAGGGTGCAACCTTGGCCCAGGTTTTGTCAACATCGTTGACAAAAAGAAGTGATGTGCACGTCACTTCGTACTGGGTACTATCTGGCGGAGGTAATGCCTGTTCCGTTCGCAGAGGTGTCTGCGAACCCATTGGTTGTGAAGCCAGATTAACAGAAAAATTTTACAGTGAAAGGAGTGCGCAATGAAAGCGACAAGACACAATGGTCGAAGTGGAAAGCACGGCTCCTACAATCCTAAGCATAATGATAGGCAATTTGATATTTCACATAGTGAGCATATAGATGGAGAGTTGGCATTACAGAATGTGTATTGGGATTGTTATGGAGGGAGACGTACTTCCGCTGAAACTCCAGAAAATGATGAGAGCTTTGAGGAAGTTGAGCTCAGATTTTATCACGATAATTATCAGGACTCTGTTAATGGACAGAATTATAGAAATGAATGCAATGGACATTCTGAGAGAAATCGTTCTGTGGAGGAAATCTATCGTAATAAGAAAACATGTCCTGAAGAAAGCATTTTGCAACTTGGCAATATTGATGGAAGTGTAAGTGCAGAAACACTAATGAATGTTGCAGAAACATTTTTTGAGCAATTTAACGAGCGGTTTGGAGAGCATGTCCATATTCTTGATTGGGCGCTACATGTGGACGAAAAAACACCGCATATCCATGAAAGACATGTATTCGATGCATTAAATGCACACGGAGAACTAGCACCACAACAGGATAAGGCACTTGAGGCACTTGGAATTGATCTTCCAGATCCAAATAAACCAAAGAGTAAATCCAATAATCGAAAGATGGTATTCGATGCAATTTGTAGAGATATGTTTTTATCCATTTGTGAGGAGTATGGGCTTTCTGTGGATCGAGAACCGACCTATGGTGGCAAGAAATATCTTGACAAGCAGGATTTTATAATTCAAAATCAGCAGACTCGGCTGGCAAATATTGCAGATCAAGTGGCAGACAAAGAAAAAGATTTAGAAAAGGCGAATGTAGAGTTTGCTGCTATAGATACGATTATGAATTCAATCGCATCATCCATCTATGACAGTACTTGTAGCGTTGTAGCTGAAGTGGTTACTAGGGATGTGCTGAAGAGGAGTATCGACAGTGCAAAAGCTGCGAAGGATGAGGAAGAGCGTACAAGCTTTTATTCAAGTTATGAAAAACAAGCTATGGGAAGTTTGCTGAAAAGATTTATCAATCGAGTTGAGCAGACAATTGATGATGTTGTTTATAGGGTAAAATGCAAGTTTTCACAAGATGACAATAGGAGCAAGAATATACAACTTGTGCAACAAAAAATGTGGAGAAATTTGGACCGTCTAGCAGAGTCTGGACCTCATGATTATGAAATTTGCTATGGAAATGAATTGAATTATAGCGACATGGGAAAGGTCGGTTCCAAAACACAGGAGATAGCTCAACAGGTTGTTCGTAGAAGGAGGGGACGTTAATTGTCATTTGAAAAGAGAATAAATTATATCAAAAAGAATACGAAGCTTCCTTCGTATGTTCCACTTCCTAGTAGCATGATTGGGACAGGCCTTAGCTCATCTGCAATGATTTTATATGCAGAACTGTTAAATAGAGCAAGCCTGTCACAGAAAAATGATATGACGGATGAATTTGGAAATGTATATGTTATCTATCCTATTGATCAACTAAGTAAGCGTCTAAATTTATCAGAAACACAGATAAAGCGTTTGATTAAGGAGCTTGTAAATGAAGGCCTCTTGAAGAAGAGAAGCGGAGGATTTAATAAACCAAATCACTTATTTGTTATTCTTCCAGGGGAGCAAAAAGGAACTACTGGGGAGACCACAAATGGCACTACTGTAGGTGCAAAAAAGGCACCACTGACAGTACATAAAGGGCCTACTAACTACTATAACAAAACACTTGATGAAACTACTTATACATATGATGAAGGGGAGAGTTTTTAATTATGGAAAAGAAAAATACTTATTTAGGAAATGATGGTTTGCTCCATTGCACTGTATGTAATGAAGCTGTAGAAGTAAAATTTGATGTTCCTGTAATGGGAATCACAGGTCATGGCAGAATGTGTAAGTGCCAGAGAGAGTTGCAGAAGCAGATAGAGGAACGACAGAGACAGCAGGAGGAACATATTAAAAGAGACCGTTGTTTTCCAAGTTGTATCCAGCATGAATGGACATTTGAAAATGATAATGGTCGTAATTCCAAGATGCAAGTTGCTAAGAAATATGTGGCTAACTGGAATGAAATGAAGAAAAATGGCTTAGGGCTTTTGCTTTGGGGCTCTGTAGGCAGTGGTAAAAGCTATATGGCAGCATGCGTGGCAAATGAATTGATTAAGCAAGGAGCCGACGTAAAGATGACCAACTTTGCAACCGTATTAAATGATTTATTCAATTGCGAGGATAAGAATGAATATATTAGATCCTTATGCAGATATAGTCTTTTGATTTTAGATGATTTGGGAATTGAGCGTAATACGGAATATTCTTTGGAAAATCTATTTAATGTGATTGATGCCAGATATGTGTCAGGAAAGGCGATGATTATTACAACCAATTTAAATTTAGAGGAATTGAAGAATCAGAAGCAGCTTAGCTTAAAGCGAATTTATGACCGAGTACTGGAGCGCTGTATTCCAGTATGTGTTTCAGAGAATGATTTTAGAAAAGATAATAGGGTGGAAGCAAAGGTCAAATTTGGAAAGATAATTAATGGGGGCAAGATGGATGAAGAAAAATATGAATAGAGCAATTAATGAAAAATACTTTAATGATCCAGTACAAAATGCAGCATTTATTTGTTGTATTGATGTTCTTGCTGAGCTGGTGGAAAAGTATGGAGACAAGGTGTTAGATACTATTTCAGATGGTGTGAATTCTAGTAATGTTTGCGACTATATTTTTATTGCAAATGGAATGTCTGTATTATGTGAGGCTGAGAAAATAACAAACGCAGATATTTTAAAAGCATATGTTCAGGTAGCTTACGCTAATGGACTAATTGCAAAAAGTGCGTAGTGCCTAAAACACAAATTGACACACTGTGGGTTTAATGCTATTATTGTGACAAATATCAAAATGGCACAGATGTAAGTGTGGAGTTGGAGGCAACTATGATTAATACATTAAAAGAAGCGTTAGAGCGTATCAATGAGCTGGAAGCGGAAAATAAACAGTTACTATCAGAATTAGAGTATTACAGGAATAGAAATTATGGAGGTAGAAAGAAACATAATGAAGCGTGGATGACTGCTTATAATGATTTTGTTGTGAAATATGAGGGTGGTATGACTATTATGGAGATTGTGGCTGAAAGCGATATTAGTAGAAGGACAGCATACCGATATAAAGCCTATTATGACAAGCTAAAAGATGCGGGAAAAAAATCTTCTATATGATAGTTTAAACCCGTCGAATTCGACGGGGTAAGAAGTTAAGGTTATAAATTGTGACGTTAAAATTATTGGAGGATGGAATGTATGGCAGAAAATATAAAAAAGGAAATAATTCATGCAAATGGATTTGACATTCGTATTTTCACAACTGATTTTGAAAATGAATATTTATCACTTACCGATATAGCAAAATATAAAAGCAATGATCCTAATGATGTTATTAAGAATTGGATGAGAGGTCGAGAGACATTGGAGTTTCTTGGATTATGGGAAAAGTTACATAATTCTGATTTTAAACCCGTCGAATTCGACGGGTTTAAAAGTGAAGCAGGACTTCATGCTTTTACTATGTCGCCTACTAAATGGATTGAGGGAGTAAATGCTATTGGTATAGTATCAAAAGCTGGAAGATATGGTGGTACTTATGCACATTCGGATATTGCATTAGAGTTTGCTTCATGGGTATCGGCAGAGTTTAAGCTGTATATTATGAAAGACTACCAACGGTTAAAAAAGGATGAAAACAGTAGATTATCTTTAAATTGGAATCTTAATCGCGAGATTGCAAAGTTGAATTATAAAATACATACGGATGCAATAAAAGAAAATCTAATTCCGCCAGAGCTGACAATGGAGCAGATTTCATATAAGTATGCGAATGAAGCAGATTTGCTAAATGTTGCTTTGTTTGGCGAAACAGCAAAACAATGGCGCGAAAAGAATCCTGAGATTAAAGGCAATATTCGAGATGAAGCAAATTTGAATCAATTATTGGTTCTTGCAAATATGGAAAGCTATAATTCGATTTTGATTGAACAAGGGAAATTGATGTCTGAACGTTTGGTGCTGCTAAGAAATCTGGCAGTGAAGCAGATGAGTACATTATCCTCCGCATGTTTGGAGGATATAAAGAGATTGCCAGGAGGGGATAAAATTGACTAAAAAGCGAAAGTGTTACATATATACACGTGTATCAACGGCTATGCAGGTTGATGGATATAGTTTGGATGCACAAAAGGAAAAATTAAAAAAGTATGCAGCATATGAAGAAATGCAAATTGTTGGAGAGTATTCAGATGAAGGTCATTCAGGAAAGAATATAGCTGGAAGACCAGAATTTGTAAGAATGTTAGAAGATATTGAGGATGGCAAGGACGAGGTTACTTTCGTCCTTGTTTTCAAATTATCGAGATTTGGACGTAATGCTGCAGATGTATTAAATTCTTTACAGCTAATGCAGGATTATGGAGTGAACCTTATTTGTGTTGAGGATGGGATTGACAGCTCAAAGGAATCTGGGAAGCTCATGATTTCCATTCTTTCTGCTGTAGCGGAACTTGAACGTGAGAATATTCTTGTTCAAACAATGGAAGGACGTAAGCAGAAAGCTAGAGAAGGAAAATGGAATGGAGGTTTTGCTCCATATGGCTATAAGCTTGAAGATGGAGAACTTATTATAGCAGAGGATGAAGCAGAGACTATAAGAGTTATATTTGATAAATACATTCATACAAATCTAGGAGCTAATGGAATTGCAGAGTATTTGAATACGCATGGTTACAAAAAGAAAAAGCGTCAAAATAATACATTAGATGCATTCGCACCATCATTTATAAAAGGCGTTCTTGATAATCCAATTTATATGGGGAAGATGCCTTATGGAAGACGCGCGACAGAGAAAATTCCAGGAACAAGAAATGAATTCCATGTAGTAAAGCAGGATGAATATTCGCTTTATGAAGGAGCTCATGATGCCATCATTTCAGAAGAAGATTTTGCGTTGGCAAAACAGAAGCGCGTTGATACTGGAGTTAGATTTAAAAAAACACATAGCCTGGATCACGAACATATTTTATCAGGAATTTTAAAATGCCCGGTGTGTGGTGGCGCAATGTATGCAAACGTGAATCGAAAGAAGAAAAAAGATGGCACGTATTATAGAGATTTTTTCTATTATGCTTGTAAGCATAGAATAAGAATTGATGGACACAGTTGCGATTATCATAAGCAGTGGGGGCAGGATAAAGTAAATGCTGCAGTAGAAGAAGTGATTAGAAAAATGGTTAATAATCCAAAATTTCAGACTGCACTTAAGCAAAAAATAGGTTCTAAAATAGATACATCTGAATTGGATAAGGAAAAAGTTGTCTTAAATAAGCAATTACAGCAGGCTATAGGTGCAAAGAACAAAATTGCTGAGCAGATGGACAGACTTGATATTACAGATAAACATTATGACCGAAAATATGAGGATATGCAGAATCGATTGGATAAGCAGTATGATGAGATTTCATCATTAGAGGAAAAGATTGAATCAGTAAGTTTGCGAATTGATAACCTCCATAAAAACAAATTATCTGGGGAAGCAGTCTATCAAATATTGTTACAGTTTGATAAAATGTATTCAGAGTTTACAGATTTAGAAAAGAAACGATTTCTTAAATCATTTGTGAAGGATGTATTTGTCCATGAGCAGGAACTCCCGGATGGAAGATTTTTAAAGGGAATCAAATTCAGGTTCCCAATCTTTTATAATGGAGTTGAAACAGATCAACTTGATTTTGAAAGTTGTTGGGACAAAGAAACGAATGACGAGACAATAGTTGTACTACATCGGATAGATTTGTAAGAATCCTTGATTTGCGCGAAGGCAACGAGGAGAGTTCCAAGGAAACAACAGGCTACAAAGCTAAAAAAGGAGCTATGTATTGGCTTAAGGTCTGGGGAGGAATTGATAGTGAGAATGTCATTCCTTATGGAACTATACGTAGTGATGCAGAAGAGATTCATAAAAGAGAAGTTTGCGAGGGAATCTATTCAGCTGCTCCATGACCCAGCCACCGACAGAAACACTGTCCGATTCCAGCTTGACGTCAAAGAATTCCATAAAATCCTCCAAGCTGGCTGATCAGTCATTTTGCCGTTGATATAAAAATCCTTCTGATGAAGAACACCGAAAATCAAAACAACGATTGTTACGACCACTGTAGAAACCGTCGCACCAATATCACCGTAAAGCTCTACGAACAGAAGTGTGCCGATGGACGCCACCATGATATTCACGATATTGTTGCCGATCAGGATGGTGGAGATCAGTTTGTCGTAGTCTTCGGACAACTTAAGTGCCAGTGCTGCCCGTTTGTTTCCATTGTCCGCCAACACCCCTTTAGGCGGGTCTTGTTTAGGGACGAGAACGCCGTATTCCATGCAAAAGGCATGGCAGCAAGCTTTTGAGTACTGTAGTCCTTAATATATAGGAAGTAGAGAAGTGTTTCGTTTAATCAGATGATGGATGATATTAAATCAGGAAAAGATGGAGTAGCTTATCTAGTGTTACTTGTTCTGTTTTCTCCATTCCCGAGGGGAAACACCATAAATATTTTTAAATGCACGGGAAAAATGAAGCTGATTTTCGTATCCGACGGCAGAGCCGATATCTGCGATGGACAGGGAAGTCAGCTTTAATAATTCCGTTGCCTTTACCATTCGGTAGTTCATAAGAAATTCCTGTGGGGAGCGACCGGTCGAGTTGCGGAAGATTTTTCCGAAATAACTCCGGTTGATGCCACATACCGCAGCGATATCTTCAATCGAAATAGTATTCTGAAAATTCTGTTCCATATAATTGATCGCTTCTTTTATATAATAATCACTCATGCGCCCACTGGAGATCAGCGTTGCTGACTTTGCCGACTGCAGCAGATAATCCAAAAACAGATACAGATGCCCGATCAGATGGAAGGAGGATTCCTGCGGATGATTGACGATATAAAGCATTTCATCGGCAAGTTTTTCCCGTAATTCTTTGGAATGGGAATGATAAACGGGCGCGTCTTTGCACAAATCTGTGACACTTAAAGCCTCTTTTACACGTAAGCCGTCAAATTCGATCCACATATATTCCCAGGGAAGCTGTTTATCGGCAATGTAAGTGTTGATCTGACCGGGAAAAATAATAAATCCCTGTCCGCTTTTTACGGAATAGGTCTGTGTATCTCCTTTTGTATTGTCTGCCATAAGCGTTCCGGTTCCGGAAAGAACATAGTGAAACAGATAGTGGTTGCGTGTTGCAGGTCCGAAAGAATGACCGGGATCACACTGTTCGTATCCAAACTGATACATGCACAGATCAATAAAATTTTCATTTGGAAAAATATTAAAAAATGTATTACTCATAAAACACTCCGTATATACCAAAATGCGATATTAGTATCTATTATAGCACAAAATATTGCATTTGGGTATAAAATTAAAAAAATATAGGTATTTAAGGACGCATAAAGGTATGTTATAATCAGATTATCAAAAAGGCAAGCGGATATATTTAAGAAAAGGAGAGAGGAATATGGCAAAAAGGAATATTTTCTGTGGTCTTGCGGCTGTGCTTGCACTTGGTATGTGTATGACAGGTCTTGCTGGATGCGGAAGCGAAAAAAGGGCGGATGGAAAAACGGAGATTGAAGTGGTTTCCTACAAACCAGAAGCAGTTAAGGCATTTGAAAAAATTGAAAAGCGGTTCAATGAAACACATGATGACATCCATCTGACGATTTCATCTCCAAACGAAGCAATGACTATTTTAAAGACACGTTTTATCAGGGAGGATTATCCGGATATCATCGCAATCGGAGGAGACAGCAACTATTCTAACTTTTTAGACGCAGACCTGTTTGAAGATATTTCCGATTTGGATGAGGTTCAGACCGTAAAACAGGCATATCTGGATATGGATAAGGAACTGGAGTTTATTCCAAAGGATGGCACGTATGCACTTCCATATGCGGCAAACGCGGCAGGAATTTTATATAACAAAGATCTGTTTGAGGAAAATGGCTGGAAAGTTCCGACCACCTGGCAGGAATTTACCACACTGTGTGATGAAATAAAACAGAGCGGAACACTTCCGCTGTATATGGGCTTTAAAGATACTTGGACCTGTCTGGCTCCGTGGAATGCGCTGGCAGTCGGACTTACCGATTCGGATACATACAATCAGGTAAATATGGGAAATACCACATTTTCCGATACGTATGGACCGGTAGCAGAAAAGATGCGTGCGCTTTTGGATTACGCCGAAAAAAATCCGTATGCATATGGTTACAACGATGCATGTACAGCATTTGCCCGCGGGGAAGCTGCCATGTATCCGATTGGAAGCTATGCGATTCCGCAGATTAAATCGGTCAACCCGGACATGAATATTGGCTCTTTTACATTTCCTGCAAATGATAACGAATCAGACAATGTATTAAATTCAGGAATTGATCTGCAGTTTTCCGTAATGAAAGCATGCAAAAATAAAGAGGCTGCATATGAAGTTTTAAAATATCTGTATGAAGATGAGACCATTCAGATTTATCTGGATGAACAGGGCGGAATTGCCTGCAAAGACGGGGATTTTGCAATTCCGGAAACACTCGAGGATATGCGTCCTTACATTGAAAACAACCGCATGGCAGATTATCAGGATCACCATTATCCGAGTGAGATGGGTGTGGATGCCATGATCCAGACGTTCCTGCTGGATACAAGCGACAATGCACAGGAAAAGTTTTTGACAAAATTTGATTCCGACTGGAAGCGCTACAACCGGGATCTGATTCGGAAAGTACAGGATTATCAGAAAGAACAGGAGGATGCACAATGAAAAAGAAAATGTCAAACAGGGACAAAACATTCTGGGCGGTTATCATACCGGTTGTAATCTTATTTTTTGCATTCAATACACTTCCAATGATCAAAGGTGTAATTTACAGTTTTACCAATTATAAAGGATATGGAACGTACGATTATGTCGGATTCCGGAACTATGCAGATCTGTTTACGGATTCCCGAGTGGGAAAAAGCTATTTGTTTACATTTAAATATGCACTGGCAGGAACCATTCTGGTAAATGTGTTAAGTCTGGTCATGGCAGTCGGCTTAAACAGTAAGATCCGTTGCAAAAGTGCACTGCGTGGTATTTATTTTGTACCGAATATTTTAGGAGGACTTGTCATCGGCTATATTTTTAGTTTTATTTTTACTTACATTCTTCCAACTGTGGGAAATGTGTTTCATATTGGATTTTTACAGAACAGTATTCTTGCAAGTGAAAAATACGCATGGATTGGTGTGCTGATTGTTGGTGTATGGCAGGCAGTTGCCATGAATACCATTATTTATATTTCTGGTCTGCAGACTGTACCGGAGGAAGTCTACGAGGCGAGCATGCTTGACGGAGCCAGTAAATGGAAGCAGTTCTGGAAAGTAATATTTCCACTGGTGATGCCGTTTGTGACGATTAATCTGGTACTGAGCACAAAGAATTTCCTCATGGTATTCGACCAGATTATGTCATTGACCAAGGGAGGTCCGGCACAGAGCACTGAATCCATCTCTTACCTGATTTATAAAAATGGTATGGATGGCGGACAGTTTGGATTCCAGAGTGCAAATGCAGTCATTTTCTTTATTGTGATCGTGGCGATTTCACTTTTCCAGATGACAGTCATGAATAAGAAGGAGGAGCAGTTATGATGAAAGAAAAACAGAAAACAAACTGGGTACTTACGATTGTTCTGATTTTGGGGACGGTTACGGTATTTTTCCCGCTGTATATGGCAGTGATCATTGCGTTTAAGAAACCGAGTGAGATGACAAACGATGTGGCGGGTGCACTTTCTTTCCCGAAACAGTGGAGTTTTGAAAACTTCCGTCAGGCAATGGAAGTGACCGATTTCTGGCACTCTCTTGGAAACAGTTTACTGATCACACTGGTAACAATCGTACTGGCAATCCTGATCCACTCAATTGCAGGCTACGTGATCGGACGCGGCATGGCAAGAAGAAAAAGTTTCCGATTTATCTATCTGTATATTGTCAGCGGAATGTTTGTTCCGTTTTCCATCTTAATGATGCCTCTGGTAAAGCAGACGGCGCATATGGGACTTGGAAACCGCGCGGGTGTCATTCTGTTGTATCTGGTATTTTATATGCCAATGAACGTCCTTCTTTACAGTGGGTACTTAAAAAATATTCCGATAGCACTCGAAGAAGCAGCAGATATTGATGGGGCAAGTACCTGGACGACTTACTGGAAAGTGGTATTCCCGATGATGAAACCGATGCATGCGACGGTTGCGATCCTGACAGCCCTTGGAACATGGAACGATGTTATGACACCGCTTGTGATCATGTCCGGAACAGGACAGAATACGCTGCCGCTTGCACAGCTTAACTTCCAGACACAGTTTGGAACCAATTACAATCTGGCATTTGCCTCCTATATTCTGGCACTGATCCCGATCCTGATCTTTTATATGATCTGTCAGAAACAGATTTTGAATGGTGTGGCAAACGGTGCAGTCAAAGGATAAGAATAAAATGAGGTGACTTATATGGCAATTATATACAATCCAAATAAAAAAATATTTACCCTGTATACGGCTCATACAGCTTATCAGATGCAGGTTGATCCACTGGGATATCTGCTGCATCTGTACTACGGAGAAAAAACAAACAGTTCCATGGATTATGTCTTAACTTATGCAGATCGCGGATTTTCCGGAAATCCTTATGCAGCGGGCATGGACCGCACCTATTCGCTGGATGCGCTGCCACAGGAGTATCCGTCCCTTGGCACCGGGGATTACCGCAATATCGCACTGAATATCAAAAATGAAAAAGGGGTGGAAAGTGCGGATCTGCTTTTTAAGAGCTATGAGATCCGAAGTGGCAAGTATCAGTTACAGGGACTTCCGGCTGTCTGGGCAGATGAAAACGAAGCACAGACACTGGAAATAGTCCTTGCAGATGAAAACGCACAGGTTGAAGTGCATCTGCTGTATGGTGTTCTGGAAGAAAACGATATCATTACAAGGAGTGTCCGGATTAAAAATACGGGAACCGGGCAGATTACGATCGAAAAGGCAGCGGCAGCCTGTCTGGATTTTGTACAGGGAGATTTTGATGTCCTGCGGTTTTATGGAAAACATGCCATGGAGCGCAATCTGGAACGCACACCGCTGGGACATGGAACCATTGCGTTTGGCAGCCGCAGGGGAACATCCAGCCATCAGTATAATCCGGCAGTGATTCTGGCAGAAAAAGGGACAACGGAGACCGCAGGAAGCTGCTATGGAATGCTGTTTGTATACAGCGGAAATTTCTCCTGTGAGGCAGAAAAAGACCAGTTCAACCAGACGCGCCTGCTTCTTGGATTAAATGAAGAACTGTTTTCCTACCCACTCGCGGCTGGAGAAACCTTTACGGTGCCGGAAGTCATTTTATCCTATTCGGCAGATGGATTGTCTGCATTGTCGCAGCAGTATCATAACTGCATCCGCAACCATGTGTGCCGCAGCAAATATGTCCATATGCAGCGTCCGGTACTGATCAACAGTTGGGAGGCAGCCTATTTCGATTTTACGGGAGATACGATTGTGGATCTGGCAAAAGAAGCCGCTTCCCTTGGAATTGATATGGTAGTAATGGATGACGGCTGGTTCGGGAAAAGAAATGATGACAATTCTTCCCTTGGGGACTGGCAGGTCAACGAAAAGAAACTGGGGGGCAGTCTGGCAGAGCTTATTGCCCGTGTGCATGAGCAAGGCGTGAAATTTGGCATCTGGATTGAGCCGGAGATGGTCAATGAAGACAGTGATCTGTACCGGGCGCATCCGGACTGGGCAATCCAGATTCCGGGGAAAAAGCCGGTGCGCTCGAGAAACCAGTTACTGCTTGATTTTTCCAGAAAAGAAGTGCGCGACTGTGTATTTGACCAGATCTGTGCCGTGCTCGATCAGGGAAAAATTGATTATGTCAAGTGGGATATGAACCGCAGCATGGCAGATGTTTATGCCGGAAATCTTTCCTATGATTATGTGCTTGGTGTCTATGATTTCATGGAGCGTTTGTGCAGCCGCTATCCGGATCTTCTGCTGGAGGGATGCAGCGGTGGCGGCGGCAGGTTTGACGCAGGAATGCTTTATTATTCCCCACAGATCTGGTGCAGCGACAATACTGATGCGATCAACCGCACAAGAATTCAGTACGGAACGTCGTTTTTCTATCCGGTTTCCGCAATGGGGGCGCACGTTTCGGCGGTGCCGAATCACCAGACGGGACGGGTGACAAGTTTCCATACCCGCGGGGTGACGGCGATGGCGGGAACCTTCGGTTATGAATTAAACCCGGCGCTTTTATCGGATGAGGAAAAGCAGCAGATCCGGGAGCAGATAAAAACGTATAAGAAGTATGAAACGCTCATTAACGAGGGAACGTACTGGCGGCTGTCTGATCCGTTTACAGATGAAATTGCGGCATGGATGTCGGTATCAGAGGAACAGGATCATGCACTGGTAAGTGTGGTGCGTCTTATGGCTGAGGCAAATCAGGCGACCGTTTATGTCCGCCTGCGTGGGTTAAAACCGGATGCTGTGTATCTGGAAGAACAAAGCGGCAGACAGTATTCCGGTGCGGCACTGATGCATGCGGGAATTCCGCTTCCACCGTTTACCGGGGAATATGAGGCGTATCAGTTTGCCTTTACCGAACTGAAAGAGGCGGGAAGATTATATGAAAAAGTGCAGAAATGGTGTGATAGAAATGCAGAAAAACGCATGGTCATCAGCATTTACGGTGGTTCCGGTTCCGGAAAAACAACACTTGCAACAGCATTGCAGCAGTACTTTTTAAATGACGGAACGGGTTGTTATCTGCTCTCTGGCGATGATTATCCACACCGGATTCCAAAACGCAACGATGAAGAACGGATGCGTGTGTATAAAGAGGCAGGGGAAGACGGACTGCGTGGATATCTCGGGACAAAGAAAGAGATTGACTTCGACCGGATCAATGAAGTGCTTGCGGCATTTCATGAGGGAAAAGATTCGATTACATTGCGGCATATGGGACGGGAAGATGGCGAGATTTCATTGGAAGAAACCGATTTTTCCGGAATATCCGTATTACTTCTGGAGTGGACACACGGAGGCAGTGACGATTTACATGGTGTGGATCTGCCCGTCTTTCTGGAAAGTTCTCTGGAGGAGACAAGAGAGCGGCGCATCCGCAGAAACCGCGATGAGAATGCCGCAAGTCCGTTTATCTGCCGCGTGGTAGAACTGGAACAGGAAAAGCTTGAGGTGCAGCGTAAAAATGCAGGGTTGATCGTTGGAAAGGACGGAAATGTTTATGAACAGTAAACCGATGCTCAATGCATATCCAGACAGTCTTGGAGGAAATCTTGGGAATATCGTAACATTGCTGAAAACGGAGGATTTACAGGATGTATTTTCTTCTTTTTATATTCTGCCGAGCCTGTACCATTCCGATCTCGACCGGGGATTTTCCGTGATCGACTATGACCTGAATGAGCAGCTTGCCAACAGGGAGGATCTTGACCGGTTAAAGAATATGGGAATTGATCTGAAACTCGATTTTATTTTAAACCATGCTTCCGCACAGTCCCCGCAGTTTCGGGATCTTGTGGAAAAAGGGGAGGCTTCTGCGTACCGCGATTTTTTCATCGATTGGAACCATTTCTGGGAAGGGCATGGAACCATGACGGAGGAAGGCTATATCCAGCCGGATGAAAGCTGCCTGAAGCAGATGTTTTTCCGCAAACCCGGGCTGCCGATCCTGATGGTGGAATTCCCGGATGGAAAAAAAGTGCCGTACTGGAATACCTTTTATCAGGAAGTGCATGGCAGACAGTATCTGGGACAGATGGATGTAAACATCCAGTCACCAAAAGTGTGGGAGTTTTATCGTGAAACACTGGAAAAAATAGCCTCTTACGGTGCGGCGATTGTGCGGCTGGATGCCTTTGCCTATGCACCAAAAACACCGGGAAAGAAAAACTTCCTCAATGATCCGGAGACGTGGGAACTTTTACAAAAGATCCATGCACTGGCAGAACCTTTGGGACTTACGCTTTTGCCGGAGATCCACGCAGCGTATGATGAAAAAATATATGAGACACTTGCAGAAAAAGGCTATGCAACCTACGACTTTTTCCTGCCGGGACTGATCATTGATGCAATTGAGAACCGGCGGGGAACGTACCTTGCGGCATGGGCGAAGGAAATTGTGGAAAAGAAGATCCCAACGGTCAACATGCTCGGCTGTCACGATGGCATCCCGCTTCTGGACTTAAAGGGGCTGCTTCCGGAAGAGGAAATCCAGTCGTTAATTGAACGGATCGTATCCCGCGGAGGCATGGTCAAAAATTTACATGGCCAAAAGAATCTGTATTATCAGGTAAATGCCACATATTACAGTGCATTGGGTGCGTCGGACGAAAAAATGCTTCTGGCGCGTGCTATACAGATGTTTATGCCGGGCAAACCGCAGGTCTGGTATCTGGATCTGTTTGCTGGTAAAAATGACCATGAAGCGGTGCAACGTGCGGGAGAATCCGGACATAAGGAAATCAACCGGACAAATCTTTCCACTGATCAGATTGCGGAAGGTCTGAAAAAAGATGTGGTTCAAAAACAGCTTGCGTTAATCCGCATGCGAAATACCCATAAGGCATTTTCGGAAGGCGCAGAGGTAGCAATCTCCGGAGGGGAGAGGGCTCTGGAAATCCGCTGGGAATATAATAGTGCATTTGCAGCATTATATGTAAATTTTGAATCAGGAACATATACAATAGTAGAAAGCAGATAGTTAAGTTGGGCTGTCGATTGTACATGAAACCTAAACTTTATAATGGAAATAATCATAGATGAAACAAGCCACATAGGGATAATGCTCGGTGGCTTGTTTTGAAAATGGATAATTTAAATCTTATAACTTCGGATTTCGTCTTCTCAGTTTCCTATGTTCCTTTGCCGGCTTGGAACGTGAAAATATTTCTTTTAAGGTCTGTTTTTCTTCGACAGAAAGCTGGGTAATTTTCATTTCCAAATTTTTGCAAAACAAAAGGAGTAGTCCGTTAATATAAGCATCATTAGAGACTTCGGGAGTATCCTCTGTAGCAATCTGAGTGGGAGAAGTAAAATCATCAATGATATTTTTTACCATGCTTTGATAGTCAATATCACTGGCAGTGTTGCTGTCTTTCATATGGGTTGGTCTATAATTTCAAGTGATGATATCGAGCAGGCGCAGTTTACAAAACCTATGCTTACCACGGTTGCCCTGCCTAAAGTGGAGATGGGAAGATTCGCCGTATATTTATTGATCGACAGAATCAATGGGAAACACGACTCTGTGACAACCATGGAACTGGAAGGGCATCTGGTTATCAGAGAAAGCTGCGTGGATGCAGAATACAGCAGCTGGAATTATACTATTTAGACATAATCGATACATAATTATTGTTCCTCACCGGATTTGACAGTCCGGTGAGTTTTTTGATTATAAACAGAACGAATGTTCGAAAAACTATTTACGACAGACAATTGTTGCCGTATAATTAGGATACAGATTACTGCAACAAATGGAGGATTATAATGGAAAGCATATACGAAAAATGCCCACAATATGAGGATGAATCATATGTTTTAAGACAGGTCAGGAAAGAAGATAAAAAGGATCTTTTGAAGGTATATTCCGACAAAAAGGCACTTCCATTCTTCAACAGCGACAACTGCGGAGGAGATGATTTTTATTACACAACAGAAGAACGAATGGAACAGGCAATCAATTATTGGCTGTATGAATATGACAGGGAAGGATTTGTAAGATGGGCGATTGTATCCAAAGAAACGGATGAAGTAATCGGAACGATCGAGCTTTTCCATAGAGATGCAGAAGATTACTTTACGGACTGTGGTCTGCTCAGACTGGATCTTCGAAGTGACTATGAGACATCCGATGCAATACGCCAGATATTAAATCTTATCATTGAACCAACATATGATATGTTTCACTGTGACAAGATCGCAACAAAAGCAATCGAGTCTGCAACAGAGCGGATTCAGGCATTGAAGAGCCTGGGATTCGTGGCATCATCAGAGAAACTGATAGGCCATGATGGAACAGAGTATGGGGCATATT
Source organism: Roseburia porci (assembly GCF_009695765.1). GTDB lineage: Bacteria > Bacillota > Clostridia > Lachnospirales > Lachnospiraceae > Roseburia > Roseburia porci. The sequence goes on from NZ_VUNI01000004.1 coordinate 50,698, forward strand.
ATGTATTAAAGAAGTAATTATAAAATATGAAAAATTAGGAGAGCATGAGAGAAAGAATGGAGGAGCAATATGGGAACTGCAGAAAGAGAACAAATGGGGAAATACATTGCACATAAGGATGGTGAAAGAGAACAAACAGTTAAAGAACATTTGACTGGTACTGCACAACTGGCGGAAAAATTTGCGGCAAAATTCGGAAAAGAAGATTGGGGATATTGCTGCGGAATGCTGCATGATATAGGAAAATATTCTAATGCATTTCAGAAGAAAATTAAAGAAAATACAAATAATATGGTTGATCATGCGACTGCGGGAGCACAGCTTTGTATGAAATTAGGGGGATATTATCAGTTTTTAAGTTATTGCATTGCAGGGCATCATGCGGGACTTCCGGATTATGGAAATACAGCAATTTCTTCCAGCTTATGTGGAAGAAGGAAAAAGAAAATAGCGGATTATGAAGCATATAAAGAAGAAATCGAGGTTCCAGAACTTCAATCCATGCCAATCAAAATAGAGCAAGGGAAAAATTTGGATTTTTCATTAAGCACATTTATGAGAATGCTATATTCTTGTCTTGTTGATGCTGATTTTCTAGATACTGAGTTTTTTATGAAAAATGGACAGGTAGAACGGATGGCGGGACAGTCTATGGATATCCTTTTGGAAAAACTCGAACATTATATTTCGGGTTGGCTTTTAAATCAGGAGATAGACAGTGTAAATGGAAGAAGAACAGAAATACTTAGGCATTGTTTGAATGAAGGTAAGAGCGCAAAAGGAATTTTTCGGTTAACAGTACCGACAGGTGGAGGAAAAACAGTCGCATCTCTTGCGTTTGCTTTGAAACATGCAGTAGAGAACAAGATGGATCGAGTTATTTATGTCATACCATATACGAGTATTATAGAACAAAATGCACAGGTTTTTCGGGAGATTCTTGGTTCCGATAATGTATTGGAAAATCATTGCAATGTAGAATATGAAGGAACAGAAGAATTCAAACCAATGCAACTTGCATGCGAAAATTGGGATAAACCGATTATTGTAACTACAAATGTGCAATTTTTTGAATCGTTATTTGCAAACAAATCTTCCAAGTGCAGAAAAATTCATAATATTGCAAACAGTGTGATTATTTTTGATGAAGCTCAGATGCTTCCAATGGATTATTTAAAGCCTTGTATTTCAATGATACAGGAATTGGTGGAAAACTATGGAACCAGTGCTGTGTTATGTACAGCAACACAGCCTGCTCTGGACAATTTTATTCCACATGCAGAAGAAATTGTTGAATTATGTCCGCGGATGGATGAACAGTTTCGTTTTTTTGAACGTGTGACATATCAGAATATTGGATCTATTTCAAAAGAGATTCTTGTAGGACGGCTTACAGAGGAACAGAGTGTTTTGTGCATTGTTAATACGAAGAAAAGCGCACAAGAACTGTATCATTTGCTTCAAGGAGAGGGCGTCTATCATTTATCAACGAGTATGTATCCGAAGCATCGAAAGCAAGTACTTGAAAGTGTTCGTGAAAGATTATCCAAGAGGAAAAAATGTGTTTTGATATCGACCAGTCTTGTGGAAGCTGGGGTTGATCTGGATTTTGCTTGTGTATATCGACAAATTGCTGGAATTGATTCAATGATTCAAGCTGCTGGAAGATGTAATCGTGAAGGAAAAAGAAATGCAAAAGAAAGTAAGGTTTATATTTTTGATTTTGAAGAACAGAAAGCAGTACAAAGTCAATTATTGCAAATTGATGTTGCAAAAGCAATTTTACATGATTATAAGAGTATTGCAAATACAGAGAGTATTACAGATTATTTTGCTCGTTTATACAAATTTCGTGGAGAAAGTTTGGATAAAAAAAACATTATGGATGAATTTCGAAACAAGGAATATAATTTTGCAAAGGTAGGAGAAGAATTTAAATTAATTGAGGAGGACACAAAAACTATTTTTATTGGAAGAGAATTAGAAGCAGATGAAATATTGCAGGAGTTTAAAATAAAAGGAGCATCAAAAGAAAGGATGCGAAAAGCTGGGCAGTATTGCATTCAGGTATACAGTAATTTCTTCAAAAAATTAAATGGAGCAGGAATGGTTCAACCTGTTTCGGAAGATATGCAGGATTTTTACGAATTGGTAGCATTGGATCAATATTCTGAAAGCTGTGGGATTGATTTTTCTATAGACGATGGAATGGCATTATATATGTAGGAATTGAAAGAGTAGCGGTATGGAAAAAATCTTCACACCGCTACTTTTGTGATATAAAAAATATTATTATTTCAATCCACTGGAACACCAGACTTGTGTTAGTATAGATTAATTTTAAATAAACATCAAGGATTTGTTAAAAATATTCAATAAAATTTTATATATAAATTTTAATAAAGATTGATAATTGAAAATCAGTGTAGTATAGTCAATTTATAGAGCATGGAATAAAGCGAAGGTATGGTTGAAAAAGGAGAAGGTTTATGATTTTATACCATGGAAGTAAACAAATAGTAGAATATCCTGAAATTCGAAAAGCGCAATACAACAAGGATTTTTATTTCGGGTTCTATTGTACTAGATTACTTGAACAGGCAAAACGATGGGCAAGTCGTTATGGCGGGAAAGGATATCTGAATCGTTACGAATATACAGAAAATGATTCTTTAAACTATTTACATTTTGAAGAGATGACCGATGAATGGTTAGACTTTATTGTACAATGTCGGAATGGAAAGTCACATAATTACGATATTGTGGAAGGTCCAATGGCAGATGATACGATCTATAATTATATTCAGAATTATATAGATGGCAAGATATCCAGAGCAGCATTTTGGGAACTGGCTAAATTTAATCATCCAACGCATCAGATTAGTTTTCATACATTGGCAGCACTGGATACTTTGAAATATGTAGGAAATGAGGTTGTATATGGGAACAAAAAATAATAATGCACTGTTTTACGCCTGCAGTTTGATTGAATATATTGGACGTCAAAAAAAGAGATCCAGACAGGATGTAACGGACATCCTAGGGAAAAATGCAATTCAGAGAATCTATGAATATGCAGATGTGTTTCATTGTGAACCCATTGAAAAGGTTGCCAATGAATTTATTAATGAATTTCATATACAGAATGGTAATTTTGATAATGTTGGAGATTGCAGATATCGGATACCCGATTATTGGGATATTGGTGAAGTGTATGAAAGACTGGTTGAAGACTGTTATAGCGATGAACAGATCTTAGCTGGAATATGGGAGGTATATCATTCGTGGATGGATGAGCAGATTTCCAATTATAATACAGATTTTTATTATCAACCGCGAGATTATATAGCAGCGTGCTATAAGAAAGGAGAGGTATTATAAAATGGCAATGGGTGTAAAGGTTCAGGTGTGGGGAGATTATGCATTATTTTCTCGCCCAGAAATGAAGGTGGAACGATGTTCTTATGATGTTATGACTCCTTCGGCTGCGCGAGGAATTTTAGAAGCAATATATTGGCATCCAGGGCTTCGATGGGTAATTGACAAAATATATGTTAAGAATCCAATTCGATTTACCAGTGTGCGTCGCAATGAAGTGAAGAGTAAAGTCTCTGCCAGCAATGTTTTGCAGGTGTATAACGGGGCAGACAAGCCGCTTTATATCAACACAAAAGAGGATATTGTTCAAAGAGCTTCACTGATTTTATGCGATGTGTCCTATGTGATTGAAGCTCATTTTGAAATGACAGACCATGCGAATAAGTCAGATAATCCCGGAAAATTTAAGGATATTATGATGCGACGATTAAAAAGAGGCGAATGCTATCATATGCCGTATTTTGGATGCAGAGAATTCCCAGCACAGTTTTGCCTGTGTGAGGAAGATGAAATACATACGATATATGATGAAGTGCCTGAAAAAGATCTTGGTTTTATGCTATATGATATGGACTATAGTGATAAAAACAATATACAGCCAATGTTTTTTCGAGCAGTTATGAAAAGAGGCGTACTGGATTTGAGAGATTGTGAGGTGATTCGATGATTTTACAGGCATTGGTTCAGCATTATGAAAATCTTGCCCAAGATGGAAAAGTATCAAAACCGGGCTGGTGTCATGCAAAAATTTCTTATGAAATTGACTTGAATGAGGACGGGACTATAAAAGCGATTACGCCTTTAAAGCAGGAAGAAGAACGTGGAAAGAAAAAAAACTGGGTCCCATCTAAATTATGTGTACCAGAGATGGTGACCAGATCATCCGGTGTATCAGCTAATTTCTTGTGTGATAATGCAAAATATTTATTGGGAATTGATTTAGAGGGTGCAAATCAACGAGTTATAGACTGCTTTCAGGCAGCAAAAGAAAAGCATTTGTCTATTTTAAAAAATACGGATGGAGGAATGGCGAAGGCAATTTGCAGCTTTTTTGAACATTGGGATCCGGAAGTGGCACAGGAAAATGATGCAGTAAAAGAGCATTGGGAAGAATTAAACGAAGGAGGCAATCTGATTTTCGGAATGCGTGGAAAGTATGCGCAGGATGATGAATTTATCCAAAAAACATGGAATGATCAGCAGAATCGCTCGCAGGAAGGAGAACTAGGAGCATGTTTGGTAACTGGTGAAAAAGCAGAGATTGCACGTATTCATAGAGGAATTAAAGGTGTTCCAGGAGCGCAGTCAAGTGGTGCGGCACTGGTTTCGTTTAATGCACCAGCATTTGAGTCATATGGAAAAGAACAAAGTTATAATGCTCCAGTTGGAAAATATGCAGAATTTGCATATACAACTGCATTGAATTATCTTTTAAGTCAAAGAGAGTATACGTTTCAACTGGGCGATTCTATGATCGTTTTTTGGGCAGAATCTGCAAAAAAGGAATATCAGGAAATGTTTTTTTTGTCATTAGATCCACAACCGGATAATCAGGAACAATTAAAAAATGTTTTCGGAAATTTAAAGAAAAATATATGGGTTGATACTAATAATATAAAGATTGATCCAGAGCAAAAATTTTATATCCTTAGTTTGGCACCCAATGCAGCAAGATTGTCGGTTCGCTTTTTTTATCAAAATACATTTGGAAGTATAATGCAAAATATTGAAAAGCATTATAAGCGTATGGAAATTGTAAAACCTTCATGGGAAAACCGCAGTTATTTAGGAATTCGGAAAATGCTGTTGGAAACAGTAAATCTGAATTCAAGAGACAAAACACCAATCTCGAATATGGCTGCAATGGTTTTAAAAGCAATATTAGCGGATGATAGGTATCCTGCAAGCCTTTATACGGATACGATGATTCGAATACGCGCAGAGCAGGGAAATATTACTTACGGAAGGGCTGCTATTTTAAAAGCTTTTTTAATACAAAATTATAAATGGAAAGAAGGAGAACATTATATGGGATTAAATGAAGAATGTAAAGAACCAGCATATGTGTTGGGACGGTTGTTTGCAGTATTGGAATTCATTCAAAAGGACGCAAATCCGGGAATCAATACAACAATTCGTGATCGTTATTTTAATTCTGCATGTGCAACACCAGCATCTGTTTTTCCTGTTTTGATTAAGTTGAAAAACAGCCATATAAAGAAGTTAGAGAGAACATCTGCTGGAACGAAAGTATATTATGAGAAGTTATTGACAGAACTTATGGGAAGAATAGAAATGAAAGAAGATTCAAGTGGTTTCCCGAAGAGGTTGTCATTAGATGATCAGGGAAAATTTATGTTAGGTTATTATCATCAGACACAGAAAAAGTATGAAAAAAAGGAGGACAAATAAATGGGAGAAGTAATAAAAAACAGATATGAATTTGTTGTATTATTTGATGTGGAAAATGGAAATCCAAATGGGGATCCGGATGCTGGGAATATGCCAAGAATCGATCCGGAAAGTGGATTAGGTTTAGTTACAGATGTATGCTTAAAGCGCAAAATCCGTAATTATGTTGAAACCGTAAAAGAAGATGAAAAAGGCTACCAGATTTATATTAAAGAAGATATTCCTTTGAATAGAAGTGACCGGAAAGCATGCGAAAGTCTGGGAATAGAGGAGAATGATGATAAAAAGGTGACAGAAGCCTTAAAAAAATTAAAGAAATCAGATCCAGATGCAGATGTAAAATTAAGGGATTATATGTGCGATAATTTTTATGACATCCGTACTTTTGGGGCAGTTATGACAACATTCGTAAAAGCTTCATTAAATTGTGGGCAGGTGAGGGGACCTGTACAGATTGGCTTTGCAAGAAGCATTGATCCAATCATTAGTCAGGAAGTAACAATAACACGAGTTGCTATTACAACAGAAAAAGATGCTGAGAATAAAAGTACAGAAATGGGAAGAAAAAACATTGTACCATATGGATTATATCGTGTGGAAGGGTATGTTTCTGCAAATCTTGCCAGAAAAGTTACTGGTTTTTCGGAGGAGGATTTGGAACTTCTTTGGGAAGCAATTATTAATATGTTTGAAAATGATCATTCAGCAGCAAGGGGAAAAATGGCAGTACGTGAGCTTATTGTATTCAAACACAGCAAAGAATTAGGAGATTGTCCAGCATATAAGTTGTTTGATGCAGTAGAAGTGAAAAAGAAAGAGGAGATTGATTATCCAAGAAAATATCAGGATTATATTGTACAGGTACATGATGAAGACATTCCGGATTCGGTCGAAGTGAAAAGGATGATTTAATGGAATATACAGAAGAAGAGTATTTAATGATATCGGGGATACAGCACTTCAAATTTTGTAGAAGACAATGGGCATTGATTCATGTTGAACAACAATGGGCAGAAAACGTTCATACAGTAGTTGGAGAATTGATGCATAAAAGAGCGCACGACCCATATTTTACAGAAAAACGGAAAGATATTATCGTTGTTCGAGCACTACCGGTTGCGTCAAGACAACTGGGAGTGAGCGGAGAATGTGATATTGTAGAGTTTCATAAATGTGAAGATGGTATTACATTGTTTGGACATCGTGGGTTGTATTCGGTATATCCAATTGAGTATAAAAAGGGAAAACCGAAAAAGACAGACGAAGATAAATTACAATTAGCAGCCCAGGCAATGTGCTTGGAAGAAATGTTTTCTACATATATACAGGAAGGGGCAATTTTTTACGGTGAAACAAGAAAAAGAGAGATAGTGGAATTTTCAGATGGACTTCGAGAAGAAGTAAAAGAAATGTTTCAGGAAATGCATGAATATTACAAGCGAAATTATACTCCAAAGGTAAAACAAAGCAAAGCATGTAATGCATGCTCTTTAAAAGATATTTGTCTTCCAAAACTGGAAAAAACAACATCCGTAAAAAATTATATAAGCCAGATGCTTAAGGAGGAGACTGAGTGAAGAAGTTGTTGAATACCTTATATGTAACATCTGAAAATAGTTATTTGGGGTTAGATGGGGAGAATATTGTTGTATACGATGAACAAAAAGAAGTAGGAAGATTGCCATTGCATAATCTTGAAGGAATAGTTTCTTTTGGATATAGGGGAACAAGTCCAGCACTTATGGGGGCTTGCATGGATCGAAATATTTCACTTTGTTATTTAACACCACAAGGAAAATTTTTAGCTCGTGTTACAGGAAAAACAAGGGGGAATGTAGTTTTACGAGAACAACAATATATAAGTTGCAAAGATGAGAAAATTAGTTTAGGAATTGCAAAAAACTGTATTTCGGGGAAAGTTTATAATGCAAGATGGATTCTGGAACGTGCAATTCGAGATCATGCAATGCAGATTGATACCGAACGCGTAAAAAAGGCATCTTTGCAATTGAAGGATTCATTGGAGTTTATCCAGAATGCAGATTCGAAAGAGCAGCTTAGAGGATACGAAGGGGAAGCCGCAAGCATTTACTTTAGTGTTTTTAATGAACTTATTTTACAGCAAAAAAAAGATTTTTTGTTTCAAGGAAGAAATAAAAGACCGCCATTGGACAATGTAAATGCGATGCTTTCTTTTGTATATACACTGTTGACCAATCAAATCACATCAGCGTTAGAAGTTGTTGGATTGGATCCGTATGTTGGATGTTTGCACACAGATCGACCAGGAAGAGCTTCATTATCGTTGGATTTGCTAGAAGAGTTTAGGGCGGTGTATGCGGATCGCTTTGTTTTATCGTTAATTAATAAAAAAGTAGTAAATAAAAAGAATTTTACACAAAAAGAAAATGGCGCTGTTATAATGGATGATGAACTTAGGAAAAGATTGTTAACAGAATGGCAGAATAAGAAAAAAGAGGTAATTACACATCCATTTTTAAAAGAAAAGGTGGAATGGGGAATGGTGCCATATGTTCAGGCAATGTTACTAGCGAGATATTTACGAGGAGATCTGGATGGTTATCCGGTATTCCTTTGGAAATGAGGTGGTAAATAATGCTTGTATTGATTACATATGATGTAAATACTGAAAGTGCAGCTGGGAGAACTAGATTAAGAAAAGTGGCAAAACAATGTGAAAATTATGGAAGACGTGTACAAAATTCAGTATTTGAGTGTATTCTTGATCAGTCGCAATGTGTGTTGTTAAAATCGATATTAAATGATATTATCGATGAAAGCGTTGATAGCTTACGATTTTATTATCTTGGTAACAAATATCAGACGAAAGTAGAGCACATTGGTGTTGATAGAGGAATTCCTGTTGACCAGCCACTGATTTTATAAACAAAATGTATAGTGCGAATATAATGCTCGCATAAAATATGTGGGGGATTCGCACCAGAAAAAATTAACAAAAATTTGAATTTATGACTAAAAAGAATCAAAGAGGAAAATTTTTTAGCTGTAAATTTGAATATATTTGTAATATTTTATAAAAAATATAATTTTTTTTGTGAAATATTGCTGTCGCTCCCTTTAGGGGAGCGTGGATTGAAATACATGTCTGCCAGGATGAATTAAGCCGGCAGACAGTCGCTCCCTTTAGGGGAGCGTGGATTGAAATGGATGAAGGGATGCTATGTAGACAATAATGGAAACAGTCGCTCCCTTTAGGGGAGCGTGGATTGAAATCCATAGTGTAGTATCCTGCAATTGTGAACGCTGCTGTCGCTCCCTTTAGGGGAGCGTGGATTGAAATTCATCGTCCATTCCAGATCCGTCATACCACGTGGGTCGCTCCCTTTAGGGGAGCGTGGATTGAAATCGTGTCAAAGAGCCATTTTGGTCCTATGTCAAGATTTAGTACAAGTTAAAATGAGAAATTTCTCCCCATTTTAACCTGCCAGAAGCTCAGCCTCAGTGTTCGTTCTTTCATACACTTGTTCGAATTCGTTTGGCGACATATAGTTGCAATGGCTATGAATTCGTTTCGTATTGTAGAAAGCTTCCAGATATTCAAAAATCAACTGGTATGCTTGCTTATAATCACGGATTTTAAAGCGATTGAGCCATTCACGTTTGATAACAGAATGAAAGGATTCAATGCATGCATTATCCCACGGAAATGCTTTCTTTGAGTAACTACGCTGCATATTTTCGGTTGCTTTTTTATATTCCTTTGCAACATATTGGCTGCCACGATCCGAATGGATAATTAATGGTTGATCAATATTTCGGCGAGCTTTGGCTTTGTTTATCGTATCAATCACGCAGGATACTTCCAGTGTTTCTGAAAGTGTCCAGGCTATGATTTTTCTGGAAAATAAATCCATAATACTGGTCAGATAGACAAATCCGTCTATTGTCCAGATGTAGGTGATATCCGAACACCAGACAGCATTCGGGCGGTCAGGATTAAACTGTTCATCAAGGATATTTTGTAATTCTGTGCTGAAATCAGAATCTTTTGTGGTGATGGTCCATGGTTTGCTCCACTGAGCACGGATTCCCATTTGGCGCATATATGTACCAACGGTTCTTTCCGAAATGACTTCACCGGTTTTTCGCAGTTCTACAGTGATTTTCGGAGCGCCGTAGTTCTGCTTGGAATCATCATAAATATCCTGTATTTTTGCTTTTACAGCTTCACGACGTTTTTCTGTATCAGAAGGTACGTGGTGGAGCCATGCAAGATATCCTGAGCGAGAGACACCTAAAAATTTCAACATTCCAGAGACGGAAACCTGGCGTCCAGCCTTTTTGGCAGCTTCTGTCTTCTCAGTCACTTCGAGATAAATGGCTTCCGTCATTTTCCCAGAATGTTGATTGCTTTTTTTAACACATCAAGTGCATCTTGGGCATCACGTAATTCACGTCTGAGACGGGCAATTTCCTTCTGCTCATCAGATGCATAATTACCAGAACCACGAACAGGAATATCACCTGATTCTCGGAAGTCTTTCAGCCACTTTGTTAATGTACTGTAGCCGATGCCAAGATTTTCTGCACCTCCACGTACTCCGAGATCTTTGTGATCCTGATAGTACTGGATTGCATCAAGTTTAAATTGTTTGTCATGTTGCTTTGCCATATGAGATCCTCCTTCAGCATGTTTCTATTGTATCATGCTTATGTGTATTTGGAATTTCTCATTTTGGCTTGTACTATTTATATTCTAGCACCATTTTCCACCGCCGGACGTCGTCGCTCCCTTTAGGAGAGCGCAGATTGAAATAGAAGCCTGTCTTTTTTCTTGGCGGTACATTCTTAATAATATCCCTGGGGTGAAATGATCAACAGACCACTCTCCTTATGGAGAGGAAGGTCTGTTTTTCAATGCATATGTCGTGATAAAAGATACTAATGGAACCGTCAGGATCACACCAAGTGTTGCGGAAATTCCCTGGATGATTTCGATACCGACGGAATACATGTTCAGTATCTGATAATACTGATAATTATAGCTGTATATGTAGACAAAAGTGTTAATGGAACCTCCTGCAAAAGCAAGAATCAGGGTATTGGACATAGTTCCCATCATATCTTTTCCGACATGGATTCCAGAATGAAAAAGTTCTTTCCGGTCGAGGTGGGGATTTTTTGCGTGAATTTCACATATCGTGCTTGCAACGGACATGGCAACATCCATGACAGCACCTAATGCGGAGATCAGAATTCCCGCAAACATTAATTCTCCGACACGGATATTGGTCATCTGACCGATGTAGATCAGGCTTTCCACATCATCCACATTGTAGCCGGATATGTGAGATATTTTTCCAAAAATCCAGGCAAAAAGCGCAGCAATGACTACACCGAGGATCGTACCAATCATTGCGCATTTTGATTTGGTGGTCATCCCATCAATCAGATACATTACAACAACAGTGGTCAGAATTACAATAAATGCGGCAGCCAGAATCGGAGACACACCACGGTAGATAAGTGGCAGGAAGAGAAAAATAATGCAGCAGAATGTAAAGACAAGTCCGATGGCAGATTTCCAGCCTTTCAAGCCGCCGATCAGGACGAGTACCAGAAGGAAAAATCCTATGATAGCATAAAGCTGCATACCTCTGTCATAATTGTATACGCTCACGGTTGTCAGTTCATCAGATTCACTGATAATGACGATTACTTTTAATCCGACCGTGCAGTTGGCTCCGTATAAATAAGAGGAAGAACTGGTGGCATCCAGAATTTCTCCCTTATGCGAACCAGTTCGGATCAGTACTTTAACCTGCTGGGCACCGGCTCTGGTGCCATCAGCAGATAAATTATCATTTACGATTTCAACCACACGCGCTTTTTCAAATGTTCTTCCATCGTTGGACAAAAGTTCGGTTTTATCCACACGGTTGAGCAAAAAACCCCAAATTATGGTAAGTACCAGAATAAGGACTGCGATGCAGATCCTTTTTTTATTTGATGCGTGTATCATAAAATTAATAGTCTCTTTTCTTATTGTTTTTTCTGCGGGAGAAAATGCTTGCTCCAAGCACAGCCATTCCTGCAATGCATACGATTGTCCAGATAGCTGCGTTTTGATTGTCGCCAGTCTGGACAGAAGTTGTTTTTCCATTTGCAGCAGTAGTTACTTTTGCAAAAGCAAAGGTACTGAAGTGATCTGTTTCAAAAACAAGTTTCTGGTCTTTTACGGAAGCAGTACATTCTATCAGATTGTCATTGTCAACACGATATACTTTAACAGTTTCGTTATTTCCAAGGCTAAAAGGAAGATCCATAGTGATCTGAACGGTTCCATCCAGCTGATGAAGTTCTGTTGTTTTGTCTGTCAGGTTTAGCTCGTATAAAACAACATCAGTCACACCGGAAATTTTGGAGGTGACCAGTGATCTGACCTGTGCAATTTTGGATGTATCTGAGATTTTAGATGAGGAAAATACAACATTTTCCGGTAAAATTCCATTGGTATCTTTCAAAGTGATTTTGGCATCAGAGCTGCTTGTGACAGATGTTCCGGTAGCAAGCTTTTTCGTGGAAGCTGCTGTAGCGTCAGATTTTCCAGATGTATCAGAAGTTTTTGCAGAGCCTGATGCTCCAGTCGTGTCCGTCGTTTCAGAATCATCGGCTGTGCCAACTACGGAAGTTTTGTCATCGGTGATGTCTTTCTTTGAGTCAGAAGGTTTTTTCTGCAATCCGCTTCTTGCACTGCTTAATTTCTCAAGTGCAAGATTGATTTCAGCCTGTGTAGATTTTTCATTTAAGTCTTCGGCTTTTTTCAGTGCATCAAGAAGTGCATTCCAGCTGTCTGAGGTATAATCTTTCTCCGTAATGGTTCCATTTGCAATTTCGTCTTGAATAGCTGTTACTTTTGCGTCCAGTTCGGATCTGTCGGCAGTTTTTACGATAGTAAGTGTATCGTCGATCTTGCTGTCGTTGTTTGTGCGGTACGTATTGATGGTCATGGAAGTTTCGGTAACATTAATCAGAGAATAAGTAGGTACATCTTCCTGCCATCTGTTTGCAATATAAGACTGCTGACGTGGTACAAGGTCATAATATTTACTACCGGATGAACTGCCTGCAGTCAGGTAAAGAATACCGGAAGGATTGATTGCATACGAAGTACTGTCATCGGTGATGTTATCTTTATCCATAATGGAATTCAGATATTCCAGATATGCCTGTTCGGATGAGTCTGTCGTATCATCTTTAATGTTCTGTGGGGCGGTATAAATAGTTCCTTCGCCACTGTAATTTACATCTTTTTCAAGCATTGCCTTAAAATCTTTCTTGTTGTAAGTTACTTCTTTGACCTCAGAATCAGCTTTTAAGAATTTACTTCTGGAGTATGCATGATCGTGACCGGTCAGAACAACATCGACACCATATTTTTCAAAAGTTGGGGTGAGGGCATAACGCAGGTTTACGATTTCCGGTTCATTGGAATGTTCAGCAGAACCATAGATATCCTGATGCAGTGTTACAACTTTCCATTTGCAGTCTGAATTTTTTGAAATTGTATTCTGAATGAATTCGATGTGCTCTGCAGAGTTGGTATCCTGTGTGTTCAGCATCATGAATAAGACATCTCCGTAGGTGAAATAGTAATCACCGCCAACCGTTCCATTATCACCTAAATTGCTAAGGTTCGGAACGTTAAAGTGGTATTGGTAGTTGGCGTTATCGGCATCATGATTTCCGACTGTTGTAGCGACTGGAAGTGCAGTCAGTGCTTCCGGAGAAAGGTATCCGGCGTATTCAATCTCACTGGTTGTTGTACTTTTTCCAGGTGCTTTTTTGGCAGTGGTCTGAATCTGATCGCCGGCTGATACAACAAAATCAGATCCGGCTTGTTGAATTTTATTGAGTGTCTGTGACCAGTTGTAGCTGTCACTGGCAACGGCATTGCTTTGTGCATTATAGAATTCTTCGGTGTCAGATCCTTTTAATTCATTGGAAGAACCAATCTGTGGATCGCCAACAAATGCAAAAGTGAATTTATCCGATGTCCCGGTCTGGAATGAATGGACAGGTTTTCCGGCTACCTGGTAATAGTAGGTTGTTCCAGGTTGAAGGCCTGTGAGCACAGCCTTATTACTTGTATAGGAAGTACCATTTTTGTCGGTCTGCTTTGTGTCAACAGACGTAATTTCAACGTTTTTTCCATCGCTGAGGTCAGAATTCTGTCCGTAAACGAGAGAGGTTTCTTCATTGGTTTTAGAATACCATGCAAAATCCATGGATGTTTCATCTGATCCAGGTGTCATGGAAACCTGTGTCCAGTCCGTACTAAGCCCATTTTCCCAGTTATTTGTTTTCCAGTTGGTAAATGCTTCTCCATATGCCTTTGCTGCATCTGTGCTGCCATCTGGTGCTGCACCGGCAAATGCAAGAGCACTTGGTGCGATAATCAATGTTGCTGCGAGAAAAGCAGTGAAAATTCTGTTTCTCTTTTTCATACTCATTTTCCTCCGTGTTGTAATGATTTGTATAAACAGGAGAGATTATAACGCACGTTTGTAAAATCCACGTCATGGTACTGTTAATTGTGGATAAAATTTAGGTGTTGTCATATTTGAGTTGAAAGCCACCATTCAGTCGAATATAATGATACCGTAATTATGAATGCAATAGGAAATGGTAATATGAAAAAATTGATGTTATTTATAAAAAGGGAGATCGTGCTTTCAATTGCGATCGTGCTGGCAGTGGTTTCTGCAATTTGGGTTCATCCGGATGCGCAGTATCCTGGGTATATAGATTATCGGACGCTTGCAGTCTTATTCTGCCTGATGACAGTTGTGGCAGGTTTTCGGAAACTGGGATTTTTTGATCTTCTGGCAGAAAAACTGCTGGCACGAACTAAGACAGTGACGGGGGTTGCGTTTGTTCTTGTTTTTCTCTGCTTCTTTTTGTCCATGGTGATTACGAATGATGTTGCGCTGATTACGTTTGTCCCATTCACAATCACGATCATGCATAAAATGGAAGAAAAATTGAGAAGAAAATGGATGCTTCGTGTGATCGTTATTCAGACACTGGCAGCGAATCTGGGCAGTATGTTCACACCAATTGGAAATCCACAGAATCTGTATCTTTTCGGAATGTCGGATGATACAGCGGTTGCGTTCTTAAGGCTGATGTTTCCATATACGCTGGTTTCAGGAATCCTTCTTGCGGGATGGATCATTTTATGTGTCGCTGGTAGTGGAAAAAATTACGAAAAAACTGAGATTAAGATCACTGAGAAAACAGATCGGAAAAGACACTTCAACATGGGAAAATATGCAGCCTGTGCAACGTTGCTTTTCATCAGTCTTCTGGCTGTTGGAAGAATCCTGCCTTATGAGATTCCGCTTGGTTGTGTACTGATCTACACATTGTTATGCGAACGGAGTCTTCTGAAAGAGGTGGATTATTCTTTGCTTGGTACATTTGCTGCATTATTTATATTTATCGGGAATCTCGGACGAATGCAGGGGGTGCATGATCTTTTGCAGCAGATGGTGAACGGACGAGAAGTACTGACCGCGATTGTGGCAAGTCAGTTCATGAGCAATGTGCCGGCTGCAATCCTGCTATCCGGGTTTACGGATCAGATCAAGGCGCTCATAATCGGAACGGATCTTGGGGGACTTGGCACATTGATTGCATCTATGGCGAGTCTGATCAGTTTTAAATATGCAGCAGGAGAAAAGGAGATAAAAACAGGCAGATATATAGTTGTGTTTACAATCGCAAATATTGTATTTTTACTGGTTTTACTCGGATTATATTCGGCAATTAGCCAGACCGCGTGAAATTTACAGGGTTATTCAGCAATCACAAGGTCGATTCCGGCTTTTTCATAAACTTCTCTTGTATTTTGCGATAAATGGTTGTCGGTGATCACAAGATTCAGATCGTCAAGTGAAGCATAGCTGGAGATCGAAGTGGTATCAAACTTGGTATGATCGATCAGAGCAATAGTTTTCGCAGAAGCTTTGATACACATCCGCTTCAGATCCGCTTCATAGATACTGAAATCTGTCAGTCCGTTTTCCAGCGAAAATCCTCTTGCAGATACGAAGGCAATATCTGTATGGATCTTGCGAAGAAGATCCTCTCCAAGCAGTCCTTCAATAGAGGAAGAGGCGGAAGTTACGATTCCACCGGTCAGAATTACTGTAATTCCCGGAACATCTTTCAGTGCAAGTGCAAGATTAATGCCGTTTGTGATGACGGTCAGTTCCGTGAAGCCGGTCAGCTTCATTCCGAGGGTATATGCGGTAGAACTTGCGTCGAGAAAGATGCACATGTGGTCACGCACCAGTTTTACAGCCTCGGAAGCGATGGCTTCTTTTTCCGGCTGATTTTCCAAAGCTCTTTCATCAAAAAAATAAGCTCTTCCGGTCAGATCTTTCTTATCACCGGAACGATCCCGGTAAATAGCTCCGCCATGTGTTTTGGTCAGGAGCTTTTCTTTATCCATCTGGTTCAGATCGGTGCGTATGGTGGTTGCCGACACTCCAAGCAGTTCGCTCAGTTCGTTCGTTGTAGCCTTTCTGTTTTTCTCCAGGTAGTTTAAAATCTGTTGTTGGCGTTCTAATTGCAGCATATCTCCAGACTCCATTCTATAAAATGCATTTACATATATATTCATATTGTAAAGCATATCTGTGATTTAATCCAGCAAAAAATAAGGAAGAAAAACAAATGAACTTTTATTTACTTTCGAATGCTTTTATTTACTTTTGAAACGTCTTGCATATGCTTATGATAAGTGTTATATTGTGATTGTAGAATAAAGGAAAATAAATAAACGGAGGTATATGAAATGAAATTTTTCGTGGATACAGCAAATGTTGAGGACATTAAGAAAGCAAATGACATGGGAGTAATTTGTGGCGTGACAACCAATCCATCCCTGATTGCCAAAGAAGGCAGAGACTTCACAGAGGTTATTAAAGAGATTGCATCGATCGTAGATGGACCGATCAGTGGTGAGGTAAAGGCAACAACTGTGGATGCGGATGGAATGATCAAAGAGGGACGTGAGATCGCAGCAATTCATCCGAATATGGTTGTAAAAATCCCTATGACCGTGGAAGGTCTGAAAGCTGTTAAAGTTCTTTCCGCAGAAGGAATCAAAACAAACGTTACATTGATCTTCAGTGCAAACCAGGCAATTCTTGCAGCAAATGCAGGTGCAACTTATGTATCACCCTTCCTTGGAAGATTAGATGACATCAGCCAGCCTGGAATTGAACTTATCCGTCAGATTGCAGATATTTTTGACATTTATGGATATGAAACAGAGATTATAGCTGCATCTATCCGTAATCCAATCCATGTAACAGATTGCGCTCTTGCAGGTGCGGATATTGCAACAATTCCTTATAAAGTCATTGAGCAGATGACCAAACATCCGTTAACAGATCAGGGAATTGAGAAATTCCAGGCAGATTATAAAGCTGTTTTTGGAGAATAATTTTATAAATTGACAACATTAACGCAATAAAGTGTTTGAATTCGAGGCAGGTTGTGCTACAATGATGAACAAAGCTGTTGAGGAGGAAATACATATGAATATTGTATGCTTAGATTTAGAAGGCGTTCTTGTTCCGGAGATCTGGATCGCGTTTGCCGAAGAGAGTGGAATTCCGGAGTTAAAGAGAACTACAAGAGATGAGCCGGATTATGATAAGCTGATGAAATGGAGACTTGGCATTTTAAAAGAGCACGGCCTTGGATTAAAGGAGATTCAGGAGACAATTGCAAAAATTGATCCGATTCCTGGAGCAAAGGAATTTTTAGATGAACTCCGTAGTATGACACAGGTAATCATTATCAGCGATACATTCACCCAGTTTGCAGGACCGCTAATGAAGAAACTCGGCTGGCCGACAATCTTCTGTAATACACTGGAGGTTGCTCCGGATGGAGAGATTACTGGATTTAAAATGCGTATTGAGAACTCCAAACTCACAACCGTGAAAGCATTACAGTCGATCGGATATGAGACAATTGCAAGTGGAGACAGCCATAATGATCTTGGAATGATCCGCGCAAGTAAGGCAGGTTTCCTGTTTAAGAGCACTGATCAGATCAAGAAGGATAACCCGGATCTGCCTGCATATGAGACTTATGATGAACTGATGGCAGCAATTAAGGCTGCACTGTAATTTGCATTAACCTATATTCTTAGGGTACAGCTTACGGAGGAGAAGTACGTAAGCTGTGATCATGATAGCACCTGTGATAACCCAGGAAATTGGGTAGATCAGAATCAGAACCCAGAACTTATGGATCGTGCGGCAGACTGTTGAGATCCAGATCAGGCGCAGTACACAGGAACCGAATACTGTAATCAGTGCAGGAGACAAAGAATGCCCAAGACCACGCATAGCACCGGCGCTGATCTCATAGGTTGAGGTCAGAAGCTCTAAAGTGGTGGCGATGAAGAGTCTCTGTCTGGCAAATTCTAAAACAGCAGGATCTGTCGAGTATAATTGCAGGAAGAAGCCATTGCCGAGAACAAAGACGGCAGACAGCATTCCGCAGAATACCACTGAAAAGATCATAGCGGTACGATATATTTTTTTACAGCGGTCATATTCACCGGCACCAAAATTCTGGCTGGTGAATGTGACCGTTGTTTGTGCAAATGCATTTACAACAAAATATGCAAAAAATTCATAGTTTAATGCAGCAGCAGATCCCGCAACGGCATTGGAACCAAAGCTGTTGATCGAACTTTGAATGCAGACATTTGCAATGGAGAACACCATTCCCTGAAGTCCGGCAGGAACACCGATCTGTAAGATTTTTTTCAGCTCAGGCAGATGAATGGAAAGCTTATGAAAACTCAGACGGATCGGCGGTTCTTCGTGCATAAGGATATAGAGAATAATCCCGGAGCTTACCATATTGGAAACGACCGTAGCGATTGCAACACCGGATACACCAAGATGAAAAACGATAACAAGGATCAGATTCAGCACGGTATTGATGATGCCGGCAGCAATCAGTGCATAAAGAGGTCGTTTGCTGTCTCCTGTGCTGCGGAGAATAGAAGAACCGAAATCATAGAGCATGATAAAAGGCATTCCAAGAAAATAAATCCGCAGGTATAAGACAGCAAGATCGATCACGTCCTCAGGAGTTCCCATCAAAGTCAGGACAGGACGGGCGATAAACTGTCCGAGCATCAGTACGAAAAGTCCGCTTGCAATTGCAACGAGAATTGCAGTATGGATGGCAGCATGGATACTATCCTCTTTTTTCTGACCAATATAATGTGCGATCACGACGTTGGAACCAAGTGAGATTCCAACGAACAGGTTGATCATCAATGAGATAAGGGAACTGTTGCTTCCAACGGCTGCGAGCGCCTGGCTGCTTGCAAAACGGCCGACAACGGCAGTATCGACGGAATTAAACAGCTGCTGAAGAATACTGCTGGCTGCGAGTGGCAGTGCAAAGATCAATATTTTATCCCAAAGAGAACCATGGAGCATGTCCATGGAATTTTTTTTATTTGTAATCATATGAAATTACTTCTTTCTATGTCAGATGTGGTCTGATTATTTGCCTGAACTATTATAAGCGCTTTCGAAAGATTTTTCTATGATTTTTTATATGGAATTCAGGTATATCGGGAATTTTGAATTCATGGTATGATAAAAATAACTTTTTTTGAAAAAAAGATTGACTTTCCACCTTGTGGAAGCTGTATAAAAAGGTCAGACACGAAGGAAGGAGCAGAAAAATGAAGATCAAGCAGGTAGAAGAACTGGTTGGCATTACAAGAAAAAATATCCGTTTTTACGAAGAACAGGGACTGCTTCAGGTAGAACGTGCAGAAAATGGATATCGTGAATACGGACTGAAAGATGTGGACCGGCTTTTGGAGATCCGTCTTTTGCGTAAACTTTCAATTCCAATCGAAGATATGAGACAGATGTTTGATGGAAAGAAAAGCCTGAGAGACTGTCTGGAATATCAGTTGGAGGAATTGGAACGCGAGAAGAAGAATCTGACACAGGTGCAGAATTTTTGTCAGGAGATGCTGGATCAGGGAACCTCGCTGGAACATTTGGATGCGGAAGCGTGTCTGGAACGAATGGAACAGTTGGAAAAGGAGGGAACCAGTTTTATGGATATCAAAAGAACGGACATTCATAAGAAAAAGATTCTGGGCGCTGTGCTTGGCGGCGGTATTATGATCGTAATTATGATTTTTACGATCGCAATTCTGCTATGGGCAAACTCAGAAGACCCGATTCCAATCGGCTGGCTATTATTTATGGTTGCAATTCCTGTCGCAATTGGAATTGGAGTAGTTGTTGCATTGGTAAAACGAGTAAAAGAAATCGAAGGAGGAGAAGAAGATGAAGCTTCTAAGTATTGAAACAATCCCAGGAACAGAGTATGAGGCACTGGGTATGGTAAAGGGAACCGTTGTACAGTCCAAGAATTTTGGAAAGGATTTTATGGCAGCCATGAAAACACTGGTTGGTGGAGAGATTGTTGGATATACCGAGATGTTAAATGAGGCACGCCAGATCGCAGTCAAAAGAATGGTGGATGAAGCCAAGGGACTTGGTGCAGATGCAGTTGTTGGAGTCCGCTATGGTTCTTCGCAGGTCATGAGTGGCGCGGCAGAAGTGATCGCTTATGGAACTGCTGTGAAATATATTACAAAATAACTACGAGAAAAGGGAAACTTTCATATTATCTTTGATTGCGTTCTTTGTTAAGGCTGGCGTAT
Source organism: Roseburia porci (assembly GCF_009695765.1). Taxonomy (GTDB): domain Bacteria; phylum Bacillota; class Clostridia; order Lachnospirales; family Lachnospiraceae; genus Roseburia; species Roseburia porci. The sequence continues at coordinate 71,270 of NZ_VUNI01000004.1, forward strand.
AATAAGAATATATTTTTATATTAGGAATACGCAAAACAGGAGCAGAAACAGATAATGAAGGGAAAAGAAGATCAGAACATACAAAACGTTTATCGACAAATCGCAGAAATATCGAAAAAGCACCATGCTCGAAAAGTGGTCTTGTTTGGATCACGTGCGCGTGGAAACAATCTGCCCAAAAGTGATATTGATCTGGCAATCTACGGATGCAAAGATTTTAAAAATTTGTCAGACAGTTTGAATGAAGATTTATGGTCACTTTTAAAACTGGATATTATAAATATGGAGGATAAATATTTATCTTCCGAATTGATTTCAGAGATAGAAAAGGATGGGATTGTATTGTATGAAAAAGTTTGATCAGTATAGCAGACATTTACAGGTGCTTTGCCGTGCGGAGCAGGAAGATATTACCAACGAATTTATCATAAGTGGGATTATTGACAAATTTTATATTCAGTTTGAGTTAGGTTGGAAAGTGTTAAAAGAATTATTGCGCTATGAGGGTGCAAATCAAACTGCAACAGGATCTCCGAGAGAAATTATTAAGACGGCATATGCGTATTTTGATTTTATAGAAGAGAATATATGGCTGGAGATGTTGCGCGATCGAAATGATACAACACACATTTACAATGAAGAAGCAGCACAGCAACTGGTCAAAAAAATTCTGCATCGGTATATTGGGGTATTTGTCACGTTGGAACAACATATTCGAGAACGGTATGAGAATGAAGTTCTGGAAAAGCTGTGAGAAAGAGTCTTTCGCTATATGTGAGAGTCTTGGAATTGCTTTTACGTAAAAGATGTTGATACATCATATGTTGAGGTTTATTGCAAGAAATAAAAGGGATGGTGGAATTAATCTTTGCAATTTTCAGAACGAACTTCCACCAATATACTTACGCATGCGGTGAATCGGCTTATGCAGCAGGATAATGCAGAACAGATGAAAGGAAAACAGAAATCAATCATTCCACAGGATGCGAGAAGCAGAATTTGTGACTGGATAGAAAACGCCATTATTGACATATGTCAATAATGGCGTTATACTGTTTCTGGAATAATTGAGAAAAATCATCAGATGGTCGTAAGACCATATACAGAAGAAAGAAGGGGTAGAATGATTTCAAGAGCAGAGGAAGCTGCACAGAAGAAACAGTCTGGCTGCTATAACTGCGCACAGGCGGTTGCATGTACCTATTGTGATCTCATTGGGGTAGACGAGGAGACGATGCGTAATCTGACTCAGGCTTTTGCAGTGGGCATGGGTACGATGGAAGGCAGTTGTGGAGCCCTGACCGGGGCTGCAATGATACTTGGAATGAAGAACAAGAATCCAGGCAAGACAATGCAGGATATCCGTGCCATGATGACGGAATTTAAGAACCAGAACGGATCTGTGATCTGTAAGGAATTAAAAGGAATCGGAACCGGAAAAGTTCTGCGGGAATGCAATGACTGTGTACGTGATGCAGCACTTTTGCTGGAAAAGGCGCTGGAACAGTAGGAGACAGGAGGTAACATGGCGAGACCGGCGAAGAAACGGCGTGTCTGCGAGGAACCTTTATGCCGCAGGTTTGTACCGCAGACTGCATGGAGCAACGAAGACAGGGTAATTCTTACCGTGGACGAGTATGAGAGTATCCGTCTGATCGATTATGAAGGACTGACACAGGAAGAATGTGCAGAGCAGATGAATCTTGTCAGAACAAGTATTACCGCGATCTATGCAAGTGCCAGGAAGAAAGTGGCAGACAGCATTGTAAACGGCAGGGAACTTTGTATACAGGGCGGCAATTATGAACTGTGTAATGGCAATCTGAATTGTTGTAGACAACGGTTGAAAAGTGGCAACAGATGCCTTGGAAAAATGAAAGATGAGTGGAGGAAAAGAAGAATGGTAATAGCAGTAACCTATGACAATGGACAGGTGTTTCAGCATTTTGGACATAGTGAGTATTTTAAAATCTATCAGGTGGAAGACGGAAAAATCTTAAAGTCAGAAGTGTACGATACGAATGGACAGGGACATGGAGCGCTGGCTGGATTTTTGCATGAATATTCAGTTGATGTTCTGATCTGTGGTGGAATTGGCGGTGGCGCAAGAAATGCGCTGGCACAGATGGGAATTGAACTATTCCCTGGAGTGACAGGAGCTGCGGATGATGCGGTGAAAGCATTGATCGAAGGTAATTTGTCCTATGATCCGGATACGATGTGTTCTCATCACAGTGGAGAACACAACTGTGGTGAGCATGATCATTCCTGCGGAGAACATGAGCACAACTGTGGCGGACATACCTGCGGTTGAGCGGAATAATACTGGATTAGATGGATATCGGCAGGCTGATAAAAATGCATGGCAAACAGAGCAGTATATAAAATATGTTCTGTGAGCCATGCATTTTATTGTCTGCGGTTTAGTAAGGTGCGCGGCAATGTCTGTTCGAGCCATCGGAGCAGAAATCGCAGAGAACCTTATTAATACAAATATGGCAGATATCACCATCGCGGTCCTTTACACGGATTACGTGTGTGGATACCCACTGGTAATGATCCCCCTGTCCCTTCTGATAAAGTTTGACATACACTTCTTTTCGCCCCTGGGCAAACTGGCGCAGTAACCGTTCTCTTGAAAAGTTTTCCATAAATGCCTTCTGGTAATTTGGGTGGATATTTTCCACACCAAGATCGATCAGATCATCATATTTTCCAGTCATCGGAAGATTATTTGCAAGAAATCCGTCCTGTTTGATCATGGTATATCTGTTTTTCGTCAGATTTACAGACACGATCATTGGAAAAGCTTCGGATACTGCTTCAAAAACGGACAATACTTCGTCAATTGTAATGCCGTTCAGCGATTCAAATTCCTGAGCTGATGCTGCATTTTTCATCTCATGTACCTCCAATAAGTATACCTCTCCCCGTTCCCTTATACTACAATTATAGTTTTTATGACAAAATATAACAATAGACAGAAGTAGAGTTTTGTTAATAAAATGCAGAATAAATTAATAAAAATGCAAAAACAATCAAATAGAATAAAAAAGATACAAAAAAGGACAACCCCGGAGTAAGGAGTTGTCCTTTTGCATAGGACTGGCAATCCAGTCAGAATGATTGAAATTAAGCCTGTGGTCCAGCTGAAACTAAAGCTTTACCAGCAGCGTTTCCTTCGTATTTAGCGAAGTTCTTAACGAAACGATCAGCAAGGTCTTTTGCTTTTACTTCCCACTCAGAAGCATCTTTGTATGTATCGCGTGGGTCAAGGATTGCTGGATCAACTCCTGGAAGTTCTGTAGGAACTTCGAAGTTGAAGTATGGAATCTTCTTAGTAGGAGCATTTTTGATGTCTCCGTTTAAGATTGCATCGATGATTCCACGTGTATCTTTGATAGAGATACGTTTTCCGGTTCCGTTCCATCCTGTGTTAACCAGGTATGCTTTAGCACCGCTCTTCTGCATTTTCTTAACGAGCTCTTCTGCATATTTTGTAGGATGAAGCTCTAAGAATGCCTGACCGAAGCAAGCAGAGAATGTAGGTGTTGGCTCAGTGATTCCACGCTCAGTACCAGCAAGTTTTGCTGTGAATCCTGACAGGAAGTAGTACTGTGTCTGCTCTGGTGTCAGAATAGATACTGGAGGAAGTACTCCGAATGCATCTGCAGATAAGAAGATAACGTTCTTAGCAGCTGGTGCAGATGAGATTGGACGTACGATATTTTTGATGTGATCGATTGGGTAAGAAACACGGGTGTTCTCGGTTACGCTCTTATCAGCGAAATCAATCTTGCCATCAGCATCAAGTGTTACGTTCTCAAGAAGAGCGTTACGTTTGATTGCATTGTAGATATCTGGCTCAGATTCTTTGTCAAGGTTGATAACTTTTGCGTAGCATCCACCTTCGAAGTTGAATACACCGTTGTCATCCCAGCCGTGCTCATCATCACCGATTAAGAGACGTTTTGGATCAGTAGAAAGTGTTGTCTTACCTGTTCCGGAAAGACCGAAGAAGATTGCTGTATTCTCTCCGTTTAAATCTGTGTTGGCAGAGCAGTGCATAGAAGCCATTCCTTTTAATGGGAGGAAGTAGTTCATCATAGAGAACATACCTTTCTTCATCTCTCCGCCGTACCATGTATTGATGATAACCTGCTCTTTGCTTGTAATGTTGAACATTACAGCTGTCTCAGAGTTTAATCCTAATTCTTTGTAGTTTGTAACTTTTGCTTTGGATGCATTGTAAACAACGAAATCCGGTTCGAAGTTCTCTAATTCCTCAGCGGTTGGTTTGATGAACATGTTTGTTACAAAGTGGGCCTGCCAAGCAACCTCAACGATGAAACGGATTGCCATACGTGTGTCTTTGTTTGCACCGCAGAATGCATCTACAACAAAAAGTCTTTTATTTGAAAGCTCCTTGATTGCAAGATCTTTTACAGCTGCCCATGCTTCCTGAGTTGCTGGATGGTTATCGTTTTTGTATTCATCAGATGTCCACCATACAGTATCTTTGGAATTCTCATCTACAACAATGTATTTGTCTTTTGGAGAACGACCTGTGTAGATACCAGTCATAACGTTAACTGCGCCAAGCTCGCTGACCTGACCTTTTTCATAGCCTTCCAGTGCTGGATTTGTCTCTTCCTCGAATAACATTTCGTAAGAAGGATTGTGAATTACTTCAGTTGCTCCGGAAATGCCATACTTGCTTAAATTGATTTCTGCCATTTTAATTACCTCGTTCCTTTCGTTGTGTAATAGAGTAATCACTTGCGAATGCAGACGTGAGATCTCTTTATCAAGAAGTGGAAAATTTTAACTTCCCTATCATGATTATACATGTATTCCATTTAAAATCAATAAAAAATCAATAAAAATTTTAATGTAGTAATGCGGAAAAGTATCAAAAAGCATTGAGTTCATGCAATCTGTGCAATATAATGATAGAAAATATGGATTGGACACAGAGGAAGGATTTTATGGAGAACCACAACAGACAGAAAAAGATTGCTTTAATCAACGATTTTACCGGATTTGGACGATGCTCCATTGCGGTGCAGCTGCCGATTATTTCGGCAATGAAAGTACAGTGCTGTGCTGTTCCAACCTCGATTTTTTCGAATCATTCCGGATATGAACATTTTTTCTATACGGATTATACTCCGGACATGCCGGCATATGTTGCGGAGTGGAAAAGGCTTGGTCTTCAGTTTGAAGGTATCTGCAGCGGATTTTTAGGATCTGCGGAGCAGATAGAGATTGTCAGCCGGTTTATTCAGGAGTTTCGAACGGAAAAGACAGTTGTGCTGATTGACCCGGTCATGGGAGACAACGGAAAAGCATATGCAACCTATACTGGGGAAATGTGCAGGAAAATGGCACGTCTTGTAAGTCTTGCGGACATTGTTATGCCGAATGTGACGGAGGCCTGTATTCTGACTGGAACGGATTACCGGGAGAAGTGGAGCGAAAAAGAGCTCCTTTTACTTGCAGAAAAAATCGCACAGATGGGGCCGGAGCGTGTGGTAATCACAGGAATCCAGCAGAAGAGTTATGTGGCGAATTTCTGCTATGAAAAGGGAAGGGATTATGAATTGATCCGGACAAAAAAGATTGGCAGTTCAAGACCTGGAACCGGAGACATTTTCTCTGCGATTATTGCAGCAGATGCGGTCAATCAAGTGGAATTTACCCAGTCGGTGCGAAAAGCATCACGTTTTATCAGACGTTGCATTGAAAAGTCGATCGAGATGGGACTTCCACTTGAGGATGGGGTATGTTTTGAGGAATTTCTACATACCTTATAGAGTTTTACAGATCAATTGTAAGTTCAACCGGGCAGTGATCCGAACCGGGGATATCGGTGTGGATGGCTGCTCCTTTTAATTTATCATCCAGCCGTCTGGAAGTGATGAAATAGTCAATGCGCCATCCGGCGTTCTTTTCACGTGCCTTAAAGCGGTATGACCACCAGGAATAAATCCCCTCTTTATCCGGGTAAAAATAGCGGAAAGTATCTGTGAAACCGGAATCCAGAAGAGTTGTCATTTTTGCGCGTTCTTCATCGGAAAATCCTGCATTTTTACGGTTCGTTTTAGGATTTTTTAAGTCGATCTCCGTGTGCGCAACATTCAGATCACCGCATAGAATCACCGGTTTTTTGGAATCTAACTGTTTTAAATAGGTAAGAAAGTCATCCTCCCACTGCATACGGTATGGAAGTCTTGCAAGTTCGTTCTGTGAGTTTGGCGTATAGCAGGTGACAAGATAAAAATTCTCATATTCCAATGTGATGACGCGTCCTTCTTTATCGTGTTCTTCGATTCCGAGTCCGTAGGAGACGTGAAGCGGTTCTTTTCTGGTAAAAACTGCAGTTCCGGAATATCCTTTTTTCAGGGCATAATTCCAGTACTGGTGGTAACCCGGAAGATCAAGGTCGATCTGCCCCTCCTGCAGCTTGGATTCCTGGATACAGAAAAAGTCAGCGTCCGTTTCTTTAAAATAATCAAGAAATCCTTTCTGGACACAGGCACGCAGTCCGTTTACATTCCATGAGATCAGTTTCATATTGGTCCCTCCCAAAAGTTGTTCATTTACGTGAAGTTTAGTAAAATTATATCCACTTTATGAGAGAAGTACAATCTTTTTATAAATTGCCTCAGCAAGCGCTGCGTGGCCTGCTTCGTCCAGATGTTCACGGTCTGTGACACTTGGCAGGGCATATGCGGAGGCATCAAGAAATTCTGCCTGGTGTTTCCTGGCAATTTTTTCATATTCTGCAGAGAGCTCCCGTGAAACAATCTCGGAGGAAGTATTGAATTCCGGATCAAATCCGGACTCGCCTACGCCATGTCCCAGATGAATTGGTGAAATAAGAAGAAGACGGAATGGCTGGGATGCGTTCTTTTTTGCCTTCTCAATAACCTGATCCAGTCCTCTTGCGATTGTACCTGCGGATGCACCGTAGCGGGATTTGCAGTCGTTGGTGCCAAGCATGATGACCAGAAGATCGACCGGGTTATGCATCTCGACGGTAATTCCGATCGTATCGAGACCGCGGCGGCCTTCGCGCAGTTCGTCCTGAAATACGGTAGTTCTTCCACACAGCCCCTCTGCAATGATCGGATGCTCGTGACCGAGCTTCTTTTGAAGAATGCCGGTCCAGCGGGTGTCTGCATCAAATCTGCCGGATCCGTCCGGCTTATATCCATATGTATTTGAATCTCCAAAGCATAAAATATTCATGTCCTGTCACCTTCCTTTGATTTAATTCCTATTAATCAGATATGATATGTATGATAATAACGGACAGAGGAGCGATTGTCAATGTTTTTTTGCACCGGATAAAATACAGAAAAGCTGTTGTTTTCAAAAACAGAAGCAGTATAATAGCCTTGAATTCAGAATAAATGTCAGGGAGGAAACGAATATAAAGAGTTTGATAATCAAATTATGGCTTATGACGAACGAAATAGAAACGTCAAATGAATGTATTGTAATAAATACACAAAAAAGCGATAAAAAATATTGTTTTTTAGAACAAAAGCGCTATAATAAATTTATGAAATATAAAAACTAATGTTTATGCATTGGAGGTGTTGTTATGATTAGTTTTTTTATTTGTCTGGCATTATTGATCGGTGGCTATTTTGTTTATGGTAAGGTTGTGGAGAATACCTTTGCACCAGATGACAGAGAGACACCGGCAGTAAGGATTAACGATGGCGTTGACTATGTAGTTATGCCGGAATGGAAACTTTTCCTTGTACAGCTCTTAAATATCGCTGGACTTGGACCAATCTTTGGCGCTATGCAGGGCGCACTTTGGGGACCGGTTGTATTCCTCTGGATCACATTCGGTACAATTTTTGCAGGTGGTGTACATGATTATTTCTCAGGTATGCTTTCTGAACGTAATGATGGTGCTTCTATTTCTGAGGTATGTGGAAAATACCTTGGCAATGCAATGAAGAACGTAATGCGTGTATTCAGTGTTGTTCTTCTTGTAATGGTAGGTACTGTATTTGCAGTCGGACCGGCTGGTCTGATCGTAACACTGTTTAAGAATGGTGGAGTTACAGGAATCGTTGCGAATACTGAGTTCTGGCTCTGGATCATTCTTCTGTATTACTTTATTGCAACATTTATTTCAATTGATAAGATCATCGGAAGAATTTACCCGATCTTCGGTATCTGCCTGATCATTATGGCAGTCGGAGTTATCATTGGTATTTTCACACATTCCGAATATTCAATTCCGGAGATCTGGAGCAACTTCCACAATATGCATCCGGAAGGCAAACCAATCTGGAGCTTCATGTTTATCACTGTAGCATGTGGCGCAATTTCCGGATTCCATTCTACACAGTCACCACTGATGGCTCGTTGTATGAAATCTGAGAAACAGGGACATTTCGTATTCTATGGTGCAATGGTTGCAGAAGGTGTGATCGCTCTGATCTGGGCTGCAGCAGGATGCGCTATTTACAAAGTTACCGGAGGCCTCAGCACCGGACTTAGCGAAGTCCTTGCAGGTGGACAGTCTGCAGCAATCTACGATGTATGTATCAAGACAATGGGCAGTGTTGGTGTAGCACTTGCAATGATCGGTGTTATCGCATGTCCGATCACATCCGGAGATACCGCATTCCGTAGTGCACGTCTGGTTCTGGCAGACTGGTTCAAGATCGACCAGGATAAAATGCAGAAACGTCTGATTCTGTGCGTTCCGCTTCTTGCAGTTGGCGCATTTGTCGGACATCTGGATTACGCAATCGTATGGAGATACTTCAGTTGGACAAACCAGACACTTGCAATGATCGTTCTCTGGACAGCAAGTATGTATCTGTATCGCGAGAAGAAGAATTACTGGATTACAGCAGTTCCTGCAACATTCATGAGTGCTGTATCTATGACATACTTCTTCTGTGCAGGAGAGTGTCTTGGACTTTCCACAACAATTGCATACCCGGTAGGAATCGTGCTTGCAGCACTGTTCCTTGGAATCTTTATCCATGCAACAAAGAAACCGGCAAAGAATGCATAAACTGACCAATGCCATCACAGACGGGAGTACCTGCCTGTGGTGGCATTGCCATTTAAAGACAGAGTAAAGACAGCAGGAGGGATTGCATATGATCTTTAAACCACAGAGGCTGGGAAATGTTTCCCTGGCAGATGACGAATTAAAAATGGACAAAAAGAACTGCAAAAAATTTGGACCTTGCGGAATCGGACAAAAAGCAATTTATCTGAACAGCTTTTATGTTGACCGCTGCTATTACATTCCAATGAAGAATGTAAAGCGGGTTTTCAAAAGGATTGCCATGAGCAAGGGCGGATTTACTGGTAAGGGCTCTTTTGGAACGCTTCCTTATCTTGTGGTGGAATATGACAATGGCAAAGAGAAACAGTGCAATTTCAAACATGAAGAAGACGTCGACAAACTGCTTGCCCATGTTGAGAAGAATTACCCTGACATCCCGCTCCATAGTAAAGAGGCGGAGCGGAAGCTTGCAGAGAAAGCTAGAAAACAAAAAGAAAAATATCGCAATGTCACACTTACGGAAGAAGCAGAGCATAGTATTCATACACTGGAGAATGCAGAAAAATATCTGCATAACAACTCAGATCTCTATCTGAATCTGAGCCAGTCTGCAAAAAAGAAAAGAGTGTATGATAGAAGTAATCCGGCATACAAATGGGTTGCACTCGCAATTACACTTATAGGAGTGGGGGCTCTTATATATGGCATTTATGCATTGACAACACATGCCGGATTTGGAATTTATTTCCTGTTATTTGGTCTTGCAGCCATCTTTCTGTTTTCCGGTGCAAGTGTACTTCCGACGGCACGTAATAACCGGAAAGCTGTGGAGAAACATCTGCTGGATTCGGTAGATGCCATGGAGAGTTATATCAGAACATATCCGGATTTCCCGGTGCCGGCATGTTATGCACATCCAATCGTTCTGAAACGTATGCAGGACATACTGAAAGAGGGACGTGCACAGACAATTCCGGAAGCGCTTGGAATCCTGAAAGATGACCTGAAAGCATTAAATTCCAGTGTGGTGGTTGAGCAGGAAGAGTATGATGAGGTCGTAGCAATCAAACCAATGTTTTTAGTTATGGATTATAAGTAGTGAATCCGCCTTGACTTTTCGGATAAATTGTGGTAGCTTTTTCTCAAACGTTGAACAGAAAAAGTACGTATCGGAAGCATTCAGAGAGAAGCCGGATGGTGTGAGGCTTTTGTGGACAGATAGGGAACCAGTCTGGGAGTCGTGGGATGAAGACAGAATCGGATTCTGGAGAAATCCTGCCGGAGGCCACCGTTATCAGAGGCAGTGTAAGTGATAGCTTACAGTTGAGAGCAGGCTAAGACCTGAAGTTAGGTGGTAACACGGATTGTATATTCGCCCTAAGCAGACAAGGAGAGATCCTTGCAGCTTAGGGCTTTTTTAATGGAGGTCATGATGAAAGTATCAAAATTAGTAGGACAAAGATTTAAGGAAAAACCGGCAGACTGCGTGATCGACAGCCATGCACTGATGATTCGTGGTGGTTACATGAAATATGTTGGAAACGGAATTTATTCTGAGTTCCCGACATTAAAGAGAATCACAGCAAAGATTGAAGCAATCATCCGCAAAGAGATGAACATGATCGATGGACAGGAAGTATTGTTTCCGGTCGTAATGCCGGCAGAACTCTGGGAAGAGTCAGGACGTTACGAAAGTGTTGGAAACGAACTTGTTCGTTTAAGAGACCGTAATGACGCAAAGCTCGTACTTGGAATGACACATGAGGAAGCAGCAGTACAGCTGGTGCGTGAATATGGACAGTCATACAACAAGTATCCGTTTATGATCTATCAGTTCCAGAGAAAATTCCGTGATGAGGCAAGACCAAGAGCCGGAATGATCCGTGTGCGTGAGTTCACAATGAAAGATGCATATTCATTCCATACATCACAGGAAGATCTCGAGAAATATTATGATGTCTGCTATCAGGCATATCATCGTATTTTCCAGAAAGCGGGAATTCCAGAGGTTATTTCGGTTGCATCAGATTCTGGTATGATGGGAGGAAGCGTATCCCATGAATACATGCTTTTAACACCGGTTGGAGAGGATTCGATCGTAATCTGTAATGAATGTGATTACCGAGCAAACATGGAAGCAGCAGAGAATATCGTAAAGAACGAGAGCAAGGGTGAACTGGAAGAATTACAATGTATTGAGACACCAAACTGCAAGACCATTGATGACGTATGCTGTTTCTTACATTCCGACGTAAAAAAATCCTGCAAAGCAGTTGTTTACCAGAAAAATGCAGATGACAGCTTTGTAGTTGCATTTGTACGTGGTGATTATGAAGTAAATGAGACCAAACTGCGTAATCTTGTTGGCGAGGATATTCATCCGGCAGAGATTACAGAAGATGCACCGCTTGTAGCCGGATATATCGGACCTTACAACATCTCAGATAAAGTTACCTTCTATTGCGACACAACATTAAAAGGACTGGATGCGATTGTAGCAGGTGCAAATAAAGAGGGATATCATTATACAGGGCTGAATCTGGAGCGTGATCTTGGAAATGTCGAGTACGTCGATATTGCCAAGGTAAAAGAGGGCAGTGTGTGCCCATGCTGTGGAAAACCTGCAATTACAATTAAAAGAGGTATCGAGGTTGGTAATATCTTCCAGCTTGGAACAAAATATACAAAAGCAATGAATATGCAGTACAGCGATGAAAACGGAGAACTGAAATACCCGGTTATGGGATGCTATGGTATTGGTGTAGGACGTATGGCTGCGTCTATCTGTGAGGCACATCATGATGAGTATGGTCCGATCTGGCCAATCTCAATTGCACCATGGGAAGTTGAAATCTGCTGTCTGCGCGTAGATGATGAAGAGACAAAAACAACTGCAGACAAGTTGTATAAAGATCTTCAGAATGCCGGTGTGGAAGTTATCTATGATGACCGTGATATCCGCCCGGGTGCAATGTTCTCAGAGGCAGATCTGATCGCAGCTCCGATCCGTGTTGTTGTAAGTCCGCGTAACCTCAAAGAATCTGCAGTGGAAATTGTGACAAGAGATAAGCGTGTAAAAGAAATGATTCCGGTGAATGAAGCATTTGATTTTGTGACAAACTTAAAAGAGAAGCTCTTTGCAGAGATTGAGTCAAAAGTAGAACCTTATAAATAAGAACTTCAGAATTAAAAATTTTCGAAGGGAGAAACAAATATGGTAAACAAAATTGTAAACAATGATTTTCAGGCTGTGAAAGCAAGCAAACTTGCTGTTGTCGATTTTTCTGCTGTATGGTGTGGCCCTTGTCAGATGCTGGCTCCTGTTTTAGAGGAGCTTTCTGACGAGATGGCAGGGGAGGCTGATTTCTTCAATGCTGACTCAGATGCAAACATGGAACTGGTAAGAGAATACCGTGTAACCAATATTCCAGCACTGTTCATTTTCAAAAATGGAGAAAAGGTTGCGCAGCAGGTTGGATTCCTGCCAAAAGAAAATCTGAAAAAATGGATCGAAGAAAATAAATAAAACAGAAACTTTCTCAGTAGTATTTTGGCATAGAATGTTGACTTTTTGACAATCTTTCGATATACTCAAAAACTGTGACAAAATATAGGAAAGAGAGAGAAGAATTATGGTTTATTTAATTCCTGCTATCGGTATCCTTGCTGTAGTAATCGCAGCTGCCCTTGCAGTCTGGGTTGGAAAACAGGATGAGGGAACTGATAAGATGAAAGAAATTGCCGCTGCTATTCATGAGGGTGCACAGGCATTTCTTATGGCTGAGTACAAAATTCTCGTAATCTTTATCGTGGTATTATTCCTTGCGATCGGATTCGGAATTGGCTGGACTACAGCTATTTGTTTTGTAATCGGAGCAATTTTTTCTACAATTGCCGGATACGCTGGAATGCAGGTTGCTACACGTGCTAACGTACGTACTGCAAACGCTGCAAAAGAAGGCGGAATGACAAAGGCACTTCCAATCGCATACCGCGGTGGTGCAGTTATGGGTCTTTGTGTTGTTGGACTTGGTCTGTTTGGTGTCAGCATGATCTATTTTGTAACAGGTAATGCAGACATTTTATTCGGATTCAGCCTTGGTGCTTCTTCAATCGCACTGTTCGCTCGTGTTGGTGGTGGTATCTATACAAAAGCTGCTGACGTAGGAGCTGACCTTGTTGGTAAAGTAGAAGCTGGTATCCCGGAAGATGATCCACGTAACCCAGCCGTTATCGCTGATAACGTTGGTGATAACGTTGGTGACGTTGCCGGAATGGGAGCTGACTTATTCGAGTCTTATGTTGGATCTATCGTATCTGCAGTAACATTAGGTATTCTGTATCATGATGGAGCAGCTGGAGCTTTATATCCACTTGTTCTTGCAGCAGTTGGTATCGCAGCATCCATCCTTGGAGTATTCTGTGTACGTGGTAAAGAAGGCACAGATCCTCATAAAGCATTAAAACTTGGAACAAATATTGCAAACATCATTACAATCGTTGTTGCAATCGTATTAAGTAATACGATCCTTGGTTCTTTCAAACCAGCAGGAGCAATCATCGCTGGTCTGATTGTTGGAACTTTAATCGGATCTATCACAGAGTGGTATACATCTGATAAATATCGTCATGTACGTAAAATCGCTGAGCAGTCTGAGACTGGTGCAGCAACAAACATCATCAGTGGTCTTGCAGTTGGTATGCATTCATGTACAATTCCGATCATTCTGATCGCAGTTGGTATCTTTGCAGCATATGCATTCGCTGGTGTATACGGAATCGCACTTGCAGCAGTTGGTATGCTTGCTACAACAGGAAGCACAGTAGCAGTTGATGCTTACGGACCAATCGCAGATAATGCAGGTGGTATCGCTGAGATGTCTGGATTAGATGAGAGCGTTCGTGATATTACAGATACACTGGATTCTGTAGGTAACACTACAGCAGCTGTTGGTAAAGGATTCGCAATCGGATCTGCAGCTTTAACAGCATTATCCTTATTCGTATCTTACTCAGAAGCTGTAGAGTTAAAGAGCATCTCCATCTTAAATCCATATGTAATCATCGGATTATTTATCGGAGCTATGCTTCCATTCTTATTCTCTGCTATCACAATGGAATCTGTTTCCAAAGCAGCTTACAAGATGATCGAAGAAGTTCGTCGTCAGTTCCATGCTGATAAGGGAATCCTTGAAGGAACAAGCAAACCTGATTACAAATCATGTGTTGCTATTTCTACAAGCGCAGCATTAAAACAGATGTTACTTCCAGGTATCATCGCTATCGTTGCTCCAATCGCAGTTGGTCTTCTTTTCGGTGCTGAAGCATTAGGTGGACTTCTTGCTGGTGCATTAGTAACTGGTGTTATGATGGCTATCTTCATGGCAAATGCCGGTGGAGCATGGGATAACGCTAAGAAATACATCGAGTCTGGAGCACACGGTGGAAAAGGAAGCGAACCTCATAAAGCAGCAGTTGTTGGAGATACTGTAGGTGATCCATTCAAGGATACATCAGGTCCTTCAATCAACATCCTGATCAAACTTATGACAGTTGTTGCATTAGTATTCGCACCATTATTCTTAGCAGTTGGTGGAATCCTGTAATTAAAAACAGAATCGGACGGTAGTCTGAATAAAATAAGACGCCAGTTCTCACATGGTCACATGTGGGAGCTGGCGTTTTTTTTGTGTGTAGTTGAATTCCTTCAAAAATATTTTACATAGAACCTATTTACAAAATGCTTATTTTTTGTAAATCGGTTCTCTCTATAATTTTATATATTTTTCTGGAATTTCATTTCACAAAATCGCACTACAAGTGCCCGGACTAAGAATCCAGAAAATGGAATTTTATCCAGAAACCATCACTAGGCGGAGAAAAATGCATCTGCTAGAATACAGTAGACAATTGTGAGATTTTTGAAATGTAAATTAAGCATGTGTGGTATATGCGTTAGTATATTTTGAAAAATTTTGCAAATGGCTACTAAAAGGAGGTTTTATGAAGAATCAAGAGACTTTTAAACCATATATTCCAGCAGACAAAGTTACTCCGGAGCTTACTGCTGCTTCGATTATTACCGGAATCATTCTTGCAATTGTGTTTGGAGCGGCAAACGCATATCTGGGACTGCGTGTTGGAATGACTGTGTCCGCTTCGATTCCGGCGGCTGTGATCTCGATGGGAGTAATCCGCCTGATCTTGAAAAAGGATTCAATCCTTGAGAGCAATATGGTCCAGACTATTGGCTCAGCGGGAGAATCATTAGCGGCAGGAGCGATTTTTACGCTTCCTGTGTTATTTTTATGGGCATCAGAAGGAAAAATAGAGACACCGGGAATTCTGGAGATTGCAGTAATTGCAATCTGCGGAGGATTGCTTGGCGTCTTTTTTATGGTTCCGCTTCGAAATGCACTGATCGTTCAGGAGCACGGAGTACTTCCATATCCGGAGGGAACTGCGTGTGCAGAAGTATTACTTGCAGGGGAAGAAGAAGGTTCTGGCGGAAGCACGGTTTTTGCTGGGATGGGGATTGCTGCAGGTATCAAATTTGTGGTAGATGGACTTAAGATCATTCCAGGAGCTGTATCGATGCGTCTTAATACCCTGAAAACGGAAATTGCAACAGAAGTTTATCCGGCGTTGATCGGAGTTGGATATATCTGCGGACCCAAAATAGCTTCTTATATGTTTGCGGGAGGAATTCTTGGCTGGCTTGTTTTAATCCCGGCAATTGTAATATTTGGATATCATAATACGATTTATCCGGGAACAGAGACAATCGGACAGATTTATGAGGCTGGCGGTGCCACTAAGATATGGAGTCTGTACATCCGGTATATTGGAGCAGGAGCGGTGGCTGCTGGCGGAATGATCAGTCTGGTGAAGTCACTTCCACTTATTGTTTCAACGTTCCGGGAAGCAATCCGTTCCCTGCGAAAAGGACATGAAGACATGACGCTTCGTACAGAACGTGATCTCAGCATGAAAACAGTGCTTGGGATGATTGCATTACTCGTGCTTGTAATCTGGCTTGTGCCATCCATACCGGTTTCAATAGCCGGTGCAGTTATGATCGTACTTTTTGGTTTTTTCTTTGCAACGGTTTCCTCAAAAATGGTAGGTCTTGTAGGGAGCAGTAATAACCCGGTATCTGGAATGGCAATTGCAACACTGCTTTTTGCAACACTTCTGCTTAAAATGTCTGGAGATACTGGCATACATGGGATGCAGGGAGCAATTGCGATCGGATCGGTGATCTGCATTATCGCATGCATGGCAGGAGATACTTCGCAGGATCTGAAGACCGGATATATTTTAGGTGCCACGCCGAAAAAACAGCAGATCGGTGAGATCATCGGAACACTGGTTGCTGCAGTCACGATCGGCGGCGTGCTTTATCTGCTCAGCATGGCGTGGGGATTTGGGACGGAAGAGCTTTCTGCACCGCAGGCAACCTTGATGAAAATGATCGTGGAAGGCGTTATGGATGGCAATCTGCCATGGGCTCTTGTGATCATTGGTGCATTTATTGCCATTGTTGTAGAGATTCTTGGAATTGCAGTGCTTCCGGTTGCAATCGGACTTTATCTTCCGCTGGAACTGAGCTCCGGTATTATGGTCGGAGGACTGGTGCGCCTGTACGTCAGCAAAAAGAAGTTACAGGATGAAAAGACAAGAAAAGATGTCACAAACCGGGGAATATTATTCTGCTCGGGAATGATCGCAGGGGAAGGCCTTGTAGGAATCCTCCTGGCTCTTCTTGCAGTATTTGGTGTTGCAGACAGGATCGATCTGTCCGGGGTGGTGAATACCGGAATCTGGGGAGGCATTGTTCTACTCATAGTAAGTGTATTTCTGGTTCAGAAAGCAGCATTCCATACAAAAGGAAATCAGAAAGCATGTGAAAAAAATGAGTAAAAAGATAAAAAAGAAAAAAGAGAATTATCTGGATCATGTGTTCAGCCATGCAGCTGCGGTAGAGTGGGACTGCGATGAAAAAGGAAATGTCACGCTTATTATAGAAAATAAAGGCTTTTTTAACCGGATTGCACAGAAACTTATTAAAAAGCCGGAGAAAACACAGGT
Source organism: Roseburia porci (assembly GCF_009695765.1). Classification (GTDB taxonomy): domain Bacteria; phylum Bacillota; class Clostridia; order Lachnospirales; family Lachnospiraceae; genus Roseburia; species Roseburia porci. The sequence goes on from NZ_VUNI01000004.1 coordinate 88,416, forward strand.
ACATCTGGACAAAATAGGAAGTTTTATCTGGATGAAATTCGATGGGACAAGATCCGTTTATGAGATTGCCATGGAGGTGAAAAGAGAATTTGGACAGAAAGCAGACCCGCTTTATGACCGTCTGCTCACCTATATGGAAATGCTTCGGGCGCAGGGATTTATCCAGTAAAACATTGAATGAAGAGCGGATGTATGCTAATCTGTAAAGGATAAGATATGGGAAAGAGGAACGGATATGGTTTATTTTGTAGGAGCCGGTTCCGGTGCAGCAGATCTGATCACGGTCAGAGGCATGCGTCTGTTGGAAAAGGCGGATGTGATCATCTATGCCGGATCACTTGTCAATCCGGAACTGCTGTCATACGCCGGAGCAGACTGTGAGATCTATAACAGTGCGAAGATGACTCTGGAAGAAGTGATTGCAGTAATGGAGGAAGCTGAGCAAAAAGGCAGGATGACGGTCCGCCTTCATACAGGTGAACCAAGTATATACGGAGCTGTACGTGAACAGATGGACATTCTGGATGAAAAAGGAATCGCATATGAAAGCTGTCCCGGGGTCAGTGCGTGTTTTGGCGCGGCTTCCAGTCTGAATCTGGAATACACGCTGCCGGAAGTGTCACAGTCGCTGATCATCACCCGTATGGAGGGGCGCACGAAGGTTCCAAAGAAGGAGAGCATTGAGAGTTTTGCAGCTCATCGTGCCTCCATGGCAATCTATCTGAGCACCGGAATGCTGGAAGAACTGGGCAGGAGACTGATTCAGGGCGGATATGAACCGAATACGCCGGCGGCACTTGTGTATAAGGCGACATGGCCGGAGGAAGAGGCATACATCTGTACGGTGGAAACGCTTGCCAGTGTGGCAAAGGAGCATGGAATCACAAAGACAGCGCTGGTGTTGGTTGGTGATGTCATTGCACATCAGCACTATGACAGATCGCGGCTTTATGCACCGGATTTCAGCACAGAATACCGTAAAGCGAAAGAGTGAGCAGTATGGAGATCAGTGTAATCAGTTTTACGGATAAGGGAAAACAGCTTTCCCAAACCGTGTTTGGCAACTGGGCTCCTGAGAAGGTACTTCTTTTTTCAAAAAAGGATCAGGTTGCGGATGTCAAAGCCTGGACAGGAGAACAGTTTCGGGAGAAAAGAGCGATTGTTTTTGTCGGGGCATGTGGAATTGCCGTGCGCATGATTGCTCCGTGGATCAAAGATAAATTAACAGACAGTCCGGTCATTGTAATGGATGAAACCGGACTTTTTGTGATTCCCGTTTTATCCGGGCACATGGGCGGTGCAAATGAACTGGCGGAGCGGATCGCACATCAGGCTGGTGCGGTTCCGGTGATCACAACAGCAACGGATGTCAATGAGACGTTTGCAGTGGATGTGTTTGCAAAAAGACAGAATCTGTCCGTTTTAAACAAAGACGGAATTGCCAGGGTTTCATCTAAGGTTTTAAAAGAAGAGATGGTGGATATCGTGATTGCAACCGATGACAAGCAGCTTTCCAATGGAATCCTCCGACTGAAACCAAAGGAATATGTACTTGGTATCGGGTGCCGTCGTGGAAAACCATACGAAGAGATCCGGGACTTTGTGGATAAAGAACTGGAAAAGATTGCCGTTTCGATGCAGGATGTCCGTGCAGTGGCATCGATCGACCGGAAGAAGGATGAAGAGGGGATTCTACGGTTTGCCAATGCCAACCGGCTGCCGTTTGTAACGTTTTCGGCGGAACAGCTGGAGCAGGTTAGTGGCAGGTTCGAGGAATCTGATTTTGTAAAAAATAACGTTGGTGTCGGAAATGTCTGTGAGAGGGCTGCAATGGCGGAAGCAGGAGAGGAAGGCAGGCTCATCCTGCACAAGACAGCCGAAAACGGAATGACACTGGCAGTTGCCTACGCACCGTGGCATATGAAAACGGACGCAGATGACCGGCTGGTACTGGAAACAGCGCAAAGCAGCGAGAAGAAAGAGAGGAAGCAGAATACATGAAAAACCGAATCTATATTGTTGGAATGGGACCAGGAGAAGAGGATATGATGACGGCTCAGGCGATCCGTGCACTGGAGGAAAGCGATGTGATCATTGGCTATCCGGTCTATCTGAGCCTTTTAGGAGAACGTTTTTCCGGCAAGGAATTTCTTTCCACACCGATGCGCCAGGAGACCAGACGCTGTCAGATGTGTTTTGAGGAAGCAAAAAAAGGAAAAACGGTCTCTATGGTATGCAGTGGAGATGCGGGAATCTATGGAATGGCTTCCCTGCTTTTTGAACTTGGCAAAGAAGAGCCGGAGACAGAGCTTGTGGTGATTCCTGGAATTACGGCTGCAAGCAGCGGTGCGGCGGTGCTTGGTGCGCCTTTAAACCATGATTTCTGTGTGATCAGTTTAAGTGATCTTCTGACACCGTGGGAACGCATTGAAAAACGTCTGATTGCAGCGGCAATGGGCGATTTTGCAATGGCAATCTACAATCCGTCCAGCCATAAGAGGGCAGATTATCTGCAGAAGGCGTGTGATATCCTGATGAATAACGGAGTAGAGCCGGAGCGCGCCTGCGGTTATGTGGAGAATATCGGAAGAGAAGGAACGAAAGCACATACCTGTACGATCCGGGAACTGCGGGATTGCAAAGTAAATATGTTTACAACGGTTTTTATCGGTAATTCACAGTCTGAGATCGTGAATGGAAAGCTGATTACGAAAAGAGGTTATCAGATATGAGAAAGGTACTCATTTATTCGGGAACAACGGAGGGAAGAGAGCTTGCGGAGCATCTTTCTGCAGCAGGAATTGAATGTACAGTGTCCGTAGCAACGGAATATGGAGAACTCGTCATGCCGGAGCTTCCAGGCGTTCAGGTGCATCAGGGGCGCATGAGAGAAGAAGAGATGGAAGCCTTCATGAAAAGTTCCAATTATGCGGCCGTTGTGGATGCCACACACCCTTTTGCAACCGAAGTATCTGAGAATATCAGGGCAGCAGCGCAGAAGGTATGCCTTTCTTATCTGAGACTGAAACGTGATACAGCAAGCAGTGATTACGGGATCGGGGAAAAGAAATATTTTTCAGATGCTGCGCAATGTGCTGCCGCATTAGAATCCATGTCCGGGAATATTCTGCTTACGACAGGAAGCAAGGAACTGGCCGTTTTCTGTAGAGAAGAGGAAGTAAAAGAAAGACTTTTTGTGCGTGTCCTTCCGGGAATGGAAAGCATCCGGTTATGTGAAGAACAGGGAATTGCCGGAAAACATATTCTTGCGATGCAGGGGCCGTTTTCTGAGGAATTGAATCTAGCACTGATCCGTCAGTTTGACATCAAATGTCTGGTCACCAAGGAAAGTGGATCTGCGGGAGGATATACAGAGAAACTGGAAGCTGCAAAAAAAGCGGGGATTCCGGTTTATGTGATCGTCAACCCGGAGAAACAAAGCTCTGGTTTTACCCTGAAAAATGTACTCAGACGGTTAGAGGAATTATTGGGATGCAGGATTCTTACAGCCTCCGGACCGGTAAAGGATAAAGAACGTAAAATTAAAATTGCGCTGATCGGTATTGGAATGGGCAACCCGGATACGCTTACGGTCGCTGCCAAAAATGAGATTGCGCAGGCAGACGTTGTTTTTGGTGCAAAAAGAATGCTGTCCCTGGCTGGAAAAAATGCAGAAAAGTATCCATATTATCTTGCAGAGGATATACTGCCATGTCTGCGTAATCTGCCAGAAGGACCGCACCGGGTCGCAATTTTATTTTCCGGAGACACCGGCTTTTACAGTGGCTGCAGCAAAATGAAAGAAAAGCTTGATGCAGCGGATATCGGGGAAGTGACGGTTTATCCGGGAATTTCATCGATTTCTTATCTTGCGGCACGTACCGGAATCAGCTGGCAGGATGCAAAGATCATGAGTATCCATGGAAGAGGCGAGGAAAAAGAATGGAGAGCCTCCGTGGTGGATGCAATCCGTTATCATCAAAAGACCTTTTTGCTGATGTCCGGTGCGCAGAATGTACAGCGGATCGGGCAGATTCTTATGGAATCCGGGCTGAAAGACTGCATACTCTGGATCGGTTATGAGCTTTCCTATCCGAAAGAACGCATTTTAAAACTGACTCCGGATGAGTGTGGTTCGATCACAGAGGAGGGATTGTATACCTGTCTGGTCTGCAATCCGGCGAAACAGAAAAGAGCAGTAACACATGGCTGGAAGGATGAGGTATTTGTAAGAGACAAGGTTCCAATGACCAAGGAGGAAATCCGTGAAATTTCCATCAGTAAACTGCATCTGAGGGAAGATGCAGTTGTGTATGATATTGGGAGCGGAACCGGTTCCATTGCAATGGAGATTGCTGCAAGGAGCAGCAGTATTCAGGTATATGCAATCGAGAAAAAACCACAGGCGGTAGAGCTGATCGAGGAAAACCGGAAAAAATTCGGACTGGATAATGTTCAGGTTCTTGAGGCGGAGGCACCAGGTGGAATTGTGGATCTCGAGGCACCGACCCATGCATTTATCGGGGGAAGCAGTGGCAATCTAAAAGAGATTCTGATGATTCTTTACCGCAAGAATCCGAAGACCCGTATTGTGATCAATGCGATCAGCATGGAGACAATCGGAGAGATATCGAATCTGTTAAAAGAGGGATGGGTGAATGATCCCGAGGTTGTCTGGGTACAGGCAAGCCGTTCTAAGGCCATTGGATCGTATCATCTGATGCAGGCTGAGAATCCGGTCATGATCGCATCATTCACACTGGAAAGGAAAGAAGTATGAAACATCCGGGAGTTCTTATCGCAGCAACAAAGAGCGGAAGCGGGAAAACAACGATCACCTGTGCCCTGCTTCAGGCACTGAAGCAGCGGGACATCAGAACAAGAGCATTTAAATGTGGACCGGATTATATTGATCCGATGTTTCATAAACAGATCATCGGTGTGCCATCAAGAAATCTGGATACGTTTTTCTCAGGTCCGGAACAGATTCGGGAGCTATATCAGATGAATTCTAAGGGAACCGATGATAAGACGGAAATATCTGTCATCGAGGGTGTGATGGGGCTTTATGACGGTCTTGGCGGTATCAGGGAAGAGGGATCCGCATATCATCTTGCGGAGGTTTTAGATATTCCGATTGTACTTGTTTTGGATGCACATGGAATGGGCAGATCCATGATCCCGCTTCTTGCAGGTTTTCTTCAATACGATAAAAGCCATCTGATCCGTGGCGTAATCTTAAACCGGACAACACCGATGTTTCTTCAGACCATTGCACCGCTTATTGAGAAAGAACTGAAACTTCCAGTGCTTGGATGTTTTCCAAAAACGCAGAAGCTTGTGCTTCCGGGACGGCATCTCGGACTTGTTATGCCTGGGGAAATCGATGATATCCGCAGACAACTGCATGAGGCGGCCGTGCAGCTGGAGAAAACGGTGGATATCGACCGTATTCTTGCAATCGCAAATGAAGCAGGGAACATAGATGACTTTTCACGGAAGACTGCAGACGGTGATGCTTTGCAGACAAGTGAAAGAACAGCGGATGGTCAGGAGAAAAAGAATGGAATAGAGCCGGAGAATGACGGGAAATCGTGTGCGAATCTTCGTCTGGCTGTTGCGCAGGATGAGGCATTTTGCTTCTATTATGAGGACAATCTGAGGCTGCTTCGGGAAAAGGGAGTCACGATTGTCTGGTTTTCTCCAATCCATGACGAGGCACTGCCGCAGAACATTGATGGTATCCTTCTTGGCGGAGGCTACCCGGAGCTGCATGCAGGGGAGCTGGAGGCAAATGAGAAGATGCGAAAAGCAATCCGTGATTCGATCACAGCAGGAATGCCATCGGTTGCCGAATGTGGAGGATTCATGTATCTGCATGATACACTTGTGGATAAAACCGGTGCAGCTTTCCACATGGCAGGCGTTTTGCCGGCAGAATGCAAAGATACCGGAAAACTGGTGCGTTTTGGCTATGTGGAGATAGAAGAAAAGGAAGCTGACTGGCTGCCGGCCGGGACGAAGATCCGGGGACATGAATTTCATTATTATGACAGTTCAGATAATGGCATGGACTGTATTGCGCAAAAACCCGTGACGGGCAGAAACTGGCCGTGTATCCACAGCACATCTGACCATTGGTGGGGTTATCCACATCTGTATTATCCGTCCAATCCGGAATTTGTGTATCATTTTGTTGCGCAGATGCGCAAATGGAAACAGGAGACAACGAAATGAGAGGAATATTATATGGCATTGGTGTCGGTCCGGGAGATCCCCGGCTTATGACACTTGCTGCGGTAAAAGCAATTGAAAACAGTGATGTTGTGATCCTTCCGACGGAGCCAAAAGAAGAGTGTTACGCATATCGGATCGTCAGATCCGTGATTCCTGACATTGATAAAAAGGAGATCCTGTGCAGACATTTTCCAATGATCCGTGACAAGGAGCAATTAAAAGGTGCACACGATCAGATCTATGAAGAATTGCGGGAAATGTTAGAGCAGGGGAAAGAGATTGCTTTTCTGACGATCGGAGATCCGTCCGTTTATTCTACCTATAATTACATGCACGAAAGGGCTGTCAGGGATGGTTATCAGGCGAAGATGATAAGTGGTGTTCCGTCTTTTTGTGCTGTGGCAGCAGCACTTGGAATTTCACTTGGAGATGGTAAGGATGAGATCCACATCATACCGGCTTCCTATGAATTGGAGGAATCCTTGCAGTTAAAAGGCACAAAAATCTATATGAAATCCGGTAAAAAGCTGATAGAATTAAAGGAGAGGCTGCTTGCCAGCCCGGAAAGCTATCATGAGATCTATGCGGTATCAGACTGTGGACTTTCGGAGCAGAAGATCATGCGAGGAATGGAAGAACTTGAAGCAGAAAGCGGATATCTTACTATTGTCATTGTAAAATAAACGGTTGAAAGAGGAGAACTATGGAGAATTCTTATCGCTTTTTTGAAAACAGAGCATGCCAGTACTTCCCGTGTCATAAGCTGGAAGGGGACTTTAATTGTCTTTTTTGTTATTGTCCGTTATATAACAGAAAGCATTGTCCGGGCAACCATACCTATATCGAGAAGAATGGAAGGCAGATCAAGGTCTGCACAGACTGTACGTTTCCTCATAAACCGGAGAATTATGATATCATCATCCAGTTTTTAAAGAAACCGGAATGATCCTTCATATTTTGGTTGCAATTTCACCATTCATCCGCTATAATTTCCTAGTAAGTTTTGCAGCTGCAGGAAGTTGCAATAAGCGGAACTGATGGAATTGGCAGACATGCAAGATTTAGGTTCTTGTGCCGCGAGGCGTGTGGGTTCAAGTCCCACGTTCCGCATTCAGACAGAGATGAGGTGGTGATCTTTTTTGATTTCCATCTTATTTTTTTGAGGAAAATAATTGAATTAGGATTAGGGTGTCAAAAAAGTCACCTTTTGACACCCTAATCTGGATTAAGTAATTGAAATTAGAAAAAGGAGACACAGAAAATGGGATATGAACAGCTTGAGAGAAGCCTGATTGATATTATGAAAGAGGAACAGGCAAAACTTGGTTATCGGAAAGAGCAGGTAAGGCTTTATTATCCGCTCAGTTCATTGAATCATTTTTTTGATGCAGAGGATAACACAGAGGATATGCAAAAGAGACTGTCAGATCTTCCAGAATCACTGACGGAAAAACTCGGAGAGATCTCGGTTTCACATGTAAAAGACCGATTCTGTTTTCATATTCCCGAAGAAGGAAGCGAATATGTGCATGCGCATATGCAGGAAAACGAGTTCATAAAGACACTGGTTGAACTTCTGCAGCAGCACCATGTCACGATAGAACAGATCAAAGCGTTGTTTGATCAGCATTCGGATCACGTCATTATGGAAGAAATTAACAATGGGGAATTTGATTATCTTCTTCGTTTTGCGGATGATAAAGAAGATCCGTATTATTATTGCTTTAAAGATGAGGGCTGTCATATGATTTATCACCGGTTTCTTCCGGCTGATTACGAGGATTTTGATTTTTAGAGGATGCATAAACAGTAAGATAAAAGGTAGAGAACTCCGGAAGGCGTGAGATTTATTTCAGGCTTTCCGGAGTTTTTACTTAAAAATGCAGTTGACATATATAGACTGTCGATATACTATATAGATAACAGATATATCGAACATCTATATAATTAAAAATGCGAAATTCACAGGGAATTCTCCGTAATGATGAAACTTTGTTCGTTTACACCTAATTTCATAGCTCTGACATGCAGGATAGTTATCCTTTTCTCCGTAAATCGTTATTTCTTTGTGATTACACCGTCAGTTTTGCAGCATTTGACGGCGTAATCAATGAAAATGTTTCTTCTACGGAGAATCTGCTGTTTTGTATGATCAAATCTATCAATTTTTCGGTGTAATGAATGATTTTTCGGCATTTACGGAGAATCACCTGAATCGATATATCGCAAGGAAGGAGGACAAAATGGCAGTTGAAAAATCATTGGTTTCGGGAAGTATGACAATGTTGATTTTAAAGCTTTTATCGGAAAAAGACATGTATGGTTACGAAATGATCGATACACTCCGCCAAAAGTCACAGAATGTTTTTGAACTGAAGGCGGGAACGCTGTATCCGCTTTTGCATGGTCTTGAGGATAAGGGGATGCTTAGGGTTTATGAAAAGGAGTACGCCGGAAAAACCAGAAAATATTATAGTATTACACAGTCTGGTATGAATATGCTTGACAGGAAAAAGGAAGAATGGACGGAATATCAGGATGCAGTAGCAAGAGTACTGGCGATGGGGGTATAGGGAATGGAAGAATATTTACGGATTTTACTGGAACAGATTCGGTGCAGACAGGCTCATGATGCAATTCGGGATGAAATTGAGGAGCATATCCGACAACAGATTGCGGATAATATTTCATCCGGAATGTCCAGGGGACAGGCAGAGGAAGCCGCTGTTTTGGATATGGGAAGTCCTGTGGAGACCGGAATTGCCCTTGACCGGATACACCGGCCGCAGATTGCGTGGAAAATGATATTGTTTATTACTGTAATAACAATTGCGGCAAGTGTGATGCATATATTGCTTGGAACACAGGAATATGTATGCGGAGCAACCGTTGGATTAGTGCTTATGATTCTTATGTATCGGCTGGACGATACAAGGATAGCAGAATTTGCAAAACCAGTCGCGGTTCTTCTTTTGATAGCAGTGTTTGCTGGCTGTCATATGGGAGAAACCATGTATGGTGTAACACAATCCATTCAGGTTGGAGGAATTGAGATTTCCTTTTTTCCACTTATGCTTTTCTATGTGCCTCTTTATGCAGCAATTATTTATTCGTATTATGGAAGTGGATATCAAGGACTGGTAAAGGCAATCATATGGATGATCTTACCAATTATCGCAGCACTGCGTATGCCAAGTCTGACACTTGCAGCTATACTTCTGGTGGCGCAGGCGGTTGTACTGACAATTGCGGTTGGAAAAGGATGGTATCACATTGCAAAAGAAAAAACGCTGGTAGGGTTATGGGGAACTGTGCTTGGCCTTCCGCTTTTAGGTTTTGTTCAGAAATATGTTATGGGTGGAGCCGCAAATTATCAGGTGATGCGTATTCGCATGATTCTTACTGGCCAGAAAGAATGGGATTATACAGCGAAGACTGCTGTAGACGGCATCCGGGCAAGTACCTGGATCGGAGACAGTGGACAGAACCTTTCTGCGAATCTTCCGGGAGGAGAATCACAGTTTGTACTTACTTACCTGATCTCGAATTATGGATTCGTTGCAGGTATATTGATCTGTGCGGCTCTTGCGTTTCTGATCATACGGTTTTTTATGATTGCGGTACATCAGCACAACCAGCTTGGCATGGCGATGGGAGTTGGCTGCGCAATGGTAATCATGCTGAATGCAGTGATCAATATTGCGCAAAATCTGGGAATGATACCTTCTATCCGGTCGTTTCTTCCGTTTTTTTCAGCAGGTAATACGAGTCTGGTCGTAAGCTATATGCTGGCCGGCATTGTACTTAGCATTTACCGTTATAAGAATATCTATGCATCTCATGTGCAGTTAAAAGCATTTAAAATGCATCTCGAAATAGATAAAAGTGCATCCTGACAGTCGATCATTAGTCAGTTACAATAAAACAGAGCCTGGATTCATTTGTGACATGCAAATGAATCCAGGCTCTGTTTTATTTTTGGCCGATTACGGAGAAAACAAAAGGTTTAACGGTTGCACAACACGCTCGAAAACAAGGGGCATATATTCTGAAAATGAAGATAATTTGTGAAAAAGCAACAAAAACAACACAAATATATTATAAATCATGCACATTGACACAAAAATGACCAGGGATTATACTATCAACATAGAACAACCGATTGCGCAAATGCGAAAAGGCGCGAAAGACAATAGAGATAACGCGAAAAATCATGACATGGAAACGCATACAGCGTACATGTGATGAGAATGCCAGTCGGCTGTGAGTTCAGCGGAAACGCTGGGGAAAAGGGAGGAAATATAACATGAAGAAAAAAGTATTATGTGCACTGTTAGCAACATGTATGGTTGCTTCAATGACAGCGTGCGGAAGCAAATCATCAGAGGGAGATACGCAAGCCGCTGCAGATGGTTCCATCAGCTTAAGAGTATGGGCTGCAGAAGAAGACCAGGATCTGACAAACGAACTGGTTGAGAAATTTAAAGAAGCCAATCCAGACCAGACTTTCGATATTCAGGTCGGCGTTGAGTCTGAGGCAAATGCAAAAGACGATATCCTTGTTGATCCGGAATCAGCACCGGATGTGTTCGCTTTTGCAAGCGATCAGATTGTAGATCTTGTAAACGCAAACGTATTACAGGCCGTACAGGATGCAGATACGATTTCCAGTGAGAACGTTTCAGGTTCTGTTGAGGCTGCAACAGTAAATGACACACTGTATGCATATCCATTCTCAGCAGATAACGGATATTTCTTATACTACGATAAAAATGTTGTTTCAGATCCAAGCAACTGGGATGCAATCCTTGCAGATTGTGCAGCTGCCGGAAAGAAAGCCGGTATGGTTTATGCTTCTGGATGGTATAATGCAGGATTCTTCTATGGAGCAGGCTTTACAACCGAGTTAAATGAAGACGGAAGTACAACAATGGATTGGAATAAAACATCCGCAGACGGAATTAAAGGTACTGATGTAGCACAGGCAATGCTTGATATTGCAACAAATCCTGGATTCCTTCCAATTACAGATGGAGATACAGCAAACCAGATCGCAACAGGATCACTTGGTGCAATCGTATCCGGATCATGGGATGCAACAGCAGTTCAGGAAGCATTTGGCGATGGATATGCTGCAACTGTTCTTCCTACCTATACATGCGCAGGACAGCAGGTGGCAATGGGATCTGCAGCCGGATACAAAATGATGGGTGTAAACGCAAACTCTAAACAGGTTGGCTGGGCAATGGAACTTGCAAAATTCCTGACAAATGAAGACAGCCAGCAGACACGTTTTGAAGAACGTGAGATCGGACCTTCTAATATTAAAGTTGGTGAGTCTGACGAAGTAAAAGCAAACGTTGCACTTGCAGCAGTAACTGCACAGAATGGTGCAAACGGTGTTGTTCAGTCTGTAGGATCAAACTACTGGGATCCAACCAAATCATTTGGTGAGATCATGGCACAGGGCAATCCGGACGGAACAGACCTTCAGACACTGCTTGATAACCTTGTAGATGCTGTTTCACAGCCTACAAACTAGAATTGAACTACAAATCGTTTAGTAACTTCTGAAAATTCCCAGTGAAATGCCTCCGCACCGTGGCACGGAGGCATTTCACATTAGAAAAGGGAAGACTGCTTGGGAAGCAGATGCTATGGAAAGGCAAGGGTGCTTGCATGAGTAAGAGTATTGAGAAAAAAAAGACAAACCCGGTCGCAGGATTTTTCAGCGCGATTGGTACTTTTTTTAAGGAATTTGGAGAGGCTGTCGCCGGTGGAGATGGCGCAGTAAAGGCATCCCTGATTGTTGCGGGAGCCGGATATCTGAAAAGAAAACAGATCATCAAAGGTATTTTGGTTACCTTATTGGAAATTGCAGTAATTTTATACACAGTCATGATCGGAATTCCGTATATCGGAAAATTACATACACTTGGTACGGTCGAACGTGCAATGGTATATAATCCGACAACCATGAAAAATGAAGTCAATGATTATGATAATTCACTTTTGATTCTCCTTTTCGGAGTCATTAGTTTGAGCTTTCTTGTTGTTGCAATCCTTCTGTGGATGGCGAATGTGAGAAATACATACCGTCTCCAGAAACGTGCGGAAGCAGGAAAACATGTAAATACATTTAAAGAAGATTTAAACGCTATGTTGAATGACAAGTTTCATTTTACATTACTGGCATTCCCGGTACTTGGAGTTATTATCTTCAATGTCATGCCGCTTGTAGTCATGATCTGTATCGCATTTACAAATTACGATCAGAATCATATGCCTCCGGCGCAGCTGTTTGGATGGGTAGGACTTGCAAACTTTAAGAGCCTTTTCCAGACGAGTCTTACGGTCACATTTGGTTACACATTCTGGCGGATTCTTGCATGGACTCTGATCTGGGCAGTCCTTGCAACTTTCACGACATATTTTGGCGGTATTATTCTTGCCCTACTTATTAATAATAAACTGACAAAATTCAAAAAAATGTGGAGAACATTATTTGTTGCCTCCATTTCCGTACCACAGTTCGTAACCCTTCTTTTACTGCGCAACTTCTTTGCAAACAATGGTATTGCAAATACATTTTGCGCAAACATCGGAATAACGGGGCTGTTCCAGAAATTAGGCTGGATCAGCACCAACTATATTCCATTTTTGACAGACCCGGTATGGGCGAAGATTACGATCGTAGTGATCAATATCTGGGTAGGTATTCCTTATCTGATGCTGATCGCAACCGGCGTTCTTATGAATATTCCGGAAGAACTGAAAGAAAGTGCCAAGATTGACGGTGCGAATGCATTCCAGATATTTAAGAGTATTACAATGCCATATATGTTCTTTATTACAGGACCATATCTGGTAACACAGTTTACAGCAAACATTAATAACTTTAACGTAATTTATCTGCTGACCCAGGATGTCTATACAACGACAGACCAGAAACTGGCAGCATCAAGTGGTAAAGAGATTGACCTTCTTGTTACCTGGTTATACCGGTTGACGAGTGAGCAGTATAACTACAAGATGGCATCCGTCATCGGTATCTGCGTATTTATCGTTTGTGCGGTAATTACATTATTTGCCTTTAACTTCTTAATTAAAGGAGACAAGGAGGAAACTTTCCAATGATGACAAAAAATAAGATTAAAGCGGTGGTACTTCACCTTGTACTGGCAATTCTGGCAATCATCTGGATCACACCGATCGTATGGCTGATCGTAACTTCTTTCAGCGGATACGATGGAATGAATACCAGTAGATTTTTCCCGGAAACATGGTCGATCCGGAACTATACCCGAGTATTATTCCAGTCGGATACAGTGTCACAGTTTCCGGTGTGGTTTAAAAATACCATGATCATTGCAATTTTTGTATGCCTGATCTCTACGACCTTCGTACTGATGGTCAGCTATGCGATGAGCTGTATGCGTTTTAAGGGAAGAAAAGCATTGATGAATGCAGCAGTTATGCTTCAGCTTTTCCCGGGATTCTTGTCCATGATCGCAATTTATTTTATCCTGAAGTCTGTAAATCTGACCAACAGCCATATTGGAATGATCCTTGTATATTCTGGTGGAGCTGGTCTTGGATATCTTGTGGCAAAGGGATTCTTTGATACGATTCCGGCTTCCCTGAGAGAGGCTGCGTATCTGGAAGGCGCATCCGAGGCACGTACATTTTTTACGATCGTGCTTCCGCTTTCAAAACCAATTATTGTGTACACGGTAATCAGTTCTTTCCTTGTACCGTGGACAGACTTCGTTTTTGCAAAAATTATTTTAAATTCCGGTATTTCAACAGACTGGACAGTGGCCATCGGTTTGTATAATATGCTGAACCGCACGCTGATTCCTACTTACTTCTCAAGATTCTGCGCCGGAGGCGTACTGGTTGGTATCCCGATCGGTATCCTGTTTATCATCATGCAGAAGTTCTATGTAGAAGGTATTACCGGAGGTTCCGTAAAAGGTTAAATTCTGGTTAAAAATTCCTACCTGACTGGGACTACAAAACGATAAAATTGTCTATAAATAGGTTGAAAATTGTTAATCTTGCACAAGGCGTATTGGACGTTTTTGTGCAAGATTATTTATTTTGCACGTATACTTCTGGAAAAAAAAGGAGTATATTAAACACGCTGAATGAACACAATATACGTATTATTTAATAGGTAGAAAGTGTCACAGGAAGCGTGGGGAACACAAAGCAGTGGGGGTCACGTACGTAGTGGTATATCCTGCTGTTTTTTTGTGACCGAATCTGATGGAAGGAGGCATAAAAATGGGAAATCTGTCAGAATTACTGATGGAGGAACTGAATTGTGAGACCGCGTTTACGATTCCCGTTTTTGGAGGAATTCCTGTAGCGGAATCCGTGGTGGTAACCTGGGTGATCATGGCTGTTCTGATCGTCGCGGGAATTTTCCTTGGAAGAAACTTAAAAGTAGAGAATCCAGGGAAGCGTCAGATCGCTGTAGAAACAGTTGTGGGAGGATTGCATGACTTTTTCTATGAATTGCTTGGCGAAGACGGAAAGAGATATATACCATACCTGATGACGGTTGGTACGTATATCATGATTTCCAATATGATCGGTCTGTTCGGACTGAAATCACCGACGAAGGACGTGGGCGTGACCGGAGCGCTGGCACTTATGAGTATCGTTCTGATCGAATATTCCGGAGTGCATCAGAAAGGTGCAAAGGGATTTTTGAAGAGCTTTGCAGAGCCAATTCCGATTATGCTGCCGATGAATATTCTTGAAGTATTCATTCGTCCATTATCACTTTGTATGCGACTGTTTGGTAACATTCTTGGCGCATTCGTTATTATGGAATTGCTTAAAATTGTTGCACCTCTATTGGTGCCAATTCCATTCAGTTTATACTTTGACCTGTTTGATGGTTTCATTCAGGCATATGTATTTGTATTTTTAACATCATTATTTATTAAGGAAACAATTGAGTAGGCATCTGCCTATATTTTTTACAGGAAAAGGAGATTAAAATTATGTCATTAGTAGCAGTTGGAGCAGGAATCGCAGCATTAACAGGTATTGGAGCAGGTATTGGTATCGGTATTGCAACATCAAAAGCAACAGATGCAATCGCAAGACAGCCGGAAGCAGACGGAAAGATCACAAAAGCATTATTACTTGGTTGTGCACTTGCCGAAGGTACTGCAATTTTCGGTATGGTAGTTGGTATTTTAATTATCTTATTCTTAGGTTAATAGAGAGGACTTGTAGAGTATGCAGTTATTAAGAATAGATTGGAACGTCATTTTTACAATTATCAATCTGATCGTTCTTTATCTTGCACTCCGTCATTTCCTGATCGGACCGGTTACCAAAGTAATGGAACAGAGAAAAGCCATGATCGATGGACAGTTTGCTGATGCAAAAAAGACACAGGATCAGGCTGCAGATCTGAAAAAGGAATATGAGAAGAAACTGGAGAAAGCTCATGAAGAGTCTGCCGAGATTCTTGAAAAAGCAAGAAAAAGTGCTCAGGCAGAATATGACAGCAAGGTAAACGCTGCGGATGAAGAGGCTGGTAGAATTATTAAAGATGCCCATAAAGCAGTTGAACTGGAACGCGACAAAACGGTACAGGAACTTCAGTCTGAGATCGCTGTTCTTGCAGTAGCCGCTGCAGGAAAGGTATTAGGCGAAGCAAGTACCAAGGAAAATAACCAGTTACTGTACAACGAGTTTCTGGCAAAAGCAGGTGGTGTAAATGACACAGGTAGCAAATAATTATGGAATCGTTCTGTATGAGCTGGGTGTGGAAAAAGATACGGTCGAAACAATGATGGATATTTTTTCACAAACAGAAGAACTGCCGAAGATGCTGCAGAATCCGGTAATATCCAAAGAGGTGAAACATCGTATCGTTGATGATATTTTCCCGGAAGCGGTCAGAAATTTCCTGAAAGTACTCTGCGACAGACAGGAAGTTGACATGATCGGGGACATTTATAACGCATATGTACGCGCTTATAATGAACAGCATGGCATTTTGTCAGCAGAGCTGACCTATGTGATGGAGCCGGACGATGAGCAGGTTGGACAGATGAAGGATTATCTGAAGTCCAAATATGGCAAAGAGCAGGTGGAACTTGCGATGCATAAAGATCCTGCGCTGATCGGAGGATTTGTCCTGCGTGTTGGAGACATGGAGCAGGATTGCAGCATGAAGGGTCGTCTGGAGCGATTAGAGAAAAGATTAACGTGGAGGTGATAACGTGGGTTCCATTAGTTCAGAAGAGATTATATCTATCCTGAAAACGGAAATTGAAAATTATGACGTGGTAAGCCAGGACCAGGAGGTCGGCAATGTCATCTGGGTTGGTGACGGAATTGCTACCGTATATGGAATTGAGCATGCCATGTATGGCGAAATTGTTGTTTTTGAAAACGGAATTCGCGGAATGGTACAGGATATCAAACGAGATCAGGTCGGAGTAATTATCCTGGGTAAAGATACCGAGATCAAAGAAGGAACAAAGGTATCACGAACAAAGAAAAAGGCAGGTATTCCGGTTGGCGATGCTTACCTTGGAAGAATTGTAAATGCACTGGGAGCTCCAATCGATGGAAAAGGTGAGATCAAAGCAGATGATTACCGTGCAATCGAGCAGGAAGCACCTGGTATCGTAGAGAGACAGTCTGTAAATCAGCCATTGGAAACAGGTATCCTTGCAATCGATTCCATGTTCCCAATCGGACGTGGACAGCGTGAGCTGATCATCGGTGACAGACAGACTGGTAAAACTTCGATCGCTGTAGATGCAATCTTAAACCAGAAGGGAAAAGATGTTATCTGTATTTATGTAGCAATCGGACAGAAAGCTTCTACTGTTGCAAAATTAGTAAATACACTGACAAAGAACGGTGCTATGGACTATTCCATCGTACTTTCTTCTACAGCAAGTGAATCAGCATCATTACAGTATATTGCACCATATGCAGGAACTGCTCTTGCAGAGTACTTTATGTACAAAGGCAAAGATGTTCTGATTGTATACGATGATCTGTCAAAACACGCAGTTGCTTATCGTGCATTATCCTTATTATTAGAGCGTTCTCCTGGACGTGAGGCATATCCTGGTGACGTATTCTACTTACATTCAAGACTTCTGGAGCGTTCCAGCAAGTTAAGCGATGGATTGGGAGGAGGCTCCATTACAGCACTTCCAATCATTGAGACACAGTCAGGTGATGTATCTGCATACATTCCTACCAACGTTATTTCCATCACAGACGGACAGATCTTCCTGGAGAGTGACCTGTTCAATTCCGGTATGCGTCCGGCCGTTAACGTTGGACTTTCTGTATCCCGAGTTGGTGGAGCTGCACAGACAAAGGCAATGAAGAAATCTGCAGGTACGATCCGTATCGACCTTGCACAGTATCGTGAGATGGAGATCTTTACACAGTTCAGTTCCGATCTGGATGACCAGACAAAGGAACAGTTACAGTATGGTAAAGGACTGATGGAACTTCTGAAACAGCCACTGTGCCATCCGATGAGTCTTGCAGATCAGGTTATCACACTGGTAACTGCAAACAACCGTCTGTTCCTTGATGTTGAAGTAAAGACATTGAAGAAATATCAGGGCGAGCTGCTTGATTTCTTTAAAGCAGAACATAAAGACATCGTTGATGAGATCAATGAGAAAAAGGTTCTTGATGAAGAACTGACAGGCAAAATTGTATCAGCAGTTAAGGAATTTAAGAGCAGGTGATAGAGCATGGCAAATCAGCAGGAAATTCAAAAACGAATGAAAAGTATCCAGGATACGATGAAGATCACAAGTGCCATGTATATGATCTCATCTGCAAAGCTGAGAAGTGCAAAGCAGAAGCTTGAGAATACGGAACCGTATTTCTATTCTCTGCAGTCTGCAATGGCAAGACTTCTTCGTCATATCCCGGAGAACAACAGCCGCTATTTTGACCAGCACGAGAATATTCCGGACAACGAGAAAAAGAGAGGTTATATTGTGATCACAGCAGACAAAGGTCTGGCAGGTGCATATAACCATAACGTTTTCAAACTTGCACATGAACTGTTTGAGCAGGGCGAGAATAATAAGCTTTTTGTCGTAGGAGAACTTGGACGCCAGTATTTTGCCAAAGAAGGACTTGCGGTGGATGAAGAATTCAAATACACCGTACAGAACCCGTCTCTTCACAGAGCGCGTGTTATTACAGAACGTGTAATGGAGCTGTATGATGAAGGCGAACTGGACGAAGTATACATTATCTATACGAAGATGGAGAATTCCGTAACGATGGAGACCGAAAAAATGCGTCTTTTACCATTGGTACGTGAAGACTTTACCTCACCGATCCCGGTAGATATCTATCAGGAAGAGATTAAGACCAATACTTCATTAAGCCAGATCCTCGATCATGTTGTTCCGAACTGTGTAAACGGAATTATATATGGTGCGCTGGTTGAGTCATTTGCCAGTGAACATAATTCCCGAATGATGGCGATGCAGGCGGCAACAGACAGTGCAAAAGATATGCTTGCAAAACTGTCAATCGAATACAATCGTGTGCGTCAGGGCGCAATTACACAGCAGATTACTGAGGTAATCGGTGGTGCAAAAGCACAGAAGAAAAAGAAAAGATAACGAAGGGATGTGAAAACAGGATGAAAACAGGTAAGATCGTACAGGTTATGGGACCTGTCGTTGACGTAGAATTTGAAGATAACGATCTTCCATATATCAAAGACGCGCTTGAAGTTGATAACAATGGAAAACGCTGCGTTATGGAAGTCGCACAGCATATCGGAAATAATACCGTTCGCTGTATTATGCTTGCATCCAGTGAAGGCCTTTGCAAGGATATGGAAGTAAAAGCAACTGGAAGCGGTATTTCCGTACCAGTTGGAGATAAGACACTTGGTCGTCTGTTTAATGTTCTTGGAGATACACTCGATGGTGGTGAGAATCTGGATGCAGAGAAGCATTGGTGCATTCACAGGGATCCGCCTTCTTTCGAAGACCAGAGTCCTGTTGTAGAGATTCTGGAAACAGGTATTAAGGTAATCGACCTGTTAGCTCCATATGCAAAAGGTGGTAAAATCGGTCTGTTCGGTGGTGCCGGTGTAGGTAAGACCGTACTGATCCAGGAGCTGATCCGCAATATTGCAACAGAGCATGGTGGATACTCCATTTTCACCGGTGTTGGAGAGCGTTCCCGTGAAGGTAATGACCTTTGGACTGAAATGAAAGAATCCGGAGTATTAGAGAAGACCGCCTTAGTGTTTGGTCAGATGAACGAACCACCAGGAGCTCGTATGAGAGTTGCTGAGACCGGATTGACCATGGCTGAGTATTTCCGTGATGAAGAACATCAGAACGTGCTTCTTTTCATTGATAATATTTTCCGTTTCACACAGGCAGGATCTGAGGTATCTGCACTGCTTGGACGTATGCCATCAGCTGTAGGTTACCAGCCGACACTTGCAACAGAAATGGGTGAATTACAGGAGCGAATCGCATCTACGAAAAACGGATCTGTAACATCTGTTCAGGCCGTATACGTACCTGCCGATGACCTTACAGACCCGGCTCCGGCTACAACATTCGCACATCTGGACGCAACAACCGTTCTTTCCAGAAAGATTGTAGAACAGGGTATTTACCCGGCAGTAGATCCACTGGAGTCCAACTCACGTATCCTTGAGGCAGACGTTGTAGGTGAAGAGCATTACGAGACTGCAAGACGTGTACAGGAGATTCTTCAGAAGTATAAAGAACTGCAGGATATCATTGCAATTCTTGGTATGGAAGAGTTATCCGAAGAGGATAAAACAACGGTTTACCGTGCAAGAAAGATTCAGAAATTCCTTTCACAGCCATTCCATGTTGCTGAGAACTTTACCGGTGTTCCAGGTAAATATGTACCATTAAAAGATACCGTTCGCGGCTTCAAAGCAATCTTAAATGGTGAGATGGATGAATATCCGGAAGCAGCATTCTTCAATGTTGGTACCATTGAGGATGTTATTGCAAAAGCCAAAGAGATGGATAGCACTGTTTCCGCCAACTAGGAGGAATGCACATGAATACATTTTATTTAAAGGTAATTGCCTGTGACAGAGTCTTCTTTGAAGGCAAATGTCAGCAGGTGATCCTGCCGTTATTTGATGGACAGCAGGCGATTCAGGCGCATCATGAGAATATGGTATTTTCAGTTGAAGTCGGAGAGATCGAGATCCAGAAGGAAGATGGCAGCATCGTAAAAGGTGTTACCGGAACCGGATTTGCCCAGATCATCAATAACCGTGCGATGGTTATTGTCGATACCTGTGAATATCCGGAGGAGATCGATGTACGTCGTGCCGAAGAGGCAAAAGAGCGTGCGGAAGAGCAGCTCCGTCAGAAACAGAGTATCGAAGAGTACCATATGTCAAAGGCATCTCTGGCGAGAGCTATGGCACGTCTGAAAGCAGGCAATAAAGATATTCCAATGGGATATTAGTGTCAGATATGTACGATCAGTACAGGGAAACGCAGGCATATTGTGGCTGCCCTTTCCTTGTGCTTCTGGTACATAGACAGAATTGTTGAGAAAATGCTTGACGAATAATAAGAATTATTATAAGATAAAACTCGTGTTAAGACACAAATGGGCTTATAGCTCAGCCGGTTAGAGCGCACGCCTGATAAGCGTGAGGTCGGTGGTTCGAGTCCACTTAAGCCCATTTTATAAGACAGATGAGATTAGTTCCCATCTGTCTTTCTTTTTGGCCAGAGATCTTTATGTTCTTCAAAGGAACTGTTGATCCAGTCTACGACCTGCTGTTTCCCCTCATTTGTAAATGGAAAAGTTGCATCAAATTTCCGGTCATCATCTGTAAGATTAAAAATATACGGTCCAGGCCAGACCCAGGCGTGGAATATGGCATCGCCATCTTCCGGGGCTTCCCGTCTGATCAGAAAACGCATACCCTCCATCCAGCCGGTATAGGTTGTCTTTTTATAATAGTTGAGATTTAAGATTTCATCGGTAGTGATCATGGACGTTCCTTTCCTGATATCATATCGCATATGAGATCATTGCGCTTTGCTCATTATATCATAGTTTTTCAATCTGTAAACTTTACAAAAATAATACAAATCCTTGAAATTGTTTATATAAAAAACAAAGAAAATGCTGTGAATATAAATACAGGAATTTCAGAGAAAATGACGAAAAAATGATTAAAATACATATTATAGAAGAAAAAAGATACATGAACGTGAATATTTATACCAAAAACAGGAAGTTGGGATCTGGTTGACAAATCGTAAAAACCATGTATAATAGACACAGTTGTTCGCGAGAGGAAAACACATGTATATCGATGAAGTGCAATGGACAAAGGCGTTCATTGGCACTTTTTTTGGTTATAAATAATTTGATTTAATTGGGTAAAGTGGTAAAACACTGCTAAATTAAACCGGAAAGAAGGTTGGAAATGAAATTTTCAGAGATGCCGTATAAGCGTGTTGATATGGACGAGGTAGAGAAAAAATACCGTGACATTATCGACAGAACAAAGAAAGCGTCTTCCGGAGACGAACAGTTTGAAATCCATAAAGAGTATTATAAATTCTCCGGTGATGTTGAAACAAACATTACATTGGCAAGCATTCGCCACGGAATTGATACAACCGATGAATTTTACGAAAAAGAGAATGATTACTGTGATGAGATCCTTCCGGTTATTCAGAAATACGAGAATGAATATGCAAAGGTTCTTTATGAATCTCCATATCGTGATGTATTGGAAAAGAAGATTGGAAAAGTCACATTTAAGAATATTGAGATCGCATTAAAAGCATTTGATGAGAAGATTATTCCATTGATGCAGGAAGAGAATGCATTGATCAGCAAATACACCAAACTGATTGCAACCGCAAAGATCCCGTTTGATGGAGAGACGTATAATCTTTCCCTGATGACGAAGTTTACAACATCGTCAGACCGCGAAACAAGAAAACGTGCATGGAAAGCAATGAGTGATTATTTCCTTTCTGTGACGGATGAGATTGATGAGATCTATGATCAGATGGTAAAGAATCGTACCAGACAGGCAAAGATGCTTGGATATGATAATTACATAGAACTTGCTTACTATCGTATGAACCGCAATTGCTACGATCAGGCAATGGTTGAGAATTTCCGCAGACAGATCAAAGAATCCTTTGTTCCGTTTGCCAGCAGACTTCATGAACGCAGAAGAGAGAGAATCGGCGTGGATTCCCTGAAATTCTATGACAATGGTGTATATTTCAAAAACGGCAATCCTGCTCCAACCGGTACACCGGAAGAAATTTTACAGGCTGGACAGAAGATGTATCATGAGCTTTCCAAAGAAACCGGAGAATTTTTCGATTTCATGATGGAGAATGAGCTCTTTGATGTATTTGGAAGAAAGACCAAGCAGCAGGGCGGTTATATGACTTACCTGCCAAACTATAAATCGCCGTTTATTTTTGCAAACTTCAACGGAACAAGCGGAGATGTAGATGTTATCACACACGAATGTGGCCATGCATTCCAGGGATATCTTCTCCGTAATGAAGAGATCCGCGAATATGCGGACATTACGATGGAGACCGCAGAGATCCATTCCATGTCAATGGAATATTTCACATACGGATGGATGGATTTGTTCTTTGGAGACCGTAAAGATGATTATCTGAAGATGCATTTTGAAGATGCAGCAATCTTCGTTCCATACGGATGTATGGTAGATGAATTCCAGCATCGTGTATATGCCAGACCGGAGATGACTCCGGCAGAGCGTAAAGCAGTGTGGGCAGAACTGGAAAAGGAGTATCGTCCGCACATGGATTATGATAATGATCCATTTTATGCAAATGGTGGGTTCTGGCAGAGACAGTCACATATTTTCCAATGCCCGTTCTACTATATTGATTATGTCCTTGCAAGTATATGTGCAATGCAGTTCAAGGTCATGATGGATGAAGATTTTAAGAAAGCATGGGAGAATTACTTAAAACTCTGCAACCTTTCCGCAAGAGATTTCTTCGTCAATGTAATCCGTGAATCCGGATTAAACAGTCCGTTTGAAGATGGATGTATCCGTGAACTGGTAGAAAAACTGGAAAAGAAGACATGCTAAGAAATAAGTATAAACAGGAAGACATACAAACTTATGTATTGCCTTTTGATGAAAAGGCAAAGAAAAAGACAAACTGGATCACGATCGGCTTTGCGCTTCTTATGGCAGTAGCACAGATTGGAATCGGTCTTGTAAATCAGGATTCTTCCAGAACATTCTGGATCGTGTACCCGTATCTGTTTATGTTCCTTCCGACTGCATTTATGATTGTCGGAGCAGTCAGTTATATGGACGCCGGAATTTCCATGCCGACGCCACAGTATGACGGAAGTATACGAAGAATGCATAGGAGTGCACTAGGAATTCTTGCAATGGATGGCATCAGTGCTGTCTGCGATGTGATTTACATTGTGATTTATCACAGCAGGATTCGTATAGGGGCAGAACTTGTTTATCTGCTGGGACATCTGGTGCTTGCAGCGGTCGTGATCGCATATGCAAAGTACTATGATCATATTTTTGCCGGAATCAGAGTCGAGGAAGGCAAAGAAATCCAATAAGGTTTTATCCTGAAAAGGTTAAGACATAGATTATTTCATTAGGAGGAAATATTATGAAAAAGATGAGACAGATGCTTGCCATTCTTATGGCAGGTACAATGGTAGCTGGTCTCGCAACAGGCTGTGGCAACGGTAAAAACGATGGCACAGAATCCGGATCTAAAGCCAGCTCCGACACACCACTGGTAATCGCTTCACAGGATATGAGCGAGAAATTCTCAGAGTTCTTTGCAGCGTCCGTACCAGATCAGCAGGTTGCTGATATGACAGCGGCATATCTTCTGGAGAATGATCGTGCCGGTGAATTAATTATGAATGGTATTGATGGAGAAACCAAAGAGTACAACGGTACTGACTACACATACACAGGTATCGCAGACTGTAACATTACAGAGAATGCAGATGGAACTGTAGATTATGATTTCACTCTTCGTGATGATGTAAAATTCTCTGATGGTGAGCCTTTGACAGCTGATGATGTTATTTTTACATATTATGTATTCTGTGATCCATCTTATGATGGAGGAGCATCGATTGGTTCCCTTCCAATTGTAGGACTGGATGCTTACCAGAGCGGATCTGAAGTATTATACAAATACTTACTGGAAAAAGGTGCTGATAACACAGATTTCTCTGTTGTAACAGAGGATCAGCAGAAACAGTTCTTCGATACAGACCTTCCAAAGGCTGGAGAAGAATTCGCACAGAGCATTGTAGATTACTGCCTGGCAAATCTTGACGCATCTGATGCAAAGAATGATATCGCATTCAGTATGGAAAACTACGGATACGGTGCAACAAACGATGACGGAACTTTCTCAAGCGCTTATACAGGCAAGACATGGACTCTCGAGGGAGATGATGTTCCTACATTAGCAGATTTCTGGGATGATTTATGTGCAAACCCAAAATATGAAGGAGATATCCTTGCAATGGCTGATGCTGAGAAGGCAAGCACAACTTTAGCAGATTGTTTTGATGACTCTTACAAAGCAGCTGTTCAGACAGGTGATTCTGCAGATCATATCGAAGGAATTAAGAAAACAGGTGATTATTCTGTAAAAATTACATTATCTACTGTAGATGCAACAGCATTAGCTCAGCTTGGTAAAACACCAGTACAGCCAATGCACTATTATGGAGATGCTTCTGCTTATGATTATGATAATAACCAGTTTGGTTTCACAAAAGGTGATCTTTCTTCTATAAGAGAAAAAACTTCTACTCCAATGGGAGCTGGACCTTACAAATTCGTAAAATACGAGAATAAGACAGTATACCTTGAAGCAAATGAGAACTACTGGCGTGGTGAGCCAAAGACAAAGAATATCCAGTTTAAGACAACTTCTGAGGCTGATATGGTTCCTGGTGTTGTTCAGGGAACTGTAGATATTTCTTCTCCATCTCTTTCAAAAGCAGCGCTTGAGCAGATCTGCAGTGAGAACTCTAACGGTGAAGAGAATGGTGATACATTATCTCTTACAAAGACAGACTACAATGGATATGGTTACATCGGTATGAACTCTAAAAACGTATGTGTTGGCGGAGACAATGCAAGCGAACAGTCAAAAGATTTACGTAAAGCAATCGCTACTGTACTTGCTGTATACCGTGATGTTGCAATCGATTCTTACTATGGAGATGCAGCATCTGTAATCAACTACCCAATTTCAAATACATCATGGGCTGCTCCACAGAAATCTGATGCAGATTACAAAGTAGCATTCTCTACAGATGTAAATGGCAACCCAATTTATACAGACGGAATGTCAGAAGACGAGAAATACGATGCAGCTCTTCAGGCAGCATTAGGATACTTCGAAGCAGCTGGTTATACTGTAGAAGACGGTAAATTAACAGCAGCTCCGGAAGGCGCTAAATTAGAGTACGAATTAATGATCGGTGGCGGCGGAAACGGAGACCATCCTTCATTCGCTGTAGTAACAGCAGCATCTGAGGCACTTGCTAAGATTGGTTTCAAACTTGATATTAACGACCTTGCTGATTCTTCTATCCTGTGGAACGCAACAGAAGCTGGAACAGCTGAGATCTGGTGTGCAGCATGGTCTGCAACATTAGACCCGGATATGTATCAGGTATATGATTCTAATGGTGGATCTGCTTACATGTATGAGATCAACTCCCCAGAACTTGACCAGATGGTTGAGGATGCAAGAACAAATACAGACCAGACATATCGTAAGGCTGTATACAAAGAGGCTCTTGATTTCATTGTTGATTTTGCAGTTGAGATTCCGGTTTACCAGAGACAGGAAGCAACTCTGTACAGCACAGAGCGTGTAAACATGGATTCTGTTACACCGGATCAGACAACATATTATACATGGTTAAACGAAGTACAGAATCTTGAATTGAACTAATTTCCATTAGGAGTGCCACATAGCAATGGCTGGGAAGCAGATGCTTCCCGGCCAATGCTAAAGGTATTTCGCAAGAGGAAGAAGAGGCGTCTTTTTGCGAAATACCTTTAGCTTTTTCTTTGCTAAGGGGTAACCAATATACAAGGAGAGTATTAAAATGAAGAAATTTGTTTTAAAAAGAGTTTTAATATCGTGTCTGCTTCTTGTCTTTGTTACAATGATTATTTATGGTGTTATGCGATGCATGCCGACATCATACGTTGAACAGCAGGCAATGGAACTCTCAAAGAAACCAGGCGCAAAAAGTTATGGTGAATGGCGTGATCAGTTAAATGCGCAGTACGGTCTAGATACCGGTATTGTACAGGGATATTTTACCTGGGCCGGAAAAGCAGTACGTGGACAGTTTGGTGATTCCTGGTACTGGAATCAGCCGGTAACAAAGAAGTTTGCCAGCGTAATCTGGTACTCGTTTGCACTGGCACTCGGCTCTTTTATACTTGAGATTGTAATCGCAATCCCGGCCGGTATTCTTGCAGCAAGAAAACAGTATTCTACATCGGATTATGTAATAACAGTGCTTGCGCTGATCGGTATTTCCCTGCCGAGCTTTTTCTTTGCAACCATTTTGAAGTATATTTTCGCAATTAAACTTGGCTGGTTTGACCTGTATGGTATTGTAGGACGTATGCATGATCAGCTCTCACCGGTTGGACAGTTCTTTGATATGGCAAAACATATGGTCCTTCCAACCATTGTACTTGCAATTGTCAGCATCGGTAGTCTGATGCGTTATACACGTACCAACATGCTTGAAGTACTGAATTCCGATTACATTCGTACTGCAAGAGCAAAAGGTTTATCCGAGAGTGTCGTTGTCAATAAACATGCATTCCGCAATACACTGATCCCGATCATTACATTGCTTGGTGGAACACTTCCGGGATTATTCAGTGGTGCGATGGTTACAGAGACCCTGTTCCAGATTCCGGGTATTGGATATACCTCTTATCAGTGTGTGATGCAGGGAGATATTCCATTTGTTATGTTCTATATGACATTTATTGCAATCCTTACGCTTTTGGGCAACCTGATTGCAGATATTCTTTATGCGGTTGTTGACCCTCGTGTCAGAGTAAACTAGGAAGGAGGAAGACATGGATAACAATACAGAAAAAAAAGATATGAAACTTGACAGCGAACAGCGTGTCCGCGTACTTTCCCCTGGGATGCTCGTGGCAAAGCGGTTTTTACGCAATAAGCTTGCAATTGCAGGTGTTGTGATTATTGTTTGTATGTTCCTTTTTGCATTTGTTGGTGGTCTTTTGAATCCATATTCGCAGAGCCAGGTGTTCTACACCACAGATGAGATGAAAAAGGATTATGCAGGTGCAACCGAGATTTCGGATTATCAGATTTATGCAGCAGATGGTGTGACACTTCCATCCGATGCGTTTTCCAAAACAATTCTTGCAGCTACAACGCAGAAGTATGTGTTTGAGACGAAAGATGGATCTCAGCTTGGACTTGGCAAAGTAAGTGATTCTTCCTATATTATGTATGCAATCGATGGTTCTGCCTCTGCATCTCTTGCGGATTCCGAGGAGTATCAGGGTGCGGCAGCTGCCGGACAGAATGTATTTACAAAAGACGGAAAATCTTATCTGTTTACAGAACAGGATGGACAGCTTGATTTCTATACAGGTACAGAGATGGCAGTCGTATGCCAGCTTTCCTTTACCGGATACACAGCGGAAACACAGTTTTCCTATGATTTTTATCATAATGCAATCGTAGCCATGGCAGATGATGAGACTGGATTCACAGCAGATGACAGCACTTATACGATCAAACAGGAAGGCAAATCAGCAGCCATGGTAGAAGATGCAGATGGCAAAGATTATGCTTATATTTCCAATATGAACATCAACAGTGTTGTAGATGGCGTATTTTTAACACCGGCATTTAAAGAGGCTGTTGTTGCAGCAATCGAAGATGACAAAGAAGAGTTTACTGCTGAGGATAAAGATGGTAATGATGAGACATATCTGCTCAGCCAGAAAGATGGTCAGTACACGATCAAACGTTATCAGGAGACAAAAGTCGTTGACTCTTATGCAAGTCCATCCAAAGCACACTGGGTTGGAACAGACGCTAATGGTATGGATCTTCTTGCACGACTGATGTATGGTGGACGTATCTCTCTTCTGATCGGGTTTGTCGTTGTTGCGATTGAAGTCGTTTTAGGCATTATCGTTGGTGGTATTGCCGGATTCTTTGGCGGCTGGGTTGACAATGTTTTAATGCGATTTGTTGATATTGTATATTGTATTCCTGCAATTCCACTTTACATGATCCTTGGTTCTATCATGGATTACTATAAAGTGTCTGCAACCGGACGTATTTATATGTTATGTATTGTCATGTCCGTCCTTGGCTGGGTTGGAATCGCGCGTATCGTACGTGGACAGATCCTTTCTCTTCGTGAGCAGGAGTTCATGATCGCGGTAGAAGCAACCGGAATCAGCATCCGACGCAGAATTTTCAGACATTTGATTCCAAACGTAATTCCACAGTTGATCGTATTTGCAACCATGGGACTTGGTGATGTTATCTTATCAGAGGCAACATTAAGCTTCTTGGGACTTGGTATCAAGTATCCTGCAGCTTCCTGGGGAAGTATCATTAATGCGGTTAACGATTCTTACGTAATGACGAATTATGTATTCGTATGGATTCCGGCAGGTATCCTGATTCTGTTAACAGTACTTGCATTCAACTTTATCGGTGATGGTCTGCGTGACGCATTCGATCCGAAAATGAAACGGTAGGTGGAACAAATGTCATTAAAGAAAAAAAGCGCAAATTATATTTCAGCGAAAGAATCCCGCGAGATCTCCAAGAAGAATCGTAAGATTACAAAAGAGCTGGAGAAAAAGAGAAACCGGAAACATATTCCGGAAGAAGAATATATTACCAAGATGAAAAATCCGGAGAACTGTGTTGAGTTTGACAATGTTCATACCTATTTCTTCACAGACATCGGAACTGTAAAATCCGTAGATGGTGTATCGTTTGATGTACCACAGGGAAAGACGGTTGGTATCGTAGGAGAGTCTGGATGCGGTAAATCCGTCACCAGCCTTTCCCTGATGCAGCTGGTACAAAGACCTGCTGGACAGACCGTAGAAGGAGAAATCCGTTTTAATTCGGGAGATAAAGTGGTCAATGTGGTTAATGCTCCTGCAAGTGTTATGCAGAAACTCCGTGGTAACTATATGTCCATGATTTTCCAGGAGCCAATGACTTCTTTAAACCCGGTATTCCGTATCGGAGAGCAGATTGATGAGGTTATCGAACTTCACAATCCGGAAAAGAGCAAGGAAGAAGTAAAGGCCCGTACCATCGAACTTCTGGAGATGGTTGGCATCGCCAATAAAGAAGGTGTATATCAGATGTATCCACATGAGCTTTCCGGTGGTATGAGACAGCGTATCTGTATCGCAATGGCACTTGCATGTGATCCAAAACTGATCATCGCCGATGAGCCGACGACTGCACTTGATGTAACCATTCAGGCTCAGATTCTGGATCTGCTCCGCAACTTAAAGGATAAGATCAACAGCTCGATCATGCTGATCACCCATGACCTTGGTGTCGTTGCAGAAATGGCGGATTATGTTGTTGTAATGTATGCAGGCCGTGTTATCGAAAAAGGCACTGCAAGAGAGATTTTTAAAGATCCAAGACATCCATATACGATCGGGCTTATGAATTCGAAACCGGTTGTTGGTAAAAAAGTTGATAAACTTTACAGTATTCCGGGAAGCGTTCCAAACCCGGTTAATATGCCAGACTACTGCTATTTCAAAGATCGTTGTAATATGTGCGTAGATGCCTGTGACGGAGCATATCCATGTGAATATCATGTATCTCCAACACATGTTGTAAGCTGCTACAGATGCGCAGAAGGAGGTACAGCAAATGAGCAATAATGATAAGCTTGTTCACGATCCGGATAACATTCTCGAGGTGTCTCACTTAAAGAAATATTTCCCGATCAAAGGCGGATTTTTCGGTGGCGTTACGGGAAATGTAAAAGCCGTAGATGATGTTTCTTTTTCCATCAAAAGAGGTACCACCATGGGACTTGTAGGAGAGTCCGGATGTGGTAAATCGACAACAGGACGTACGATCCTTCGTCTTATTGATAAGACAGATGGAACTGTTTTATTTAATGGAGAAGACATCGGAACATATGATAAAAAGAAATTAAGGAAACTGCGTACAAAAATGCAGATCATCTTCCAGGATCCATATTCTTCACTTTCACCGCGTCTGCCGATCGGAGAGATCATTGGAGAGGCTGTTCGCGAGCATGGTCTTGTATCCAAAGAGGAATATGATGATTATGTAACAAAAGTCATGAAAGACTGTGGACTTCAGGAATACCATAAAGACCGTTATCCACATGAGTTTTCTGGTGGACAGAGACAGCGTATCTGTATCGCACGTGCACTTGCTCTGAACCCGGAATTCGTAGTATGTGATGAGCCTGTATCAGCACTGGATGTTTCCATTCAGGCACAGATCATTAACCTGCTCCGTGAACTTCAGGAAAAACGTAATCTGACCTATCTGTTTATCTCACATGACCTTTCGGTTGTAGAGCATATTTCAGATACCGTAGGTGTTATGTACCTGGGCGGACTTGTCGAGACTGGTAAGACAGAGGATATTTTTGCCAAGCCATTGCATCCGTATACACAGGCATTGTTCTCCGCAATTCCAATGCCGGACCCGGATTATAAGAAAGAGCGTATCATCTTAAAGGGTGATATTCCTTCACCGGCCAATCCACCAGCTGGATGTAAATTCCATACAAGATGTGAGAAGTGTATGGAGATTTGTAAAAAAGAAGATCCTAAAGCACGTGACATGGGTAATGGACATGTGGTAAAATGTCATTTGTACGATGAAAAATAATATTACGAAGTTATCGTAACATTTTTAAAAGGGATGATTCTTTTGACAGATCAATTTGACGAAGAACTGAAACTTATAAAAAAAGCCATGCAGACTGCCGACTGTGATATGTCGGTAGTACGTGCATGGCTTAAATTATATGAAAAGGTAAAAAAACAGACCGCTGCCACCAAAGACAGCTATATTCAGGCAAGGGCGAACCTGGAAGAGATCCAGAAATATGCAGCGAAGCTGGAACAGGTGGTTGTGGAAGAAGCGTGGCAGAGCAGCCGGTGCAAAGAAGAAGTTGCTGCGATTACCGGTAAACTCCGGCAGATGGATGGAAGTTATGAACATGAATTTCTTGTCAGCCCTGAAAATCAGGAATACCATCTGACATACCACTCGGTTATTGAACTTGGACAGAAGAAATGCGATAAGATTATTTTCCAGAGTGAAGTAGAGAATCTGTCGGCTTTGAATCAGGAGATACTGGGGAGAGAGACACCAGATTTTTACCATCTGGGATTTTATGAGACAGACCGCTCGGCAGAGGATCTGTCGGATCTTCCTTATTCGGAGAAAATGCGTAAGATCGGAAGTCTTTATGAAGCAGACTTTTTAAGACCGATTCGGAAGCAGTTAATTACAGCGATTACATATGCGGATCAGACCGCAGGAAGCCAGCCAAGATTTGGTGGAATTTTGAAACGGCATCAGGCAGATCTGCCGGCCGGATTTTACAATGAACAGGGAGAGAATAAGACTCCGGAGGAGCGTGCAGATGCAATTCTTGCACCGCTTCGCTAAAAGACTACTGGAAAACAGCCAGATAGGGAGGAAAAGAGTATGAGTGAATTAAAGGATTTGATGAAAAAGAAACTGGGGTTTGGATGTATGCGGCTTCCGGTACTTGACGGAGAGCAGGACAGGATCGATGATCAGACATTCTGTGAGATGATCGATTCCTATATGGAACAGGGCTTTCAGTATTTTGACACGGCTTATCCATATCATAAGGAACAATCAGAGGAAGCGGTAAGACGTTGTCTGGTGGAACGCTACGACAGAGATCGGTTTTTCCTTGCAGATAAAATGCCGGTATGGCTGGTGAAAAGTGAAACAGATTATGAACCGATCTTTCAGAGACAGTTAGAGCGCTGCGGAGTAGATTATTTTGATTTTTACCTGCTGCATGCACTCGATAAAGATAGGATCCTGACGATTGAAGCAAATGGTGGATTTGAATTTGCAAAGAAGATCAAAGCAGATGGAAGAGCGAAACATATCGGATTTTCTTTTCATGATTCCGCAGATGTTTTAGATGAGACATTAAGCCGTCACCCTGAGATAGAATTTGTACAGCTCCAGATCAACTATTATGACTGGGAATCGGATATCGTACAGTCACGTAAATGCTATGAAACAGCAGTAAAATATGGAATCCCTGTGATCGTAATGGAACCGGTGAAAGGTGGAACACTTGCGAACCTGATCGGCAGATCCGCAGAAGTATTAAAAGAGCTGGATGAGCAGGCGTCCTTTGCATCGTATGCAATCCGTTTTGCGGCATCGCTTGATCAGGTCATGCTGGTGCTCAGTGGAATGTCCACAAAGGAGCAGCTTGCAGATAATACTTCATACATGAAGGATTTTGTGCCACTTTCGGATAAAGAGAAGCATGCGATCGTGCGTGTCCGTGAAGAACTGGATAAGCTTCCAACGATTCCATGTACGTCCTGCCAGTATTGTGTGGATGGATGTCCGAAGAAGATCGTGATTCCGGATGTATTTTCTGCATATAATATGTCGGTACAGTTTGGAGTGAATGCAATTTCCAGAGGAAAATATCATGATGCAGTAACGGATCATGGAAAGGCCAGCGACTGTATCCGGTGTGGAAAATGTGAAGGGCATTGCCCGCAGCATCTTCCGATTCGTGATCTGCTTGTGGACGCGGCACGCACATTTGAACAATTATAAATTTACTGTACGCAAACAGGTAAATCGGCTACAATAGATATGAAAAAGTTGTAAAAGGGGGAAAATCCATGGGTGGATTGATCTGGGTTATTATTATCATTGCGTTTATTGTTAATATCAACAAGAAAAAAGCAGAAAATGCCCAAAGAACGAATAAAAAGAATACATATTCAGGAACGACACAGACTAATATCAACAATCAGACGTATACAGCGAATCAGGCTTATACCAATAAGCAGACTTATACGGAAAAACGGACTCCGGCGTATACAAGTCCTTCACAGGAGGAACTGAAGGCGAAGCTGACGGCAAAGTATGGAGAAAGACTGAATCATCAGACCGCACAGAAAGCTGCGACAACAGGCACAAAGCAGGAGACGAAGGCTCCGGATATTCTGGCAAAAGCAAATCAGAATGCAAACCAGTATGTGGAGGATGAACTTCATGAGGCACAGTGTGGTAAGGAACTGACGAGTGCTCCGTTACACGCAGAAGCAAAGAAAGAAGCCAGCGTGGATATGGAAAGCTCTTCTCTGATGAAAGATATTGAGGATTTAATGGTTACCGGCTATCAGGTCAATCTTGAATTCGGAAGAGACTTCCTCGGTGAAGCAATGGATATGCTGAATTCTTATACTATGACAGAATAAGGAGACATAATATGGAACGAGTACCAAAGAATGGGGAGATTTATCGCCATTTTAAGAATAAACTATATCAGATCATCGGAATTGCAACACATTCCGAGACGAAGGAACCGCTTGTGATCTATCAGGCATTGTATGGTGGTTTTGGCATGTATGCAAGACCACTCGCCATGTTTGTCAGTGAAGTGGATCATAACAAATATCCAGACGTGAAACAGAAATATCGTTTTACAAGAATGGAAATGAATGCAGATGGAACGTGGCATTGCGTGGAAGAAGAGGACAATACCGTAATATTGGAAGTACAGTCTGATTCAAAGAACGTTGCTAAACAACAGGAAACCGGAATCCAGGCAGAGAATCCGGACGAAGAACGCCCGGATCCAAAACTGATGGAATATCTGGATGCGGAAACTTTTGATGAGAAATACAATGTGCTGGTATCCATGAGAGACTGCATTACCGACAAACTGGTTGATGATATTGCAGTCGTTATGGATGTTGTCATTCCGGAGGGGGATCTTATGAATCGTTATGATGCCCTGAAAATGGCGCTCCGCACGAAACAGAAATATGAATCGGCAAACCGTTTACGCTAGTTTGGAAAGGTTGCTGTTGTGATATTTTCCGGAATTGGTGACATCTTCTCCAAACCAGTCTGGTGCGGTAAATGCCTCGGCTGCTTCGACGGAATCAAATTCTACTTCAACGAGCAGAAGAGGTGCAAGGGAACCTTCAAAAACATCAAGTTCAGCGGTAAGTCCGTCTTTTAAGGGAATCAGATAACGGCTTTTTTCAATCAGAAGACCATCGATCTTCGTTACCATGTGTTCAAAGGATTCCTTGTTTAACGGAAGGTTGTATTCTTCACGGACCATCATGCCTTTCCCTTTATAGGTCAGATAATACTCGTCGTTGGATCTCCGGATCCGCACGACGGGATTCGTATTTAAATAACCCTGTGCAATTTTTTTGCATGGATAAGACTCCAAGTTTTCCGGAGTCTTTTTTACTAAAAATTTACGTTCAATTTCCACTATTTGTTCCTCCATGTAAGTATATATTCTTTTGAAATTTTCATTACATCCTTTAAAATCTTTAGATTCTGCATGGTGTCCGGAGTTTCCAGTGAATGATTGGCGTCGTCATAGGTATAGATGGGAACCGTCTGCTTTTGACTGGTAAGAATGACTTTTTCTACATCACTCCAGGGATCTTTTTTACCGATAAAAGCGATACTGTCCGTTGGTGCAAAAAGGTAAGTCTGCTCCAGTGGTGTATACAGGATCTGATGGCATGGAACCGAATGCTTCTTGGCATATGCGCTGGAAATGATTGTTCCCACGCTTTTTGAGAGAAAAAGAATATCATCGTAGCTGCTCCAGTCAACGGCGGAGAGTGATGTTTCGGCCTGCTCATACAGACTGTCAAACGCTTCCTGCATTTTGACGGCATTGCCACGGATATTTCCACCGGAAAATGTATATTGTAATGGAATAGCGGTTTCATAACCAAGTTCTGCTGCAAGCTTACGACTGTAATATAACAGTGGTTTGTCGCAGTGATAACCGATTCCCGGAAAAATCACAACTAATTTCTTCATACGATTTGAATCCCCTTTCATGATGTAACTGTTCATTTTTGCTTTTGCGTACATTATATATTATCTGGAAATTTGACGCAAATTGCCTTATACTGTGAATAGCAATTAATCAGAGGCAGGAGGGTTTAAAGAATGAGTAAAATAGGAATTTTTATGGCAGATGGCTGTGAGGAAATCGAAGGACTTACGGTTGTGGATATTGTGAGAAGAGCGGGAATTGATATTACAACGATATCGATCAGTGATAAAAACGAAGTTGCCGGTGCACATGGAATCACATTTCTTGCGGATGCAAAAAAGGATGAGGTGGACTTTTCCACACTGGATGGCATCGTACTTCCGGGTGGAATGCCGGGAACAACAAATCTTGGCGCAGATGAGACCGTGGATAAAGTGATCCGTGAGTTTGCAGCAGGTGGAAAACTGGTTGCCGCAATCTGTGCAGCTCCAAGTGTATTGGGACAGGCAGGAATCTTAAATGGAAAACATGCGACAAGTTATCCCGGATTTGAACCAAAGCTGACAGGCGCAGTTACTTCTGAGGATTCGGTTGTACAGGATGGCAATGTGATCACAAGCCGTGGAATGGGAACAGCAATCGCATTTGCACTTGAGATTGTAAGCTATTTCACAGACAAAAAGACAGCAGACAAGCTTGCAGAGAGCATTATTTATTAAAGCGTATCCAAAAATCAATCGGAAAAAGAGACTCCCGGCATTTACGAAACTGCGTATGCAGATCCATAAATGTTCTGGGAGTCTCTGCTTTTTTATTTCATCTGTTCTTCCTGCTTCATGATCATTTTTTTGACCATTTCACCACCGATAGAACCAGCCTGTTTGGAAGTAAGATCTCCGTTGTAACCGTCTTTTAAAGGTACTCCGATCTCACTTGCAACCTCTTCTTTGAAACGCTTCATAGCGTCCTTTGCTTCAGGTACTGCCATGTTGTTTGAACTTGTATTGTTTGATCCACTCATGTGTTTCACCTCCTTTACAAAACATATTCTGCCCATTGCAGGAAAAAATATGAGAAAAGAACCATTGACAATTATTGGAAGTTATGATTTACTTGATTAGTAAACAAAAATAAAGAAAGAGAGGTAAAATTATGATGAAGTTTACGAATTACAAATTTAATCAAGTGAACAACAAGAATCGTGAAATTACCTCGGTGTCATTATTTTTATAGTTATTTTTTCATAGACTATATCAGATAGGATTTTGCAGACCCTGGCAGTTTCATTGGATGCCATGGTCTTTTTTATTGCAAAAGGCAATTTCTCATACGGTGAAGAATGGATGTCTTCGTGTGTGTACACGTATGGGAATTTGCGCTTTGCGGCTCCTGTGGCAGAAGATGAAGTTTTGCCACAGGAGCTTTTTGTTTTTCCGAAAAGTTCTTCAGGGTTGCGGCTGACGGGAAGGGGAATACCAAAATCCAATGACAGCGGGGCCAGACCTGAAAGGAGGAAGTTAGAAGTGAAAAAAATCAGTTCATATATCGCCCGATACTGGTATTATTATCTGTTTGCAATTGCCTGTATGGTTACGGCAATCGCACTCGATATGATGTATCCGATGATCACAAAACGGATCGTAAATGAAGTTTTTGTTGGAGGAAACATGGAGATTCTTCCAACATTACTGCTTACGATCGTACTGATCGGTATCGGACGGAGTGTGTTTGGATATTATAAAGAATTTACATTTGATAAAGCGAGTTCAAAGATTGGTGCCGAGATGCGAAAGGATCTTTTCTGTCATATCCAGGGATTGTCCATGGATTATTTTGGAAAAACCAATACCGGAGAACTCATGGCGCGCGTGAAGGATGATATCGATCATATCTGGAATGCGCTGGGATATGTCGGAATGCTGATCATTGAGGTCATCATTCATGTTGCCAGTGTGCTCTACTGTATGTTTACACTGGACTGGAAACTGACATTTATTCCGCTTGCATTTATGATACTCTGCGGAGCGGTTGCAATCATCATGGAACGGAAGCTGGATGCGGTTTATGAGGAAATCAGTGAGGAAAATGCGAATCTGACCACTGTTGCAGAGGAAAATCTTGCGGGTGTGCGTACGGTTAAAGCTTTTGCAAGGGAAGAATTTGAGATTGAAAAATTCCTTTCGCATAACAAACGCTATTACGATCTGAACATCCGCCAGTCAAAAACACTGGTGCGTTATTATCCGATCTTCCAGTTTGTATCTGTTTTACTTCCGGTGACGATGACGATATGTGGCGGACTGGAAGTGATGAAAGGACAGATGGATATCGGATCACTGGTGGCATATGTGGAATACAGCAGAAACTGTACATGGCCGATGGAGATGCTTGGATGGCTGACCAATGACCTTTCCAGTGCAATTGCATCCAGAAAGAAAATCGCCAGAATCTACGAGAATACATCACACGTTCTGGAGAAGGAAACACCCGTGGAACTGGATCATGTAGATGGTAATATCTGCTTTGACCACGTGTCTTTTTCCATTGAAGGAAATCAGATCCTGGATGATATCAGCTTTGAACTTGAGCCTGGAAAAACCCTTGGTATCATGGGGGCGACCGGCTCCGGTAAATCATCCATCGTGAATCTTTTACAGCGTTTTTACGATACGGACAAAGGAAGCGTATCCATCGATCATGTCGATGTGAAGAATCTGAAACTGGAACAGATCCGAAGCAATATTTCCGTTGTTATGCAGGATGTATTCCTTTTTTCTGACACGATCGAGGAAAATATCAAAATGGGTCAGAGAAAAACGCTTCCGATCGAGGAAATCCGAAATGCCGCAGATCATGCCCAGGCAAGCGGTTTTATTGAGAAAATGGAAGAGCAGTATGAGACGGTTGTCGGAGAACGCGGAGTCGGACTTTCCGGCGGACAGAAACAAAGAATCAGTATTGCACGTGCACTTGCAAAGCATTCACCGATACTGGTGCTGGATGATTCTACTTCGGCGCTTGACATGGAAACCGAACATGAGATCCAGAAAACATTGAACGAATTAAAGGGAACTACGAAAATGATCATTGCACACCGTATTTCCGCAGTACGTCATGCGGATGAGATCATTTATCTTGAAAACGGTAAGATCGCTGAGCGTGGAACCCATGAAGAGCTGCTTGCAAAGAAGGGACTGTATTATGAAACCTACATGGCACAATATGGTTCGGCAATGCAGCTGTCATCATAGAATGGAGGTGTCAGTATGGCAGTCAACTCATTTCGAGAAGACGAACAAATGGAAAATGGCGAAAAGAAGCAGATCATCATCCGCCTCTTTTCCTATCTGAAAGACCATAAAAAGGGCGTTTTGGGTGTTTTGATATGCATGGCAGTCACAGTTGCCATTTCGCTTGTCAATCCGCTTATTATAGAAAATGCCATTGACCAGCACATCAGTGTTGGTGACTGGAACGGGCTTGTGAAAATTGGTATTTTTGCACTCGTTTTGAATGTGATCTATATGATCATGGTAAAAATACGTATGTATGTGATGTCTGTAATTTCCAATCAGATCTTATTAAAGATCCGTCAGGAATTATATGAACATATCCAGCTGCTGTCTTTTTCTTTTTTTGACAGCAGACCAACCGGTAAGATTCTTGCAAGAATTATCGGGGATGTCAATTCATTAAAGGATGTGCTGACCAATGCGGTTACAACGCTGATCCCGGATTTTATCACGGTGCTTGGTGTTGTGGTCATTATGTTGGTCAAAGACTGGAAACTTGCGATAGCGTCTCTTTGCACGATCCCGCTTATGATCGCCGGAATTTTTATCATTCAAAGAACTGCGCATAAGCGTTGGCAGATCTTCCGCAAGAAATCATCGAACCTGAATGCATATGTGCATGAGGATATTGCGGGAATCGGTGTTGTGCAGAGCTTCCGCGCTGAAAATGAGACAAGAGAAGTATTTGAGGAACTTACAGATGAACATCAGAAAGCTTTTGTGGCAGCCTGCCGCAGAGCGGATATGTTTGGACCGACGGTAGATTTCTGCTGGGGAGTCGGAACTATGATGCTTTATCTGATCGGTGTGAAATTCATCGGAGCGCCGGCTGTATCGGTCGGACTTCTTGTGGCTTTTGGAACGTATATCAATATGTTCTGGAATCCGATCATGAATCTGAGTAACTTTTATAATCAGCTGGTGACAAACCTTTCCGCAGCTGAACGAATCTTTGATATTCTTGACACGAAACCGGATATTCAGGATGAATCAGATGTGGAAGAACTTCCGGAAGTAGAGGGAAAAGTGGAGTTTTCCCATGTATCCTTCACCTATGATAAGGGAACACCGGCAGAGACAAAGGTTCTTTCCGATGTGAACTTTACCATCCAGCCGGGAGAAACGATTGCCCTTGTTGGCCCGACCGGCGCAGGAAAAACGACAATCGTAAATCTGATCAGCCGTTTTTATGACATCGAGGATGGTCATATTTATATCGACGGACATGATCTGAAGAAGGTGTCGATCCACAGTCTGCGAAGACAGATGGGTGTTATGACGCAGGATAATTTTATTTTCCATGGAACTGTACGGGAGAATATTTTATATGGTAAAATGGATGCAACTGAGGAAGAAATGATCGCTGCAGCGAAAGCCGTGAATGCGCATGACTTTATCATGAAAATGGAAAAAGGTTATGATACCGAACTGAAGGAACGTGGCGCAGGTCTTTCTATCGGACAGAGACAGCTGATCGCTTTTGCGAGAACAATGATCTCGATGCCGAAGATCCTGATCCTGGATGAGGCAACTTCCAGCATCGATACGCATACAGAGATTCTTGTACAGCATGGAATTGAGGCACTTCTGGCCGGAAGAACGAGCTTTGTAATTGCACACCGTCTGTCAACCATCCAGAATGCAGATCGTATTTTTGTAATTGATAATGGCGGTATTGTAGAGCAGGGAAGTCCGAAGGAACTGCTTGCCAGACGCGGTGCATATTATGAGCTGTATATGGCACAGTTTGCCGATGTGGTATAGATAAAATACAAGAGGGAGAGAACACAGATGGGATTTGAATATATCCGGAAATTAATGACAGTGCCGGATGCCGATAGTGCATCCCGCATAAAAGAAAAACTGCTTGCAGAGCACATCGAGGTTTACTCCAGGTCTGCGGAAGGTGACGCATATAAGCTGGTGGATTCTGAGGAAAACTGTCTGGATCATGAAATTTATGTGACAGCAGCAGATCATGCGTATGCATCTGAAATTGCAGCTGGTATGGGCTATGGCAGTCTCATCTGTGAATGCCGCCCGGCGCAGGAAGAACTGACAGAAGCACAGAAGGCGGAAGCAGAATTTATGCGTAAAAGAAAGCGGACAATGATCGAAGGAATCGTGATTTTGATTGCTGCTGTGATCTTCATGTTTTTTCGTTGCTTTTTGAAATAAGCTGTGATATAATGCATGAATGACTGTAGTGGTCGTAGTATGCCCATTATTTCCTGGGACGGCCATTGAATAAGATGTACATGGTATTTCATATATATTAAGGAGGAAAATAGTAGTAATGAGTGTACAGGTTGAGAATTTAGAAAAAAACATGGCGAAACTTACAATCGAAGTTTCCGCTGAAGAATTAGAGAAAGCATTGAACGCAGCTTACCAGAAAGAGAAGAACAAGATCAGCATCCCTGGTTTCCGTAAAGGTAAAGTACCGAGAGCCATGATCGAGAAAATGTATGGTCCAGCTGTATTTTATGAAGATGCTGCCAATACATTAATGCAGGAGAATTATCCGGCAGCAGTTGAAGAGAGCGGTGTTGATATCGTTTCCCGTCCTACTGTTGATGTTGTTCAGATCGAGAAAGGAAAACCTTTCATCTTCACAGCAGAAGTTGCTGTAAGACCAGAAGTTACACTTGGCAAATACATGGGAGTAACTGTAACTAAGATCGATACATCTGTTTCTGATGAAGAAGTAGAAGAGAGCTTAGAGAAAGAAAGAAATAACAACGCAAGAACAATTACTGTAACAGATCGTCCAGTTGAAAACGGAGATACAGCAGTTATCGACTTTGAGGGATTTGTTGACGGTGTTGCATTCGAAGGTGGAAAAGGAGAGAATCATCCATTAGAGATCGGTTCCCACACATTCATCGATACATTTGAGGATCAGCTGATCGGAAAGAACACAGGAGACGAAGTTGAAGTCAATGTTACATTCCCAGAGCAGTATCAGGCAGCTGACCTTGCTGGAAAACCAGCTGTATTCAAAGTTAAGATCAATGAGATCAAGACAAAAGAACTTCCTGAATTAGACGATGAGTTCGCTCAGGATGTATCTGAGTTCGATACTTTAGCTGAGTACAAAGAAGATTTAAAGAAACGTCTTGTTGAGCAGAAAGAGAACGAAGCAAAACGCACAAAAGAGGATGAAGCAATCCAGAAGATCATTGACAAATCCAAGATGGATATCCCGGATGCAATGATCGATACACAGTGCGATACAATGATCGAAGAGTTCGCTCAGAGAATCGCTCAGAGCGGTCTTTCTATGGATCAGTACTTACAGTTCTCAGGAATGACTGTTGACAAGTTAAGAGAGCAGGTTCGTCCAGAAGCTACAACACGTATCCAGAGCAGCCTTGTTCTTGAGCAGATCGCAAAAGATGAGAACATCGAGATTACAGATGAAGATATCGATGCTGAGATCGAGAAGATGGCAAAAGCTTACGGAATGGAAGCTGACAAGTTAAAAGAGTACATGGGAGAATCTGAGAAGAAGTCCATGAAGAATGATCTTGCAATCCAGAAAGCTGTTGAGCTTGTAATGGATAATGTAAAAGAAAGAGCAAAAGCAAAATCTAAGAAAGCTGCAACAACAGAAGAAGCTGCAACAGAAGAATAATCTTTGTAGATACAAAGGAATTACTATGGACTGGCCCAGAAGATCCTGGGCCGGTCTTTTGAACTTTTATAAAGGAGGCCGAATTATATGAGTTTAGTACCTTATGTCATTGAACAGACCAGCAGAGGAGAGCGCAATTACGATATTTATTCGCGTTTATTAAAAGATAGAATTATTTTCCTTGGAGAAGAAGTAAATGAGACAACAGCAAGCCTTGTTGTTGCACAGTTACTGTTCCTGGAATCTGAAGATCCTGGAAAAGATATTCATTTATATATCAATTCTCCAGGAGGAATGGTTACAGCAGGTATGGCAATCTATGATACAATGCAGTACATCAAATGTGATGTATCTACCATCTGTATCGGTCTTGCAGCCAGCATGGGAGCTTTCCTTCTTGCAGGTGGAGCAAAGGGTAAGAGATTTGCACTTCCAAATGCAGAGATCATGATTCATCAGCCGTCCGGCGGAGCAAAGGGTCAGGCAACTGAGATTCAGATCGCAGCAGAAAATATCTTAAAGACAAAGAAGAAATTAAATGAGATTCTGGCAGCAAATACTGGCAAACCATATGAGACAGTATGTGCAGATACAGAACGAGATAACTATATGTCTGCAGAAGAGGCAATGGAATACGGTCTGATCGATAGTGTGATCACAAGTAGATAAAAACGAAAGTTTGCTGGAGGGTACCCCGCTTTTTGCGGGATGCCCTCAAACCGTATATATATCATCCTCTTGAAATTTAGAAAAATAGAATCTGGAGAAAATTATGGCAGGAAAAAATGATGGAAAAATCCGCTGCTCTTTTTGCGGAAAAACACAGGATCAGGTTCACAGACTGATCTCTGGACCAAATGGTGCATTCATCTGTGATGAATGTATTGATATCTGTGCTGAGATTATCGACGAAGAGAATATGGGGGATCATACAGAGGAAAAAGCATCTGCACAGGAGCAGATTAATCTGTTAAAACCGGAAGAACTGAAAGCATTTCTGGATGATTATGTCATTGGACAGGATCAGGCGAAGAAGGTATTATCCGTAGCAGTATATAATCATTACAAACGTGTACTGGCCGGTGGTGACCTTGGAGTAGAATTGCAGAAGAGTAATATTCTTATGCTTGGACCAACAGGTTCCGGTAAGACACTGCTTGCACAGACACTTGCAAGAGTGATCAATGTTCCGTTTGCAATTGCAGATGCAACAACGCTGACTGAGGCAGGATATGTCGGAGAGGACG
This sequence comes from Roseburia porci, assembly GCF_009695765.1. Classification (GTDB taxonomy): domain Bacteria; phylum Bacillota; class Clostridia; order Lachnospirales; family Lachnospiraceae; genus Roseburia; species Roseburia porci. The sequence continues at coordinate 132,032 of NZ_VUNI01000004.1, forward strand.
TAGAGAATATCCTTCTGAAACTGATCCAGGCAGCAGATTATGATATTGAACGTGCACAGCACGGAATTATTTATATTGACGAGATTGACAAGATTACCAAAAAATCCGAGAATGTATCGATCACACGTGATGTTTCCGGTGAAGGTGTACAGCAGGCACTTTTAAAGATTCTTGAGGGAACGGTAGCATCTGTTCCACCACAGGGAGGAAGAAAGCATCCTCAGCAGGAGCTGATCCCAATCGATACGACCAATATCCTGTTCATCTGTGGTGGTGCATTTGATGGACTGGAGAAGATCGTAGAGACGCGTATGGATTCCAAATCAATCGGTTTTGGCGGATCTGTCAAAGAGAAGAGCGAGATGAATGTCGGAGAAGCATTTAAACATGCACTTCCTCAGGATTTTGTAAAATTCGGACTGATTCCGGAATTTATCGGACGTGTACCGATTACCGTATCTTTGGACAATCTGGATCGTGATGCGCTGATCCGTATTTTGCAGGAGCCAAAGAACTCACTCGTAAAACAGTATACAAAACTGTTTGAATTAGATGGTGTAGGTCTCGAATTTGATGAAAAGGCAATTGAAGCAATTGCAGATAAAGCTTTAGAAAGAAAGACCGGAGCACGTGGACTTCGTGCGATTATGGAAGGCGTAATGCTGGATCTGATGTATCGTATTCCTTCCGATGACAGCATTAACCGCTGCGTAATCACTCCGGAGATTGTAGAGAAGAATCTTGCGATCGACGGTGAAAAACCGGCACAAATCGAAGAAAAGAAGCAGGATGAAGAACTTGCTTCCTAAACAGGAGAACAACATTGGAGAATAACTGGACAACAATACCTGCGGTAGCACTGCGTGGAATGACAATCCTGCCCGGAATGATCGCTCATTTTGATGTGAGCCGGGAGATGTCGCTGAAGGCTGTAGAGGCAGCCATGACAGGAGAACAGAAGGTTTTTCTTGTCACACAGCGCGATGTCGAGGTGGAGAATCCAACGAAGGAAGATCTGTACGGGGTCGGGATTATTGCAGAGGTAAAGCAGGTAATTAAATTACAGAATAATATTGTGCGCATCCTTGTGGAAGGATTATCACGTGCAGTACTTTTAGACTTTACAGACCGTGCAGAATACTTAGAAGCCCGGATTGAAGCATGTGAGGAAGATGAGGAATATCTTCCGGATAACACAAAACAGGCAATGGTTGAGAGTATTCAGGAGACATTTGGACGATATGCTTCTGTGAATAACAGACTGAGTGCAGAAATCAAACGGCAGGTAATGGAGATTCAGGAACTGGATAAACTGATGGATTATATATCCAACAATCTTCCGGTTCGTTACGAAGAAAAACAGAAGATTCTCGAAGCGGTCGGAGTATCCGAACGCTATCAGGTGCTTCTGACACTGCTTTTAAATGAAATCGAAGTTAATGCAATCAAAAATGAATTTCAGGCAAAAGTGAAGCAGCGGGTCGATAAACATCAGAAAGAATATCTTTTAAGGGAACAGATGGCAGTGATCCGCGAAGAGCTTGGAGAAGACCATACGGAATCGGACGCAGATTCTTATATGGAATCTTTAAAGAAGTTAAAGGCTTCAAAAGAAGTAAAGGATAAGATCAAAAAAGAAATCGAACGTTTTAAAACAATCAGTTCGAATTCCTCAGAAAGTGCGGTCGCGCGTGGATATATCGAAACCCTTTTAGAACTTCCGTGGAAAAAGAGTTCCAAAGATAACACCGATCTTGCATATGCCGGGCAGGTATTAAATGAAGATCATTATGGACTGGACAAGGTAAAAGAGCGTATGCTGGAATTCCTTGCAGTACGTAATCTTACAAGCAAGGGAGAGAGTCCGATCATCTGTCTGGTAGGACCGCCAGGAACCGGAAAAACAAGTATTGCACGTTCCGTGGCAAAAGCACTGAATAAGGAATATGTACGGATCTGCCTTGGTGGAGTGCGTGATGAAGCAGAGATCCGAGGACACAGAAGAACCTATGTCGGAGCAATGCCTGGAAGAATTATCAATGGACTGAAAACAGCGGGAGTGAATAATCCGCTGATGCTTTTAGATGAGATCGATAAGGTCAGCAGTGATTATAAAGGTGATACCTCATCGGCACTTCTTGAAGTACTGGATTCCGAACAGAACAATAAATTCCGGGATCATTATGTAGAACTTCCAGTGGATCTGTCCGAGGTATTATTCATTGCGACAGCAAACTCGGTTTCTGATATACCAAAGCCACTGCTTGACCGTATGGAGCTGATTGAAGTCACAAGCTATACGGAGAATGAGAAGCTTCACATTGCCAAAGAACATCTCCTTGCAAAGCAGATGGAGAAGAACGGAATCGATGAAAGCAAGCTTCAGATCAGTGATCAGGCACTTGCAATGGTCATCCGTTCTTATACAAGAGAGGCCGGCGTACGAGGATTAGAGCGTAAACTGGGCGAAATCTGTCGAAAGGTTGCACGCGAGGTGTACGAGGATAAGAATCGTAAAGTCAGGGTAACATGTCAGAATCTGGAGCGTTATCTTGGCAAAGCAAAGTACAGCTATGATATGAAGAATGAAGAGGATGAAATCGGAATCGTGCGTGGACTGGCATGGACGAGTGTTGGCGGTGTGACTCTTGAAATCGAAGTCAATATCATGCCTGGAACCGGTCAGTTCCAGCTGACCGGTCAGCTTGGTGATGTCATGAAAGAGTCTGCACAGGCTGGAATCAGCTATATCCGATCTATCAGCGATTCCTATCATATTCCAAAAGAATTCTTTAAGGAGAATGATATTCATATCCATATTCCGGAAGGAGCAGTTCCAAAGGATGGTCCATCCGCTGGAATTACAATGGCAACTGCAATGCTTTCAGCAATCACAAAGACAAAAGTGCGGGCAGATGTTGCAATGACCGGAGAGATTACGCTTCGCGGAAGAGTACTTCCAATCGGAGGACTCAAAGAGAAGATCCTTGCTGCCAAAAATGCAGGAATCCATACGATCTGCATTCCGAAGAAGAATGAGAAGGATTTAGAGGAGATCTCATCCGAGATAAAAAAAGGACTGGAAATTATACCTGTTGAGAGACTGGAACAGGTATTAAAAATAGCATTTGTAGAATCATAAAAGGAGAAAAGCAGATGGTAATTAAAAATGTAAATCTGGAAACGGTATGTGGAATCACAAGCACGATTCCGGAAAATGATCGTTTTGAGGTTGCTTTTGCAGGCAAATCCAACGTTGGAAAATCTTCCCTCATCAATGCATTGATGAACAGGAAAGCGCTTGCACGTACCTCTGCGCAGCCGGGAAAGACACAGACCATCAATTTTTATAATATCAATGATGCCATGTATCTGGTGGATCTTCCAGGTTATGGTTATGCCAATGCCAACATTGAGATCAAGGCAAAATGGGGTAAGATGATCGAAAATTATCTTCACACCTCCAAAAAGTTAAATGGAGTGTTCCTGCTGATCGATATCCGGCATGATCCGTCGGAAAACGATCAGCTTATGTATGAATGGATGGTATCCCAGGGATTTGCTCCGATCATCATTGCCACAAAAGCGGATAAACTGAAAAGAAGCCAGCTTCCTGCACATTTGAAAGCAATTGAGGAAGTGTTAAATGTCGAACCGGGAACGATCATTATACCGTTCTCTGCGGAGACCAAACAGGGCAGGGAAGAGATCTGGGAACTGATCGATTCCCTTGTTCTTGTAGATGAGGATGGCAATCCACTCAGTGAGGAAGAGATTGCTGCATTTGGAAAGCGCAAAAAGAATACGACAAATGACGGAAATCCTTCATCGCAGGAGAATGCTGCATCAAAAAAGGAAAAGAAGCCAAGATGGAAAGCTATCGGAAAAGAGACTGGAAAACGCAAAAACAGCAGAAAAGCGGATTCTTCCAAGGCTCATAAGAAGAAAAAATAGATAGCAGAGTAGTAATTAAGAGGAATTTCATGAAGAAAAAGAACGCAATTGTATTTGCAATGCTTGCAGGAATACTGATCGTTGCCATTGCACTTACCATGTTATATACAAGCACAACGGAAGATAAAAAAGACAAAACACAGTTTACGATTGTAACCTCTTTTTATCCGATGTATGTGGCTGCCGAAAATGTCATTGGCGATGTAAAAGGCGTTACATTAGAGAATCTGAGTGAGCCGCAGACAGGGTGTCTGCATGATTATCAGCTTACAACCGAGGATATGAAGCTTTTGTCGAAAGCAGATCTGTTTATCGTGAATGGTGGTGGCATTGAGACCTTTCTTACGGATGTCGCTTCGAATTATCCGGAGCTGGATATTATAGAAGCCTGTCAGAATGTGCCACTTCTGGATGATGGAGATGAAGAGAATGCGCATGCATGGATGAGCATTTCTGATTACCGGATACAGCTTGCCACGATAGAATCGGCCTTGGAACAGGCAGATCCTGAACATGCAGATGCATATCATGAGAATGCCAAAGCATATGATGAAAAGCTTGCTGCCCTTCAGGATGAACAGGATGAGATCAGACAGGCTGCCAAGGGACAGAATGTGATTATTTTTCACGAAGCATATGATTATGTTGCAGAGGATTATGGTTTAAATGTCAGCTATGTCCTGGATCTGGACGAGGAACGTCAGGTAAGCGCCGGAGAAGTGGCAGATGTGTTAGATCAGATTCAAAAAGATAATGTTTCCTATATTTTTGCAGAAGAATTATATGGTTCGGATATGGGCAAAACCGTCGAATCAGAATCTAATGTGAAAGTGATTTATCTGGATGCCTGCAATCGTGGAGATTACAGCAAGGACAGTTATCTTACAGCGATGCAGTCAAATATAGATAAGCTTAGGGAAGCATTTTGCAAATAAAAGACATTACAATTATGGGGAAGGAGTAAAGGCATGCGTAAAATCATCGAGCCGTGTGGATTTCATTGTATCAAGATGAATCATCTCGGGGTCCGTTTTGGAGATCAGGTGATTCTGGATGACGTCAATCTGCATTTTCATTGCGGGTCACTGAATGCGATCATCGGTAAAAACGGCGCAGGAAAATCAACATTCATACGGGCAATTCTGGACGATATCCCGCATACCGGGGAGATTGAATTCAAAGATACCAAGGATGGACACATGCAGAAATTAAAGATCGGTTATGTGCCGCAATCCATTAATATTGAGAAGAACACGCCGGTCAGTGTATATGATCTGATCGCAAGTTATGAATCCAATGCACCGGTATTTCTTCATAAAAGTAAAAAAGTCTATGAGAAGATTAAAAACACACTGGCCGTTTTTGAAGCGGAGGATCTGATCGACAAGCAGGTGTGCAATTTATCCGGAGGACAGCTTCAGAGAGTACTTCTTTCCATGGCAATTATGGACGAACCGAACCTGCTGCTTTTGGATGAGCCGGTGTCCGGCATCGATCAGAATGGGATGGAACTCTTTTTCCAGACGATGGATTATCTGAAGAAGAACTATGATCTTGCGATCATTCTGATCTCACATGATCTGGATTATGTTGCAAAATATGCGGATAAAGTCATTCTGCTGGATCATGCAACCATTGCAAAGCAGGGAACTGTGAAAGAGGTATTCCAGAGTCCGGAGTTTGATCATGTATTTGGAATGTCCAGTGAAGAAAAATGGATCAGGGAGGGCGAAAAAAATGAGTCAGGTAACATCCTGGTTTGATTATAATTTCATGCGGAATGCACTGATCGCGGTCATTATTATCACACCGTTATTTGGTTTGATGGGAACGATGATCGTCAACAAGAAAATGGCATTTTTCTCAGATGCACTTGGGCATTCTGCACTGACGGGAATCGCGGTTGGAATCGTATTTGGTGTACAGGATACGACAATTTCCATGGTGGTGTTTGCGATACTATTTGCACTGTTACTGAATAAAATCGGAAGCCGGAATACTGCTTCGACAGATACGATCATTTCTGTATTTTCGTCCTGTTCGGTCGCAATCGGACTTGCAATCCTCTCGAAGGGTGGCAACTTCAGCAAATATTCCAGCCTTCTGGTTGGAGATGTGCTGAGCATTACCACACGGGAGATTGTATATCTTGTTTTAATTTTTATTGCAACCGTGATTTTCTGGGTATTTGGGTTCAATAAACTGAATGCAGTCTGCATTCACCGGACGCTTGCAAAGAGCAAACGTGTTCCGGTGTCACTGATGGATAATCTTTTTGCTGTATTTGTAGCACTGATCGTCATGCTGTCCATCAAGTGGGTCGGAATCATGATCATCAATGCACTGCTGATTCTTCCGGCGGCTTCCAGTCGGAATATTTCGGTTAATATGAGAGAATATCATCTGTATTCAATCATTTTCTCATTGTTTTCCGGTCTGGTTGGACTGTTCGTGTCTTATTATACGAATGTTGCAACCGGTCCTATGATCGTAATCATTGCATCGGTCATCTTTTTCCTTACGTATTTTCTGGGAAATAAAATCAAAGAATAATTTTAGGTAAGAAAGTGTGTGGATCCTTATATGAAAACACATTCAACATATCGGAAACTGGATAAGGCCATGTTTGCATCGCTTCTGATGCTGGCATGGCCTACCATTTTGGAATCTTTACTGGAAACCGTGGTCCAGTATGTGGACACGGCGATGGTTGGTCATCTTGGCGCAGAGGCCACGGCAACCGTATCGTTAAGTTCAACCTATACATGGCTGATCAACAGTGTGATGAGCGCGATCGGAATTGGTTTTCTGGCCTATATTGCAAGGGCAATCGGTGAAAAAAACGAGAAAAAGGTGCAAAAAGCAGCAGGACAGACGGTGCTTGTTACATTGGCTGCGGGTGTCACTCTGATGGCTGTCATACTTGTGATTGCGCCGTTTATGCCGGTGTGGATGGGAGCAGATGAAGCAATCCGAAGTGATGCAACGCTTTATTTTATCTGTATCAATGCGCCGATGGTTTTTCGTGCTGCCACCATTATTTTTGGTGCAGCGATCCGGTCGACCGGAGATACCAAATCTCCGATGATCGTGAACCTGATTGTAAACCTGATCAACATCGTATTGAATTATATACTGATCTATCCATGTGGAATGGGCGCGATCGGAGCTGGAGTTTCTTCTGCGATTTCTTTTGTGGCAGGAGGAATCCTGATGACGAAAGTCCTGATCAAAAATCAGACGCTTGGCGTGAAAAAGGAAAATATCCATTTAGATAGAGCGGTTCTTGCACCGATCATGGCAATTGGAGTTCCTGTTATGTTAAACAGGATCATGTCCTGCAGCGGATACATTGTGGCTACGAGTTTTGTCTCTTCGATGGCTACCACGGTCTATGCCGCACATTCAATCGCAATTACGGCGGAGGAGATCTTCTACATTCCGGGTTATGGAATGCAGGCGGCAACTTCTACGCTGATTGGCAATGCGATTGGCGAACAGAATAAGAAAAAAGAACGCAGTGTGATTCTGATCGCGATTCTTGTTATATTTTCGGTTATGTGTATTACAGGACTACTGCTTTTTGTTGGAGCAGAATTTATGATGCGTCTTTTTACCACAGACCCTGAGGTAATCCAGATTGGAAGCAGGCTGCTTCGGATCGTTGCTTTTACGGAACCAATCTTTGGAACGACTGCAGTTATGGAAGGCATCTATAACGGAATGGGACGGACGAAATATCCGTTTGTTGTGGAACTGATCAGCAGGTGGGGCGTGCGCATTTTTGGCTCTTTTCTTGTTGTGCGTGTCTTCGGATTGGGAATCACACAGGTCTGGTACTGCATGATCGGGGATAATATATTAAAGGCAGTGCTGATGGCAGCGGGACTTTTCAGAATTTTGCATTTTTCTATTGACATTCCTCCAGATGGAAGGTGTAAAAAGTAGGAAAACAAAACGAAAGGATGGTTTTTATTATGGAGTTTGGAAATGTATCAGGAGCAGCAATTACAGCAATGGCAGTTGTCGCAGTTGTGACGATCTTGCTTCCGGTTATTCTGGTAATTGTTGGAAAAGTAAAATTAGGAGCAAAGTTATCTTCATTTTTTATTGGATGTGGGGTGTTTTTTGTAATGGCACTGGTGCTTGAGCAGATTCTTCATGCGGTTGTGCTTACCATTACAGGAACGAAGCTTACCGATAACATCTGGCTGTATGCGCTTTATGGCGGATGTGCTGCGGCGGTTTTTGAGGAAACCGGACGCTGGTTTGCAATGAAGCATTTTCTGAAGAAAAACCTTGATTTTCCGAATGCAGTGATGTATGGAATCGGTCACGGTGGTTTTGAGGCAATTGTGGTTGGGGGAATTAGTTATATTGGAAACATTGTAAGTGCTCTCAGCATCAACAGTGGTATGATGGAAAAAAGCTTACAGCTTATGGATGCTTCGACAAAACAGCAGACATATACAGCACTTCAGTCTTTATGGACAACACCGGCTTACCAGTTTTATCTGGGAGGTGCTGAAAGAGTACTTGCAGTTGTTTTACAGATTGCGTTATCATTAATTGTATTCAAAGCAGTAAAAAGCGGACAGAAGAAATATATTGCAGCAGCATATCTGATCCATTTTGCAGTAGATTTTACCATTGTGCTTTGTGGACATTATTTTCCACTGATGGTGGCGGAAGTGATACTTCTGGCAGCTGTTGCGGTTGTACTTTGGTTTGCTTTAAAGACAACTAAAATGTACAAAAGTGCATAAAAGGAGAAATGAGCATGGCAAATGCACAGGCATTAAGAACTTTACTACAGAAAATTGATCATAAGGGGTATCCGGCGTATAAGGATACGAAAGGAAGCTATGAATTTGATGGTTTTACACTCTCAATCGATCATGTACAGGGAGATCCATTTGCATCGCCGTCTGATTTAAGTGTACATATACAGGGAAAGCTGGCGGCTTTCCCTGTTTGCACATATAACACACGAGAAAAGCGTATTGCACTTCAGGATCATTTACTGAGAATTTTTGGAAAAAGCATCACAGCCATGGACCGTGTGGCAAAAGGAAGCGGAAAAAGCGGTCGTGTTTTTATCACAAGACCGGGACAGGAGATCCTAGACCGGAGTGCGTGTCAGATCCATCCAAAAGATGGAAGCATTATCATGCGTTTTCAGGTGGGATTTCCGGCAAATGGAAGAACAATAAACAGCAGGGAACTGATCCATGTTTTATTTGATATTCTGCCGGGATGTGTGGAAAAAACGCTTTTTTATAACCGTTATTCCAGGGGACAGAAGGATGCAGTCGAACGTGTCCGTGCACTTTCGGAGGATCAGGCAGCACTCCGCATCATGCTGAAGGAAGCCGGAATGATCGCGTTTGTCGCAAATGGTGCAATTCTGCCGAGAGAAAGTGGTGCATCCAGTCTGCCGATGAAAAACGCGGTGGCTTTTCAGTCGCCGGAATCCATGGAGGTGGAATTTATGCTTCCAAATCATGGTTCCATCCGTGGAATGGGAATACGAAAAGGAATCACACTGATTGTCGGAGGTGGATACCATGGCAAATCCACATTGCTGGATGCGTTAGAACTCGGTGTATATGATCATATCGCGGGAGACGGAAGAGAGTTTGTAATCTGTGAGGATACGGCATTAAAATCGCGGGCCGAAGACGGAAGACCTGTGCATGATGTAAATATCTCCTGTTTTATCCGCAATCTTCCAAACGGAAAGGATACCAGTCGTTTTTCCACAGAAGATGCAAGTGGAAGCACATCCCAGGCAGCCGGCATGACAGAAGGGATTTCAGCAGGTGCAACCGTTCTGCTTCTGGATGAGGATACAAGTGCTACGAATTTTATGATCCGTGACCGGCTGATGCAGCGCGTGGTACATGCCGACGAGGAACCGATCATTCCGTTTATCGACCGTGTACGGGAACTCTATGAGAAACAGGGGATTTCCACAATCCTTGTTGCAGGAAGCAGTGGTGCGTATTTTTATGTGGCAGACACGGTCATCCAGATGCGGGAATATTATCCGTATGATATCACGGAGATGGCAAAAACGGAGGCACTGGCAGCGCAGCAAAAGCCTGTGGAAAGTATTCCGATGTCCGGTGCAGGAAAATCGTATTTTCCAATTGATGAGGGAAAGCGGATTCTTCACAAAAACCGTATTTTTGACAATCCGCGGACCAAAATCCGTACCAACGGCATGAACAGTATATCGGTGGATCATAATGAGATTGATCTGCGTCTTGTGGAGCAGCTGGTGGATGAGGAACAGATCAATGCGCTTGGTGCGATTCTGCGTTATACTTATCAGAAACTTGCAGATGACAGGCTTACCGTGCAGCAGATCCTTGACCGCATTGAGAGTCTGTTGGATGAAAAAGGCATGGATGCGATCGGCGCCCGTGGACTTGCAAGACCAAGAAAGCTTGAAATTGCTGCGTGCCTGAACCGTTTCCGGAGATAGAGTGTGCAGATGTTGCGAAAAGTTATATAAAGTTATATAATAAAGAAAAAGTTATAAAAACTTATATAAGAATATAAAAGTTATATAAGGAGGGCAGAATGAGTAATCCATTTACGTTATCTTTTGGGAAAAAACCACTTCAATATATATCCAGAATTGTTCAGACAAATCAGGTTATTGAAGAGTTTTGCGCAAAACAGCCATCCAATCAGATTTTCATGCTCACAGGTGTCAGGGGATCGGGAAAAACCGTTATGATGACAAATCTTGCAGCTGAACTGCGAAAAATTCCTGACTGGATTGTCGTGGAATTAAATCCGACAAGAGATCTTTTACAAAGTCTTGCAGCTAAAATATATAGTTTGCCCGAAATGCATACAAGATTTTTAAGTGCCAAATTCGACTTCTCTGCATTTGGTCTTGGTGTGTCAGTCGAAAATGCAGCGCCCGTTACTGATATTGAGAATGCATTAGAATTGATGCTTGCTGAGATAAATAAAGCGGGAAAACGGTTGCTTGTTACGATTGACGAGGTGACAAATTCTGAGTATATACGGGTTTTCGCAAGCGCTTTTCAGATTTTTATACGAGAGGAATATCCAATTTTTCTTATTATGACAGGACTTTATGAAAACATATATGATCTGCAGAACGATAAAGCACTTACTTTTTTGTATCGTGCACCGAAGATTATGCTGGAGCCATTGAATTATACAGCAATAAGAAAAAACTATATGGATATTTTCAAAATTGAAATCACGCAGGCGGAGAAGATGACTGAACTGACAAAAGGATATCCGTTTGCTTTTCAGGTACTTGGATATCTCTATTGGGAATATCGTGCAGACAAAAAGTTAGAAGAAATTCTGCCAGAATATGATCAATATCTGGACGAATATGTATATAGCAAAATATGGTCTGAACTTTCAATGCAGGATAAGGAGATTCTGACTGTAATTTCAGTGACAGGAGAAACAAGGGTAAAAAATATCAGGGAAAGTCTGAGCATGAATTCCAATCTTTTCTCTGTTTACAGGGAAAGATTGAAAAGAAAAGGTGTTGTCGATACAAGAGAGTACGGCAGAATGTCACTCGCTCTTCCGAGATTTGATGAATTTGTAAAGATCAGGCAGTTAGAGTAACTTTTCGTTATGTTTTCAGGGAAAAGCTTAAGAAATCTGCAAAAACTGCCGATGTAATAATAAAGAAACTTATACACAGGAATGACGGGACGGATTCCCGCATGATACCAAGGAGGGTTATCAATGAGTGTAAATGCAATCAATAATTATTATGGAAGTACAGCTTCTGCTAAGACAACAAAAAGTGAGAAGACCGAGAATACGGCTTCTAAGACAGATAAGAAGAATGGCAGCACCTCTGCTTCAAAAACAGGTACATTTGACAGCACAGCTGTTATCTATGAGAAATCTTCTGTTACAAAGAAAGACAGTGTAACTCAGAAGAAAGACCATGCAGCAATTGTTGCACAGATGAAGGCAGATACGGAGAAAAGAACACAGCAGTTAACAGATCTGGTTCAGCAGATGATTTCCCAGCAGGGAAAGAAACTTGGTGAGTCTGATAGTATCTGGTCATTCCTTGCAGGTGGAGATTTTACCGTTTCTCCAGAGGTAAAGGCTCAGGCACAGGCAGATATCGCAGAGGACGGATACTGGGGAGTTGAGCAGACTTCTGACCGTATTTTGGATTTTGCGAAGGCTTTATCCGGAGATGATCCATCAAAAGCCGACGAACTTTTAAATGCCTTCAAGAAAGGCTTTGAGCAGGCAACCAAAGCGTGGGGCAAGGATCTCCCATCCATTTCACAGGACACGTATAAAGCGGTTGAAGAGAAATTCAACAAGTGGAAAAACGAGTCCCAGACACAGACAGAAGAATAAGAACAGACAAAGTCAAAATGAGAATGCAGGGAAGTATAGCGGTAACTATACATCCCTGCATTCTTTTTGTTACGATTGTATTTTGTTTTATAAAAACAGGTGTAACGTATGAGTCGATTACACGTCCAGTTTCATGTCACCGTCTTTGATCCAGCCTTTTTTCCGCATGAATTCAGAGATTCCAAAAGAAAGAAGGGCAGGAAGTACAAAGTGCATAAGAATGATCTCGAACAGGACAAGAGCCGGAGCCATTCCGCCTGCGGTCATATCCTGATAAGCATTGATCTGTCCGACAAGACCAGCGGTTCCCATTCCGGATCCGGTGCTGTTATTGGTCATATGAAGAATAATGGTAGATACCGGACCAAGAATTGCGCTGGAGATAATGGCTGGAAGCCAGATCACAGGCTTTTTCACAATGTTACCGATCTGCAGCATACTTGTTCCGAGGCCCTGTGCAAGAAGTCCGTTAAAACGGTTCTCACGGAAAGAGGCTACCGCAAAGCCAACCATGTTTGCGCAACACCCAATCGTAGCGGCTCCTGCGGCGATGCCGTTTAATCCAAGGATAACTCCAAGTGCAGCAGAACTGATCGGAAGTGTCAGGATGATACCCATTAATACCGATACAACAATACCCATAAGGAACGGAGCCTGTTCAGTTCCCCAGTTGATAATAGAACCAAGCCATGTCATGAAAGAAGAGATTGGTGGTCCAAGAATCAGTCCAACGGCAGCTCCGGATACGATACATACAAATGGAGTGACAAGAATGTCAATCTGCGTTTTGCCGGATACCAGACGTCCGAGGTAAACAGCCACGATAACTACGATAAATGCGCCAAGTGGTTCGCCAGGACCGGTCAGAGTAACTGTGCCGTCCACAAAAACAGTTCCGGCAATGATCTTGCTTGCAAAAGCGCCGATCTGTCCGGCTGCAAGCGCAGAGATGGTAACAAGCGGGCTTGATTTTAAACGTACAGCAACTCCGCAGCCGATACCTGCACCGGTGAGTGCCTGGGCCAGTTTCCCGATATAAGTCAGATACATTCCGGCTGAACCCGGAAGAAGTGTTCCAATCTGAACGATGATGGTTCCGATGATCAGTGTTGCAAACAACCCGGAAGCCATACCGCTTAATCCATCAATAAAAATTTCCCTTAATATTTTTTTACATTTTTCCATAATAACTGAAAAATCCTTTCTGCAAATGCTACTGTCTTGTCAGCTGTTAAACTGAATCATAACACAGGAATTGCAAAAGTGCAACCAAATGGACAAAACTCGTATGCCGTGTTATTCTTTTTATAATGAAATGCTCAAAGAAAAGAGGAAAAGGTATGAGAGTTGGAATTGATATTGGCGGGATGACGATCAAGGCCGGACTTGTGGATGACAGGTATCAGATCGTGGACAAAAAGACGATTAAAACAAATTCGGAAACGGAGTCTGCCGAACAGATCATACAGCGTATGGCAGCACTGATCAAAGAACTGTTGAAAGAGAATCATGTAGAAGAGGAGAAATGTGAGTCGGTTGGAATCGCATGTCCGGGTACAGTAGATCCGGCGCAGGGTACAGTGGTTTATTCCAACAACATCCGATGGGAGAATGTACCGATCCTTGCATGGCTCAAAGAACAGTTGGACATTCCAATGTATCTGGCAAATGATGCAGATGCTGCGGCACTTGGAGAGACATTAGGAGGCGCAGCCAAAGGGCGGAAAAATGCAATTCTTCTGACACTTGGAACCGGTGTTGGCGGTGGCGTGATCATGGATGGCAGGATTTTTCTGGGACCGTTAAGAGGGGGATGTGAGCCGGGACATATGGTGATTGAGCGGAACGGACGACTCTGCAGCTGCGGAAGAAGAGGATGTCTGGAAATGTATGCATCGGCATCTGCACTGATGAAATCTGCAAGAGAGAAGGCAGAAAAATATCCAGGTTCACAGATGAACATCCTTTCTGGAAATAAGCCGGAGGCTATTGATGGAAGGATTATTTTCGAAGCAGAAAAGCAGAAAGATGAGGCCGCTGTTCAGGTTGTTTCCGAATACGAAAAGGATCTGGCCACTGGAATTGCCAATCTTATCAACATTTTCAGACCGGAAGTTGTGATCCTTGGGGGGGGAGTGTCTGCTCAGAAAAATTATCTTACGGATCAGCTGCAAAAGCTGGTTGTAAAAGAATGCTTTGGAGGAGAACTTGGGGAGATTCCGCCAATCGTGACATCGGAGCTTGGAAACGATGCCGGAATGATCGGAGCTGCTTTTTTAGATTAGCAGAAGTCCATGAAAACTGAGATTAGATGAGAAAAAAAGTACAATATCAGAGTGTACGCTGACTTATCTATTTCGGGTGCATGGAGTATAATAAAAGTAGAAATTCCGATGTTGATTTTCACATTTTCTCATAGTATAATCGTATTGTATACAAAATACAGGAGAAAAACATATGGATGATATTTCATTAAAGGCACTTGCTAAGATCAATCTTGGTCTGGATGTTGTCAGAAGAAGAGAAGATGGATACCATGAGGTTCGCATGATCATGCAGACCATTCATTTATATGACCGGTTGAAGATCACAAAGACAAAAACACCGGGGATTGAGATTCATTCCAATCTGCCATTTCTGCCGGTAAATGAGAACAATCTGGTTTACAAAGCGGGAAAGCTGTTGATGGATGAATTTGACATCCGTGAAGGAGTTCGGGTAGACCTTTTGAAGAGGATTCCGGTTGCAGCAGGAATGGCAGGCGGAAGCAGTGATGCTGCTGCAATGTTGTATGGAATCAACCAGCTTTTCGAACTGAAGCTTTCCAGACAGGCGCTGATGGAACGTGGTGTAACAATCGGCGCAGATGTGCCATATTGTCTGATGAGAGGAACTGCGCTTGCGGAGGGAATCGGAGAGAAGCTTAAGCAGCTTCCACCAATGGTAAAATGCCCGGTTCTGATTGCAAAACCACAGATTTCCGTATCGACGAAGTTTGTATATCAGAATCTGAAGCTGGATGAACATACGGTGCATCCGGATATTGATACATTAATACAGGACATTCGCAATAAGGATCTGCAGGCAGTTGCCAAAGATATGGGGAACGTTTTAGAGACAGTAACGATTCCGAATTATCCGGTGATCGCACAGATCAAAGAACAAATGATGCGTTCCGGTGCAGTGAATTCTATGATGAGCGGAAGCGGACCAACCGTATTTGGACTGTTTGAGAATGAGAAGCAGGCACAAAAGGCATATGATGATATGAAACAGACAGGACTTGCAAAGCAGCTTTATCTTACATCCATTTACAATAACCGGAGAAAATAAAAACAGGAGATCGATAAAATGACAGACAACTTAACATTAAATATGAATGCTTATCTGCCACTAAGAGACGTAGTTTTTAATACTTTAAGAGAAGCAATCCTGAAGGGGGAGTTAAAACCAGGAGAGCGTCTGATGGAACTTCAGCTTGCAGCGAAGCTTGGGGTCAGCAGAACACCGATCCGCGAAGCAATTCGTATGCTTGAACAGGAAGGTCTCGCAGTGACAATTCCACGTAAAGGCGCAGAAGTGGCAAGGATGACCGAAAAGGATATGGAAGATGTTCTTGAGATCCGTGAAGCACTGGATGAACTTGCTGCTAAAATTGCATGCACAAGAATGACAGAGGATCAGTTGAAACAGTTAGAAATGATCAAAGAGACTTTTGTGGAAAGTACAAGAAGTCATGATGTGAAGCGGATTGCAGAGGCGGATGTCAGCTTTCATGATGTAATCTATGAGGCAACAGGGAATCCAAAGCTTGTAAGCATGCTCAATAATCTTCGCGAGCAGATCTATCGTTATCGCGTGGAATATCTGAAGGAAGAGAAGAATTATCCGACATTGATCGGGGAACACGAAGCAATTGTGGAGGCTTTATATGCACGGAATCAGGATGAAGTAGTCCGGGCGATGCACACACATATTGAGAATCAGGCATCTGCCGTCAAAGAAATTATTCGGGAACAGGAATAAATCCTCTTGGGATAAACCATACTAGGAACAGACAATTTTGTCTGTTCCTTTTTCTTTATAAAATTAAGGTGTCAAAAGGTAGTTTTTAATTTTGAATTAGCAAATTGCACCAAACAGTGCCGATTATGTCCCATTGTCCGAAAATAAGAAAATCTAAATTTACCTGATTTGTATTTTTTCAAAGTGACGTGTACGTCTTAAACGCCCCGTCCATGGGGCGTTAAGACTTTTGCTGCCGTCCATGGCAGCAAAACACTATGCACAAGCAGGTAAATTAAGATTTTCTAATTTTCTCCCAAGGCACAATATCAGTCGCTGTTTTGTGCAATTTGCCAGCCACGAACCGAAAAGCCGCCTTTTGATACCTTAATCCTATAATGCAAAAAGCTCTTTATTAGGAAGTGAGATATCAATATGACATCTGTTTCAGAAAATATCAAGGAAAATATTAAAGCTTACCAGCAGATTTATAAAGACTGTTCGGATATCAAAATGCGTGAGATGATGCTTGGAAAAAAGAAAAATGTCCGGTGTTTTCTTGCGTATATCGAGGTAGCAGTGAGCAATATCCTGATGGAGACAACTGCACTTGGGCGTCTGCTTAGTTACCTGGAGCAGGCACCGGGAGAAGAAATTATAGAAATACTCGATAAGAATGCACTTGGAATCGCGGATGTTACCCCGTTTGAAACAATGGAGGAGGCAGCACAGGGCATGCTGACAGGTGATGCGATCCTGTTTGTGGATGGATATCCAAAAGCTCTGAAAATCTCGGATAAAGGCTATCCGAATATGGGAGTGACGGAAGCGGACTCGGAGAAGGTGATTCGAGGGTCCAATGAGGGATTTGCCGATTCCATAAAGGTGAATACTGCCCTGATCCGTAAAAGGGTGCGTTCCACAAAGGTAAAAGTAAAGGAAATGCGCCCCGGGGTGCGTTCCCACACCAATGTAAATCTGGTTTATATGGAAGACCTGGCGTATCCGGAGATTATTGCGGAAGTGGAAAAAAGACTGAACCGTTATGAAATCGATGGAGTACTCGACAGCGGAGTCATAGAGCAGCTGGCAGAAGAGAAGTGGTATTCTCCTTTTCCACAGTTTCAGACGACACAGAGACCGGATCGGGCTGCAATGGCGATCCTTGAGGGAAGGGTCGTTGTTCTTTCGGACAATTCCCCTGTTGCGCTGATTCTTCCGACGGATTATAACTCTTTTATCAAAACGAGTGACGATTATTATAATCGATGGGAAGTAGCCACGTTTGGAAGGATTTTGCGCTACATTGCCTCGTTTTTTGCAATGACATTTCCGGGGCTTTATCTGGCAGTTACGAATTTTCATACACAGGTGCTGCCGACAACACTTCTGCTTTCGTTTCAGGCTGCAAGGCAGGGCGTTCCATTCCCAGCAGTATTTGAGGTTCTGCTTATGGAGATCTCATTTGAACTGCTTCGGGAAGCCGGAGTTCGCCTTCCTGGTGCCATGGGCAATACGATCGGTATTGTGGGCGGGCTTATCATCGGACAGGCAGCGGTCGAAGCAAATCTGGTCAGTCCGATCGTTGTGATCATCGTTGCATTTACGGCGCTGTGTTCGTTTGCAATACCGAATGAAGAATTTGCATTTTCCTTCCGGATATTGAAGTTTGCGTTTATTGCAGTCTGTGCATGGCTTGGGTACTTTGGATTCCTGATCAGTCTGCTGATGGTGCTTATACATCTGTCACATCTGACGAGTTTTGGAATTCCGTATCTGATGCCTTTTGTTGGACCGGAACTTACCGGTTATGAGGACCAGAGGGATTTCTTGTGGCGTTTTCCGCTTCGAAAGATAACAAAAAGACCGATTTATGCAAAAAGGGACAAAAGAACGAAATTAACAAGAAAAGAGTAAAAGTATGTTTTCCAATAATCATCAGATATCAATACGTCAGGTATTCCGGCTGTTTACGTATGACCTGATTGGAATGAGTACACTTCTGCTTCCCGGACTTCTTGCAGGAGAAGTCGGAGTGGACGGTGTTTTTGCAATTCTTGCAGGTACAGCAGCGGCTCTGTGTTATGTGCGTTATCTTGGGGGACTGGGTCGTACGATGAAGTCAGGTTTTTTGGTCTATTGTGGGGAAAATCTTCCTGTTTTCTGGGAAAAACTGATTCTTCTTGGACTTTTTGTTCAGGCAGCTGTCGTGTCCGGATACACGGCATTCGTCTTTGCGCATCTGATTCAGAAGAATCTTTTAAGGGATGAGTCGTACTGGCTGATTCTTCTGGTTCTTGCATGCATTGCAGGATATGGAATTATGGGAGGCATAGAAGGAAGAGCAAGGATCTATGAGGTACTTTTCTGGTTTATTATGATTCCGCTTTTTGCAATGCTGCTTGGTGCTGTAAAAGAGGTGGATACAGATTACTGGACACCTGTATTTATGCATAGTGCAGGGAATGTGGCAAAGGCATCCTATCTGGTATTTATCTTCTGGGGAACAACCTTCTGGATGCTGTTTCTTATGGAACATGTGAAAGAGGCAGATCGTGAAA
Organism: Roseburia porci; assembly: GCF_009695765.1. Classification (GTDB taxonomy): domain Bacteria; phylum Bacillota; class Clostridia; order Lachnospirales; family Lachnospiraceae; genus Roseburia; species Roseburia porci. Next base: position 150,946 of record NZ_VUNI01000004.1, read on the forward strand.
AAAAGATACAGAGGAGCGTCGCAAAAGCACTGCTTTTTGCGGGAATCCTCTTAGCGGCCATGTATATGCTTTTACTTGGAAATTTTGGCAGTGCAGCACTTGCGGGAATGGAATATCCGGCGGTAACGTTTATGAGCACGGTTCAGATTACAGGTGGATTTTTAAAGCGGGCAGATGCGCTCATGCTTGGGATATGGTTTTTTACATTGTTTGCCCTGCTGAACACGAATCTGTATTATGGAGCGCGGGCACTCAGAAAGTTTGTTGGACATAAAGGGAACAAACGTTATGTTACGGTGCTTGTTTTTATGGCGATCATGTGTGCAGCTTTTTTTTACCAGAATCCGAATGGAGGACGTCTCTTCCTAGGATACCTGTGGTATATCGGAACCCCGCTTATGATTGTTGTTCCAGGTCTCATTGTCTGGTGTACAGGCAGGAAGCGTGGAGGCAATCCGCCAGGAGAGAAGTTGAAAGGACGGAAAAGGGGACGCCTTATGATTGTGCTTGGCTGCATTTTAAGCAGCATGTTCTTGAATGGCTGTCGTTCTGTGGAGCTGGAAGACCGATGTTTTCCGATGCTTGCTGCGGTGGAAGAGGACTCATTGGATAAAAGCATTGCATTTTCCTGCATATATCAGCCTCTGGAAAAGGTGTCGGATGAGATGACGGATCTTGACCATGTGGGAAGTTTTGCAACGTCCGCCGAAGATTTTTACCAGGCACAGCATAATTATGAAAAGCAGTTAAATAAGGTCGTGGATTATAATCATATGAAGGTGCTTGTTCTTGGAGAGCGTTTTCTTGCGGATTCGAATCAGTTTAACCGGATGGTTGAACTGTTGGAACAGGAAAGTGATTTTCCGAGAAACACCTATGTATGTGTCACGGATCAGGCAGGGACATTGCTTGGAGTCAATGAATCGCTTTCTGAGAATCTTGGGACCTATCTGGAACAGTTATTTGAAAATGATGTGTCTGTGGATGCAGATGGACTGCCGACACTTGGAAGTTTGTTCGATGCTTCCAAAAACAGACTGGAAACCTTATTTCTGCCGTATCTTACCGTACAGGAGGATAAGCCGGTGATCACAGGGTATTACTGTATGCAAAGAGGTGTTCCGAAAGGAGTTGTTTCCATGGAATGCGGACAGCTTGGATTCCTTGAAAATGGAGCATTAAAGCAGTATATAGCGGAAACTGGAAATGGGGATTATCTGCGGCTGACCGCGTTTTATACAGAGTATGATCTTTCTGCGCAGGGGCGTGTAAAAATTTCTGTCTCCTGTGAAGGGGAATTGCTGCAGGGAGAAGAAGTAAAGCAGCAGGCATTCCAGCAGAAAGTATTTCCGGAAGCGATATCTCATGCGGTGACTTCATATGTTCAAAATCTTGCAGAAGACAGTCTGAAAAACCAGAAGATCGATCTGAGCAACTCCTATAAGAAGCTGGGCGGTTATAACCGGGCGTGGTATCAGGCATGGAAAAAACAGCAGGAGAGCGGTACCGCGAATGCAGAAATTCCTTATGAGGATACGATCCAGCTTCAATATGATGTCCGTGTGACGATGGTGGATCATTAAAATGAAGACATCATATTTCAAGTAATTTGAATAAGCTTCCTTTTTCTGGAAAGAATCTATGACAGAAAGACATTTTCAGAAATTTTTATAACAGAAAATGTCGGATGGATGATAGAGAGGAAGCATGAAAATGAAAAATTGTAAAAAAAGAAAGAACAATACAAAAAGAAGATACCATATAAAAATCAGTATGGGGATTATAGTTGCAGCGATTGCAGTTCTGATTGGAATTTGTGGATTTCAAAGAAATGAAGCGATAGCGGCATATCGTATACAGGACCCTCTGCAGCCATCAATTGCCTCAAAAATTATGCGGTTTCATGTGCTGGCAAACAGTGATTCCAGTGAGGATCAGGCGTTGAAACTGAAGGTGCGGGATGCCATTGGAGAATTGATGGAACCACGGCTTGCAGATGTAAAAGACATGGATGAGACAAGAAGGATTATTACAGATTCAATCCCGGATATCGTTGCAAAAGCGGAACAGACACTGAAAGAACAGGGATGTGAGGATTCTGTCAGTGCAAAGATCACGCATACGGATTTTCCGGTGAAAACCTATGGAAGTTATACGTTCCCGGCTGGAAATTACGAAGCTCTCCAGGTCGTGATCGGAGAAGGAAAGGGGCATAACTGGTGGTGTGTACTTTATCCGAACATGTGCTTCCGTGACAGCGTATATGAGATCGTGGATGAAGATGCCAAAGAGGAATTGCAGGAAGTTTTGAGTCCGGAAGAATATGAGGATGTATTCACATCGGGAAATTATGAGGTGCATTCCAGACTTTTGGACTATTTTAAGTAAAATGATGATTGCTATTCCTCAGATGGTGGCATATAATATTCTTCGTGTTTGAAACCGTAGTTAGAACAGATGAAGGAAAAGCTATGACAAAAGATGTATTGATTTCCATTCGTGGAATGCAGTTTGCAGAAGAAAGCGATGCAGAGCCGGTAGAAGTAATTACAGCCGGGGAATATTATTTAAGAAACGGAAAACATTATGTGATGTACGAAGAGGTCGTGGAAGGTGTGGACAGCACCGGAAAGAACATGATCAAAGTCGGAAAAGACAGTATGGAGCTCACAAAAAAAGGTGGCGCGACTAGCACACACATGGTTTTTGAGAAGAACAAGAAAAATGTAACCTATTATTATACGCCATATGGAAGCCTGCTCATTGGAATCGACACAAAGAAGGTTGATATTCAGGAGAAGGAGAACGAACTGAAAGTGGAAGTTGACTATGAACTTGAAGTGAATTATGAGCATGTGGCAGACTGTCATATTCATTTACAGGTAAACGAAAAAGGAACCGAAGGATTTCAGATTGTAAAAGACGAAAAAGATGCGTAACAGCGATGAACTGTTACGCATCTTTTCATTAGGAAGAAATATAATTGATGTTTAACCTTTGACAGCACCTGCAACCATACCTTTGATGATTTCTTTGCTGAATACAAAGTAAAGAATTACGATTGGAGCCATTGTAACTAACATAGCGGACATAATCTTCGGATAGTCTGAGTTGAACTGTCCGGTGAACTGTGTCAGTGCCAATGGTACGGTCTGCAATGCCTGATCTTTGATCAGAATCAATGCAAATGAGAACTCATTCCAGCATCCGAACGACTGGATGATGGCGATGGTTACCATGATCGGCCGACAGATCGGCATGATGATGGAAAACATTGTTTTGGAGAAACCACAGCCATCAATCGCAGCGGCCTGTTCTAGTTCGGTTGGAATCGTCCGTACAAAACCTTCTACAAGGAATATCGCAATAGGAAGACCGAAGGCGATATAAGGAATGAGAAGTGTAAACCAATGGTTTGATAAACCGAATTTCTTAAATACAACGTAAATTGGTACTAACAGTGAATGCTGTGGAATCAGCATACCCATTAAGAAGATTGCAAAGATTGCACGATTTAATTTGAATTTGATTCGTGCAAGAATGTAACCTACAATGAAACCGAACAATACGATGAAAAATACGGAAAGGATCGTTGTTCTGGCGCTGTTCCATACAGACTGACCAAGATGATAGTTTGCGTTGCCAAGAATATTTTTAAAGTTTTCAAGTGTAGGAGATTTTACGATGCCGATAATATCAGAATTGAAATCTCTTTTTTTCTTTAATGCGGAGTTAATCATCCAAAACAGCGGAAAAATACAGCTGAGTGAGAAGAGGATTAAGATTGCATTTAACAAAACGGCAAGTAGAGCACGTGCTGGTCCAAGTTTTTCTTTGTTCTTTTTCTTGCCTGCAGTTTTAACTTCAGCCATTTTATTCCACCTCCTTATCCTTTAACAGGAAATTAAATACTTTTTGTGCACCACCGATAACAATAAGACTGAGAACAAAGATTGCTACAGAAATGCAGCAGCCATAGCCCATGTTGTTCTGCTTGAATGAAACGGTGTATCCGTACAGAGCCATAACCATGGATGAGGTACCAGGTCCGCCGGATGTCATAACGTAGATATTATCAAATGCCTTCATATTTCCTGCGATACAAAGGATAATACAGATCAATAAAGTGTTTTTGATCAGTGGAAGTACAATGTAGATTGCGCGCTGTACAGCGTTTGCACCATCAATCTCTGCACTTTCAAAGATTTCCTTATCAATGGAAGCAACTCCGGATAACAGAATTACCATATAGTAACCAATGTACTGCCAGATCAGAGGAATGGATACTAAAAGCATAACTTTGCTAGGCTCGTTCAGCCAGACTTTAACAGCATCAGAATGTCCTGTGAGCTTTAAGAACCAGTTTAAAATTCCACGGTTGTAATCGTAGATCATCTTCCAGATGAAACCAACGCAGACAGCTGAGATGGTACTTGGGAAGAAACCAAAAGTACGGTGCATTCCTTTTAATTTTACTAATTTTGAATCGATCATTAATACAAAAATGAATGCGATTCCAATCTGACCCAGAATACAGATAGCTACTAAGTAAATGTTATGTCCAAATGATTGCCAAAATGTTTCGTCGTGAAATAATGTGATGTAATTTTGTATCCCGTTAAATGTTTTCTGAGGTCCGCCTTTCCACTCGAAGAAACTGTCTACGAATGCAGTGATCAGCGGTACAAATACAGAAAAAATATAAATAACAAGAGGTATCAAAAGATACAATGCGATAACTCTTGATTTTCTACGCATAGATTTTTGTAACATAAAAACCTCCTCGATTCCTGGAAAATACCAGAGAAACGTATTCCCCATTAAGTAAGGCTGCCTCAAAAGAGAGCATTTGAAGCAGCCTTAAACATTTATTACTTATATTGCATTAATAGCCAGACTCGTAAGCTGCCTGAGCATCTGCTGCCACTTCTTCTGGTGTCTTGTCGCCATTTACCATATCCTGAAGATCGGTATTAACTACGCTCCAGATATCACTTGATAAGTAAGAATCATAGATCTCACATGGAGTAGTATCAACATAAGAGTAGTTGTAGAAGTCCTGTGTGAACTGGTCGAATTTACTTAAATCAACATCTGCTACTTTGGTAAGTCCGCCTAATGCATAGTTCTCTGTTACATAGTTTGCAAATTCAGGTCCGGTGATGTACTCTGCAAGATCGATTGCAGCTTTTAATTTGTCCGGATCATCTTTTAACTTAGCATTGATTGCAACTGCGTAACCAAGTCCGATGTTCTGGCTGTTCTTATCATACTGAGCATCTGCTGGCTGTGGTAATACAGCAAATTTTGTTGTATCATACAGATCTGTTCCCTCGAGAGAAGCCTGGATGTAAGAAACATCCCAGTTACCACCGATGAATGCTGGAGCATCACCGGAGATGTAGTACTCACGGGCATCTTCATTAGAGATTGCATTGAAATCTTTGTTGAAGATATCTGTGTCTTTGAATAATCTCTGTGTCTCTGTTAATGCAGCAACGAATTCAGGATCTTCGAAGGAAGCGCCTCCCTTATTGATCATGGACTCATACCAGTCTTTTCCGGTATATCTGTCACCTAATGTAGAAAGGAAGCAGGAGTTCATCTGCCACTGTGCATTGTTACCAAATGCGATAGCTTCCTGATATCCGGCATCTTTTAATTTTGGAATAGCTGCTTCAACATCTTCCCAGGTTGATGGGAAAGTATCATATCCTGCATCAGACCATGCTTTGGAATCATATACAACTACGGTACATGTACCACCGGTCAGTGCCGGGAAGCCATAGATATTACCATCCTCATCTTTAAATGGTGTAAAGTAATCTTCATTGTAATCAGAAGCATATGGAGAATTTTTGATCTCGTCTGTCAGATCGAGGATCAGTCCCTGTTTTGCCCAGGCTTTTACGTTCATACCCTGAATCATGAATACATCTGGAAGATCGTCTGCGTTGGCAAGTGTCTGGATCTGTGTTTTGTAATCCGTATTTGCCAGAACCGTCTGTGTCAGGTTGATGTCTGGATTTGCATCATCCCACTGCTGTAATACGGTACGCATTCCATCGGAACCCCCATTCCCTTGCGACTCTTCTTCAGTAGAGAAATGCATAAATTCAAGATCACCGCTGTAAGCAAGATCACTGGAACTTGTAGATCCGCCAGTGGATCCTTCTGTACCTCCTTTGTCAGAGTTACCTGAGTCCCCACAGCCTGCTGTCATGCAAGCCACCATTGAGGCACATAACAAAGCACTAATAAGTTTCTTTTTCATAAAACACCCTCCTTTAAAAAATAACTTAATCGTTTTCGCGACTTTATAATAGCTCTTATTGCGTGAAATTGCAATAGGTATTTGTACATTCTGTCAATGTTTATAAAAAATGTGGTTATAAACTGTGCAATATAACCAAACACAATGCTGCTAAAAACACAAATTCTAAAAAACGTTTTCGTTAATGAGAAAAAAGTAAAAAAATGAGAAAAAATAACAGAAAATAAAAGAAAAAAAGACATGTCCGAAATGCGGACATGCCTGATTTTAGGTTCATAACTATTTCTTTTTGGATTTGCTGCCGGATGCTGCAGATTTCTCTGCTTTCAGTTCAGCGTTTGCCTTATTATATTTCTCCTGAAGTTTTGCACGGAAGCTTTTTTTGCCCTGTGGTTTTTCAAGAGGACCACGAAGACCGCGAACCTGAGTGATGTAAAGACCACTGACAGTAGCTTTTACTTCCTTCTTCAAAGGAATTTCGTTGAAAATCTGCTCATCAGCAATCAGAGTCATGATCTTTGGACCAACTTTGGCTTTTACAATTGGAAGTTTGGAACGACGCAGATACTTCGGAGTCTGTTCGATCACCTGCTGAGGCAGACCGGAATCCTTTATACGGAGTCTCTTCTTATCTATAATCAGCATGGTAACGCTCTGCGCTGCCGCTGCCAGTTGTTCGTCCTGTTCATCCTTCTTTTTCTGGGCTTTCTTTCCAAAGAAATATAATGCCACCATTACTGCAATAAGTACGATCGCAATGACAAGCAATACAATAGTAACTGTGTTCATGGGGTTCCTCCTTTTTTTACTGGATAATATTGTATCATTGATTCATGGAAAAATCAACGGAATCCCTTTTAATTTTGGCTGTTTTATGGTATGTTAGTAAAGTTAGATTGCATTTGGGCAATAACTGATGGGATAAGAAAGGTATGAATTATGAAGAAAAGAATAATCGCACTTTTACTGTGCATGACAACTTTGACAACAGTGACCGCATGTGGAAACGGCAAGGATAATACAACAGAGACCACAGAGGCTGAGGTAAGAAGTTCCCAGATCGACGTTGATGTGGACAAGCAGGTGAAAATGCTTGGCAACTATGATGGAATGGATATAGAAATCTCCGGCAATTACGATGTGACGGATGAGGATGTAGAAAAACAGGGAATGTCCATGTTAAACAGCTATGGTCTTGGATCAGTTGAGGTAACAGACCGTGATACCGTACAGGCTGGCGATTATGTAAATGTAGACTATACAGGGTATCATGATGGTGAGGCTTTTGATAAAGGATCTGCACAGGATGTGCTGATCGATGTGGATAATAATAAGGATGTGAAATCCGGAACTACCTATATAGATGGATTTTCCGCAGGTCTGATCGGAGCAACCGTAGGAAGCACAGTCTCTACTGATGTGACTTTCCCGGAAAATTACGGCAACTCAGATCTCGCAGGACAGCCTGCAACTTTTGAATTTGTGATCAACGGCATCTATCAGCCGGTAACTCTGGATACGGTTTCTGATGATGTGATCAAGGATAATTTCTCAGAGAAATACAACCTGAATTCAGCACAGGAATTTAAAGATTTTGTGCGTTCCTATCTGGAATATCAGGCAGGCAATAATAAATACAGCGCAACAGTTGTAGAAGTGAAAAAACAGCTTCTTGCATCCAGCGAGGTAGAAGTTCCGGAAGATTATCTGGAAGCAAGACTGAATGAATATCAGACTTCCTATGAGAAACAGTATGTCGATGAAACCGAAGATCTCGAGACCTATTTAAAGGATACCTATAATACAAGCCTTGAAGATGCTCAGTCCCAGTGGAGAACCAATCTGGAGGAACAGATCAAAGTAGAACTTATTTTCCAGGCAATTGCAGAAAAAGAGAATCTTGAAGTTGACGATGATGGTTACAATCAGTTTGTACAGAACTTTGTAGATAATTCACAGTATGGATTTGATGATACAGAAGCTGTATACAACGCATTTGGTAATGACAATGCAGAGGACGGGGAAGCCTATATGAGAAAGCTCTATCTTGTAAATAAGGCTATGGATTTTGTTGTAAATAAGGCGAATGTAACCGTAACAGCAGCAGATTCTACTGAGGCAGTGGAATCAACCGAACAGCAGTAATCGCTGAAAAGAGACAGCGTTTAATTAAAATAGGAAATGAATCATTTTGGAGGAAATGAAGATGGAATTAACAAATATCAGAGATATCTTCCGCAATCAGAAGAAATTCGAAAACCAGAAGATTACAATCGGAGGCTGGGTAAGAAGCAACCGTAATTCTAAGAATTTTGGATTTATCGTTGTAAATGACGGTACATTTTTTGAGCCGATCCAGGTTGTATATGCAGATGGACTGGAGAATTATGCAGAGATCCAGAAGATCAATGTAGGAGCTGCAATCATCGTTACCGGTGAACTGGTTCCGACTCCAGAATCGAAGCAGCCGTTTGAAATCCAGGCGGAAAAAGTAGAGATCGAAGGTGCTTCCACACCGGATTATCCGCTTCAGAAAAAACGTCACACTTTTGAGTATTTAAGAACAATCTCACATCTGAGACCGAGAACAAACACATTTGAGGCCGTATTCCGTGTACGTTCCTTATGTGCATATGCAATTCATAAGTTTTTCCAGGAGAGAGACTTTGTATATGTGCACACTCCACTGATTACAGGAAGTGATTGTGAAGGCGCGGGTGAGATGTTCCAGGTAACAACCATGGATCTGAACAATGTTCCAAAGACAGCCGATGGAAAAGTGGATTATACACAGGATTTCTTTGGAAAGCCGACGAATCTTACGGTGTCCGGTCAGTTAAATGGTGAGACTTATGCAATGGCATTTAAAAATATTTACACGTTTGGACCGACTTTCCGTGCGGAGAATTCCAACACAACACGTCATGCGGCAGAGTTCTGGATGATCGAGCCGGAGATCGCATTTGCGGATCTTGAGGACGATATGATTCTTGCTGAGAGCATGTTAAAATATGTAATCAATTACGTACTGGAAAATGCACCGGAAGAAATGGCATTTTTTAATAATTTTGTAGATAAAGGACTGTTAGACCGTCTGCACAATGTTGTAAACAATGACTTTGCAAGAGTTACTTACACAGAGGCAGTCGAAATCCTTTCCAAACACAATGATAAATTTGATTATAAGGTATCCTGGGGATGCGATCTTCAGACAGAGCATGAGCGTTATCTGACAGAACAGATCTACAAACGTCCGGTATTTGTAACGGATTATCCAAAGGAGATTAAAGCCTTCTATATGAAGATGAACGAGGATGGAAAGACCGTTGCAGCAGTTGACTGCCTTGTTCCTGGAATTGGCGAGATTATTGGTGGAAGCCAGAGAGAGGACGATTATGATAAGCTTCTTGAACGTATCAATGAACTTGGACTGAAAGAAGAGGACTATAAATTCTATCTGGATCTTCGTAAATACGGATCCGCAAGACATGCAGGATTCGGACTTGGTTTTGAGAGATGCGTAATGTATCTGACAGGAATGGGCAATATCCGTGATGTCATTCCGTTCCCAAGAACAGTAAATAACTGCGAGTTATAAAGAATCATAGAATATGTGCAGAATCTCCCGCATAAGATATACCAATGATCCGGTCAGATGACGGCTGGAGAGGTGTGCTTTGCGGGAGAATGCATATGGAAAGACAGGAAAAGCGAAAAAAGCCGGGGAAAATGTTAGCGATTGCAGTCGTACTGATGATTGCAGTCAGTGCAATGTTACTTTTTATTCTTTCGGTTGTCATGTATAAGATGGCGCTTGGAAAGAATGTCGCAGAGATCGTTATTATACTGGTGTATGTAATTGCTGGAGTAATCGGTGGATTCCTTATGGGACGATATATGAGAGAACGCAGATTCCTGTGGGGGCTTGTAGCTGGTGCGGCGTATTTTTTCGTACTTCTTGCGATTTCACTTGCAGTAGGCGGAGGCCAGATGAAGGATATGATGCAGATGTTTATTACAATGATCCTTTGTCTTGCATCTTCGATGATCGGAGGAATGATCGCTCCGGGATGATTTTTCAAAAAGTCCTTTCCATATAGGAAGTGCTGTGATATAATACAGAAGATAGGCGGATTTTAGCGTTCCGTCAATAGATGAAGAAAAGGAGAGATTCTTAATGAAACACGTAAAGACATTAAATACAAGAAAATTACAGAACACAATCAAAAAAGGTGGATGTGGCGAGTGCCAGACATCTTGCCAGTCAGCATGCAAAACTTCCTGCACAGTAGGAAACCAGACATGTGAGCAGTGCAAATAATTTTTGCATCAATTACATAAAGTATGATTCAAACGACCGTTCGCGATGCGTGCGGTCATTTGTTCGTTAATGAAAAGTAGAGAAAGAGAGGATATTATAGTGGTTCATCAATATAAGAACAACGGCTATGATATTGTTTTAGATGTTAACAGCGGCGCCATTCATGTGGTAGATGATGTAACTTATGATGTCATCGGAATGTTTGAGGAGCATTCTGCCGGGGAAATTATTGCAGCTTTAAAAGACCGTTATCCGGAAACAGAGATCAAAGAGGCAATTGAAGAAGTTCAGACATTGAAAGACAACGGAGATCTTTTTACAGAGGACTCCTATGAAACATATATTACAGATTTTAAAAAGCGTCCAACAGTTGTAAAGGCACTTTGCTTACATATTGCGCATGATTGTAATCTTGCCTGCCAGTACTGCTTTGCAGAGGAAGGTGAATATCATGGAAGAAGAGCATTGATGTCTTATGAGACCGGTAAACAGGCACTGGATTTCCTTGTTGCCAATTCCGGTAACAGACGTAATCTGGAAGTGGATTTCTTCGGTGGAGAACCACTGATGAATTTCGATGTTGTAAAGCAGTTGGTTGCATACGGAAGAGAGATTGAGAAGACACAGGACAAGCATTTCCGTTTTACACTGACAACGAACGGCGTACTTTTGAATGATGATATTATGGAATTTGCCAATAAGGAAATGGACAATGTCGTACTCAGTATTGACGGAAGAAAAGAAGTCAATGACCGTATGCGTCCATTCCGAAAAGGCGCTGGAAGCTACGATCTGATCGTTCCAAAATTCCAGAAATTTGCAGACAGCCGTAATCAGGAAAAATATTACGTGCGTGGTACTTTTACACATTACAATACAGATTTTTCCAACGATGTACTGCATCTGGCTGATCTTGGTTTTAAACAGATCTCTGTGGAACCGGTTGTTGCACAGGAGACCGATCCTTATGCGATTCAGGAAGCAGATCTTCCACAGCTCTTTGAAGAGTATGACAAGCTTGCCGCAGAGATGGTAAAACGTCATGGAACCGATAAGGACTTTAATTTCTTCCATTTCATGATTGATCTGGAAGGTGGACCATGTGTGGCAAAACGTTTATCCGGATGTGGATCAGGGACAGAGTATCTTGCTGTAACTCCATGGGGTGATCTTTATCCTTGCCATCAGTTTGTTGGAAATGAAGATTTCCTGATGGGCAATGTATGGGATGGAGTACAGAAAACTGAGATCCGTGATGAGTTCAAATGCTGTAACGTTTACGCAAAAGAAAAATGCAGAAAATGTTTCGCAAGATTCTATTGCAGCGGCGGATGTGCAGCAAACTCTTACAATTTCCATGGAAATATTCTGGATGCCTATGATATTGGCTGCGAATTACAGAGAAAACGCGTGGAATGCGCGATTATGATAAAAGCCGCAGAGGCAGAAGAATAAAGATAGGAAGGTAAAAAACAATGAAAAAGAGTAAAGGCGTTGTTATCCTCGTTGTTATCCTGGCCTGCTTAGTTGGACTCGGATATTACGCTTCGACCATTCTTTCCGCAACGGAAAATGGTAAGGATAAAAACTCAATCAAGCTTGGTCTTGATCTCTCGGGTGGTGTATCAATTACATACCAGATCGATGATAAGAATCCTTCACAGGAGGACATCGATGACACAATTTCCAAATTGGAAGAGCGTGCCCAGAACTATAGTACAGAGTATTCTGTTTATCAGGTAGGGGATGACCGTATCACGGTTGAAATTCCTGGTGTAACAGATGCAAACGCAGTATTGGAGGACCTGGGAAGCCCAGGATCACTTTACATTATTAAAGAGCATGATGCGGATGGTAATGCAAACTACAGCTATGACAGTTCATCCAAGAGCTTTAAACTGAATTATGATGTTCAGGATCTGATTGATAATGGTTCCGTTATCCTCACTGGTACCGATATTGAATCGGCAGAGGCTGTTTATCAGTCAGACAGTGCAACAGGAAGCAAGGAACCGGTTGTAAGCTTTTCACTGACAGATGATGGCGCAAAGATTTTTGCAGATGCCACAACAGAGGCAGCAGCTTCCGGCGACAGCATCGGAATTTATTACGATGATCATTTCGTAAGCGTTCCAACCGTAAAAAGTGCAATCACTGACGGAGCTGGTGTAATTGAGGGAATGGGTTCTTATGATGAAGCCAAAGAACTTGCAACATTTATCCGTATCGGTGCAATCAACCTGAAATTATCCGAACTGGAATCCAGCGTTGTAGGAGCTTCTCTTGGAAGCCAGGCACTTGCAACCAGTGTGAAGGCTGGTGTGATTGGTCTTGCACTTGTTATGCTTTTCATGATCGTAATGTACAGTATCTCAGGTGTGGCAGCATCTATCGCACTTGGTATTTATATTACACTTACGATCGCATTCATTTACTTATTTGAGATTACACTGACATTGCCTGGTATCGCGGGTATTATCCTTGGTATCGGTATGGCGGTTGATGCAAACGTTATTATATTTGCGCGAATCCGTGAGGAGATCACAAAGGGCAAAACAGTTCGTCTTGCGATTGAGGAAGGTTATAAAAAGGCATTATCTGCCATCGTGGATGGTAATGTAACGACCTTTATTGCGGCACTTGTCCTGATGCTTCTTGGATCAGGTACGGTAAAGGGATTTGCATATACACTGATGATTTCTATTATCCTGTCTATGTTCAGTGCACTCTTTATCACAAGAACACTGATGCGTGCAATGTATGCAGTAGGAGTTCGCTCTGAAAAATTCTACGGCAGAGCAAAAGAAAGAAAAGCAATCAACTTTATCAAATACAGATTTGTATATTTTGCAATTTCACTTGTTGTAATCGGTGCTGGTATTGTCGGAATGATCGGATATCATGCATCTACAGGAAGAGCTTTGAATTACAGTCTGGAGTTTGTTGGTGGTACATCAACAACTGCTGATTTTGGCAAGGAATATACAATTGACGAGATCGAGTCTGAGATTGTTCCGGAGATTGAGAAGATTACCGGAGATTCTGCGATCCAGGCAACAACAGTTGATGAGAGCACCAACATTGTGATCAAGACAAGAACTCTGGATCTTGACGAACGTCAGGAGATGGAACAGGTGCTGGCAGACAAGTTTAACGTAGATAAGACAACAATCACATCACAGAGTATCAGCTCAACAATCAGTGGCGAGATGAAACGTGATGCGGTATCAGCGGTTATTGTTGCATGTATTTTCATGTTGCTTTATATCTGGTTCCGATTCAAAGATATCCGCTTTGCAAGCAGTGCAATCATTGCTTTAGTACATGACGTTCTTGTTGTACTTACCGCATATGCGCTGATCCGTATTTCGGTTGGTGGAACATTTATTGCCTGCATGCTTACTATCGTAGGTTATTCCGTCAACGATACTATCGTTATCTTTGACCGAATTCGTGAAAATCTGCGCGGTACGAATAAGCTGACACAGGAAAATCTGACAGAGATTGCAAATAAATCACTGACACAGACGATGGCACGAAGCATCAATACTTCGATTACAACATTAATCACGGTAATCGTGCTTTATATTCTTGGAGTTGCTTCAATCCGTGAATTTGCACTGCCACTGATGATCGGTCTGATCTCCGGTGCATATTCATCTATCTTTATTGCAACTGAGCTGTGGTTTATTATGAAACTTCATCTTGGCAAGAACAGAATTGTAAAAAAAGAAAAATAATCAGGCAGATTATTTCTCAGACAGCCGCATCCATATCCGATGCGGCTGTTGTTTTATTTTATGAAATTAGGGGGCATAATAGGCACTGCTTTGTGTAATTTGCTAAATCAAAAATTAAAAGTCACCTTTTGGCACCTTAATCTTTATAGAAAAAAGGAGGAAAATACAAATGGAGATGCTTACAGTGGCATTTTTGTATGTCGTTATTATGAACATCGTAGGAGTTATGATGATGGGAATTGACAAATCACGGGCGAAAAGACATGCATGGCGGATTCCGGAGAAAACATTGTTTCTGATCAGTCTGCTCGGTGGAAGTGTTGGCAGTCTGGCTGGCATGTACCTGTTCCGGCACAAAACGAAACATATGAAATTCGTGATTGGAATGCCTTTGATTTTATTGATTCAGATTGTGGTTCTTACATATTTATATTTCAAATGGAGAGTGGCTCCTTATGGATGATATAAGAAAATGTTATAACAGAACATAATTAATTAAATTGCATTATAAATTCAGTTTGTATATAATGATAGCAAATTTAGTCTGACAATTTAATCAGATCGTGAGAGAAAAGGAGTTAAGAAGCCTATGTACACATTAGAAGATATTCAGAAAACAGATCCGGAAATTGCCGGAGCAATTACAGATGAATTTAACCGACAGAACAGTCATATTGAGCTGATCGCTTCTGAGAACTGGGTAAGTCCTGCAGTGATGTCTGCAATGGGAAGTATCCTCACAAACAAATATGCAGAAGGGTATCCGGGAAGAAGATATTACGGAGGCTGTGAGTGTGTAGATGTTGTTGAGAATCTTGCAAGAGACCGTGCAAAAGAATTATTTGGCTGTGAGTATGTCAATGTACAGCCACATTCTGGTGCACAGGCCAATATGGCAGTACAGTTTGCAATTTTAAAACCAGGCGATACGATTATGGGAATGAACCTGGATCACGGCGGACATCTGACACATGGATCACCGGTCAATTTCTCAGGTACATACTTCAAGGTTGTTCCTTATGGTGTAAACGATCAGGGATTCATTGATTATGATGAGGTAATGCGTCTGGCAATGGAATGCAGACCTAAGATGATCATTGCAGGTGCATCTGCATATGCAAGAACGATCGATTTTAAAAAGTTCAGAGAAATCGCAGATGCATGCGGTGCTGTACTTATGGTTGACATGGCACACATTGCAGGTCTTGTAGCAGCCGGCCTTCATCCAAGTCCAATTCCATATGCGGATGTTGTTACAACAACAACACATAAGACATTGCGTGGACCACGTGGCGGAATGATCTTATGCAGCCAGGAAGTTGCGGATAAATATAATTTCAACAAAGCTATCTTCCCGGGAATTCAGGGTGGACCGCTCATGCATGTGATCGCCGGAAAAGCGGTATGCTTTAAAGAAGCTCTTCAGCCGGAATTCAAAGAATATCAGAAACAGATCGTGAAAAACGCACAGGCACTGTGTAATGGGCTTATGAACAGAGGCGTTAAGATCGTATCTGGTGGTACGGACAATCATCTGATGTTAGTTGACCTTACCAACTTTGGCCTGACTGGAAAAGCCATCGAAAAACTGTTGGATTCAGCCAATATTACAGCAAATAAGAATACAATTCCGAATGACCCTCAGAAACCATTTGTAACAAGCGGTATCCGTCTTGGAACACCGGCAGCAACATCCAGAGGATTAAAAGAGGATGATTTCGATCAGGTCGCAGAGGCAATCGCAATGCTGATCAAGGAAGGTGAGCCGGCTGTAGAGAAGGCAAAAGCCATCGTTAAAACATTGACAGATAAATATCCTTTAGATCCGATGCACTAATTGTCCAGAAGAAAGGTTTGACATAGAAAATGGGAAAAATAACAAAAATAATTGTTATGAACGGCGGCGTGGAAACGTTGGACTATTTCTCAGAGCAGATGGCAGAGACATGGAGAAACATGGGAATATCCGTTTTTGTGTTTCAGTTACACAATGTAAAGGACTCGGTTAAACGTGTAAGGAAGTTCATAAAACCGGGGCATACGATACTGGTTACCTTTAATTTTGAAGGTCTTGAGCGGGAAGAGGGAATTTATAGCCCGGACATGGGATATGTCTGGCAGGAATATCAGATTCCATGTTATAACATTGCAGCAGATCATCCGTATTTCTATGATAACAGACTCCGGGAGCTTCTCAGTGATGAGAAGCTTCAACCGGGGCTTCTTCGGAATTATCATCATTTGAGCATAGACCGGAATCATCAGAAGTATTTCCAGGAATTTTATCCGGAATTTGATGATGCCGGTTTTTTGCCGCTTGCGGGAAGCTGCTATCCGGAATCTGAGGAGAAAACCGAGGCGGGAACAGTGGATGTGATTTTTACCGGGAATTACACGGAACCTGCTTTTTTTGAAAAGAATATCCACTGGATTAACGAGGAATATGCTGCATTTTATCAGGGAATCATTGATGAACTGATCCTTCATCCGGAGTGGACAGTCGAAGCGGTAGAACTTTCACACTGTGAACGTGAGATGGGTGCAAATTCACCGGAGGATTTAAGACCTGCTTTACATAAAATGATCTTTATTGATCTGTATTTACGGAATTTTTTCCGTGGAAAAATTGTTGCGGAAGTATGCGATGCAGGAATTCCGGTAACCGTGATCGGAAAAGGCTGGGAGAAGCTTGCATTAACGCATAAAGAGAATCTTACGATCCTTCCACAGACAGATTCAAAAGCCTGTCTTCGGGCACTGACAACGGCAAAAGTATCTTTAAATGTGATGCCGTGGTTTAAGGATGGAGCGCATGACCGTGTGTTTAATTCCATTTTAAACGGTGCGGTATGCGTGTCGGATCGAAGCGGGTATCTTTGTGAGGAACTTCCGGAGGGTTACGGCGTCTGCTATTATGATCTGAATCATCCGGAGGAGGCAGTGGAGAAAATCAGACTGCTGTTGTCGGAGGATGAGCGAAGAAAGCAGATATTAGAGGCTGGCAGAACCTTAACTGAAAAAGGGCATACATGGGAACAACGGGCAGAACAATTACTTCAGATGGCAGGAATATAAAATTAAGAGAAGGTTAATCTTAACTATAGTAAATCACAATAATTGAATGATATTATATACACAAAGGCAAAAGTCGGAAACCGGAGGTTTTCGGATTTTGGCCGAAACTGTTAAATACACGATATTTTAAAGAAGGTAGTGTCAAATAAGATATGAAAAAACTGAGTTAAAAAATTAGGCTCAGATGAACCTTGAAAATTGTAGATATTAGAGGTTGTGGCAGACGTCCGCCACCCTTGACAGCACGAAAAAGAACTGCTG
>NZ_VUNI01000040.1 GCF_009695765.1 Roseburia porci
ATGATGTTGTTCCTGTTACCTGATTAGGTGTTGTGTATATATTCAATTTTTAAAACCGACTGCTTAGGCGGTTTATTTGCTATGCTCTTTATTTTTAGGCTGTCCTCTGCTTGTTTGTTTCAAACTTTTCCTCCCATTCATTTTTCTAGATTGTATCATTTTTTCATGCATTGTTCTATATGAAATGGATCTGATTGCCAATTGTTAAAAATGTATGGGAAAACACAGTATTTATCTTGAAAGTTTATCGAAAATAAACTAAAATGAGATTAGTACTTTTGGTCAGGAGGAAACACTATGGGCTACAATGAAAATGAATTTAAAGAAAAAGCCAATCGAAAGGCACGGGGAATCTGGATTATATTTGCGGTTCTGCTGTGCGCCAACTATGGAGATGACGTATCACGCGGTGATTATTCCGGTCTGAATTATGTTATTTTCCTGCTTTTATGCTGGGTTCCGATTCTGTCCGGAGAGATTCTTCTCCGTGTAAAAGGATGGTCGACGGATCTCTACCGCAAAGACCTTGCGTTTGGATACGGCATCTTTTATACCTTTGTTGTCTGCACAACATCTTCGTCCATTGCGTTTGCTTACATACTTCCGGTCACAAGTCTTCTTGTCATCTACAAAGACAAAGCGTTCATGATCGTGTGCGGTGTGTCCAACTGCATTGTCATCATCGCAAGTGCGTTTTACCGCTATATGACCGGTCTGAACTCCGCAGCTTATGTAAAAGATTATCAGATTGAATTATCCTGTCTGGTTCTCTGCTATATCTGCTATGTAATGGCGATCCGTCATCTGAACGAGTCCGATGGTGCACTGACCGAAAGCATCCGCTCCGATCTTGAGCGCGTTGTAAATACCGTTGAAAAAGTAAAAGGTGCCAGCAATACGGTCATGGACGGTATCACCGTAGTCCGTGAACTTGCTTCCGAAAACAAACACGGATCTGACATGGTCGTTCTTGGTATGAACGAACTGAAAGGCAATAACGAAGTGCTCCAGGAACGTACGACTTCCTCCATGGACATGACAACCGACATCAGTTCCCAGGTACAGAATGTTGTTTCCCTGATCGATCAAATGGTATCTCTGACTGCCGAATCCGAAAAACATGCCTCAACCAGTGTAACGGATCTTGACAGTCTTGTGGAGACCGCCCATACAATGTCCCGCCTTTCTACCGAGGTTGAGGATGTTCTTCATGATTTCCGTGACCAGTTTGAGACCGTAAAAGCAGAAACCGGAACGATCGAGAATATCTCATCCCAGACCAATCTGCTTGCGCTGAATGCGTCCATTGAAGCTGCGCGTGCTGGAGACGCCGGTAAAGGATTTGCTGTTGTTGCAGAAGAGATCCGTACTCTGAGTGCTGAGACACAGAATTCCTCCGGTCAGATCCGCGAAGCCCTCACACATTTACAGGAAACTTCCGATAAAATGACCCAGTCCGTGGAACAGACGTTAAATCTGATTCAGGAGACTCTGGAAAAAGTCACAAAAACAAGTGAAAATATCAGCAAAATCCATTCTGATTCCAACCAGCTTGGTGATCATATCGAAGTCATTGATACTGCAATCAAGGAAGTGGAAACCTCCAATCTCCAGCTTGTAGACAACATGAAACAGGTATCGCATGTTGTATCAGATATGAATACCTGCGTCACCAGTTCCGATGATACAAGCCGAAGAATGGTAAGCAAATATGAAGAAAGTGCTGATAACATCAATTCCATCGAAAGCACTCTGGAAACACTGATGTGTGAACTTGGAATTGGCGGTTTTATGGGTATTGAAGACATTGTTCCGGGCATGAAGATCGAGCTTCATCGCAACGCGGATACTTCCCGCACCGAATACCATGGCGAGCTTGTGGAACAGCTGGATGACGGAATCATTGTGAACTTTACCAAAGAACCAGTAAATACAGACTCTGCTGACTTCTGTGTACAGGTTACCGCAGGCAATATCCTTTACTGCTGGGATCATACAGAGCTTTACCCAGATCCGGAACACAGACCTCATACTTATTTGATCACAGTTCATTCCAGACCTCGTATCAATAACCGCAGAAAATATCCGCGCGTTGATATTTCCAATGCATGTACGATTACGGTGAAAAAGACCGGTCAGACATTCCAGGGACAACTGGATAATCTGAGTGCAAATGGTTTTGCATTCCTTTCGGATGACAAATTCTTTGCGCAGAATAAAGGAGCCGAGCTGACCATTGAGATCCATGATTTTGCATTGCCGGAACATAATATTCTGGAAGGCCGCATCATCCGCTGCTCTGATAATGACGGCATGTACATTGTAGGCTGCCAGATGCCGGAAGACAGCTATTATATCATGGATTATGTGGAAAAACTTCTGGAGCAGGAGAAACACACAGCTCACTAATCCGCAGAAAACGCAATCTTTTCGCAGAATTGTATCAGACAATCCCAAATTGCATATACTGTGTATAAAATAATGGTGACCGTGTCTGCGGCACCTTTTCTCAGGAGTGCAATATGTGTGGAATTGCAGGATTTTGCAATCATAAAATGAATTATGAAAACCAGGCAGGCAGCTGGCGCACCTGTCTGGAACAAATGAGAACTGTGCTGGCGCACAGAGGAAATGACAATCATGGGATTTACCTGAATAAAACAACCGGGCTTGCACACAGCCGTCTGAGTATCCGCGATATTGCGGGCGGCAGCCAGCCTATGACCCGAAAACTTGACGGTCATTCTTTTACCATCGTCTATAATGGCGAGATCTACAATACCGACGAGCTGATACCAGAGCTCTCCAAAAACGGCTATATCTTCGAAACAACCTCCGATACGGAGGTCATTTTATATTCTTATATGCATTTTGGTCCGGAATTTGTCCGTCATCTGAATGGGATTTTTTCTTTTGCCATCTGGGATGACCGGCTGAAACGGCTGCTTTTATACCGGGATCGTGCCGGCGTAAAACCGCTTTTTTACACCCTGTATGACGGCACACTGATTTTCGGTTCGGAACCAAAAGCATGTTTCCAGTTTCCTGGTTTTACTCCTTCTGTCGATCAAAAAAGTCTGCAGGAACTTCTGTCCATCGGGCCTGCACATACGTCCGGATGTGGTATCTTCAAAGATCTTTTTGAAGTGCTTCCCGGACATTTTCTTACTTTTTCCACTGCCGGGCTTACGGACGAAACCTACTGGGAACTGCAAAGCTATGAGCATCATGCAGACTATAAGGACACGGTCGCACATACACGGTTTCTTGTGGAAGATGCGATCACAAGACAGATGGTCTCTGACGTGCCTGTCTGCACCTTTTTATCCGGTGGCATCGATTCGAGCATTGTAACCGCCATCGCCTCCCGTTATCTGAAAAAACAGGGGCAGACGCTCAATACCTTTTCTTTTGATTTCAAAGGAAATGATATTTACTTTCAATCCAATTCCTTTCAGCCGGAGCGTGATCTGCCATACGTGCGCAAAATGCTGACCTGGTACGATACGAATCACTCTTACCTTGAATGTGATGAAGAGACACTGTATCACGCGCTTTTTACCGCCGTGGACGCCAAAGATCTTCCGTGCATGACAGATGTGGATTCCTCGCTTCTTTACTTCTGCAATCTGGTAAGCAGGCAGAACAAGGTTGCTTTGACCGGTGAATGCGCAGATGAAATATTTGGCGGCTATCCGTGGTTCTACCGCAAGGAGCTTCTCGAAAAGGACGGTTTTCCATGGTCCTCCGACATCACACCGCGAACTGCCTTTCTAAACGAAGATGTCACAAAAGAGCTGGATCTTGCGTCCTATTCCCATGCCCGTTATGAAGAATCGAAAAAACAGGCACCGCTTCTCCCTGAGGAATCGCCGGAAGATCAGAGCCGGCGTATCATCGGCTACCTGAATATCAAATGGTTTATGCAGACGCTGCTTGACCGTATGGACCGCACAAGCATGTATTCCGGTCTCGAGGCAAGAGTTCCATTCGCCGATCACCGCATCATCGAATATGTTTTTAACGTGCCATGGCATATGAAGTACCAGAATGGGGTCGAAAAAACACTGCTTCGCGATGCCTGCAGCGACCTTCTTCCGCCGGAGCTTCTGCACCGCAAGAAAAGCCCTTATCCAAAGACCTATCACCCGGGCTATGAGAAGCTTTTGATCCACGGAATGGAAGAGATTCTCTCTGACCCGAATTCCCCGGTTCTTCCGCTTCTTGACTCTGCAAAGGTCAGACAGTTCCTTTCTGCTCCTGCAGAATACGGAAAGCCATGGTTTGGCCAGCTGATGGCAGGTCCACAGCTGATCGCATATTTTATCCAGCTCAATTACTGGATGGAAAAATACCATATCTCGATTTAATCTCTTATTTCAAAAAACGCAGTCTGGGGATTTCTTCCCAAACTGCGTTTTTCTCTTTCTGCATTGTTATTTTTCTGCGACTCTCTCTGGAATGCTCACTGCTTATGATACGGTCTCTTTTTATTTTGCCGCTTCTTCTTTTGCATTATCAAAAGCGATCAGTTTTGCAATGATCTCTTCACAGATCTGTGTTACGGTCTTTGCATCTGTCTCAACTACGATATCGGCTGCTGCAAGATATTTCTCGCGTCTTTTCTCCATCAGACCTGCAATGAAGTCTACGTTCATATTGTTATTTAAGATTGGTCTCTCATCGCTGTCTTTGACACGTTCAAAGATTGTTTCCGGTTTTGCAGTAAGAAGAACGATGCGGCCATTTTTCTTCATATGATCTGCATTTTCTGCTCTCATAACAACACCACCACCGCAGGATACAATGGTCTGTTTGCATTTCTGCAGTTCGATCAGTGTGTTGCTCTCAAGGTTACGGAAGTATGTCTCACCATATTCATCAAAAATCTCAGAAATTGACATGCCCTGCTTCTCAACGATCATCTGATCCATCTCCACGCGGTTCATCTCAAGCTTCTCCTGCAGTTCTCCGGCGATCGTACTCTTTCCGGCGCCCATGAATCCGATCAGGAATACATTGTAATCAAACAGACTTTTTGCCTGGATTCTGCGGCTGTTTTTCATGATATATTTAAAAATATCCAGAATTTCTTCTTCAAATTCGTTATCCCCAAGCTTTGCTTCGAGTGCATCGGTCTGCTTCTTCTCCTGCTCCGGCTGAAGGATCGGGATTCCTGTCGCTTTCTTGTAAGCGATGATCTCCTGAATATGCCCCATACGTTTTGCTAACTGTTCGATGATGATATCATCGCATTCTCCAATTTTCTCTCGAATCTGTTCAATCTTATCCATCTTTTATTCTCCTAAAAATATAATAACCACAATTCCCAACTGAAAGTTATGGGATACTGTGGTTATTATAACAAGAACTATTCTATTTTACAAGGAAAATATTTTAGCACTTTAAAGTGGTTGTGTTATAAAGTTAACAAAGTCCGGTTTATGCCATGCTGTTGTGAATCAGATTGAGCACAGTATTCAGATCTGTTGCATTCATCTGTCCCGGTGCAGATGCTTTTCCAACCGCACCAAATGTAAGTGCAGAGCCAAATACTTCTCCACAAAGGCGGCTGATCAGTCCTGTTCCAGCCATTGACATGGTAATGATCGGACGGTCTGCATGCTCAGATGACATCTCTTCCGTTGCTGCAAGAAGTGTGAGAACATCCTTTTTGTTCTGTGGCATAACTGCGATCTTTGGAATGTCCGCACCAAGCTCCTGCATTTTGCAGAGACGGCGCACAAGTTCTTCCTTCTCCGGAGTCTTGTCAAAATCGTGGTTGGATGCCACGACTTTCACACCGCTGGCATGTGCTGCTTCAATGATGTCACGCACAATGTCATCCCCGGTAAAGGCTTCCACGTCGATCAGATCAACCAGTCCGGTTGCTGCAGCTTTTTTATTAAGCTCGGCGTATGCCTCAGGTTCGATTGCCCGTTCTCCCCCCTCTTTGGAAGTACGGAATGTAAAAAGAATTGGTGTATCGGAGAGCGCCGGGCGCAGATCCTTTAATACATCCTCAACCTTTGCGAAATCAAAAACTCCCTCAAACCAGTCTACACGCCATTCCACAACATCTTTTTTTACCCCATCAAAGGAGCGTGCTGCTGCAAGGATCTCTTCTTTCGTTTTTCCTACGATCGGTACACAGATCTTTGGAACGCCTTTTCCGATCTTCACGCCACGCACTTCTACATAGTTACTCATGTTGTTCTCCCTTCTTTGTCTTAGATTCTGAATGCTTAATATCTGATATTTAAAACTTCTTTCATATGCTCAATTGGCATATCTTTTCCTGTCCAGAGTTTAAATGCAGCTGCTCCCTGGAATAACATCATTCCCATTCCATTCATATGTTTGCAGCCTGCTTCCTTACACATGGATAAAAATCTGGTCTCTAACGGAGCATATACAGTGTCTGCACAGATCAGATCCGGGCGCAGATAAGAAGTATCCGGAAGCCATGTCTATCCCTCGAGCGGTTTCATTCCCATTCCAGTTGCATTAACCAGAAGGTAGGAATCCTCAATCTCTTTTCTTAACTGCTCTTTGTCATCTAGATCATACAGCGTTGCTTTGCAGTCGGTTCTCTCATTGATCTTACGTACGGTTTCCACTGCATTGTCCCAGAATTTGTCATGAATGTTAAAGATTGAAATCTCTTTTACCCCATCTAATGCGGCCTGGATCTCAATTGCAGTTGCAGCTCCACCAGCTCCTGCGATCGTCATTTTCTTTCCGATCACATCGATATCATTGTCCTGTAATGCCTGCATAAAACCGATTCCATCCGTAATATGTCCGGTCAGAACACCGTTCTCGTTTGTAATCGTATTAACCGCTCCACAAAGCTCTGCTGCCGGTGACAGTTTATCCAGATACTGTCCAACCACTGTTTTGTTTGGCATGGATACGTTAGATCCTACCATTTTCAATGCACGAAGTCCCTTGACTGCATCCTCTAATGTACTGTTGTCAACTTCGAATGCCAGGTATGCATAATCCAGTCCAAGATATGCAAATGCTTCATTATGCATTGCCGGTGAATTGGAATGACGGATTGGGTATGCCATCAGTCCGATCAGTTCTGTGTGTCCTGTAATTCTCTCTGCCATAATTTTTCTCCTTTTCATCATACACGATTCGGCTTGAAATTTGTACTGCCAGTTTCTTTTGTTCCATATTTAGTAGAACGCCCATTATGTTAAAAACTTAACAACCTTTGATAGGTATATTATAAGTCCGTTTGATTAATACTACTAATGAAATTTTTAAGCATAATTGATAGCATATGCGTATTGGTTGTGGTATATTTAAGACATATAAGGATTAGGAGGCAAAAGGTGGTTCTTCACTTTTGAATTAGCAAATTACACAAAGCAGTGCCTATTATGTTCCATTGTCCGAAAATAAGAAAATCTAAGTTTACCTGATTTGTATTTTTCAAAGTGACGTGTACGTCTTAAACGCCCCGTCCATGGGGCGTTAAGACTTTTGCTGCCGTCCTTGGCAGCAAAACACTGGCTACAAGCAGGCAAACTAAGATTTTCTAATTTTCTCCCAGGTCACAAAATCAGTCACTGTTTTGTGTAATTTGCCAGCCACTATGCTAAAAGCCACCTTTTGCCCCCTAATATGACTTAATAGACATTTGCGAAACTACCAAAATCTAAACTAAGCATGTGCTGTGAGTACAGGTAACTCGCAGGTGCTTCAGAGCGGCCGGTACTTAGCGACCGTACAAATAACAGAATCCGTGCTGTGCATTTACTGCACAGCATCGGAGCCATGCGCCGAACAGCATATATGCTGTTCGTGTGCATCACAGGATGTGGTTCGCATAAAATGCGAACTATATCCCGCTGCCTGCGATGAGCAGCGAGAGCGTGCCTGTGATTACTTGTACCTACAGTACATGCCAGAGTAAGTTTAAAATAATTTCGCGATTACCTATTAAGACTTAATAGGCAATTGCGAAACAAGTTCGCAATCTTGATTGAAAACAAGGATAGACTCCTGCATTGCAAGATTCTTAGAATGGAAGGTGGCGGTCATTAATTTGTGGCATGACAAAAAGGCTTCCTAGTTACT
>NZ_VUNI01000041.1 GCF_009695765.1 Roseburia porci
GTGATTTTTACGATATTCTCATGGCACAGCCGGAGGACGAGGCAAAAGACATTGCATTGTCTTTGGAACTTTTTGTAAATGGTTCGCTTAACATCTTCAACCACCAGACAAATGTGGATGTGGATAATAGATTTACAGTCTATGGCATCAGGGACTTAGGTACAGAGCTTAGTCCTATCACAATGCTTGTTATGATGGAGTCCATTCAGAACAGGATTGTTGAGAATGGTAAGCGAGGCAAGGCAACATGGCTCTATATTGATGAGTTCCATGTCCTGCTTAATTCGGAGTATTCTGCAAAATATCTGCAGCAGCTCTGGAAGAAGGTAAGAAAGCAGGGAGGTCTTTGTACCGGTATCACGCAGAATGTCGTCGATCTGTTGCAGAATTACACAGCAACCACAATGCTTGCAAACTCAGAGTTTGTGGCACTTTTAAAGCAGGCGAATACAGACAGTTCCAAGATGGCAGAGGTTATCGGAGTATCAGAGGCACAGCTTAGATTTGTAACCAATACCGCATCGGGAATGGGACTTATCAAGTGTGGCTCGGTGGTGATTCCGTTTGATAATCAGATCAGTAAGGATACAGATTTGTACAGGCTGTATAATACCAACATTCATGAGAAGATTGCGGAACAGAAGAAAAAAGAAGCAATGCTGCAGTGATAACAGATGAATTTTTATAGAATCTATAGTATAATCAAGAGGTCGGATGAATATCCGACCTTGATGATAATAAATTAGATATTCCCTATTTTTAAGAAAAAAGCATATAAGATTCGATATGAAAAATAAATAAGGAAGCAGTTCTAAAATGTATCATTTGTACCGGAGAACATGTGGCTGGATTTTAAGATATGCATATCGTACACTTTGACGAGAATATGTTGATTGGGGATGCATTTATGGAAATGTATGGTGTGGAAGCAATTTCCAAGGAATATTTGTAATTATTAGGGAAAAGAAAATTTGAATTTGCAGAATTGATAAATTTACCTTTCGAAGAAAAAACAGTAATCTTGTATAAGAAGAAAAAACAAGCATTATCCATCAATTCAAATATAAGGTAAAAAAGAGTATCAACCGACGAGGAGAAAAATAGATGAATATTACAAGTCTTGAAATTGCACAGGCAACAATGGATATGTTCTTTTGTTTGTTCTGTCTAATAATGTTTGTTTCAATTAAAGCAAATAATCCAAAACAGAAGAGTATGAGGATGTTCGTTCGATTATTTCTTATTGCTACAGTTCTGTTTTTTGGAGAGTCTTTGGCATATATTTTTAGAGGTAACCTTGGTTCTTTTAATATTTTAGTAACTAGAATTGCTAATCTTATGGTATTTGCTATGAACATAGCAATGGCAAATACCTATGTTAGGTATGTTAGTTCTGTTTTTGTTGAAAAAGGTGCTGAAGTAAGTGGCAATAGTGTTAAAATTGCCAATATCTTTTCGTGCATTAATATTTTCATTGTTGTGGTTAATTTGTTTTATCCATGGATGTATTATTTCGATGAGGCAAATTATTATCACAGGAATAATTCCTGGTATGTATATACACTAATATCACTTGTCGTCATATTTATAGGAGCAGGTATGGCGATTAAGTATAGAAAGTATTTGGAAAAACGAAGCTTCATTTCAATGATGCTGTTTTCGTTTATTCCAATAATTGCAACAGTTGTACAGTCCTTTATTTATGGATTTTCTATAACCAATTTAGGACTGGGAATAGGTTCATTCGTAATGTTTGCTGCATATATGTATGATTGGTCTCATAATGGGGATGAACATACGAATATGATTAATGACAGCAGATTTGATGCTGTTATTATGTTTATCATAATGCTGCTTAGCATGAGTGTTTCCATCATAGCATGTGTGAATGCGATTCAGCAGGTAACTAAGGAAAACTCTGAAATACAGAGCAGAACAATTGCGCAGATGGTTTCAGCAAAGATTGAGAATGAATTTATTAAGCCAATTACTGTTTCTCAGACGATTAGCAGTGATATTGATATAAGAACCTATATAGAGGGGAAAACCAGAGAAGAGGCGGATGGTGTCAAAGACGATATAACTAATCGTCTGGTATCCATTGGTAATGAATTTGATTATAAAATGGTATTTGTTGTTTCGGATAAAACAAGAGCATATTATACATATAATGGAATAAGTAGGTATCTTGATGTTGAAAATGACAGCCATGATATATGGTATAAGGATTACTTGGATTCAGGGAAAAGATATATAGTTAATGTTGATACTGATGAAGATAATAACGGGAATCTTTCGGTGTTTATTAATTACGGTATTATTGACACGAATGGAGACATTTTGGGAGCATGTGGTGTCGGAGTTGATATGAATGACCTTGTAGACATACTTGCCAGGTTCGAGGAAGAGTACAATATCAAAGTATATTTAGTTAATCATGATGGACTTATACAGGTTGATACGGATGTAAGTTCTATAGAAACAGGCTACTTGGATAATTCATATTTTGACAATATATCAGATGATGATTTTTATTATCAGTTATCGGAGAATGGCTGTTATATGACCAAGTATCTCGAAGGATTTGATTGGTATATAGTAATAAGAGATAATAATCCTGTTAAATTGGATGTAAATAAAATTATACTTCCAATTGTTTTAATCTTTATTGCAGGCGTATTAATAATGGCAACTTCATTTGTTATTATTAGTATGAGAGAGAAGAAGGCAAAGGATGCATACAACAGAAGATATGAAGCATCTATAAAGGACGAGCTTACAGGCTTATATAATAGACGAGGGTTTGAAGTTGACTGTGAAATAATCAAGAAAAATAATAACTTAATAGAATACGTTCTTATTATGATGGATTTGAACGGTTTAAAAGCAGTTAATGATAATATTGGTCATGAAGCAGGGGATGAGTTAATTATTGGCGCTTCGAAGTGTATGGATAATGCATTCTCAGGTCTTGGAAGGACGTATCGTGTAGGTGGCGATGAGTTTGTTGCATTACTGAGAGGAACGAGAGAAGAAGCACAGGATGCAGTTAAGACATTTGATTATTTAACTGAAAACTTCCAGGGAAATCTTATTTCTGAACTTAGTGTGTCTAAGGGAGTAGTTGTTTGTTCAGAGCATATAGAACTTAATTTTGAAGAAATTAAGGCAATGGCTGATAAGTTGATGTATGCAGATAAGGATGAATATTATAGACGAACAGGAAAAGATAGAAGACGAGTTTGATTTATAAATTGATATTTAATCTATGTAAAGAACCCAACAACTTCCAGTTTCATGTTTCTTTAAATAATTGAATATTGAATGATTTTACATAGCCGTTAAGGAGTAATTTTTGCTCCCTAGCGGCTTATTTTATTTTTCAAAGTAGGAGGTGAGAAAATTGAAAATTAGAAAGGTTGATGACAAACCGATGGTCATTCACACCAAGGAGAAAGCCAAGATTCATGCCCACGAACCAAAGGGAGCCAAGATTAAAGGCAGCAACATCTATACAGTAGAGAGAGGTCCTAAGACTATCGGTGCAAAGGTATCTGATGATAAAAAGAAGTCCTATCGCAAGAGTACCATTCATCAGTCGGAGCCGAAGAATAAGGGACTATCAAGATTTAAGCGAAACCTTAAAGAATCCAACACTTCCATCAAGATCAAGAACACGAATCTTCACATTGCAGGAAGAACTGGAGCACTTGCAGCCGGGGCAGTAACAGAGCAGGTGGAAGGCGGTGAGGAGGTATCGCAGGCAGCATATCTTGCATATGAAGCAAGCCGCCCTGTTACCGGAACTGCTTCTAAGGGTGCAGCACTTTTCAGGAAAAAGGCGGCAGTCGAGGCAAAGAAGCGAATCAAGAAGGTAGAGGCAGGAAAGAAGCTGGCAAAAAAGACAGCAAAGAAAGCTACCAAAGATACTGCTAAGGCGGTAGCTAAAGAGACAGCAAAAGAAACAGCCAAGACAACTGCCAAGGTTGCAACAAAAACTGCGACAAAGGCAGCTGCTACGGCGGCAGGAACAGCGGTTGCACCGGGAGTTGGTACTGCAATCGGCATGGCAGCCGGATATGCTGCAGGTGTGTCCATAGAGGTCAAGGATGAAAAGATGACCAACCGGAGCAGGAAGATAAAGTACTTTCTGGATAAGATGAAAGCACAGGAGAATCAGACGGATAGCGTGGCAAAGCTGGTAAAGGATCTGATTGTGCGAAAAGCGATTACCTGGGTAAAGGCAGCTGTACCGATTATAGGATTGGTGCTTTTATTACTTGTTCTTGTAGTTGCCATGATTGCGGTTCCGGTTATAGCGGTGATAGCAATCCTTTACAATTCTCCATTTGCTTTATTCCTGCCACCACTTGAATCAGGAGATACCGTGCAGACAGTAACGAGTGCTTATGTGCAGGAGTTTAACCGGGATGTGAACACGAAAGTGAATGAGCATACCGGATATGACCTTGGAGAGCTTGTATATGTGGACTATGAAGGTATGGAAGAAAATCCAAGCAATTACTATGACATCATGGCAGTCTATATGGTCAAGCATGGCGTCGGAGATACTGCAACAGTCATGAATGACACTTCAAAAGGCTGGCTGCAGGCAGTAGTAAATGATATGTGTTCATACACCACAAGCACCGGAACAAAGGATGTGGAAGAAACAGATGCAGACGGCAATGTGACTACTGTCACGAAGTCTGTTCTGTATGTGAATGTAACGCTGAAATCGTACAGGGATATGATTTCAGTCTATGGGTTTAACTCTGATCATGTGGAAATGCTTGAGCAGATCATGAGTCCGGAGTTTATGGGACAGCTTGGATATGCCGGAAGCGGAAGTGGAGGTGGAGGCGGCAGTCCGGGAGTAAGCTCCATGACTGAGGATGAAATCAATGCCATCCTAAACGAAATTACAGACAGCAGGCAGAAAACAGTCTGCTCCTATGTACTACACAGAGTTGGTTTTCCTTATAGTCAGGATTTAAGAGACAGCGGTAACTATTATGACTGCAGCTCCTTAGCCTATTATTCGTGGAAGGATGCAGGTGTGGATATTAGTTACGGCGGTGCAACTACAGCGGCAGCGGAGGCACAGGGACTGGATGAAGCCGGAAAGACAGTCTCCTTTGATGAGTTACAGCCGGGAGACCTAATCTTTTATAGTTTTACAAGCAATGGAAGATATAAGAACATCAGCCATGTGGCAGTATATGTCGGAAATGGCAAAGTGGTAGAGGCACTTAATGAAAGTCTTGGTGTGGTATACCGGGATGTGGCAAGCACAGGAAAGATTGTTGTGATAGGAAGACCATAACAGGAAATTTGCAGAGAGGGCATAGTCCCTCTCTGAGACTGGAGGTAAGAATGGATTTAAAAGATATGATACTGGTAACAGAAAACGACATGGGAACAGAGAC
Organism: Roseburia porci; assembly: GCF_009695765.1. GTDB lineage: Bacteria > Bacillota > Clostridia > Lachnospirales > Lachnospiraceae > Roseburia > Roseburia porci. The sequence continues at coordinate 5,430 of NZ_VUNI01000041.1, forward strand.
AAATATGCTGATGACTCTGGATGATTATAAGAGTTTTATAGCAGTTGATGACATGTCAGAGCTTGCAGAAAATTTGTTGCAGCTTGGAAGGACACTTGGTGAAGCAGATAACTTCACAGAGTATTACAGGGCAGCAAATGTAACTGTATCTGCGAGATTCTGTCTGGATGATATTCAGTTGGGACACTTTCTTCAGGGATTTTATAACGATTCCAAAGAATTTCGGTTTGATAAAGAAGCCAGTTCTTATGAATGTGTTGCAAAGCTTAAGGAGATTGGAATGACCGATAAGGGTTGGGTAGATGATTTTAACCTGCATTATGAAATGGAGAACCGCTCATTTGAAAGGGGAGGAGGACAAAGGTATGGGCGTTGATATGAAGGTCAAAGCGATATACGATTCTGAGATTGGTAATGATTGTTGGAGCAGTGTTGTTCCCGGAACAGATTTTATCATTGTTTACCAGTGATAAAACAGTTATTGCCAGTTGTGGAGGCTATTTGCTGCTGATTGGTATAAATCTGTTCTCGAAATCCGGAAATATTATTATCGGAAATGCCATTCGTGGAAGCGGAAATACAAAGTGGATGTTGTTTACTCAGATTTTTGGAACGATTTGGATCGTGGGTGTAGCATCAGTCTTGGTATTTGTTTGTAGATTGGGAATCTTAGGAGTGTTTCTGGCAGTTCTGTTGGATGAAGGTGTCAGGGCACTAAACTGTACCCCTTGTCAAGGACATTTTGAATTAGTGTAGTGCCTATTTTTTAGACACCTACACAAAGATGATATCCCTGATTTTGGACATTCCATCGTTGGGGTATCCAAAGAAGTGGGCACATG
>NZ_VUNI01000042.1 GCF_009695765.1 Roseburia porci
TAATAGTCTGTAAAGATTGTTTGTAAGATATTCATATGTCTATTATGTAGAAAAATGAAGCAAAAGAAAACCCCACCCCTCAAGATTGAGGGGCAGGGGAGTTGAATAGGCGAAGCCTATTTTTTATTTTATAGGAAATATAACGTGGCATTAAAGTGTGATAGCTGTGTTTCCCGGTCAGACAGATCCAGTCCTGTACAAGGACTGGATCTTTTGCTTATCAGGGAGAACAGAAGGAATATCCGTACAGCAGCTTTTTTGATCGATTACGGAGAAAAACAAAGGGAAAACAGCTGCGAAAGAGGGCGATTCTCCGTAATCGGCCATTTCAGAGTGATTACACCGACAAAATGGAGAAAAGTGACGGTGTAAATGGAACCTTTAGGCTGGTTACGGAGAAAACCAGCAGAATGCGAGGCCAGAACCTCTCATTATTCTCCGTAGAAAGAGAAAAAGCCAGGATTACGGAGAAAAAGCGAAGATAAATGCAAAAGAGTTCAGCATTACGGAGCTAAACCAACGCAAGTGCCAAAGAATAATCAATTTTCATGACAGTCTATGGCAGACCACGAAAGAATGAAGGACAATCCAATTCTCCTACAAACCAGGACAAGCGATGAAAAGAGACACCAGAATAAAGAATAAAAGACGAAAATCACTTCTCAGAAAAATTCCAATATGCTACACTGGATAGTATCATTAAAAGAATATTTACCAGCGTCCAATGACAGCGAAGTGAAAGGAAAACCTTATGACATATGAACAGTTTAAAGAAAGATATAATATTACATTGAATAAACAGCAGGAAGAGGCTGTTTGTACAGTGGATGGACCGGTGCTGTTACTGGCAGTGCCGGGAAGTGGAAAGACAACTGTTCTGGTAAGCAGACTGGGCTATATGATTTATGGAAAAGGAATACGGCCCCAGCAGATATTAACGGTAACATATACCGTGGCGGCAACAAGAGACATGAAAGAACGTTTTATTTCCATGTTTGGTGAGGAATATGCAAGGCAGCTTGAATTCCGTACGATCAACGGAATATCACAGAAGATACTACAGTATTTTGCAGAGTGCAATCATACGACGGTGTATGATGTTGCAGACAAGGAGGCGGCGGAACTTATCAAGCAGACATTTCATGAGGTGACCGGAAATTTTGCAACAGAAAGTGATCTGAAAGATCTTCAGACCGGGATTACGTATGCTAAGAATATGCGTCTTGATCTAAATGAGATTCAGAAGATGGAAGAAAAAATACCGAATTTTCGGGAAATTTTCCAAAAATATAATAAGGAATTAAAAAAACGGCATATGATCGATTATGATGATCAGATTGTATATGCGTTACGGATACTGGAACAGTACCCACAGGTACTGCGGTATTTTCAACAGAAATATACATATATATGTGTGGATGAAGCACAGGACACGTCTAAAATACAGCATGATATGATTGCGCTTCTTGCATCATCAGCGAATAATCTGTTTATGGTTGGAGATGAAGATCAGAGTATTTATGGATTCCGGGCGGCATATCCACAGGTACTGTCATCATTCGAAAAGACGCATCCTGGTGCTGCTGTGCTTTTCATGGAGTTGAATTACAGGAGCGGCAGTGAAATTGTAGAAGCGGCAGATCGTTTTATACAAAAGAACAAAAACCGCCACAAAAAGAATGTCAGACCAACCAGGGAAGAGAAGGGCAGTGTACGGAAGATTCCGGTAAAAAACCGGGGAAACCAGTATTATTATCTTGCAAAAGTTGCAGAAGAATGTGATAAAGAGACGGCTGTTTTATATCGGAATCATGAAAGCGCCCTGCCTCTTATAGACATTCTTGAAAGAAGAGGAATTCCATATCGGATTCGAAATCATGACACAACCTTTTTCTCACACCCTGTGGTAAGAGACATTTGTGATTTTATTTCTCTGGCTCAAAATCCATGGGATGGGGAGATATTTTTGAAAATCTATTATAAAATGGGGGCAGGAATCAGTAAGGCTCAGGCAATGTATGCAATCGATCATCATGTTGGACAGGGGGCTTTGCTTGAAACGCTTTTGGAAGAAGCGGACGTGTCCAGCTACACCAGAAGACAGGGGAAGGCTCTGCTTACACATTTTCAGAATCTTGTGCATGAGAATGCAGGAAAAGCAATTTATCGGATCATTCATTTTATGGGATATGGAGAATATATGGATGACCGTGGGATGGATTCCGGCAAAGCGGATATTTTAAAAATGCTCGGCGATCAGGAGGAGAATCTTTCTGAATTTCAGAATCGATTGATCCAGTTACAGCAGATCATGTCAGAGGGAACTATGCACAGGGATGGAAATCTGATTCTGTCAACGATACATGCAAGCAAGGGCCTTGAATATGACAGAGTTTATCTTGCAGATATGATCGATGGCGTGCTTCCGGGAGTGAATCAGACAAAGGAGCCGGCGGCTTATGAAGAAGAAAGAAGACTGTTTTATGTTGGAATGACGCGGGCAAAAAATGAGTTATATGTTTTCTCATTTCAGAATGGAGAAAATTCACCGTTTGTAACAGAGCTTTTTTCGAAAAAGAAAGTTACCAGTAATCCGGCGACAGAACTGAAAGCGGGGATGAGAATCCGTCATCTGAAATTCGGCAAAGGGATTGTGCAAAAATGTGAAGGGAATACAGCAAGAGTCGAATTCGCAGATGGAAGTGTCCGGAATCTGGCAATGTCAGTGGTGTTAGGTAATCATATGATCACAGTTGAGAAGGAGTAGAATTTTCAATGCTGATTAAAAAACATTGGAGATTGGCGGAATGTCGTGTATAATATAGTACATAAGGGATATATATGAGGGAACGTGTATAGGAAATGGCATACGGTACCGTGGTGATTGAGAGTCAGACAGGGAAAGGAACAAAAATCATAATTCAGGTACCATAGGGGATTTACGAATGAAGAAATTAAGCAGGATTATCATACAACTTTTACCGGTATGGATTGTTATTATCGTAACGGTTATTGTTGCTGTGACAGGATATTCTAACATTATGGAGTGGGAAGAGGATCAGTGCTGGCTGGTTTTACAGAATGCAGCAGATGATGTGAATGAACAAATCCAGATACGTTTAGAAGATAATGGCAACTTTTTGAAAATGACAGCAGGTTCCATTCTGGATGGGGGTGCACTTCAGGATGACCAGAAACTTGCTTCAAAATTAAAAGAAGTACAGGACACAACAATTTTTACGAGAATTGATGTGCTTTATCCGGATGGAAGCGCTCTTGCGACAGATGGAACCAGAGTTCAGACAGAACTTCCTTTTGATGAAATTGCAGCAAGAGGGGATCATATGTCCAGAAGAAGAACAGATCCTAAGACGGGAACAGATGTTGTTGGTTATGCAGTACCAATTGAAGATGAAGATGGCATACATGCAGTTTTAATCGGAATTATGGACTGTAAACAGCTCTCGGAGCTTTTTCAGGTGAAAGTATACGATGAAGACACAACGGTATGTATTGTAGATCAGAGAGATGGCAGTTTTGTTATGGATAACTGGCATGAGAAACTGGGCAATATAGAAGATATGAAAAATCGGAAACTTTTAAAGGGTTACGAGAACGTTGATGTTGAAAAAGAGATCATGAACAGTCAGACAGGAAGAGTGGCGTTTGAGTCCGAAGTTAATAACGAAGACTCTTACATGTATTATGCTCCATCCGAAAATTTCCCATGGGAAGTACTTGTTATTCAACAGGAGAATGTTGTATTTGCATCGCTTCACATGATGAGACGGGCCATGTTACGCATTGGAGGAATCGGATTGCTTATGTTGATCGGATATCTTCTGATCTCGATCCATAAGACCAATCAGCTTTTGAGCAATCAAAAACAGACAGAGCATCAGCTTCAGATTTCCATGACATTGAATGCATGTGTGAAGGAACTTTCGACGTATTCGGACATCGACAAAGCCATCGATAATCTGCTTCATATCGTAAACGGATATTTTGATGGAGACCGTACCTATTTATTTGAAAATGATTATGAGAAGCAGATTACAAGGAATACCTATGAGTATGCTGCAGACGGTGTTACAAAAGAGATTGATAATCTGCAGAATGTTCCGCTTTCCTATATTCAGTTCTGGATTGATATGTTTCAAAAACAGGGTACGTTCTATATTTCTGACCGTGATAAAGAAGTAAAACCAGGGAGCGGAACTTATGAAGCACTTGAAGCACAGAATATACGTTCCCTGATTGCTGTTCCTCTGATGGAAAAAGGCAAGATCAAGGGATTTCTTGGTGTGGATAATCCTGGGAAAAATTATAATGACCTGTCACTTCTGACATCGATTGAGTTCTACATTTCAGATAGTTTATATCGTAAAGATGAGCAGGAAAAATTAAAGCGTATGAGCTTTTGCGATGAGCCGACAGGTATTTACAACCGGAACAAATTCGAGGAAGTATTACAGCATTATAAAGAGAATCTGATCCGGGATGTAGGCGTTGCGTATTTTGATCTGAATGGATTGAAAGAGACCAACGATCATTATGGACACAAAGCAGGGGATCGTCTGATCAAAAAGGTCACAGAATGCATTGATTCCGTATTCCCCAAACAGGTGTACCGTGTAGGCGGTGATGAGTTTGTTGTCATACAGTCCGGAATTCAGGAGAAGGAATTTTATGAACTTGTACAAAAGACATCAGGTCTTTTGGGAAGAGGACAGGCAAGTACGGCATGTGGAGCACTGTGGTCGGAAGATAGTAAGAACATTGAAGGACAGATTCATGATGCAGAGAAAATCATGTATGAAGACAAGCGTAAATATCATGAAGCAAAAAGATTAAGACAGCTTCAGAATGCCAGAAATAAATAAATGCTTTTTATCAGATACAATGTGCTTTGATGAGAAAAGTTATCAACAACGAAGGCCTTAGATGCTTATATATTTTAAAATATCGCGCTCTAATGATAAAAATCAGATTCAAAGGAGGAACCATCATGGTAGATTGGAAGAAAATTGCATTATTTGCAGGAGGAACATTATTCGGAACAGCAGGAATCAAGATTCTTGCAAGTGATGACGCAAAGAAAGTTTACACAAACTGTACAGCAGCAGCCCTTCGTGCGAAAGACTGTGTGATGAAAACAGTAACGCTCATTGTCAAGCTAGTTGTCAGTAAAACTTTAACTTTTTGTTGCAATCATTCAGGCTGTCAGATGTTACTTCGCACCTAAGCTAAATGTCAATGACAAGCAGCTTCGCTGATGCAATTCATCCA
>NZ_VUNI01000043.1 GCF_009695765.1 Roseburia porci
CCCGATATAGACCTGTACATTCGAGGATTCGTCAGTTTTTAGCTGTACTCGTCAGCTTTTATTCCATTCTAACCATAGGTATTTTATAGACCTCCGGCATATCACATACAACTCCCACCTCTGGGAACCTTTCGGCAACTTAATGTTTCGGTATGCTTCTGCCGACTTCACCGAGCTTCTGACACTTCATATTTACCTATTCCATGCCAGTCGGAGTATTAAGGAAGCCCTTCGAGGCGTTACCCTCTCATTCGACTTTTCGCATATTTAGTTCTCCTTATGCTAATTGTTTTTATATAAACGCGACGCATAAGTGGACAACCTTTTCAGTTGCCAACGTGTCGCACCGTTCATTGGATCTATGACGATTATTTCATCATCTCCCGACAAGAATACGCTGCCCATTTCCATCTTGCAGAAGAAGGATTTACCGGAACCCGGCACACCAAATACAAAGCCATTTCCATTGATGAGCTTCTTTCTGTTACCGATATTCACATTCTTGCTGATCTGGTTGATGCCATAATAGTTTCCTGTGCTGTCATTTAATTCCTGCACATTAAATGGCATAAGCACCGCAAGTGACTGGGTAAGAAGTGTACGCATTGTCTCCACCTGTCTTACACCAATCGGAAGTGCTGTGTTGAGTGCCTCCCTCTGCTTTAAATAGTGTGTATCAATCGTGCAGCTGTTACGCTTTCCGATAGTCTCTACTGTCTCACATACACTCTCAAGCTCCTTCTTGCTTTCTGCCATAAGAATAATGGTTACTCCCACAAAGAAAAGGCACTGGTCATTCTCACGGACATCATCCATGATCTCCTCAATCTCCTTTTTCTCCGTCCTTTTGGCATATGAGATTTCCGTAGAAAAATCGTTATTCTTATTACGGACTCTCTGCTGCTTAATGATATCCGACTCAATACCAAGGTATTTCTTCTGAAGCACCTTTGTTGTCAGATCCTTGGGAACAGGCACCACATCAATGCTCGTGATGGAATGAACCGGAAGGGAAGTAATCTCATTGATGAATCTGTCTGACAAACTGCTCGGATACTTTTTGATAAAAAGTGCCTTGCAGAATTTACTCTCATCCTCAAAATGGTCTGGGAAATATTTCACCATCCCATTGCACAGATCATTTCTAAAATCTGCCCCGACCTTCTTTGCCTTTTTGATATCAAAATCAAAGCTGCCCTCATCTCCAAGATGATAATAGTCATAGAGCACTTTCAGTCTCTCATTGCCATTAAGTGGTACAATCTCCGCACCAAGCTCAATGAAAGCCTTGTGTATCGTTGCCTCAAGGGTTGCAAACTGTGCCTTTGCCTCCTCGAAGTTCTTTCTCTCAATCGTGATTGTCAGGTATCTCTCCTGCTCAATCCCCTGTCTGCCCTCAATAATCTTCTCCTCAATGATGTCATTGTAGATTCTTCTGTAATTATTGAAGCCATCATTTTTCTCAGCAATCAGAACCTTATCACGGAGGTCATCCATGTTTTTGTTCTTATTGTTGATCGTAATCTTGTAATTACAGTCCAGCGAATTTAAGAACTTGCAGTATCTCTCGAAAATACCGATCTGCTCATCCTCGGTTGCTGTCGTGTAATTGATATCCTGAAAGCGGTAGCATTTGGAATACTTATTTTTGCTTACTTCAAAAATGCCGTTTTCAGCCACCGCCATAATCTCTATGGTTTCCTGAATAGATTTAGGTGTCTTATACAAAGGCTCGCTCGCCTTCTTTAATAACTTAAATCCGTCTGTAAATAAACCCATGTCTCTAACCTCGCTTTCTTATAATGAAAGCCCGCCGGGAACTTCACCCTGCGGGCTGTGTTCCCGACCTTGCGGTCAGATACTATTCGTTTCTAATGCATTGCCTTATATGCTGCAATGCCTGCTGCTGCCGCCACAATGACTGCGACAAGTCCAAGCAGCATGTTTCTCGTCTTTTTCTTCATTGCTTCAAACTCCTCCTGCTTCTTTACAGCCGAATCAGCTGTTACAGTCTCTGGTTCAGCCTTTCTGCCTTTCTTCTTTACCTGTTCATTCTGCTCTGCTTCTAACTGCTTTATTGCAGGCTCTCCCTCTGTTGATACATAGGTAAGTGCCCTGTTTCCAAACATAAAATGCAGTTTCTTTCCCATATACTCGTAGAAATTCATTCCATTAAAGGAATAAAAACCACCAAGAGCAATCGGTGCCACACACGGTATTGCCACATAAGCAGAACCAGTAAGACCGATATACTTGTAAAGAAGAAGGACAATACCGCCACCGACCACTACGCTTGCAATGGAAAATATAAGCTGCCTTGCAGTAAGTCCCAGCGCAACCGATTCCTGATAGCGGTCAATATCCTTGTTTACTTCAATTACCATTGTCCCTGCCTCCTATCTTGATAAATCTTTTGTCTCCGGCTTTCTTGTCATTCCAATATTCGCCTCATACTTATCCATTCCATCCGGACACAGTTCCCTAAGCTTATCTACATTGAACAGATAAAGAGGATATTCACAGAAACCGCTTCTTTGCGTGAATCCTGTAAACTCTCCAATGTCATTGTCTGTAATAAACTTTTCAATATCCGGCATGTCATTCACATTCAGATATCCGCAGTAATTTGGTGCTGCAACCGACAAATTCACAGTCACATCCCCAAAAGGCTCCTCATATCCATCTTCATTACACATAAGACCAATAAACATTGCCCTGTTATTCATATACTGCTGGATATCAAATGTCACCTGCGTTTCTCCGGTTATACTTGAATTATAAGTAACCTGTTTCTTTTCATTATCCATTTCTGCCTCCTTCTATAATCCAAATGCCTTGCTTGTAAGTGTCTGTGCACCCTTCACGCTTCCAACAGTCATTGCTATCGTAAATGTCATTTCACACAGATAGATAAGTGTCTGTGCCCAGTCAGCATAACTTCCTGTAAATGCCGGAAGCCCTGCATTGATAAATGCATTACATACCACAATCGCAAGTGCCATCGTTACTGCCTCAAACACACACGAAAGAAAATATTTGCAGTAGGTAGCCATTGTATGACTGACCATTCTGTTTCCTGCCATTGTGGAGCATGCAATCGCACCAAGCGGCACAATAATCAGTATCTTTAAGAACCTGAAATACACTGTGTAAATGATAAAGAATCCACAGATAATAATGATGATTGCAAGCAAAGCTGTAAGTATCAGCATTACCAGACTTTCACCAAATCCGAGTCCCTTAATGATGTCTGCCTGTGTACTGTCAATGGCAAGCTGCGTCGTTGTCCCGGCAGATATAAGTCCCACCAGATTTCCTATGGAAGTAAAAAACGCTTTCATAATCGTGACATTATTTGCAACAAACCATTCTGCAAGTCCCAGTCGGATAAGCATACGCAGGATTGATTCAAACCTCATCTCATCTTTTACATCTATGCTTTCCGAGCAGAAACCGATAACAAAGAACAGCACAACGAGGGATGAGCCGACTGCTACAAAGACCGGCTCTATACCCTCAATGACTGCCCAGGGACCTCCGCCCTTGAAACTGACCGGTGACTGTCCAAGCATTGCAAAGACCAGGGATATCTGATTGTTCCAAAACCCAAACACCGCCTCAAGAAGTGCAAGGATCTTGTCTCCAAGCTTAAAAATATCCATACTTGTTATTCACCTCTTTCCTTTTACTAAAAGGGGAAATGCATTTCCCCAATCTTAGAAGCCTAAGAATGTCAGAACTGTTGAAATACCAGCCATCATGACACCTGCCACAATTCCTTTCAGAGCAGAGTTCATGGTAGATGAATCCTGCTGCTGATATGCTTGTGCGAACTCCATGACATTCTTTGCAAGAATAATGACACCAACAGCACCAATGACTGCAATAATAAGAGTCTTTAAGTTCTCAAGCGGCTGTGTTACTGCGGAAGTACCTGTACCTGCTGCAAAACAAGTAGTGCTCATAAGCATTACTCCCATAAGTGCCCCGGATAATGCCGGAACAAATCTCTTCTTAAAGTGAATGAATCTACTCTTCATGCCTTTCTCCTCCATCTGATTGTTGTTTGTTTTAATACTCTGTTCTTTTCTCATGTCGTTTATCTCCTTTTTGATAAAAAAATAAGCCAGCAGGGATAATCCCTAGCTGGCTGTTAAAAGTAACTCTATATGATCAGGCAATGCCTGTTGTAATGATTAAATCGGGCTTTCCCCGATGTGTTTAGCTATTACCACCTCCTTTCAAGGCATAAAAAATAGGCTTCGCCTATTCAACTCCCCTGCCCCTCAATCTTGAGGGGTGGGGTTTTCTTTTGCTTCATTTTTCTACATAATAGACATATGAATATCTTACAAACAATCTTTACAGACTATTA
>NZ_VUNI01000044.1 GCF_009695765.1 Roseburia porci
AGTAACTAGGAAGCCTTTTTGTCATGCCACAAATTAATGACCGCCACCTTCCATTCTAAGAATCTTGCAATGCAGGAGTCTATCCTTGTTTTCAATCAAGATTGCGAACTTGTTTCGCAATTGCCTAAATAATTTCTGTATAAACAGCTCCGGTTTCACTTTGCACTCCGCAAAGTGTTCCGCCTGGAACGATGAGGACATCGCCAGGTGTGAGCACGCTTTTTTTCTGATCATCTCCAAGAATAAAGTCCGCATTGCCCTCGGCACCGATGTAGACAGAGGTCATATCGTAGCGTTCCTGGCTGATGGAAGTTCCTTTTCCCAGAGAGAAAAATGTTACACTGTTTTCGGATCCGAGCCGGGCATCTCTTGAAATCGTCATTCCCTCGCGGATCGGGCGCAGCTGCGCGATTGTAAACACATGGTCCATGGCATGATACCTTCCTTTGCTCTGATATTGATATATTACTCATTTTACCCGAAAAATATTAATTTTTCTGTTGGAAAAGCAACAGATTAAAAGATTATTGTAATTTTTTGTTTAAGTCAATGATACCGGAATAATATTCCGGATCAAGCGGTCTTTGTAACTGACTTCATCGACAATGACATTGACATCGAAGGAACGGGAAATGTTATGTTCATTCAGTATGCTGTCCGTTGTACCGTAGAAACGGTCGCCTTTGCGGTTCATCATAAAAGCTTCATCGGCGATGCTCATGGCATTGGTCGGATAATGGGTGTTCATGATGGCGCTGATGCCTTCTTCGTGAGCCAGACGTTCAATCATGTTCAGCACCAGGATCTGATTATGAAAATCCAGACCGGTCTCCGGTTCATCCAGAATGATCAGTTCCGGTTCGTTAATCAAAGCTCTTGCAATTAAGACCATCTGAAGTTCACCGCCGCTCATTCGGTTGCAGTCTTTTCCGGCAAGACGTGTAATGCCGACTTTTTCCATCATGGCTTCTGCCATTTCAATCTCTCGTGCACCAGGCTGCTCAAAGAGACCGAGATGGGAGCTCCGTCCGAGCATGACCATTTCAAGTCCGGTGTAGGAAAACGAAAAACTGTGGGCCTGTGGAATGTAAGAAATCGTGTTCCATATGTCTTTTGATTTCATTTCGCGAAGATCGGTTCCATTTAAAAGGGAACGTCCACTGGTCCACGGAAGCAGGCCGATCATGCATTTGAGTAAGGTTGTCTTTCCGATCCCATTTGGACCGAGGACCGATAAAATATGTCCTTTTTCCAGATGGAGGTTGATGTTTTTTAAGATTTCTTTCTGTTTCGGATAACCAAAACAGCCGTTTTCAACTTCTAAAATCATCGCAGATTACTCCTGTTCAATAATGAAATAAATACAGGTGCTCCAATGATCGCAGTCAGCACGGACAGTGGAAGTTCGATCACGCTGAGCGTTCTTGAAAGCGTATCAATCAGTATCATAAAACTTGCGCCGAGGCTGATGCTGACGGGCACAACGTATCGGTTGTTGCTGCCGACAAGCATTCTGGCACAGTGTGGGATCAGAAGCCCGATCCAGCCGACCTGTCCGCACATGGATACGGCGGATGCCGTGATGATGGTGGAGGCAAGGATGAAGATCCTTCTTGTTTTTTTCAGGTCGATTCCGCTAGCTTTGGCCTCGTCCTCGCTGAGTGCAAGGATGTTGAGCCGCCAGCGGAGAAGATAGATGATCACAATTCCGGTCAGAATGAACGGAGAGCCGATCAGGATCTTGTGATAGGTCGCGCTTGTAAAACTTCCCATGAGCCAGTAGGTGATCTCAGGAAGCTTGTCCTGCGGGTCTGCCGTATATTTAAAAAGTGAGCCGATGGCGTTAAAAAGTGAAGATGCAATGACACCGGCAAGCACAAGATATACCATGGAACCGCTTTTGTTTTGTCCGGCGATCCGTATCGTGAATGCAACTGATGCCAGCCCGAAGACCAGGGCGGTCAGCTGTGTTTCCAGAATACTGCAGGACAAAATAATTGCCAGGATGGCGCCTACACATGTTCCGCTTGTGACACCGAGTATGTCCGGCGTTGCGAGCGGGTTGGAAAAAAGAGACTGGAATGTATTGCCGGCGCAGGTTAAGCCTGCACCGACGATAATTGCCATTAAAATGCGGGGAAGCCGCAGATTCACGATAATGGAATAGTTCTGAATGTTGTTTTTCTGACCGGTGAAGAGAGCGGCAATGGATTTTATCACATCCGAAAGCGGAACTTCCATTCGCCCGACGCACATGCAGATCAGTCCGGTGATGACTGGAAGTGCAAACATCATAATGACGGCCAGTGGAGTAAAATGTCCTTTTTTGATTAAGCAATTATTTTTCATTAATACTGTAACATTTCCTCCAGATCTGCATCCGTCACATCATAGCCGTACCAGTCGTGATAGTATTCGCGGATGGTGTCTTCCAGCGGATAATCAGCAAATGCTTCCGGGTAAGTGTTGCATGCCATCCATGCAAGCACTAATGGTGCATCCGGGTTTGGAGTGAACCAGTTCCACATACCAAGTGTGGTATCGTAGACCCGTTTGTTTTTTACAGCGGTTAATGTGGAAAAATCAGTGCCTTCTACGTTGTTTTCAAGGACATCAGCCGTTTTTAATGGTAAAAGTCCAGGTCCGTCAAGAAACAGGATGTCAGGGTCCCAGTCATAGATCTGCTCCATATTGACCTGTGTGAAGCCTTTGGCTTCTGATGCAACGACGTCGGTTACGCCGAGGTGTTTCAGCCAGTAAGTTCCAAAAGTTCCCTGGCCGGATACCTGAGGTACACCGTCTGCGTATTTCCATAAGATCATGGCGCTTGGACGCTCATCCTCCGGAATCTTGGCAATGCGGGATTCTACATCATCGATGATTTTATTTCCGGCTTCTTCAAAGGCGTCCATTTTACCGCTTTCACCGAAAACGTCTTCCCAAAGATCCAGCCACTGCTGATAACGTACCAGTGGATCAGCCTCTGTCTCAGCACCTACGGTTGCGAATCCGATGCAAGGGATTCCACTCGACTGAAGGATCTGGGCATGTTCTTTATTGCCGGCGTTGTAGAAGATGACATCCGGCTGAAGCTTCATGATTTCTTCAATATTTAAATCGTTCTGGGAATAAACGGTATCGGAGGATTCCATGAGTTCCGGCGTAATGTCTTTTAAAACGGTCTTGGTGATCGTGTCTTTAAAGGAACCGCAGTATCCGACGATGTTTGGAGCATTTCCGCCAAAGTAGGACATGTAGGTGGAAAGGATCGGGATCTGGTCGATGACGATTTTGGTGATGCGGTTTGGAACTTCCACCGTATTGCCGGCGTGGTCAATAACGGTGTGGGTTCCGTCTGGATCAAGTGCCTGAGCCTCGGTGGCTTCGGTAACCGAAGTGTCTGAGGCTGCGTTTTCGCTATTCGTGCTTTTGCATCCTGCGAAAAGTAAGGTTGTCATGCAGGCAACCAGTAAAACAGATAAATACTTTTTCATATGAGTTCTCCTTAAATGTTTTGGGTAGTGTCAAGTTAACTACCTTTTTTATTTTTATAAACATTATATTTTCAAGGATTTCTCACATTTTTTTACAAAAAAAGTGATTACCCCCTAAAAAAGCAGTATAATTGAATCTGCGAAAACACA
>NZ_VUNI01000045.1 GCF_009695765.1 Roseburia porci
AGTAACTAGGAAGCCTTTTTGTCATGCCACAAATTAATGACCGCCACCTTCCATTCTAAGAATCTTGCAATGCAGGAGTCTATCCTTGTTTTCAATCAAGATTGCGAACTTGTTTCGCAATTGCCTATGTTATTTATTATATAGTGGGCAAAAATGAAAATGAACTCACAATACATACTGATAAGATAAAAATAATTATACAATCAGTATGGGTAAGGCGCTATCCTTTTTTATGGGAATCCTGTTTGTGACGACTTTTTTCTCATAGAATATGGTATACTATAAATAGAATATTTGGGTATTTGCGAAACTCATATTGATATATATATATGGACATGTACTTTACATACAAGTAATTCGCAGGTGCTTCAGAGCGGCCGGTACTTGGCGACCGTACTTTGGTCGCTTATGTACCGCTGCCAGCGATGAGCAGTGAGAACGTGCCTGCGATTATTTGTATGTAAAGTACATGTCAGAGTAAATTTATATTGAAGTTTCGTAAATACTTAAACAGAACATTCATAAGGAGGGCGAGGGTATGAATATTGCAATTGTAACGGGGGCATCCAGTGGAATTGGAAGAGAATTCGTACGACTTTTGGATGCACAGAAAAAATATGATGCAATCTGGGTGATTGCAAGAAGAAAGGAACGGCTTCTCGAGCTTGCAAAGCAGTCAGAGACACCGGTTCTTGCAGTGCCATTGGATCTGGGAGAAAAGCAATCCGTGAGGAAACTTGCGGAGTATCTGAAAAAGGAGAATCCGAATGTCCGGATGTTAATCAATGCAGCAGGATATGGCAAGATCGGCAGCTATAAAGAAGTATCTCTGGAGGATACAGAGGGAATGATCGATCTGAATTGTCGTGCAGCAGTTGCAGTTACGCAGACAGTGCTTCCATATATGAAGAAGGGCAGTCACATTATGCAGATCTGTTCGACTGCTGCTTTTCAGCCGTTCCCTTATCTGAATGTTTATGCGGCAAGCAAAGCATTTTTATATCGTTACAGCAGGGCACTTCGCGTGGAACTGTTTTTAAGGAGAATCTCGGTAACAGCCGTATGCCCATACTGGATCAAAGATACGGAATTTATAGGCAGAGCAAAATCAGGAAAGAAAAAGAGCGAGATCCGTTCATTCCCATTTGCGTCCAGACAGAAGGCAGTTGCGCGCAGAGCAATGAGGGATACGAGGCTTGGCATGGCGGTCTCGACACCTGGATTTATGTGTTCCATTCACCGTGTCATTGCCAAAATTATCCCAAGTGAGATCATGATGGGATTTTGGGCAGCACTTCGGAGGCTGTAATTGTGATTCCGTTTGCATTAGCGTCAGGTCTCATTACGGAGAAAAGTGGGAAGCAGAGAGAAGTACGGTTCATAGAACTTGAGGAACACAGACTGACATTTCGAACTGCCGAACCGCTGGACCAGGTAGTCAAGCTGGAGATATTTTTTTATGATGACAGAGTCTGCACCTACGACTCTGTCATTTTGATGCATCCATATATTCTGGAACTGGATGCGGAACGATTCTGCATGGAATATGAGATACAGATTGCCGATGAAAGTTACCGCAAGGCAGTGCAGAAACTCGATCGGTCTTATTATCATTATGTAACCCAAAAGCTTGAAGGAGACGATGCAGCTCTTGCAGAGGATTATACGGGTTATCCGGCAAAACTCGATGAACAGATTACACTGGATTTTCATAAGCAGTCACTTGTCTGGTTTCAGGAGACAGAGGCGGGAGACTGGAGCTTTATCAGGAATGTACGGGAAGGTGGAAAACGAGTAGAGATTACACTGGAACTGGACCACCCGAAGCTATGGAGACAGTATCTGGCGATGGACGTGGATGAATTTTACCGGGAATACTGGAGATCACATGGACTTTTGAATCATCCGCTTGCAAAACAGCAGTTGGACAGAGTTTACATTGGAAATCAGTTCTGTCATCATCTGTTCCCATGTTGGACAGATCTTGAAAAACTGTTAGATAAGGCGATGGAAGAACGAAGAAACGTTACGTTGGCGTTTACATATATGAGAGAATCAAAGATCAGTGAGACAGAAGAATTATTAAAAAAACTGGAAAAGTGGTGCATGAACCATCATACAAAACTGGAACTTGTGCTAAATGACTGGGGCATGTTGTCTCTGGTTCGTGAGAAAAGAGAGGTATTTCTTCCCGTCCTTGGAGTACTTTTGAATAAGAGGAGAAAAGACCCGAGGATGTGTTATAAGATCGGAATGGACACCGGTGACTCTCCGCTTGCAGAAAATGCACTGGATCAGAGTTTTTTTCGGGCATATCTGAGGGAAGAATATGGAATCGTACGTTATGAACAGGAATCTTGCGGTTACCGGATTCATATACCGGAAGGGCAAAACAGCATTCATATTCCGTTTTATCAGACCAATACATCGCAGTATTGTCCGCTTTATGCAAGATGCAAAGAAGGAAGCCGCGGAAAGCAGTATATGGCAGAACATTGTCCGGAATATTGCAGTTCTTATGTATTTTCCTATCCGGATCATCTGCATATGGCAGGCCGGTACAATTCTCTGTTCGGCTATGATGACCAGATTCTGACGAGAAGCACCAGGCTTCCGGAGTATCTTGCGCAGGGGCTGGACAGAATCGTAATAAATCTGATGTGATGATAGAGATTTGACATTTGCAAAACTCATGCAACCATAGTCACTTATGTGAATATCTTATTTTGGAAATTGTGCGTAACTGGGATTGATCGATTTTTACTGCTTAAATCTCTATTTTGTTGATCTGAACAGTATCTCTATTTTAAAATGAATGGAAAGCCTGAATAAATACTGTTTGAAATCATAAAAACGCTTTTTAAACAGTAAATGTTCTTTCAAATTGTTAGAAGACATGGGTAAATACTGCTTGAAATCAAAAATCGTTCTTTTAACCAGTAAATATTTACCGAATCATTAGAATGATAAAATAAATACTGCTTGAAATCATAAAATGTGCTTTCAAGCAGTATACATTTCCCCCAAACGCTATATTTATGCAGATTGTAGTGTTTTGGAAACATCTACATAATAAATATTAGACATTTGCGAAACTACCAAAATCTAAACTAAGCACATGCCAGAGTAAGTTTAAAATAGTTTCGCAATTACCTAATAATAAATATTAGGCAATTGCGAAACAAGTTCGCAATCTTGATTGAAAACAAGGATAGACTCCTGCATTGCAAGATTCTTAGAATGGAAGGTGGCGGTCATTAATTTGTGGCATGACAAAAAGGCTTCCTAGTTACT
>NZ_VUNI01000046.1 GCF_009695765.1 Roseburia porci
ATTCCCCTCACGTTAATCATAGTCTTGCTATGAACAGGACACCCTTGGTCTTGGCTGTATCCTTCCCACTACTAGGGCGGATTAGGAACTTTCATCCATTAGCGACGTGCGCCGCAAGGCGCACATAGAAAAAGAGAAAGAACAGCCCCAACCACAGTTCGTTCTTTCTCTTCACCAATTCAAGTGCTGCAAAGCAGGTCCGGTGCAGGGTCATGCCCTAATAAATGGTTGCCTGTCATATTAGCAGTCACTTCGCATTGTTATGCAATACTTATGATAAGAAAAAACTTACTGTTGTGCAAGATATTTCGTATAAAAACTTCATCAAAATCTCTTTTTAATTCCTACATGGCTAAGTTTCAGCCCCACCTTGAAACCTGTCCCATCTGCGGAAGCGCCGGTAACTGTCACATCCACGACTACTATGGCCGCTCCATCATTGACTTCCAGGCAGGTAAGAGAGAAAAGTCCGACCTTTGTGTGATGCGGGTTTTCTGTGACAGCTGTGAGCATGCCCACGCCATTCTTCCGGATGTCATTATCCCTTATTCCAGCTACAGCCTGCTCTTCATTCTGCGCCTTCTGGGGCAGTATTTTGCAGGTCGTTTTACCATCGAACAACTCTGTGAAAGATATCAAATCTCCACCAAGCAGTTCTATAAGTGGCTTTCTCTATGGAAAACGCACAAGCAGGAATGGCTTGGTATTCTATCTGATCTGGATACTTCTGATGTTTCTTTTCTAAGAAGCATCATCCTGTTGGATTCCTTCTCCTCCTTTGCCATGGGATTTATCCTTCATTTCGCTCATTCCTTCCTACAGTCCCATCGGAATCCAATTCCTGCATCCTTAAAAAACGCACAATACCATCAGAAAGTGTTTGCTCCGGATATTTCTATCTTCTGACCACACAACCATGGGATGGATGCCTGCCTGTTCTCCTCTTATGATGAAGAAAAACATAAGAAGGAGGTCTTTCCCATGAGCAAAGATACTGAAACTCTCAAACATGACGCTGAAGTGGCACAGTTCCGCTTCGCTCTCATAGCTCCTGTCATCCAGGGGCTTTATCCTGATGCCTCGGCTACGGCCTACTACAAGCGGGTCACTGCCTCTCCACTGACCCTTCCGGATGGTTCCACGGTCAGCTATAGCTACAAAACACTGGAAAAGTGGAAATCCCAGTACAACCTCGGCGGGCTGGATGCCCTGATGCCCAGTGTCAGGTCTGACAAAGGCATTTCCAGGGCTCTGAATGATGAAGCCATTGCTGAAATTTATCGTATGAAAGATGACCATCCACGCATGAATGCCACACAGATTTATGAGCATCTCGTGAAGGAATCCTTTCTCCCGGCAACTGTCAGCGTGGATTCCGTACAGCGTTTCATCCGCAACAACGATCTCAAATCTGCCAGAGACCCTAACCTCCGTGACCGCAAGGCCTATGAAGAAGACGAATTCGGTAAAATCTGGCAGGCTGATACCTGTTATCTCCCATACATCACAGAAGACGGTCAGACCCGGCGCGTTTACTGCATCATGATCATTGACGACCATTCCAGACTTCTGGTCGGAGGCGAACTGTTCTACAATGACAATGCCTGCAACTTTCAGAAGGTGTTAAAAAATGCCATCGCCACCTACGGAATTCCCGATAAACTTTATGTAGACAATGGCTGTAGCTACTCGAATGAGCAGCTTTCCATGATCTGCGTATCCCTTGGTATCCTGCTTTTGCATACAAAAATCCGTGACGGAGCCAGCAAAGGCAAGGTGGAGCGGCACTTCCGCACATTAAAAGAACGCTGGCTGTACACTCTTGATATCAGCTCCATTACCTCCCTTGCACAGTTCAATACCATGCTTAAGGATTACATGCGTTCCTACAATACCACCTTTCACAGAGGGATTGACTCCACTCCTCTGGAACGTTATCAGAATTCAAAGGATCATCCCCGCAAACCACAGTCCAGGCAGTGGCTGGATGACTGTTTTTACAACCGTATCACACGCAAGGTTCGTAAGGACTCTACCATTACCATCGACAAGGTCTGCTATGATGTGCCCATGCAGTTTATCTCTGCCAAAGTGGATATCCGATATCTCCCTGATGACATGGACTCTGCTTTCATTCTGTTTGAAAATCAAAAGTTCCCCATCCGGCAGACCAACCGCAATGAGAACTGCCATACAAAGCGCAGCAACCCGGCCATCGATTATTCAAAGATTGGAGGTAACGCCTGATGTATAACTCTTTTTATGGTCTTTCCTTTAACCCTTTTGACAAACAGCAGTTAAGGGAGAAGGATCACTTCGTATCCAATGACTTTCGGGAAATGACAAACCGCCTGAACTATCTCAAGGATATCCGGGGGATTGGTGTTTTTACCGCCAGACCCGGTATGGGGAAGTCCTTTTGCCTGCGATGCTTTGCTGCAAGTTTGAATCCCAGCCTGTTCCACATGGAATACCTGTGCCTGTCCACCATCAGCGTGGCAGACTTTTACAAACAGCTCTGTTCCATCCTCGGCGTTTCTGATAAAGGCGGCAAAACCGGCATGTTCAAGGCCATTCAGGAGCAGATCACTTATCTATACAAAGAGAAACGCCAGCCCCTGCTTCTTGCCATTGACGAAGCCCAGTATCTGAGTACCGGAATCCTGAATGATATCAAGATGCTCATGAACTATGGCTATGATTCTGTGAACTACTTTACACTGATTCTGTGCGGGGAATCCCATCTCAATGACACACTCCGCAAGCCGGTACATGAAGCACTGCGCCAACGCATCACCGTCCACTATAACTATGCCGGGCTTTCTGATGATGAGGTTTCAAAGTACATCCTGCACAAGCTTCAGCTGGCAGGTGCTTCCTCTACGATCATTGATCCGGCGGCGCTTGCGGCTGCGCACAGCTTCACGCAGGGCAATCCCCGCCTCATTGACAACCTGATGACAGATGCCCTGACCATTGGTTCGCTCATTGTCAAGCTAGTTGTCAGTAAAACTTTAACTTTTTGTTGCAATCATTCAGGCTGTCAGATGTTACTTCGCACCTAAGCTAAATGTCAATGACAAGCAGCTTCGCTGATGCAATTCATCCA
>NZ_VUNI01000047.1 GCF_009695765.1 Roseburia porci
GACGGATGATCTGTATGAAGTTTTGAAGGTATAACCTTCTGAAATATTCCTCGATAGCTCAATGGTAGAGCACTCGGCTGTTAACCGAGTTGTTGTAGGTTCGAGCCCTACTCGGGGAGTTTTCTTTTATAAAGATGTATATCATCTTGTAAGGGAGCATATAATAGAATATGGTGACTTAGCCAAGTGGTAAGGCGTGGGACTGCAACTCCCTGATCGTCGGTTCAAATCCGTCAGTCACCTCTTTAGCCTCTAAGTTTTGCTTAGAGGTTTTTCTTTTTTTACAAATAACTGTCAAGACAGGTGTATAGATACTCCTTGACGGAATATTATTCCTTTGATAAAATTATGAATATTCAGGGAACCATGGAAGGATGGTGCAATCGAAATGATGAATGGAGAAGAAAGAAGAAAAGAAATACTTGCGATTTTAGATAAAAGCAAATCCGCTATTTCCGGAGAGAAACTTGCTGATATTTTTGAAGTGAGCAGACAGGTAATTGTTCAGGATATTGCACTTCTTCGTGCAGCAAGGAATGAAATATTGTCCACAAACAGAGGATATATCCTTCAGACAAAAAGAGGAGCCAGCAGGATTTTTAAGGTATATCACACGATCGAGCAGATGGTGGATGAGTTGAATACGTTTGTGGATTTTGGAGCTACTGTGGAGGATGTTTTTGTATATCATAAGGTATACGGAGTGATCCGGGCAGAGCTTGGAATCCGTAACAGGAAAGATGTTCAGAAGTATCTTACAGAGATTCGTGAAGGAAAATCAACGCCACTCATGAATGTGACAAGTGGTTACCATTATCACACAGTTCTTGGAGAAGATGAAGAGACATTGGATCAGATTCAGGAAGAACTTCAGAAGCTGGGATTTCTTGCAGAACTTAAGACGTATGAACCGGTTGATTTCTGGAAGAATCAGGAATAACCTATGAGTTCGAATAATTTTATAAAGAAGTATATTAGGGAAAATATACAAAAAAGAACCGTCAGAATTGTGAATGATTTTGGCGGTTTTTGATTGACTTTAAATGTTTTTAAATCTATAATCAAATTATCAGATGAATGTTTTTGACGGAAAATGAAGGGTCGTGGTTATAATATGTTAACAGAGGACAGGCACAGTAATATTTTATCGTTATTAGATAAAGAAGGAAGCGTTACAGTTCAACAGTTGATGAAAGAACTTCAGACATCAGAATCTACGATTCGAAGAGACTTAAATCAGTTGGATTCACAGGGATTTTTGACAAAAGTACATGGCGGAGCAATCGCCAAAAATACGATTTACAGTACAATGGATGAAAACGTTATGAATCGTAAAGCATTGAATGCAGATGCAAAGATCAAGATTGCAAAGTATGCAGCATCTTTGATCGAGCCGGGAGATTTTGTTTATCTGGATGCTGGAACAACAACGGAGTTTATGATTGATTATATTACAAACCGTCAGACGGTATTTGTAACAAATGCAATCAGTCATGCAAAAAAGCTTTCGGATATCGGTTTTCGGGTTTACATTCTTGGGGGAGAGTTTAAATCTGCAACAGAGGCAATCGTTGGAGAAGAAGCTGTTGAAACACTGGATAAGTACAACTTTACCAAGGGATTCTGGGGAACAAACGGAATCAGTGTTGAGACCGGATTTTCCACGCCGGAGGTAAAAGAGGCAATGGTGAAAAAGAAATCCATGCAGAATTGCAAAGAACGTTATATTCTTGCTGATGGAAGTAAATTTTCCCAGATTTCCAGTGTAAAATTCGCCGAATTTGATGATGCTACTATTATTACCACAAATTTGAATTCAAAAGCATTTAGAAAATATAAAAACATTAAGGAGGTATAAGGAAAATGATTTATACGGTAACTTTTAATCCATCGCTGGATTACATTGTAACAGTAAAGAATTTTCAGACAGGAATGGTAAACCGGACTGTAGATGAGATCATATATCCGGGCGGAAAAGGAATTAATGTATCTATGGTATTAAAAAATCTTGGATTTGATAATACTGCTCTTGGATTTATGGCTGGTTTTACCGGAGATGAAATATGCCGACTTCTTGAGGAAAAAGGTGTAAAGGCAGATTTTATTCACGTAGAAAAAGGGGTTTCCAGAATTAATGTAAAGCTTCGTTCCAATGAAGAATCCGAAATCAATGGAATGGGACCTGCAATCATGCAGGAGGATATTAAAAAACTTTATGAGAAACTGGATCAGCTGCAGGATGGAGATGTTCTTGTGCTGGCTGGAAGTATTCCATCTGTGATGCCGGAATCTATGTATATGGATATCATGAAACATCTGGAGGATAAAAAACTGAACATCGCTGTAGATGCAACAAGAGATCTTCTGGTGAATGTTCTTCCATATCATCCGTTTTTGATTAAACCAAATAATCACGAACTTGGTGAGATTTTTGGAGTCACAATCACGGATAAGGATGATGTTGTGAAATATGCGAAAAAGCTTCAGGAGCGCGGAGCCAGAAATGTTCTGATTTCCATGGCAGGGGATGGAGCAGTACTGGTAACTGAGGATGGACAGGAATTCCGTGCTGAAGCGCCAAAAGGGGAATTGAAAAATTCCGTAGGAGCAGGAGATTCCATGGTAGCCGGATTCCTTGCAGGATATCTGTCAACCGGAAGTTACGCAGAAGCCTTTAAAATGGGTGTATGTACCGGAAGCGCCAGTGCTTTTTCGGAAGAACTTGCAACAAAAGCCGAAGTGCAGGCTTTGTTAGATAAATGTAAAAATTTATTTTAAAAAGGTAGTGTCAAATAAGATATGAAAAAACTGAGTTAAAAAATTAGGCTCAGATGAACCTTGAAAATTGTAGATATTAGAGGTTGTGGCAGACGTCCGCCACCCTTGACAGCACGAAAAAGAACTGCTG
>NZ_VUNI01000048.1 GCF_009695765.1 Roseburia porci
TGGGAAGGGATATCTCATCTTGAGGGGGGCTTCACGCTTAGATGCCTTCAGCGTTTATCCCTTCCGGACTTGGCTACTCTGCCATGCCGTTGGTCGACAACAGATACACCAGTGGTCCGTCCATCCCGGTCCTCTCGTACTAAGGACAGCTCCTCTCAAATATCCTCCGCCCGCGCCGGATAGGGACCGAACTGTCTCACGACGTTCTGAACCCAGCTCGCGTACCGCTTTAATGGGCGAACAGCCCAACCCTTGGGACCTGCTACAGCCCCAGGATGCGATGAGCCGACATCGAGGTGCCAAACCACTCCGTCGATGTGAACTCTTGGGAGTGATAAGCCTGTTATCCCCAGGGTAGCTTTTATCCGTTGAGCGATGGCAATCCCACTTTATACCACCGGATCACTAAGTCCTAGTTTCCTACCTGCTCCACCCGTCGGTGTCGCAGTCAAGCTCCCTTCTGCCTTTGCACTCTTCAAATGGTTTCCGACCATTCTGAGGGAACCTTTGAGCGCCTCCGATACCCTTTCGGAGGCGACCGCCCCAGTCAAACTCCCCGCCTGACATTGTCCCATTACCAGATCATGGCAACTGGTTAGAAACCCAGTATTACAAGGGTGGTATCCCAACAGCGACTCCTTACAGACTTGCGTCCATATCTCTTCGTCTCCCACCTATCCTGTACATGCAATACCGAATCCCAGTATCAAACTGGAGTAAAGCTCCATGGGGTCTTTCCGTCCTGGCGCGGGTAACCAGCATCTTCACTGGTACTTCAATTTCACCGGATGCATTGTCGAGACAGTGCTCAAATCATTACGCCTTTCGTGCGGGTCGGAACTTACCCGACAAGGAATTTCGCTACCTTAGGACCGTTATAGTTACGGCCGCCGTTTACTGGGGCTTAAATTCAAAGCTTCGCCGAAGCTAACCTCTCCTCTTAACCTTCCAGCACCGGGCAGGCGTCAGCCCATATACTTCACCTTTCGGTTTCGCATAGACCTGTGTTTTTGCTAAACAGTTGCTTGAGCCTATTCTCTGCGGCCTGCGTCAGCAGGCACCCCTTCTCCCGAAGTTACGGGGTCATTTTGCCGAATTCCTTAACAATGCTTCTTCCGTCGGCCTTAGGATTCTCTCCTCATCCACCTGTGTCGGTTTACGGTACGGGCACATAAAAAACAATAGCGGCTTTTCTCGGCACATGGCTCACACGCTTCGCTACTTTATTTCGCTCCACATCACGCTTTTGACTTATACAGCGGTTTTGCCTGCTGTACATCTCCCTCGCTTGTACCGGTCTTTCCATTCCCGGCCCGTGCTTTCCACATGCGTCCCCACAGTTCTGTTTTTATGCGGTACAGGAATCTAAACCTGTTGTCCATCGGATACGTCTCTCGACCTCTCCTTAGGCCCCGACTTACCCAGAGCAGATCAGCTTTACTCTGGAAACCTTAGATATTCGGCCGGAAGGATTCCCACCTTCCTCTCGCTACTCATTCCGGCATTCTCTCTTCTTATCCCTCCACTGCTCCTTCCGGTACAGCTTCGTCGGTATTAAGAATGCTCCTCTACCACTCCTTTCGGAGTCCACGGCTTCGGTGTTGTGTTTCAGCCCCGGACATTTTCGGCGCAGGACCTCTCGACTAGTGAGCTGTTACGCACTCTTTGAATGAATGGCTGCTTCTGAGCCAACATCCTAGTTGTCTTCGAAATCCCACATCCTTTTCCACTTAACACACACTTTGGGACCTTAGCCGGTGGTCTGGGCTCTTTCCCTTTTGACCGCCCAACTTATCTCGTGCAGTCTGACTCCCGTTCATCATCTACATGGCATTCGGAGTTTGATATTCTTTGGTAAGCTTTGACGCCCCCGCGGAAATTCAGTGCTCTACCTCCATAAGACTAAAACGAGGCTAGCCCTAAAGCTATTTCGAGGAGAACCAGCTATCTCCGGGTTCGATTGGAATTTCTCCCCTATCCACACCTCATGCCCACCCTTTTCAACGGATGTGGCTTCGGACCTCCAATGCCTTTTACGGCATCTTCATCCTGGACATGGATAGATCACCCGGTTTCGGGTCTACTCGTACTGACTTAACGCCCTCTTAAGACTTGCTTTCGCTTCGGCTCCACACCTGAAGTGCTTAACCTTGCCGGTACGCGTAACTCGCCGGACCGTTCTACAAAAAGTACGCGGTTCTGCTTTAAAACAGTTCCACAGCTTGTAAACACAGGGTTTCAGGTTCTCTTTCACTCCCCTCCCGGGGTCCTTTTCACCTTTCCTTCACAGTACTATGCGCTATCGGTCACTAAGGAGTATTTAGGCTTACGGGGTG
Source organism: Roseburia porci (assembly GCF_009695765.1). Lineage (GTDB taxonomy): Bacteria > Bacillota > Clostridia > Lachnospirales > Lachnospiraceae > Roseburia > Roseburia porci. The sequence continues at coordinate 2,337 of NZ_VUNI01000048.1, forward strand.
GTCCCCGCTTATTCCATCAAGGTTTCTCGTGTCTCGATGTACTCTGGATCCCGCCTTGTCAACTCGTCTTTCGCTTACGGGGCTTTCACCCTCTCCGGCCGGCTTTCCCAAAACCGTTCTGCTAAACTCGTTGAATCAATTATGCGGTCCGAACCCCGGAATGCACGCACTCCGGTTTGGCCTCTTTCGCTTTCGCTCGCCGCTACTCACAAAATCGATGTTTCTTTCTCTTCCTCCGGCTACTTAGATGTTTCAGTTCACCGGGTTCCCTTCCGTACGTTATGGATTGGCGTACGGATGACTGGAGTTCTTCCAGCCGGGTTTCCCCATTCAGACATCTGCGGATCAAAGGATATTTGCTCCTCCCCGCAGCTTTTCGCAGCTTATCACGTCTTTCTTCGGCTCTTAGTGCCAAGGCATCCACCCTGCGCTCTTTTTTGCTTGACCT
>NZ_VUNI01000049.1 GCF_009695765.1 Roseburia porci
TAATAGTCTGTAAAGATTGTTTGTAAGATATTCATATGTCTATTATGTAGAAAAATGAAGCAAAAGAAAACCCCACCCCTCAAGATTGAGGGGCAGGGGAGTTGAATAGGCGAAGCCTATTTTTTATATCATGTAATATAATTGTTGCAATCATGTAAGCAGAAAGGAGAAAAAGAATGGCAAAGGGGAAAGCTACTGTGTTTTTCTGCCAGAATTGTGGATATGAATCATCAAAATGGCTGGGGCAGTGTCCTGGATGCAGAGAGTGGAATACATTTGTGGAGGAAGTGATTGATAAAAAATCAGTAAGTTCATCCGGAAAATTAAAATCATACCTGCAAAAGGCAGAAGTGGTTCCACTATCAAAAGTAAAGGCTTCAGACGATGAACGGATTACAACAGAAATGAAAGAACTGGATCGTGTTCTTGGGGGTGGTGTTGTAAAAGGTTCATTGGTGCTGGTCGGAGGAGATCCTGGAATCGGAAAGTCAACGTTATTACTTCAGGTATGCAGGAATCTGTCGAATCGAAATCTGCCGATTCTTTATGTTTCGGGAGAAGAGTCGCTTCAGCAGATAAAAATAAGGGCACAGAGAATTGGAGAATTTTCGGATTCCCTGAAATTGTTATGTGAAACAAATCTGGATACAATTCGTGAGACAATTGAACGGGAGAAACCGCAGGTTGTTGTTATTGATTCAATCCAGACTATGTATAATGAAAGTGTTACATCTGCACCGGGAAGTGTATCTCAGGTCCGTGAGGCGACCGGAGTATTTATGCAGATTGCAAAAGGAATGGGGATTTCTATTTTTATTGTGGGCCATGTTACGAAAGAAGGGGTTGTTGCCGGACCGCGAGTGTTAGAACATATGGTTGATACCGTGCTTTATTTTGAAGGCGACCGCCATCAGTCTTATCGTATTTTAAGAGGCGTGAAAAATCGTTTTGGATCAACAAATGAAATTGGCGTGTTTGAAATGCGGCATGAGGGACTTGTAGAGGTAGAGAATCCATCGGAATTTATGTTAAGCGGAAAACCGGAAGGTGCATCCGGATCTGTAGTGGCATGTTCAATGGAAGGAACAAGACCGATACTTCTGGAAGTGCAGGCACTGATCTGCAGAACATCGTTTGGAATGCCAAGGCGAACGGCAACGGGAACAGACTATAATCGTGTAAATCTGTTGATGGCTGTTTTGGAAAAACGTCTTGGAATGGACCTTGCTAATTGTGATGCGTATGTCAACATTGCAGGTGGTATACGGATGAATGAACCGGCGATAGATCTTGGAATCGTGCTTGCAATCATGTCCAGTCATTTTGATAAGCCGATCAATGAGAAAACGATTTGTTTTGGCGAAGTGGGATTGAGCGGTGAAGTGCGTGGAGTAAGTATGGCGGAACAACGTGTTCAGGAAGCAAGAAAACTCGGATTTGAGACCTGCATTCTTCCACAGGTATGCAAGGATGTGATGGGGAATGTGACAGGAATTACTCTGATTGGAGTAAAAAACGTAAAAGAAGCATTGGATGCAATGAATCGTGGAAGATAAGATGCAGGGCATGAAGAAAATTCATATTTCCCTGCAGAACTGATTCCACTCATTTCCGCCCATAGTGACAAAATACTTTAGCCAAATGTGCCAGAGCGCAGATTCCGGATCGTCCTTGTGTTCGTGTAAAACATAGAGGAAACGATCCATTCGAATGATATAATCAGGATCTGGTTCAAAATTCTTGTCATAGTAATATTGGAAGGCTTTATGGATAGCATTTAAAGCTGCCTCCTCGGAGAAACTGACATGGCAAAGTGCCGTTTGATACTCTTTGACAGAATTATTGTAATTAAGACAGTTTTGATACCATTTGTTCATGCTGATTTCCTCCTGATTAACTATAGTTTTGTTACAGATATTTTATGTGTATTCGCGCGTGATATATTTTGCTACGTTCATTATATCATGTGCTTCGCACATGATGCCTGCGGCTGATATTACCTAACCGCTACGGCAAAAGTCCGAAAAACCTCCGGTTTTACGGACTCACGGGCGCGTTCTCATACAGTCCAGGGAACCATACCATACAAGTATTCATAGTTTCCTGGACTGTATGCTCACTTTTGTCTTCGCGTACATTATATCATATTTTTATGTTTACAAAAATGAATGATACAAATTGTACACTCAATTCACAATAATTCAAACAATTAATTTACATTAAACAATTCAAACAAATTTGTTGACTTTCGGATATGTGCGTGGTATGATAACTGAGCTGTCGATGAGAGCGTTAATGATGACGAAACATCGTAGTAAAAAGTTGTTGACAGAGATGACGGAACATGGTATCATTTAGAAGTTGTCGCTGATGAGACAATGACAAAGAACATTGATAACTGAACAGTGAAAAACCTTGAAAGATTCAATGAGAATTATTCAGGCAAATCAATAAGATTTGACGAACAGCATCGAAAGATGCACCTTTAAACATTAAATCAAAGGATAAATTTAGCCAAGCTAAGTTTTGAACATGATTAAACTTTTTAACATGAGAGTTTGATCCTGGCTCAGGATGAACGCTGGCGGCGTGCTTAACACATGCAAGTCGAACGAAGCACTTTACTTGATCTCTTCGGAGTGATTGTTCTGTGACTGAGTGGCGGACGGGTGAG
>NZ_VUNI01000005.1 GCF_009695765.1 Roseburia porci
CTCACCCGTCCGCCACTCAGTCACAGAACAATCACTCCGAAGAGATCAAGTAAAGTGCTTCGTTCGACTTGCATGTGTTAAGCACGCCGCCAGCGTTCATCCTGAGCCAGGATCAAACTCTCATGTTCATATTTTTCACTTGGTGAGGTTCTTTCGAACCTAGTGAAAAAACGGTTCTTCAAACTTGTTTGAAGAACTTCATTGTTTCATCCTTCAGGAATTAGCTTGGCTAATTTCCATCCGACGATTCTTTCGAATCGTTACTGTTTTAAAGGTGCATCTTTCGATGCTGTTCGTCAAATCTTTTTGATTTGCCTGAATAATTCTCATTGAATCTTTCAAGGTTTTTCACTGTTCAGTTATCAATGTTCTTTGTTGTTGTCTCATCAGCGACAACTCCTAAATAATACCATGTTCCGTTATCTCTGTCAACAACTTTTTACATTTTCTGCTACGATGTTTCGTCATCATTAACGCTCTCATCGACAGCTCAGTTATCATACCACGCACATATCCGAAAGTCAACAAATTTGTTCGAATTGTTTAAAGTAAATTAATTGTTTGAATAATTGCAAATTGTATATTCAATTTATACATTTCTTTTTCGCTTCTAAGTTCACAACCATGGCGTAAGTAAAAAGCTGATTGAATCAAATACACATCCGCATCTGCTCCAGTCAGCTTTACTCTTCTAAACTATCTTTCCTATAATATGTTTGTTTTATGAATTGTTTCTGTTTTCAAATAAACGATTGATCCATTTTAAAATACGATTTTTAAAAATAAATGCCAGAACAGTTCCCACAACTCCAAGTACCAGCATTGCTATAATTACCCCAAAATAGCCATTCATCAAAAGTTCCCCACAAAACACAAACAGAAAAATGCCTGGCACACATCCAATCGCTACTGCAAGGAAGAACTTCTTCAAATTTAATGAGGATTTTGCTGCAATATGAGGTATGATTCCGTTCGGAATTACCGGAACCACACACAGTGCCATAACCAGCCATGCAGGATGTTTTGTTTTCTTCATCAGATCCGATACGCCAGCCTGTTTTTTATTTGGGAAAAGTTCGTCCGCAGCTTCTCCCATTCTGCGTGAAGCAATAAAAATCGCAACATTCGACACTACATATGTAATATAGCAAAGAATCGTTCCTTTTATCTTTCCATATACAATTCCTGCACACATATAAATCGGTATTCCTGGGAAAATGATTGTTATGGTCTGCAGAACCTGAAGTGCCGCCAGAACAAACACTCCTTTTTTGCCAGCACCCTCAATATATTCTTGCATTTCCTGCTCGTTTCCGTTTTTTAGAAGACCAACAATATCCGGAATAAATTTTACGATAGCATATATAAGGATGACTGCTAATAAAATAATAAATATTATCTGTAAAAGATTTCTTATTTTTTTCAGTTTCTTTCTATCCATAGTTCGTATCATAGCACAAATCATATTAATTCTGCAAGTTACAATCTCTTCTTCATGACTATTCCAGATATACAAATATCATGTAAACGAATATCCATACCATGCACGTTTTGCTTCTCTATATCAAACATATTTTATGCTGGCTTATAAAAAACCATTTCACCCTCATACATCAGCATTCTGAGGTTTACCATCTTCTTGATCTGTGCCATATTTCTTTTATTTCCTCCGGCAAATACCGCAATATTTGCACAGGCATCCTCATCTTTTTTATCTACTGCTGTTCGAAATGTAAACAATATCATATTCTTAAATTCAACAACTTCTGTATTCACCCCAAGATACGGTGCAACCTCGTTTTTTGTACCTACACATACAATCTTCCGACCTTTTACTACCACGCCTCCATCCAGTGCATTTTTATTTTTCGATGAAAGAATACCATCACATAAAATAATATAATCTGCTTCCATTCGCCTCTCCCTCTTAATTTCTGAGCACTCTTATATTCAGAATTCCAAATATTTTTCTGTTTCCCACGAAAAAAGGAGCTCTCTGTTTCCAGAGAACTCCTTCGTTCATATTTATTATTGTAACAAACTCAGCAGACTATGTAAAGACCTATCCTAAAAGAGACATTTTACAGTTGGGTAAAGTTTCTTGAATTCCTGATATCTTGCCTCATATTTCTCAACAAGCTCCGGATCCGGTTCAACAGTATCTACCACTTTTACAAGTTTATTGCACGCCGTTTCCACATCCGGGAATTCTTTACAGCCAACGGCTGCAAGGATTGCTCCGCCATATCCAGGTCCTTCCTCGCTCTCAATAATATCAAGCTTCAGATTCATAACTGCTGCAATGATTTTTTTCCAAAGAGGACTCTTTGCACCACCGCCGCAGATCTTTGATCTTTCAATTTTGATTCCGAGACTTCTGGCTACCTCCAAGGAATCACGAAGTCCAAACGCAACACCCTCCAATATAGCCTGAGTCATATCTTCTCTTGTCGTATCCATTGACATTCCAATAAACATGGCTCTTGCATCTGGGTTATTATGAGGTGAACGCTCTCCCATAAGATATGGAAGATAAAATACATGGTTTTCACCAAGTGTTGTAATCCCTTTCTGTTCTCCTGCATAATCCTTCGTCTTTAAGATCTCATCCATCCACCATTTGTTGCAGGATGCAGCTGACAGCATACATCCCATAAGATGATACCCACCATCCGCATGATCAAATGAATGGAGCGCATTGTTCTCGTCAACGCCAAATTTATCACTGGAGATAAAGATTGTGCCACTTGTTCCAAGCGAAAGATTGCATCTTCCCGTTCCAACTGTTCCGGTTCCAACCGCTGCTGCTGCGTTGTCTCCGGCACCTGCAATTACCTTAACCCCGGTGGAAACACCAAGCTCAGCCGCAATCTCCGGTCTCAGATTGCCTACCACTTCATAGCTTTCAAACAACTTCGGAAGCTGTTCCTCTGTCACATGGCAGATTTCCATCATCTCTTTTGACCAGCATTTATTCTTGACGTCCAAAAGGAGCATTCCAGATGCATCTGAATAATCTGTACAGAATGTGCCAGAAAGACGATATGCGAGATAATCTTTCGGAAGCATGATTTTTTTCACTTTTGCCCAGAGATCCGGTTCATTTTTCTGCATCCAGAGGATCTTCGGTGCAGTAAACCCAGCAAACGCAATATTTGCGGTATACTGGGACAGCTTATCTTTTCCAATCTCGTTGTTCAGATACTCTGTCTCTGCCGTTGTTCGTCCATCGTTCCATAAAATGGCCGGACGAATGACTTTATCGTTCTCATCCAGTGTAACCAGACCGTGCATCTGTCCACCAAAACTGATTCCTGCAACCTGGCTCTTATCACATTCAGAAAGAAGTTCTTTCAGACCGTCCATAGACTGGTCAAACCAGTCATATGGATTCTGTTCGGACCAGCCTGGATGTGGAAAAGACAGCGCATATTCACGGGATGCTATTTTTTCAATGTGTCCTTCTGAATTCATGAGAAGCAGTTTTACTGCTGATGTTCCAAGGTCAACTCCGATATATAACATGTCTGCCTCCTATGCAAATGGATTCTCTGTCGGGTAACGGTCTCCTGCTGGCTGATTATAACCAATCTCTTCCACAGGTACACCAATATATTTAAATACTTCATATAAAGCCTTGCCATAATGTCCAAATGCTACAGCACCATGATGAGGGAAGTTTTTCTCAATCAGTACATGGCGATAGAATCTTCCCATCTCAGGAATTGCGAAAATTCCGATAGATCCGAATGATCTTGTTGCAACCGGAAGCACTTCACCATGTGCAATATAAGCGCGAAGTTTGCAATCAGCAGTGCTCTGCAGACGGAAGAAAGTGATATCACCTGGTTTGATATCTCCCTCTAATGTTCCGTTTGTAACTTCGATTGGAAGACTTCTTGCCATAATCTTCTGATATCTCATCTCGCAGAAAGCAAGTTTGCTGGATGCTGTATTTCCACAATGGAATCCCATAAATGTATCTTTTAATGTATATGGATATTTTCCTTCAATATCTTCTTTGTACATATCAGCTGGTACAGAATTGTTGATATCAAGTAACGTTACAGTATCCTCACTTACAACAGTTCCGATAAACTCACTTAAGCATCCGTAAATGTCAACCTCACAGGATACAGGAATTCCCTGAGCAGTAAGACGGCTGTTTACATAACATGGCACAAATCCAAACTGTGTCTGGAATGCCGGCCAGCATTTACCTGCAATTGCAATATATTTGCGGTATCCTCTGTGTTCTTCCACCCAGTCTTTTAATGTCAGCTCATACTGTGCTAATTTTGGAAGAACTTCGGGTTTCTTGTTACCAGCGCCAAGTTCTTTCTCCATTTCAGCAACAATCTGAGGAATTCTCTCATCGCCTTCATGTTTATTAAATGCTTCAAACAGATCTAACTCTGAGTTCTCTTCGATCTCTACACCAAGGTTATATAACTGTTTGATTGGTGCATTACATGCAAGGAAGTTCAAAGGTCTTGGTCCAAAGCTGATAATCTTTAAACTGTTTAAAGCAACGATTGCACGTGCAATCGGCTCAAATTCATGGATCATATCTGCACATTCTTCTGCAGTTCCTACCGGATATTCCGGGATATATGCTTTTACATTGCGGAGTTTTAAGTTGTAGCTTGCGTTCAGCATTCCACAATATGCATCTCCACGTCCGTCCATCAGGCTGTCCCCTGACTCTTCAGCAGCTGCAATAAACATCTTTGGTCCATCAAAATGTTTTGCAAGTAATGTTTCAGCAATCTCCGGTCCAAAGTTTCCAAGATATACAACCAGTGCATCACAGCCTGCTGCTTTTACATCCTCTAATGCCTGAACCATATGGATTTCACTCTCAACGATACAGATTGGGCACTCATAAATATGCTCCTCACCGTATTTTGCTTTGTATGCATCAATTAATGCTTTTCTTCTGTTTACAGAAAGGCTTTCTGGAAAACAGTCTCTGCTGACTGCAACTACTCCGATTTTGATATTTGGCATATTGCTCATTGTATTATCCTCCTAAAATTCGTGTAAATCATATAAACTCAATATTATTTAAATAGAAACATTCTCACCTTTTAATCCGTTGAACGCTCCTTCGATTGCTGCTTCTTCATGTGCGATCAGCCACTTGTTCTTCGCTGTCATAAGCTGATCTTCTCCGGATGCCGGCAATGTAAAATCGATATCTGTGTTTGTTCCCTTCGGAAGGATTACAACACATTTAAATCCGCCATCTTCTTTGTTGCATGGTGCATAGTGAAGTGTTGTGCTGTACATCTCCACCACACTTCCTGCGGGAACAAAAAATGCTTCGATCTTATCGGTCTCATATGTATGATCTTCTTTCACATCTGGAAGCCATCCTAAAAGAAGAACCATATCCGTTACTGCAATATTAATCTCCGAATTGCGATGATACTCTACTGCATTCAGTTTCTTGTTATTTCCATTGCAGTATCCAATCTGGATTGGTAATCCGCCAAACACGCGATTCTGAAATTCTTTCGCCTCTGGCAGTACTTCCATTTCCTCTACAGATGGCACATAAATGACATCTTCTGGAAGTGGAGTATGTTCCATTTCTTTGATAATCCTGGTACATTCAATGTTGTTCCATACTTTTCCGTATTTGCGGAATTTTTCGTCCTGAATAGAATAAATCTCCATGTCTACCCCCTGTTTATTTGATGATACCAGTATAACAGGATGTAAACATGGAGACTACCAATTCCTTGTCTTTCCAATGTCACTTTTTTGTCTTTTTTATTTGTTTGCGAAATTCATTTGGGAGAATCCCATACCGCTTACGAAACAGATTCGACAACGCTTTGCTGTTTGGGAAACCATGTTCCAACGCAATCTCCCCGATTTCTTTCTCTGTTTCCTGCAGGTCTAAAAGAGCATGTTCCAGTCTTACGCTCTGAAGATAATCTTTATAATTGATCTTTGCATATTTCATAAACATTCGCGAAAGATAAGATGGTGAATATCCAAAAATACCTGCCAGCTTTTCCAGCGTAATATCTTCCTTATAATGTTCTTTCAAATATGAAGTAATAACACCCAGACGTTTTAACTGCTTATTGCTTTTCAAAAGTTCTTCATGTACTTCCAGTTTCCGGTATTTTGTCACAAGAAGATATTGCAGCTGGTAAAACAGACTCATCATCTGAAGTTCATACCCGATTTTTCGTTCTGTATAAAGTCCGAACAGTTCAAACATCATACTGGTTACCTGACTGTCATACGTTTTCTCCCCATGTGAAAACCATATAAACTGTTCTTCCGTATAATAAGCGGAAAAAAGATTAACTGGAATCTGAAGAACAATTGTCCGGTTCGGCTTCGGTGCACGGACCGCATGCACCTCATTACTGTTTACAATAATAAAATTCCCAGTCTCGAGCGGATAATGTTTTTCATTCAGAATGAATTCCAGGCTTCCCTCCTGCACCGCAAAAATTTCAATTGACCGGTGCCAGTGCTTTTCTCTCAAATATTTTCCGTTATTTCCTTCAAATAGAAAAAGTTTAAACGGAAATCCCTGATTCGGGACGATCACTTCATGCTGATACGCCGGAGTATTCATATAAACTTACATCTTTCTTGAAATTTCAAGGCATTTCTCCATTGCCTCAAACACAGCACTTCGCATGCCTTTTCCTTCTAATACCCGTACTGCCTGAATCGTTGTTCCAGCCGGAGAACATACCATATCCTTCAGTTCACCCGGATGCATACCTGTTTCAAGCACCATTTTTGCGCTGCCGAGTACCGCCTGCGCTGCAAACGTATATGCCTGTTTTCTTGGCATTCCTCCCGCAACTGCCGCATCTGCCATCGCCTCAATAAACATAAATACATACGCTGGTGAACTTCCACTGACTGCAGTCACGACATCCATAAGATGCTCAGCAATGACTTCTGTCCTGGAAAATCCACTGCAGATATCACGTACAAGGCTAATATCATCCTCTGTAACAAGTGAATTTACACACATTCCCATCATGCCTTCTTTAACCATAGCTGGTGTATTCGGCATCGTACGAATGATCTTCAGTTCCTTTCCAAACTGCTCCCCTAACCACTCAAGTGTTTTTCCAGGAGCAATCGAGATAACGATTTTCTCCTCTGAAACAACATCTCTGATCTGTGCGATCACTTCTGCATAAAACTGCGGTTTTACTGCCAGAAAAAGAACATCTGCAAATGTAGCAACTTTGGCATTATCTGTCGTTGCCTGAACACCGAGTGCATTCTTCTTATCTTCCAGTGATTTTTCACTCTTTGTAGAGATCATAATCTCCTCTTTGGTGCATTTTCCTGAATCAAGAACGCCTTTCACCATGGCCGTTCCCATATTTCCACATCCAATAAATCCTAACTTCATAACATTTCCTCCTTGCTGTCTGTAATTTATGCTTTTTTCATTGCAGAAGATTCATATTTATCTCCAACACGTCTGCGATGAAAGTTGTACGCCCAGAGTATTGGCTTTTCGATATAACGCTTCAGAACGATCTGAATCTCTTCTTTCGGATGGATTGGCTTCACCAGAATCGTCCGGATTCCGGCAATATTTGCACCCATTACATCCGTAAATATCTGATCTCCCACAAAAATTGTATTCTCCGAAGTCGTATTCATCTGTTCCATTGCTTTTCTGTAATTCGCAGGTTTTGGTTTTCCTGCTTTAAAAATGTAATTAACATGAACAGCATCATTAAACATTTTTACACGTGGTTCTTTATTATTCGATAATAAGGTGCAGGCAAAGCCAAGTTCCTTCAAATGTGCGAATAATGCAATTGCTCTCTCATCCGCCGGTGCTCCATGAGGAACCAGCGTATTATCTATGTCAAAAATAACGCCCCGGTAACCGTCACGATACAGTTTGTCAAAATCAATTATATACGTAGATTCCAAATATTCATCTGGGTAAAAAATACTCATTCCTGTTTCTCCTGTCAGTTGCATCTGTTTTATTATCTATTAAAACACAAAAAACCGTATTGGGCAACTATGCCAATACGGTTACATGTTCATTCTCTATGTCAGGCTGAAATTCTCCTCTGGACGAACCACAAGATCAGAAGAAACCTTTGTCGTATTTCCTGCAGTGATATCATCTCCGACAAAAAACTGATACTGCTTCAACACCTGATCTTTCTCCAGACCGGATAATGCTTTCTCTACATCCAGGCTGTTCAGATCACTGTCAGCACCCTTTAATTCATACGAAACGCCTGGCTGATACTCTTTTGCATAATCAGCAGAATTGTACGTCTGACGTTCTCTTGCAGCATGTAAATCAGCATTCCCATCCTGCGAATTCGATCTGTTTCCAGCTCCGGCATCTGCTTCCAATGACTGTGACTGTACGATCTGCTGCTGTCTGATCTCATTTAACTTTATGGAATTGTATTCATAAAATCCAGCGTATGGACGAATCCCTGATATATTCATGATTACCCCCATCCGGCTAATAAAATCAGCCAAGGCTCCTTTCTTCTTATATTATCGAACAAATTTTATCATTTCTAAATAGGAAAAAAGTCCTTTCCAGCATTTTATACCAGCATTTTCTTAAGTTCATTCATAAACGTGTTCACATCTTTAAATTCACGGTATACAGATGCAAAACGCACGTACGCAACCGGATCCAGATCCTTGATCTTATCTACCACAATCTCACCGATCTCACTACTTGGAATCTCTTTCACCTCACGGTTGAAAATCTCCACTTCCACATCATCGATCAGTTTTGTGATCTCAGCTGCGGAAATCGGTCTCTTGTGGCATGCACGTAAAACTCCCGCCTCAATCTTGGATCTGTCATACTGTTCACGATTATTGTCTTTCTTAATTACAATGAGTGGAATTGTCTCTACTTTCTCATATGTAGTAAAACGTTTCCCACAATCATCGCAAAGTCTCCTGCGTCGGATTGCATGATTATCATCTGCCGGTCTTGAATCAATTACCCTGGTATTCTCGCTGCTGCAAAACGGACATTTCATATGTTTATTCCTCCTGCACTCTCTGTGCTTATCGGTATAAATCTGACTTTTTCTACAGTATATCTTTCCCAAAAATGAATGTCAACCGTTACAATTACAGTTTCTTTTTCATTTCTTTTTCATCCAGTTCTACAAGGATAATATCGGGTCCGATCTTTACAATTTTGCACCATGGAATCCAGAATTCAAAGTCATGACACAGACACCCAAAATACTTTGGAGGTCCTGGAACGATCAATGCATTGATCTCTCCGCATTTTGGATCAAAATCAATATCACGGACTGTTCCAAAACATCTGCAGTCATTTACATTGACCACTTCTTTATCACATAATTCCGAATAACGCATCGCATCATCCCAACTGCGGTTGTTTCCTTATATGATATGTAAAAACCTCTTAAAAAAGAAGAATTTATGCTTATACGTTAAAACGGAATAAGATTACATCGCCGTCTTTTACAACATACTCTTTTCCTTCCAGACCAACGATTCCTTTTTCTTTTGCTGCAGATAAACTTCCACAATCCAGAAGATCCTGATAGTTTACAACCTCTGCGCGAATGAATCCACGTTCAAAATCAGAGTGGATCTTACCTGCTGCCTGTGGAGCCTTGGTTCCTTTTTTGATCGTCCATGCTCTTGTCTCATCTTCGCCTGCAGTAAGATAGCTGATCAGTCCAAGCAGACTGTAGCTTGCCTTAATCAGTTTCTCCAGACCGGATTCTTTTAATCCAAGATCTTCCAGAAACATTGCTTTCTCGTCATCATCCAGTTCTGCAATCTCCTGCTCGATCTGTGCACAGATTACAAATACCTCGCTGTTTTCCTCTTTGGCTTTCTCTCTGACTGCCTGTACATATGGATTGTTTGCACCGTCATCCGCAAGATCATCCTCCGATACATTTGCAGCATAAATCGTAGGTTTTGCAGTGAGCAGATTGTAGGAATTGAACCATTCCTCCATATCTTCATCTTCCGGAACTTCAAATGTTCTTGCCATCATTCCATCCTCAAGGTGTTTCTTCAAAGCTTCCAGAAGTTCTAATTCTTTTGCAAGTGTTTTATCCATACGTGCCTGTTTTGCAACTTTTGCAATACGGCGCTCTAAGATTTCAATATCTGAGAAAATCAATTCCAGATTGATTGTCTCGATGTCACGTGCAGGATCAATGCTTCCATCTACATGTACAATATTGGTATCCTCAAAGCAACGCACTACATGAACGATCGCATCTACTTCACGGATATTTGCAAGGAACTGGTTTCCAAGTCCTTCACCTTTACTTGCTCCTTTTACAAGACCAGCAATGTCCACGAATTCAATAACGGCTGGTGTCACCTTCTTGGAATGATACATATCTCCAAGTAATTTTAATCGTTCATCCGGAACAGCAACGATACCAACGTTCGGATCGATGGTACAGAATGGATAGTTTGCCGATTCTGCACCAGCCTTTGTCAGTGAATTAAACAGTGTACTTTTTCCAACGTTTGGAAGTCCAACGATACCGAGTTTCATAATGTATTATACCTACTCGAAAACCTTTTATTACCAAAGGTCTTCACCTTTCTATATTATTTACTACATAAAGTTGTCATGCTATTTAAGCATATCATGCCTGAGTAAATGAGCTTGATACAGCCTTATATTATACTATATATTTCATATTTTTAAAACTGTAAAATCGATTTTTTTGCATCAATCCAGTGATGTGACATACTCACTATTTTCTCTATTTTTCCACCTCGTCGAGAGCTTCTTCATATATATCACCAATAAAGATCTCATTCCGCTTTTTCTTTTTTACGCGGTACAAAAGCATATCCGCTGCATGTAAAAAGTCCCAGCTTTTATTTCCATACTCTGGAACGTCATAACAGATTCCCTGGGATACCGTCACTATGTCAGTAACCTGGGATTCGCTGTGTGTGATTCCAAGCTTCATCACTGCTTCTTTAAATCTTTTTGCCTTATCATATACCTGTTGTGCACTCAGTCCACTATAAATAATAATAAATTCATCTCCGCCATAACGAGCACAGAAAATCTGATCATTCTGCATCTTTTTAATCAGACTGGCAACCTTCTTAATGCATTCATCCCCAGCCTGATGTCCATAATGATCATTATACTGTTTGAAGTAATCAATATCGAGGATTTCAAAAGCAAGCGGTATTTTCTTTTCGTAACAGGATTCTACGATTTTTTCAGAATAATCGGTAAAACGATACCGGTTCATAAGACCGGTAAGCGGATCTGTTTCTGCCTTCTTCATCAGTTCCTGATTGATCTGCTCCAAATTGATTCTTTTTTCATTGGCATGTTCCAACGCACTTCTTACATAAAGCATATTGGCAATCATACTCTTGCTTTCCTGTTCCGCACTCTCTGTCTTCTCATAAAACTGGACTGCTGTCTGTAAATATGCTTCCTTTTGTCCAAGCTTATTATAGTATTTCATTTTCAAAGAAAGCAGCTTTCTCTCAAGATTGGCAATCTTTGTCGATTCCACAACCGGCTCCAGCTGTATGCAGATTTTTTTAAGAACATCCATACGGTCAATCTCAACCAGAAGCCAGCAAAAGTTATACAGATCATCGAAAATATCCATAAGTGCCATTTTCTTACCGATATGGCTCTGTATATCTTCAATGCACTGATCCCGTCTTATATCATCTCCTATCTTGTGATAGTAAGAGGCTCTCATACAGTCTACATAGACATAATCCATATCATCGAAATGCGGCTGGCACTCTTTCTTCAGCCTTTCGATGTATTCTGCTGTTTTCTCCATTCTGCCACAACGCATATGACAGAGTGCAAGATTCGTGTAGATTGTGGTCAGCGTTGTAATACTGCGTTTATCCTCAGGCGTATTGTAATAGTCATCGCATGCTTTTTCAAAATAACTTTGCGCCTCGCCGTAAATCTGATTGTCCAGATACAAATATCCAAGGTTCAGATAGATGCTGCTTTCCACGGTATGGATTTCATGTTTTCTGCAATAATCAAGTCCTGTCAGATAATAGTCCGCAGCTACAGAAGCATTTCCTTTGCTGATCGAACTGATTGCCATCAGATTATAGGATCTGGCGACCCGCTCCCACTGACCACTTTCTTCCAGATAACTAATAGCCTTTGCCAGATCCTGAAACATCGGTTCAACTTCATTGCGTACGTAATGGGCTTCACCACTGTGATAATATGCAAAGCCAAGAAGCCAGGCATCCTTACTCTGCCCGGCTTCCTGTTCCATTGTGGCACACACTTTCAAAACCCGTGCAGTATCTGTCCATCTGTTATCTAAAACCTCCTGCACCCATGCATTTGTTTTCTCATTTGTTTCACGGATTTCCATGCTGTGATCACCCTTTCATTCTATCCTTAGTCAATCGACTCAATTACGATCAGTATTCCACTTTCAAATATGATCTCTGCTTTATAATCCACAATCTCATTGCTCACCCCAAGTGAATTAAATCCTCCAAGTTCATAATGATCCAGCGGATACTTCATCCCTTTTAATGTAAGTCCCGTAACTTTTTCCGAATACGGAATCAGAGAAACATATTTTCCAAACTGTTCTGTTTTTAAGATTTCAAGCGAATGATCTGCCATTCGTATTCTGTTGTTTGCATCCAGTATTGTAATTGGAACTTTCTGCTCCAGACCAATTCCCAAAAGGCTGATATTACCAAGCACATGATCCATTCTTGTTCCGGTAGCACCAAGCAGCGTAATCTCCGACGCGCCATGTGCAATCGCATAGCGGATTGCATATTCGGTATCCGTATCGTCCTTGATCGGATTTAACTGATGAAATTCAACGGTTTCATATTTCTGAAAGAATTCAAGTGTTTCCGCTTTTACCGAATCAAAATCTCCGATGATCACATCCGGCACAATATCTTCCCGTTTTAAAAATTCCATACCGGAGTCAGCCGCCAGAATCACATCAAACTCTTCATCTCTGAGCAGTTCACCCGCAAAAGCATCCTGGATTGAACCTCCGGATATAATAACAAATTTCTTATTTTTTTTTCCCATATGTTATCCACCAACCTTTTTGTCAGAGAGTGTTCTGTCCACATCAGCCGTTTAAGATATCCAGAAAACGGCATACGTTTTCCCCGATTTCACCACTGAATACTGCATTTCCAGCTACAATGATATTAGCTCCTGCATCCATAAGCTTTGTGCAGTTCTCCAGATTAATTCCGCCGTCTACTTCAATATCGGCTTTTGTTCCGGTTTTCTCAATCATTTTTTTCAGATCCGCTACTTTATCAATGGTATACGGAATCAGTTTCTGTCCTCCAAATCCCGGATTGACAGTCATGATCAGAACCATGTCTACTTTTGGAAGCACATATTCGATCGCACTGAGCGGTGTTGCCGGATTAAGCGCCACACCAGCTAATATGCCCCGTTCCTTGATTGCCTCAATCGTGCGGTCAAGATGTTTGCATGCTTCCGCATGTACTGTGATAATGTCCGCTCCCGCATCTGCAAACTGGTCTATAAACCGGATCGGTTCATCGATCATAAGATGTACATCAAACATCCGGTCTGTAAGTCCACGAATGGATTTGATAACCGGAAATGCGAATGATATATTCGGTACAAAACTTCCGTCCATAACGTCAATATGCACATACTGTGCTCCTGCCTCATCCAGCTGTCTGATCTGATCTCCCAAATTTGCAAAATCTGCTGATAATATCGATGGTGATAAGCAATTCATATAATAGCGCTCCTGTAATTAATATTTTTTCGGTTTATTTTTCAGTTCCTCATATAAAAGAACATAGTTATCATAGCGGATCTGGCTGATCCTGCCTTCCTGTAATGCATCCTTGACCCCACAGTCCGGCTCACTGATATGGCTGCAGCCCTGAAATCTGCAATTTGGTTCAAACTCACGAAATTCCGGATAACATGTCCACAGATCTTCTTTTTCAAATCCCGGTACATCCATCGAGGAAAATCCCGGGGTATCCATAATATATGTTTTCTCGGATATCGGAATCAGTTCTGAGTGACGGGTTGTGTGTTTTCCTCTTTCGATTTTACGGCTGATTCCACCAGTCTCCATACGCACTCCGTCCTGAAGACTGTTGACCAGTGAAGATTTTCCAACTCCGGATGGACCTGCAACGGCTGTGGTTTTGCCTTCGAGAAGTTTCTTTAATTCATCCACGTGCAATTTCGTTTTTGCACTGGTAAACAGAATGTTATATCCTGCAGGCTCATATATTTTTCTGAGCTGTTCTTTCTCTTCGTCATCTATCAGATCACACTTGTTAAAACAAATGGTGACCGGCACCTTCTGATATTCCATCATACAGAGAAACCGGTCTAACAGGTTAAAATTCGGCTGTGGTTTCGCTGCTGCAAATATCACAAGTGCCATATCAATATTAGAAACTGCCGGCCGGATCAGTTCATTGCTGCGCGGATGAATTTCTTCTACATTTCCCAGTTTCTTGTCTTCATCCAGTACCGCAATCGTAACATCGTCTCCAACCAGCGGTTTTATTTTATCTTTTCGGAAGGCACCTTTGGCCTTACATTCATAAATTCCGGTTTCTGCTACATGAACGTAGTAGAAACCGGAAATTCCTTTCACAATTTTCCCTTGCATAATCTCCCTGTTACTGTTGTGTGAATTGCGGGTTATAAGTTGCAGCCGTTACTGTCTTGGTATTAGATGTAGGATTTCCAGCCTCATCTATTTCTGTCTCTTCATATGTTACAGTTATAGTTCCGCTTGTCGATCCTTGAATATCAGACTTTGTAACCTTTGCACTTCCAGATGCCAACTCTGATGCAGATTTTGTTGACTGATCCAGCACGTTTCCATTTCCATCTAAAAGTGTTACAGTGGCACTTTGAACGCCATCTGGCAGTTTTAATGACGGTATTGTATAATCACAACTATATGATTTGACAGAAGGTCCCTTGCTGACAACAATCGTAATATCTGTTCCCTTATTTACTGTCTTACCAGGATCAATGCTCTGTGAAATGACCTGCCCCTGAGCTACGGTATCACTGTAATCCTCCTGAACCGTTACATTCAGTCCCTGTCCGGATAAGGTGGACTGTGCACTTCCGGAATCTGCTCCGCGAACATCCTGTACGGTAACCGGTTCAGCACCCTGGCTGATTACGATTGTTACGGATGTTTTCTTTTCTACCTGACTTCCAGATGCCAGTGACTGGGAAATAACTTTTCCGGTTTCCACATTATCATCATACTGATACTGTTTTTGATAGGTAAGATTATTTGCTTTTAATGTATTTACCGCATCGGTTTCTGTTGCGCCGGTTACATTTGGTACCGTTGTCATATTCTCGCTCTTGGTAGAGCCACATACGATAACGTTGATCGTACTTCCCTCTGCAACTTTCTTGCCTTCATCTACATCCTGTTCGATGATCTGATCTTTCTCATATTTGTCAGATTCCTCATAAGAAGCAACAAAGAGCTTAAGTCCGAGTTTATCCAGTTCCTTCTGAGCTTCATCAGTTGTCATTCCAGTGATGTCGATCATAGTTACCTGTTTCTTCTCTTCAGACTCTGTTTCTGTCTCCGTCTGTGTCTCTGTCTGAGTCTCTGTTGTCTTATTATGTTTCGAAGGTTTGAACATTCCGAAAACGCTTCCAACAAGATAGATGATCACAATTACGATTACAACTGCAGCAACAATTCCCATGATTGTAACCGCTTTATCCATTTTCGGATTCAGAGTTCCCTCTTCATCCTCGTCCTCATCATCTTCGTCTTCTTCAATCTCATCTGGATCTTCTGTATCTTCTTCGTCATCCTCGTATTCGCCGTCTTCATAACCTTCTTCATCAGAATCCTCCGGCTGTGGATTTGCCTCTTCGTTGATACGTTTTAACTCATCCTCGCTGATCACTTTTGTCTTGCCATTGTCAACTGCCGGCACCATAACGACAAAATCCTCATTCGGACTGATCAGTGATTTCCGAAGATCACTTAAAAGCTCTGCAATCGTCTGATAACGACGATCTGCATTCTTCTGTGTACATTTCAGGATGATTTTTTCCATACTGATTGGAAGGTTTGGTGCATATGCACTCGGAGCAACCATTTCTTCCTGTAAGTGCTGGATTGCAACAGCAACCGTCGTATCTCCATCAAACGGCACACGGCCCGTTACCATTTCATACATCACGATACCCAGGGAATAAATATCACTTCTTCCATCCACAAATCCATTTCTAGCCTGTTCCGGAGAAGCATAATGTACGGACCCCATCACATCGGAACTGATCGTATTAGAAGATGCTGCACGAGCAATACCAAAATCTGTAACTTTTACTTTACCTTCTGTAGAGATGATGATATTCTGTGGTTTAATATCCCGATGGATAATATTCTTGTTATGGGCTGCCTCAATACCTCTTGCGACCTGGATTGCAATGCTGACAGATTCTTTAAATGAAAGCTGTCCCTTTTTCTCAATGTAGGTTTTGAGGGTGATTCCCTCCACATATTCCATAACGATATAATGCATTCCATTCTCGCTGCCTACATCATAGATATTTACAATATTTGGATGCTCTAACCCTGCTGCGGACTGTGCTTCGGTACGAAATTTCGTTACGAAATTCATATCCTCAGAAAATTCCTGTTTTAATACTTTAATTGCAACAAAACGACCAAGAATATGATCCTTTGCTTTGTAGACATCGGACATTCCGCCTGCTCCGACTTTGCCTACGATCTCATATCGATCTGCTAAATACATGCCCTCAGTTAACATTCTTTCACCTCATCAGATAATAGTTTAATTATAATCGCTGTTATGTTATCCTTGCCGCCATTCTGATTTGCTGTTTCAATCAGAGTGCGTACCTGCTGTTCTACGTCTTCATTCTCTGAAACAATTCGGTATATGTCTTCATCGTCAATCATATTCGTAAGACCATCAGAACATAATAATACGGAATCTCCGTCATGTAACTCAATTTCAAAAAAATCAACTTCTACCATATTCGCGGCACCTACGGCCCTCGTTATGATATTTTTGTCCGGATGTGCCTTTGCCTGTGCCTCATCCATTTCTCCAAGGCGAACCATCTCTTCAACAAGGGAATGATCTCTTGTAATCTGTCTAATGCCATTACCGATTACATAAAGCCTGCTGTCTCCAACATTTGCGACAACCATCTTATGATCTGTGATCGTTGCTGCGACAATGGTCGTTCCCATTCCGCGCTTTGTCTCATCCTCTTTGGATTCCTCGATCAGTATCTCATTTGCTTTTTCAATCGCTTCATTCAGAATCGTAACCGGTTCTGTCTCAGTACTTCTGGCTACAGATGCCGTCACCCGTTCAACCGTGTAACGTGATGCGTATTCACCGGCTTTATGCCCGCCCATGCCATCTGCCACAATATAAAGATTCGGGAGATTGCCGACTGGTGTATCACACGCAAACAAATAATCCTGGTTCATCTCACGTCTGATTCCAGTATCTGTCATGGAAAACGTCTTCATCTGCCTTGCCTTCCTTTCTGCCGAAATAAACATTACTGCGAAAAAGTTTTATCTTCCTTTTGTCGATTCTGCTAATTCACCTTTGCTATCTTACCATAATCTATTTTCTATTGCAAGAAAAGCATCGGTATGGCAGTTTTACTCTTCGCTCTTATGGGAATCCACATAGCTCTTTCGAAGCTGTCCACATGCTCCGTCAATGTCTCTTCCCATTTCTCTTCTTACGGTAACCGCAAGTCCGTTTTTTTCCAGCTTATTTTTAAATGCTGCAATCACTTTTGCATTGGATTGCACATAATCTCTTTCTTTGATCGGGTTAACCGGGATCAGGTTAATATGACAATTCATCCCTTTTACAAGTCTGCAAAGTTCCTCTGCATCCTGATCGGTATCATTGACACCACCTACAAGGCTGTATTCAAAAGTTACCCTTCTTCCGGTCTGATCAAAATAATATCTGCATGCATCCACCACTTCATGAATATCGTACTTATTTGCAACCGGCATAAGTGACAACCGCTTCTCCTGATTGGAGGCATGCAGTGACAATGCCAGTGTGATCTGAAGTTTCTTATCAGCAAGTTCCCGCATTCTCGGCACGATTCCACAGGTGGAAACTGTGAGGTTTCTCTGACTGATGTGAAGTCCATTCTCATCTGTGAGCAGTTCAATAAAACGGAGCAGATTATCAAAATTATCCATCGGCTCTCCGGTTCCCATTACAACCACATTGGATATCCTCTCACCAATGTCCTTGCCGATCTGATAAATCTGATCCAGCATCTCTGCCGGTCTTAATCCTCTCACCAGTCCATCTAACGTTGATGCACAGAATCGGCATCCCATACGACATCCGACCTGGGAAGATATGCACACGGAATTGCCATGTTTATAACGCATCAGCACGCTTTCGATCACGTTTCCATCTTCCAGCTGAAACAGATATTTTCTTGTTCCATCCAGTTTGGATATCTGTACCTCTTCCTTTTTCAGCGTTGTGAGATAACCTGCATCTGCAAGCGACTCTCTCAGTTTCTTGGATATGTTGGTCATCTCGTCAAAGCTGTCCGCCTGTTTCTCATGTATCCACTGATATACCTGCTTTGCACGAAACGGCTTTTCTCCTATGCTTACAATGAATTCTGTCATCTCAGCAAGATTCATGGATTTCAAATCCGCTTTATCACTCATGTTTTCTCCTTACAAATTTAGAAATAAAGAATCCGTCATTCCCTGCTTCACCCGGAAGCATCTGTTTCATGGCTACCAGAGAAAGTTCCGGAAATTCACGTTCTATCCACGCAGCATTTTCTTCATTTTCTGCTCTGTCAATCGTACATGTACTGTAAATCACTGTTCCATTCTCTTTTACATAAGGAATTACCGTCTTTAAAATCTGACGCTGCAACTGAACGAGTTCCTTTTCCTTTGCTTCCGTCATTTTATAACGGATATCTGTTTTTTTGCCCATAACTCCAAGTCCGGAGCATGGAAGATCACAGACCAGAATATCTGCTTTTTCCACCGAATCCCGGTCAAAAACCGTGGCATCCATACACACTGCTTTCATATTTGAAAGTCCATGACGTCTGATATTTTCTTCGATCAGATCTGTCTTGTATTCTGTAAGATCCCTTGCCTCTACCATGCCTGTTCCATCCATAAGTTCAGCAATGTGGGAACTTTTTCCACCCGGAGCAGCGCAGACATCGATCACGTAGTCTCCCTTTTTCGGAGCAGCCATCTCTGCGACAAGCATAGAGCTAAGATCCTGCACATAAAAATCGCCATCCTGAAATGTCTGAAGACTCTGAAGATGATCAAAATCTGAAATCTTAAATGCATAATCCTCAAGACGTCCAAGTGCATCCTTGAATTCTCCACTCTCCGCTGGAATTTTCCCGATCCTTTCCACGGTAACCTGTTCGTTTATCAACCTCGTCTGTAACTCTTCCGGCGTGCACTTGGTCCGGTTTGTACGGATTGTCAGTGGTGATTCCTGATAAAAATTGGAAAGGATTGTTTCGGTCTGTTCAAATCCATATGCTTTCATCCAGCGTTTTATGATCCAGCCCGGAACTGAATATTTTACTTCCAAATACCGCTTTGGTTCAATCGCCGCATCCGGATAAAGAAGTTTATCTCCTTCTCTTACAATGCTTCTAAGTACTCCATTGACAAATCCGGACAGCTGACGGAATCCACGTTTCTTGGCAAGTTTTACTGCCTCATTGCATACAGCGGAATCCGGAATCGCATCCATGTAACGAAGCTGATAAACGCTCATCCTGAGGAGATTTCGGATGAGCGGTTTCATTTTACGCACTTTCACTTTCGAAAATGAATCAATCATATAATCCATTTCAATCTGATGTTCAATCGTTCCCTCTGCAAGTCTTGTGAGAAACGCGCGTTCTTTTTTATCGAGATACTGATATTTATCCAGCACACTCCGGATCACAAGATGCGAATACTGGTCTTTTTCATTTACTTCGATCAAAATGTCAAGGACAAGCTCCCTGATATTCGTATTAGTCGTCACGATTTCTTCCTCCAAACAGTATCACAAGACGAAGCAGCTGCAAAATTGCTGCGGCAGCACTTGCGACATAGGTGAGTGCTGCGGATACCAGCACTTTTCTTGTATATTTCAGTTCATCCTGTCCCAGGATTCCCTGCGTCTCCAGCTGTTTTAATGCACGGCTTGATGCGTTAAACTCTACCGGAAGCGTTACAAGCTGGAACAATACCGCAAAGGAAAACATTAAGATTCCGATATTGATGAGCATTGCAGACATACTTCCATTGAAGAATAAACCGATAATAATGATCGGCCATGCAAGTGTCGAGCCAAAATTTGCGATTGGAACAATTGCGCTTCTCAGCGTAAGCGGAAAATAGCTGTGCTGGTGCTGGATCGCATGTCCGCATTCATGTGCAGCGACTCCAACTGCTGCCACGGATGTCGAATTATAGGTTGAATCCGACAGATTCAGTGTTTTATTGGTTGGATTGTAATTGTCGGTCAGTTTTCCCGAAATATGCCTGATCTCCACATCATAGATCCCTGCTGAATTTAATATTCGTTCCGCTGCCTGTGCACCGGTCATTCCAGACATGCTTCGATAAGCAGAATACTTATTAAATGTCGTATTAACTTTTGCCGATGCAAGCATACAGATCACTGCACCGATAATAACAAGAATATAAGTACTGTCATACCAGAAAAAATATGGCATAATGATCCCTCCTTAAATGCGGTGGAAAAATGATCCCTCTTCCACCTGATAACCACGTAAAAAAGCATCCACAGACATTCGTTTTTTTCCTTCAAGCTGTACTTCCTTTAAAGAAAGAACCCCTTTTCCAGTCTGAACAAGCATCTCATCCTTTGTTGCTTTACAGATACATCCAGGTTCATAATCTGTTGTATCGGAAACCACATCTGCCTGCCAGATCTTAAATGTCTTGTCATCCAGTTTTGTATATGCACTCGGCCATGGATTCAGCCCCCGGATCAGGCGTTCAATCTCTACCGCCGGCCGCTGCCAGTCAATATTTCCAAGCTCTTTACTGATCATGCTTGTATGTGTTGCCACTTCCGAATTCTGTGGCGTATAGGTTGCATTTCCATCTTCAATCAGTTGCATTGTCTCCACACAAAGTTTTGCTCCGACATCTGCAAGTTTATCAAAAAGACTTCCACCGGTTTCATCCTTTGCAAGACGTACTTCTTTCTTCGCGATCATATCTCCGGTGTCAATGCCGGTATCCATACGCATTGTGGTCACTCCGGTGATCTCATCTCCATTGATTACTGCCCACTGGATTGGAGCCGCACCACGATACTTCGGAAGCAGGGATGCATGTACATTGACGCATCCATATTTTGGCATATCCAGTATCTCTTTAGAAAGAATCTGTCCAAATGCCACAACAATGATCATTTCCGGCGCAAACTGTCTTAAATACTCCACATTCTCCGGTTCACGGATCTTCTTCGGCTGAAAAACCGGAATTCCATGTTCCACTGCGCATTCTTTTACCGGTGAACACTGTAATGCCTTTCCACGTCCCTTCGGTTTATCCGGCTGTGTGACAACCAGAGCAACCTCATGACCTGCTTTTATGATTTCTTCCAGGGTTCCCACTGAAAAATCAGGAGTTCCCATAAAAATAACTCTCATCTTATTTCTCTTCCTCCGGATCTTCGTATGTTACATCGTGAAGTGGTCCTTCTACCTTTTCTACATAAAGATGTCCATCCAGATGATCTGTCTCATGGCAGATGCATCTTGCAAGAAGTTCTGTTCCCTCAATCTCGCATTCATTCATGTCTTCATCCATAAACCGGGCAATTACATGATTCGGGCGTGTCACCTGTCCGGCTTTTCCAGGTATACTTAAGCAGCCCTCGTCTCCGGTCTGTTCTCCATCGGTTTCAATGATCACCGGGTTAATCATTACGATCGGACCCTCTCCGACATCCATAACAACGATTCTTTTTAAAATTCCCACCTGTGGTGCCGCAAGTCCAACACCGTTTGCTTCATACATGGTCTCGAGCATATCATCGATCAGAGTCGTGATCTTTGGGGTAACCTCTGTCACTTCTCTACATTTCTTTTCTAATACAGGATCACCCTGAATTCTTATCTGTCTGATTGCCATACTGTATATCCTCCTTTACCATCCATTCATCGGATTAAAATCAAATTGTATCATAACATTCCGGAAGCAATTTTCCTCCTTCATGTAATGTTCCAGTTTATCTTTGAGTTCCACCAGCGTCTCATAATCAGCTGCTTTTATATAAATAACCTTTCGGTATATATCATTAATTTTTCGGATTGATGCATCTGCCGGTCCCATCACCTGATATTCCCTGTTCCCGGTCTTTTGTATACATTCTGTAAGATGACTGGCTGCCTGCGAAGCTGCCTCTTCCTTTTCCGATGTGCATAATATCAGCAACATATTTGCGACCGGTGGATATCTTAACATACTCCGGTATGCGATCTCTTTTTCGTAAAAAGTCTCATAATCCTGATCTTTTGCTGCTTCAATCGCATAATGTTTCGGATCATAAGTCTGTATGACCACCTGTCCGGCTGCCTCCCCGCGGCCGGCTCTTCCGGCTGCCTGTGTCAGAAGTTCAAATGTCCGCTCTGCCGCATGAAAATCACTGACATGCAGCGACATATCTGCCGCAAGGACACCGACTAATGTAACGTTAGGGAAATCATGCCCTTTTACGATCATCTGTGTTCCGATCAGAATATCTGCCTCCTGATTGGAAAATGCAGACAATATCTTCTCATAGCTGCCTTTTGTCCTTGTGGTATCATAGTCCATCCGAAGAACTCTGGCTTTCGGGAAACGTTTCTTAACAATTTCCTCCACTTTCTGTGTTCCAGCCTTAAATCCTCCAATATATCTCGACCCGCATTCCGGACAGACCTTCGGTTCCGGCTGTTCATAGCCACAATAATGGCAGACCATCCTGCCTCCGGCATGCTGACTCAATGACACATCACAATGCGGACACCGTATCACATGCCCACATGCACGACAGGAAACAAAACCTGCCACACCTCTCCGGTTTAAAAAAAGCATCGTCTGCTGTCCGTTGCGAAGACGATTATCCATCAATTCCTGAAGCCGTGTACTTAAAATAGAACGGTTTCCGCTTCTTAATTCCTCCCGAAGATCGATCACTTCACATTCCGGCAGCGGTCTCTTCTGCACTCTTTCGCTAAGTTCCAGCAGTTTGAAGTTTCCCTGTTTCGCCTGGTAATAGCTTTCCACCGATGGTGTCGCTGATCCAAGTACAACACTTGCATGATTCATTGCAGCACGTGCAATTGCTGTTTCCCTGGCATGATAACGCGGGACTGTCTCGCTTTTATAGGAGGCTTCGTGTTCTTCATCTATAATGATAAGCCCAAGGTTTGTAAATGGTGTGAACAAAGCAGATCTTGGACCGATCATAATATCCACATCACCATTTTTTGCCCTTAGAAACTGATCGTATCGTTCGCCTCCTGAAAGTCTGGAATTCATGATCGATACCCGTTTTCCAAAACGATTGTAAAACCGCATGACCGTCTGATAGGTCAGAGCGATCTCAGGAATCAGGACGATCGCCTGCTTTCCTTCGCGAAGAACATGGCTGATCAGTTCCATATATACTTCTGTCTTTCCACTTCCGGTAACACCTTTTAGCAGATATGTACCGTATTCTTCTTTTTGCATATCAGACGTAATCACATCAACTACATGCTGCTGTCCTGCATTCAGGACTTTGTCATAGCCTTCGGGATTCAGATGACCAATTGGATTGCGGTAAGCAGTCTGTGACTCAACTGCAAGAATTCCTTTTTCCTCCAGTCCCTTTACAACGGATGCCGTCACGTGAAGCTTCTGGGTAATGACCTGGTACTGGATCACATCCTGTTCGATCAGTTCCCGGAGCAGTCTCGCCTTTGCTGTATTATGTTTTGCCTCAAAAAGTGCCAGATACTCCTGTGCCTCTTTCTTCGAAATGAGAAGACGCACGCTGCGCTGTTCCACTGCTTTCGTCTTCTGTTTGATCGGAAGCACTGTTTTCAGTGCCTGATTCATGGTTCCGCCATAATTTCTGCGAATCCAGGCTGCCAGTGCAATCAGCTGTGACTCAATGGCAACGCCATCCTCTTTCAGAGATGTCACCGGCTTTAATTTTGACTCATCAAATTCTGCTTCATCCGTGAGTTCCATTACAAATCCTGCCAGGCTGCGGTTTCCAAACGGAACTTCCACCTGCATGCCCTCACGAATCGTATCCTTCAGTTCCTCCGGGATGAGATACTGAAATGTTTTATCCAGTTTATCAAGCGAAATATCTACAATCACATTGGCATATTTTGCCACACTCTCACCTCAGAACCAATCTTAAAAATCTACATATGCTATTCATAAGCATATATTTCTATATTATATGGTATAACTCTCTTTTTTACAAGTATGCGCCGTTTTTAAAAGGTCCGGGCAAATTGTCCGGACCTTTTATGGTTACAATTCTTCTACTGTATAATTTTGTGTATTTTGCGGCATGCTTATGCTATAAACACACTGCTAATCCACTGCAATTGCGAGGAACACATTCTATGAATAAAAACAAGAAAAATTTTTTAATATGCGGACTTACCGGCTGGTGTCTGGAAATCCTTTATACCTCTCTCTGGAGCGGAATCAATCATGACGGCCGTCTGATTGGCCACACCTCAATCTGGATGTTTCCAATCTACGGAACTGCTGCCCTGATTGTCCCCGTCTACCATAAAATCAAACGATGGCCTGCCATTTTCCGTGGCGGTGTATATTCTCTTGGTATTTTAAGCGGAGAATTTCTCAGCGGATCTCTTTTGAAAAAATTTCATGCATGTCCCTGGGACTACAGCGATGCACGATACAATATCGGCGGCGTTATCCGTTTGGACTATATGCCACTCTGGATGATCGCCGGTCTTATCTTTGAGCGCATCCTTTGCCGCAGAAAACATTGATTTATTTTCTTCTGGCCGGATTGATATATTTCTCTTCACAATATTTGCATCGATATACTTCTTTGGCGGGATCTGCCAGGATAAAAATCTGATCGAGTTCCTGCTCAATGGAAGTGATGCATCGTGGATTTTTACATTTGATCACGTTTTTCACCTGTTTTGGCAGATGAAGTTCCTTTTTCTCTACGATCTTGTCACCCTTGATCACATTCACGGTGATATTATGATCAATAAATCCCAGAATATCAAGATCCAGTGACTCAATCGGACATTCTACCTTAATGATGTCCTTTTTGCCCATCTTATTGCTTTTCGCATTCTTAATGATTGCAACTGTGCAATCCAGTTCATCCAGTTTCAGGTCATGGTAAATTCTGAGGCTCATTCCTGCCTGAATATGATCTAAAACAAATCCTTCATTGATTCCACTGATATTAAGCATATTTCGTTTCCTTTCTATCCTTCCTAATCAACCTTGATTCCAAGAAGTGTGAGGATCAGTGCCATTCTGACATATACTGCATATTGTGCCTGTTTAAAGTATACAGCTCTTGGATCATCATCAACTTCAACCGAAATCTCATTTACACGTGGCAGTGGATGGAGAACAAGCATGTCCTTTTTCGCAAGATCCATCTTAGCCTTAGTCAGGATATAGAAATCTTTCAGTCTGATATAATCTTCTTCATTGAAGAAACGCTCTTTCTGGACACGTGTCATATATAATACATCCAGCTGAGGCATTGCATCTTCCAGACGTTCTACTTCTTCAAATTCAATATTATTTGCGCGAAGTACATCCTCTCTGATATAATCCGGAATCCGAAGTTCTTCCGGGGAAATCAGTACAAATTTTACATTATTATAACGGATCAGCGCATTGATCAGGGAATGTACGGTTCTGCCGAATTTCAGATCTCCACATAAACCGATTGTCAGATTATCCAGACGTCCTTTTAAAGACCTGATTGTCAAAAGGTCTGCTAAAGTCTGAGTTGGATGCTGATGTCCACCGTCGCCGGCATTAATTACTGGAATAAGGGATTTTTCAGAAGCTACAAGAGGTGCACCTTCTTTTGGATGACGCATTGCACAGATATCTGCGTAACAAGAAATAACACGAATCGTATCAGAAACACTTTCACCTTTGGTAGCTGATGAAGAATCAGCACTGTGAAAGCCTAAAACAGAACCACCAAGGTTAAGCATTGCTGCTTCAAAGCTCAGCCTCGTTCTTGTACTCGGCTCATAAAAGCAGGTCGCAAGTTTCTTTCCTTCACACGCGTGGGCGTACTTGTCTGGGTGCTTCTCGATGTCATTGGCCAGATCTAAAAGATCTGATACTTCCTCGACTGAGAGATCCAGAGGACTCATTAAATGTCTCATTTTGTTCCTCCTAGTTCTAAGCATTTTTACTATCATATAATAATTATTTGTATATTGCAAGACTAAATTGTATTAATTTTTGATACAATTAAAACGGTCTGCAACAGCATGTGCATAAGAACTGCATAACCAGAAGACTCAGACAGAAATTGCCATATCCGGAATACGGGCGGTCATACTCACTTCCCATATTGCTGTACCAGGTTCCACCATATGCAAGATGCTGCTGGAACTGCCGATACATCATATTGCTCGGCTCAAGCTGCACTGCACGCTGTGCATGTTCGATCGCAGTTGCCGTATTACCCGCTCCCTGATTTGCCATGGCACTGTAATAATACCATTTTGCCTTTCTCTCACCGAATGGAATATTATTCAATACATTTAAGGCTTCGGTAAAGCAGTTGTTACGGATATAATTTGCTGCTGCCTGCATCTGCGGCGTATCATCCCCTGTTGCATAACGGTTACCTGTGTAGCCGCCATAATTGTAACCACCATAACCTGAACCGCCGTTTGCACTTCCTGTACTTCCACTGTAGCTGTACCCCTGCTGCTTTTCTTTCATAATCTGATCATAAGCCTGCTGAACCTGCTTAAACATTTCTTCCGCCTGTGCTTTATTCGGATTATTCACATTGGCATCCGGATGATATTTACGGCTGAGTGTACGGTATGCTTTCTTTATTTCTTCATCGGAAGCGCTTCGGCTGACCCCGAGCACCTGATACGGATCTGTCATTTCTTTTTCCTCTTCTTCTTTTTGAGCTGAATATATTCATATTTCGACCAGACGCCGGAATACAATACATTTCGTATGATATCAGCATGTAACAAAATTGGCAAGCGTTCAAATGACTTTGCACATTCCGACATGATGCTCGTAAGCATCAGTCTGCACAGGCACTCGTAGTCATTTTTATTTTGCTTTTTTAATTTCAGCAATGGATTGTAGGCATTCTTCTTTTCGTCTTTTTCAAGGTCTTCGTATGCATCCATCAGATATACGAACTTGCCCATATAAAAACCAAGTGTCTTTAATTCACTGCTCCATTCATCCTGTTTCCAGTCAAACAGTTCACCAAGCATGGTTCCTGTGAGTCCGGCAACCAGATCAATGTTATCCTCTTTCTGTTTCTCGCATTTGTGAAGTTCCTCTATATAAGTTTCTACTGCTTTTACCTGACGAGGATACCGGGCAGCAATCTCATCATAATTTTTCCGCATCATGCCTGCCATGGTCTTCATTGGAAGACTATGCTCATCTTTCCAGTCATCCATCATGTTCTGATATGCCAGAACCACATTCATTGCAGCTGCATAATCACTGATCTCATTAATCCGGAATGTACGCTTTTTTGTCGGATGCAGTACACAGGTAAAATCTCCGCTTTTTTCCTGCGGCTCATAAAGTCCGGTCAGAAGCACGATCAGAAAAGTCATATCATAATTCAAAAGCATCTGACCTTTCTTTCCACATCCAGCCCTGAGTCTCTGGCAGAGTCCACAGTAATAAGACTGATATATTTTTTTATCTTCATCGGATAATTCTTTGGAATTCACATTAATATAGCCGAACATTACGACCTCCCGGTGTCTGTACTACGTTCTTTTTATAAATTCTGTTCTGCATCTCGGACAGGTAATGCAGATCTTGCCATGTCCCCTTGGGACTCTTACTTCCTGTTTGCACTGTGGACATTTAAAAAAGCAGTATGTCTTTCTCTGTGCAAAATGTTTTTTCTTTTTATTCCACTCAACGGTACTGTTATACCGGAGATTTAAAAACTTCTGATTCTCCTCATAACGTTTGCTGACATTTCTGGAAAACATACGGTAGTACATATGAATCATGACAGCCAGCGCCACAATATATAATAATCCAAGTCTGGAAAACAGAGAAATGATAAGAAGTACTAAAACCAGCCCGGATTCAAACCTTGCCAGTTCATCCATTCCATTTCTTCCAGACATCCAATTTGCAAAACGATCTCGAAATTTCATATTCAGCCACCTCTGCTTTTATTTTTTATCTTGATGAATATCTTAATCTCGTGCAAATACCAAGTCAACAGAGTTATTGTCTTTTCACAAACATTTAATAAATTAGTTAGAAATAGATAGAAAAAGACCGTTGTCCACATGAACAACGGTCACTTCCTGATGTTTTTTAAATATTTGCCAAAACTGTCAGCAGAACGATAAGCCGGGTTATGTCGTTGAGTGATCATCTATCTAGGATGACTGTCGCCAGCCATCTCAAGCGACCTACCTAAAGCTGGCGGGCCACGTCAGCGCTTTTATTCGGTCTTGCTTCGAATGGGGTTTACATGTGCCCTCTCTGTTACCAGAAAGGCGGTAGTCTCTTACACTGCCATTCCACCCTTACCAGTAAAACTGGCGGTATATTTCTGTTGCACTTTCCTTAGAGTTTCCTCCACCGGCCGTTAACCGGCATCCTGCCCTTTGAAGCCCGGACTTTCCTCACCTGCGGTCTTTCGACACTTGCAGCCGCGATCACCTGTCCTGCATAGTTCTAATAGCTTATATAATATATCAACTGTACCTGTAAAAAGTCAAGTCTTTTCTTAAGAGTTTCCTGCTATACCTGGAAACAGCTTCCACCAATGAATTCCCGGATCAGAGAATTCTGTGCAATCCCTTCCGTCGGAAGTGGAATAAAATAATCCAGAAACTTAAGAAGTCTCTTTGCCTCAAGATATTCCGGGCAATCTCTCGGAATTGCAAAAAGAAGCGGTTCTGCGTATGTCTTCAATACCGCAAGCTCATAAACCAGTGCGGAATTAAACATGACATCTGCCCCTTCCTGAAATGGGAAAATGTATTTTTCTTCTCCACTTCGTACCGAATCCCACATTGCGATCGTCGACTGTGCCGAAATCCCACGTGTCCTTGCATCTCTTACAATTCTGCGGATCAGTCTGGCATCCGTTGTCGGAAGTGGATTATGTTCATCAATATCCAGCTGGGTCAGTGCCGAGATATAAATACGGAATTTACTCTCAGCCGGAAGTGAATAGGACAACTTATCATTCAAGCCATGAATTCCCTCGATCACAAGTACATCTTCCGGTCCAAGTTTTAATGTATTCCCACGATATTCGCGCATGCCGGTTTTGAAGTTGTAAGTAGGCATCGAAACCGCTTCTCCTGCCAGCAGAGCGGTCATATCCCTGTTAAACTGTTCAATATCCAGCGCTTCCAGACATTCAAAATCATACTTGCCAGACGCATCTTTTGGTGTATCTACGCGGTTTAAATAATAGTCATCCAGTCCTACCGGATGCGGAATCAGTCCCTTTGCAGAAAGCTGGATCGACAAACGGTGAGAAAACGTTGTTTTTCCGGACGACGACGGTCCTGCAATCATAATGAATTTCTTGTCTCTGTTCTCTGCGATCAAAGAAGCAAGTGCTCCGATCCGGTCTTCCATCAGTGCTTCCTGGGTCAGGATAATATCCTCTCCCTTACCGGATGCAATCGCGTCATTCAGTGCCCCGATCGTACCAAAGCCCAGCATTCTGCTCCATTGCCTTGATTCTTTTAGCGTATGGAAAAGCTTGTTGGATGTTACAAGCGGTTCCACATCTCCGGAAATAGAGTCCGGAAACATGAGGACAAAACCTTCTTCGTATGGTTCCAGTTTAAAAGCTGACAGGCATCCGGTAGACGGAGCCATAAAGCCGTAATAGTAATCCTTCATGCCGTCCAAATCATAAATATT
This sequence comes from Roseburia porci, assembly GCF_009695765.1. Classification (GTDB taxonomy): domain Bacteria; phylum Bacillota; class Clostridia; order Lachnospirales; family Lachnospiraceae; genus Roseburia; species Roseburia porci. The sequence continues at coordinate 30,249 of NZ_VUNI01000005.1, forward strand.
GACTCTTGAGCTTCTTCTGTAATGTAAAAGCCGCTCTTTATCCTTCATTCCAAAATCACGGAACATTTCTTCGGCTTTATCCGTTTTTGTGCTCTTCTTGGTAATCGGAATATCCTGCTGCACAAGACGCACCATTTCTTCATCCAGCGCTTTGATCTTATCCTGTGTACATTTGGTACCCTTTAATTCACAATAATAGCCATTTCCAAGAGAATAGTAAACGCGTACCCGCACGTTATCCTTTCCCCACAGATTGTCTACTGCCTTCTGCATCATAATGGTTACACTTCTGCGATAGGTACGTTTTCCATCTCTGTCACGTACAGATACAAATGCAACGCTTCCATCTTCGTTTACTTTCTTATTCAGTTCCCGAAGTTTTCCATTATAGAGAACCAGCATGATCACATCCGGATACAGCTCTTTATACTTCTCCTGCATATCCATTGCAATCTTTAAAAACGTAGTTCCTTCCGGAACATGCAGTTTTTCAATCTGTTTTGGATGATCTCCGACCGTATTTACTGTAATATCAAATTCCTGCATTTTTAATCGCCCCCAGTATTGTATATGCAGATTCATTATAGTGCAGTTCGTCCAGGACTTCCTGCTTTCTACGGCAAATCGCCTCCGATTCCGGCTGTGCCTCCAGCTGCAATAAGATCTGTGACATCTGTCTGTGCTGTTTCACCAGAAAACGGCGCAGAACCTGATTGCCATTCTTAAGCAATAACGGTCCATAAATATCGCAGGTCTCCATCGTCTGCTCTTTCTGGTTATCCCAGAATGTATCCACATCAACCGGAATCACCTTCATCATTGGATAATATTTCCCATCCTCAAAGACCATGTCTTCATCCACGATCTTATATTTGTTTTCCCTTAAATAGCTCCGCACTCTCCGGATGTCAGACTGCGGCTGAAGGATCAGTTCCTTCGCATTTCTGCAAACAGCTTCACCAGCCTCCAATATATGGATCACCAGCTCTCCGCCCATGCCGGCGATCAAAATGGTATCCACTTCTCCCTCTAAAAGTGCATCGACACCATCTGAAAGCCTTGTTTCTATGTACTCCTCCATATGATACAAAACAATATTATCTTTTGCCCTTTGTAATGGTCCTTTGTTAATGTCCATTGCGATAGCTTTTGGAATGCGCTCTCTTTGAACCAGCGCGATCGGTACATATCCGTGATCCGTGCCAATATCCGCCAGGATATTGCCCGGAGTCACCATGGAAGCAACTGCCTTCATTCTCTTCGACAGTTTTACCATTTTATTCCAAATAATCCTTTAATTTACGGCTTCTGCTTGGATGACGCAGTTTGCGCAGAGCCTTTGCTTCGATCTGGCGGATACGCTCACGTGTTACATTGAATTCTTTTCCTACTTCTTCCAATGTACGTGCACGCCCATCCTCCAATCCAAAACGGAGGGTCAGAACTTTCTGTTCTCGTTCAGTAAGTGTTCCAAGTACTTCTTCCAGCTGTTCTTTTAACAGTGTAAATGCTGCTGCATCGGCCGGTACCGGAACATTCTCATCACGGATAAAATCACCAAGATGAGAATCTTCTTCTTCACCAATTGGTGTTTCAAGAGATACCGGTTCCTGAGAGATCTTTAAGATCTCACGCACTCTTTCCACCGGCATATTCATCTCTGCTGCAATCTCTTCCGGACTTGGTTCACGTCCGAGCTCCTGAAGCAGCTGTCTGGATACGCGGATCAGTTTGTTGATCGTTTCCACCATATGAACCGGGATTCGAATGGTTCTTGCCTGATCTGCGATTGCTCTCGTAATTGCCTGACGGATCCACCATGTGGCATAAGTAGAAAATTTATAACCTTTGCGGTAATCAAACTTCTCAACAGCTTTGATCAGACCAAGGTTTCCTTCCTGGATCAGATCCAGAAACAGCATGCCACGTCCTACATAACGTTTTGCAATGCTGACAACAAGACGAAGGTTCGCCTCAGCCAGACGTTTTTTCGCATCAGAACCAAGATCTACCTCTTTCTGCAGATCTTTGATCTCAGCCTTCAGTTCTTCCTTCTCTTCATCAGAAGCTTCTTCCATACGGCCTTTCAGAATGTTGATCTTCTCTGTTGCAACCGTTCCTGCTTCCATTTTCTGGGCAAGCTCAATCTCTTCCTCTGCACTTAAAAGAGGTACTTTTCCGATCTCTTTCAAATACATGCGGACAGGATCTTCAACGCTGACGCCTTCTGGAACCGACAGATCAATCTTCTCGATTTCAACTTCCTCATCGTCATCATCCAGAATGATATTGTCATCATCATCGTCATCATCGCTGATTCTGAGCACGTCAATATTGTTATGCTCCAGATAATCAAGCACAAGCTCAAATTTCTCAGCATCCAGTTCCATATCTTTAAAGAAATCACTGATCTCCTGATATTCCAGAATATTCTTTTTCTTCCTGCCAAGTGCCAGAAGTTCCTTTAATTTTTCCTGAAATTTTGCTTTTGCTTCCGCTGTTCCCACAGTTTCTACTTTTTCTTCTTTTTTCTTTGCCATTTCGTTTTGTCCTCTCAGGTTATTTACTATTTTGTCCTTAATCGATGGAAATATGCAATTTTTCCAATTGCTCTAAGGCTCTCTTATCTTCTACGACCTTCATAAGTCCCTGCATATCTGTAGGGTCCAGGTGGTCGGAACGGTATTTTATGCTGTTGTCCTTAATCCGGATAATGGTCTCGCGGACTGCCTTTTCCATGTCGCTTTTTGTCTCAACTTCATGGATATGGGCATTAAAAAGACCTGCCACCTCACGCTGTTCTTCCTCATTGTCGAACATGCTGATGATTTTTGCCGGATTCACACTTCCAGCGTCTTCAAACTGGGCAAACAATACTTCTGCCACTCTTCGATACAGATCCTCCGTAAAATCATCCGGCGTAACAAACGGACGGATGATCTGAAACAGACCGGTATGTTCAATGAGCCATGTCAAAAGCAGCTTCTGTGACTGCTTCATTCCATCTTCTTTTTTCTTATTCTCATGAATACCACTCTTAAGCGGTGTCTGTTCTTTTACGATTCCAGCCTTATTTCCAAGCTGGTTTACCAGACGTCTCAGATTATCGAAACCAATCTGGTATTTTGCGGCAACTGCCTCTATATAATTATTTCTTTCAAGCTCTTCTGGAAAGCTTAAAAGCTTTCTTGCTATCTCATTATAAAATGCGGTTTTGTCCTCCGGATCCTGCATATCGTGCTTTTGCTCTTCGATCCGCACTTCAAACATAAAACTGTTCTCAGCCTGATCAATCCGCTGTTGATATGCATCTGCTCCAAGCGCTTTGATAAACTCATCCGGATCTTTATAAGGCCTCATATTAATGACCTTTGTTGTAATTCCAACCTCTTTTAAAATTGGAATTGCACGAAGTGCCGCCTTAACACCCGCACCATCACTGTCATAGGTCAGATATACCTCTTTGGTATATCGCTTCAAAAGATTGGCATGTCCACTCGTAAGCGCAGTTCCAAGTGACGCCACCGCATTGTCAAAGCCCGCCTGATGCAGTGCGATCACATCCATATAGCCTTCACACAGCAGAATCTGCTCTTTCCTTGAGCTTCGTGCAAAATTAAGGCCATACAGGTTACGGCTTTTGTCAAAAATCTTTGTTTCTGGAGAGTTCAGGTATTTCGGCTCTCCTTCTCCCATGACACGGCCTCCAAATCCGATGACTTTATTATGAACGTCCATGATTGGAAACATCGCACGGTTCCAGAACTTGTCGTGTCCACCTCGTACTTCATCAATGGTGACAAGCCCGCTTTCCTTTAAGATCTGGTCATCATATCCCTTTTTGCGCAGATACCGATACAGATCGTCACTATACTGATCCGAATACCCAAGTCCGAATTTCTGCATGGTTTCATCGGATAATTCTCTTTGTTTAAAGTAGTTATATGCATTTGCTCCGCGTGGATTACGCAAAAGCGAATAGAAATATCTGGCAGCTTCCTTATTAATCTCAAGAAGTCTTGTTCTCTTGTCCGCCTCCCTGCGCTGTGCCGATGTCATCTCCTGTTTCGGAAGTTCGATTCCTGCTCTGTCCGCCAGCACCTGCATTGCTTCTCCAAATGTATAATTCTCATATTGCATCAGAAACGTGAAAACATTTCCGCCAGCACCACATCCAAAGCAGTAATACATCTGTTTATTTGGCGATACCGAAAAGGAACCTGTCTTTTCATTATGAAACGGACACAATCCAAAGTACGTGCTGCCCTTTTTCTGAAGACGCACATATCCGCCGATCACATCCACAATGTCATTGCGGGAACGCACCTCTTCAATCAGTTCATCTGAAAAGTATGGCATATATTATGCCTCCTTCTGGTAAAAATTTAATAACCATCAACCTGCCATGCCTCCGGCAGGAAATATTCACTGAACTTCGTGATTGCATACTGGTCTGTCATACCAGCAATATAATCACAGACAATCCTTCCCTTGTCTTCCCCTTCGCTCTGCATACGCAGATACTTCTCCGGGAGAAGTTCTATGTGATCCATATAATAGTAATAAAGCTGTTCAAGCATAGCTTTCGCTTTAATTTCTTCTCTTTTTGCCACCGGATTCGTATATACATTCCGGTACATAAATTGTCTCAGTTCCTGAAGTGCCTCAAACACTTCATCTGACATGATAATGTCACTCTGGTCCATGCTGTTTATGATAATGTCATGGATCAGATGATTCAGTCTGGATTTTACATCATATCCTAATGTCTTACGCAATTCCAGAGGAATATCCTCCTCACACAGAATCTGTGCCCGGATCGCATCATCAAAATCCGAATTTACGTATGCGATCTTATCCGAAAGCCGGACGATTTTTCCTTCGAGTGTATGCGGTGTTGTCTTCATCTGATGGTTACGGATTCCATCCCTCACTTCCCACGTCAGGTTCAGTCCATTTCCATCCTTCTCCAGCTTCTCTACAATTCGCACACTCTGCTCATTATGCTTAAATCCACCTTCATAAATCTTATTTAAGGCATATTCGCCCGCGTGTCCAAAAGGTGTGTGTCCAAGATCATGCCCCAGCGCGATTGCCTCCACAAGATCCTCGTTCAGCCGAAGCGCTTTTGCAATCGTTCTCGCATTCTGGGACACCTCCAGTGTATGCGAAAGTCTGGTTCTGTAATGATCACCTTTCGGTGTCAGAAACACCTGTGTCTTGTTCTTCAAACGTCGAAATGATTTACTATGTAAAATACGGTCTCTGTCCCTTTGAAATACCGGCCGGATATCGCACTCCGCTTCCGTCCGTTCCCTGCCCTTTGAATTTACACTCAGGCAGGCATATGGGCTGAGATTCTCCCGTTCCATCTGCTCCATCTGTTCACGTATTGTCATATACACGCTCCTTTGATCAGCAATGACCATCTCTCCACAATTGCAGACAACCTACATACTTATAATTCTATAAAGAAAAGCTATTTCCTTTTTTATTTTAAAAAAATTTGTTTCTTTCTGTTATGACTGCGTTTCCTGCTGCATTTCATTCCCTCCAAGAACCTTTAACAGTTCCTGAAGCGTCACTCCGGTAATCGCATTGTCATAATTTCCATAATAAAAATGATTATCCTTTACCAGAATACAGCCAACCCACTCTCCGCAGTTTACCTCATCCCCAAAGGCCTCCTTCGGATCCTGATAGCCACTGATCGTAAAGTACGCGTCATAATCATCAAAATCTTCCGGTCGGTATGCCACCTCTCCAAATTCATTTTCGAGCATCTCAACAATCCCCTTTTCACAGATGGAGTAACCGGTCCTGTCTCTGCTGTATGCCGTTTCATCCAGCCATTCCTCATCCCACAGGACAAAAATGGAATCATTCTTCCATTCCGTATCTTTTTCTACTTTGTCGGCTCTTTCATAGGAATTCATATCTGCACCATACATTTCCAGATAATCCGGAAATTCCCCATTCTCTCCTGTATAGAGCATATTTGCAATCGAAAGCTGATAAAAGCGGCTGTCTACATTTTCTCCCTTATAGGCAAAATATCCTTTTGGCTCCTCATTCTCATGATAATCCAGCGAGCAATGCACCGGTATGTAAACCTGATCATTGTAAACAACCGGACCAAATGACCGGTCTTCGGTCAGACATTCTGCCACTTTATGGTAAGAAGGCTCTTCCTGCATTCTTCCTGCAATCAGGAAAAGAACAAAAGCTGCAACTGCAAGAACCAGTACCACTGCCGCCACAATGACAAGGATCAGTGTCTTTCGCTTCTCTTTCTGGATCTTTTCCCGTTCTTTCGGATTTTCTGTCTGAAAATATTCCGGTATCCGGATCGTATTTCCAGGTTTTGGTCCATAACAATGGGTTGCGATCATATATACCATTCCGGTGATCATCAGTAAAAGGATAACCGCACCTCCAAGGAAAAGGCCTGCCTGCCACTTATACGGAGTCACACACATAAAAAGTGCATCCATAACACTATGTATCTTCTGTCTGTCCGTTTTCCGGATCCAGATATCGCAGATCCGGATCACCAGTCTGGATATACCCCAGAATGCAATTCCGTCTATGATAAGATACGCTGTCCAGAGTTCCTTTTTCCTTATTACAATAAGAGGAAACAACGACATTACAAAAGAGATCACCAGGATCGCAGCAAATACATATGCCCATCTTTCCACCAGCGTGCTTCCATAAATACTGTCAAAACATTCTTTTGCAGTCATCCCGCTGACACTTCCCCATCCGAGCATCTGTGCAAGTGTCAGCAATATCTTCATCACGGCCCATATCGCAAAAAAGGCAATTCCATATGCTGCCATCATCCTTCGCACTTCCTGTTTACTGCAAAAAGCAAGATGATGTGTCATACGGTTACCAGCGATCACAATCCCACGAATCACATAAAAAACTACCATCATTCCAACCCAAAGAGGAATTCCGCCCATTGCCCCTACGGTAGCATTGATATAAAGCATAGATGCTGTGGCAACCAAAAGAGAAGTGCCAAGATGTAATGGAGAACTTTCTACATTACCAGAAATACTAAAAAAACTCTTCATATTTTATCACTCTCCCAGTTCTTTTAAGATCTGCTCTTTATCCGCAAATTCCTTAGCCACTTCATCTTTGGACTGATGATAGATAAGCTCGCCCTTGCGTAAAAGCATGACATGATCTGCAATCGCCTCAATATCTTCATAATTATGTGTCGAAAAAAGGATCGTCACATTCTGCCAGCTGCGGTAATCACGGATCATCTGAAGCATTTCTTCTCTTGACACCGGATCTACCGCACTGGTCGGTTCATCCATAAGAAGAAGTTCCGGTTGTCTGCAGAGTGCCAGAATCAGCATATACTTTTTCTGCATTCCAGTCGAATACTGTTTAATCTTTATGCTCCGGTCCAGCTGCGCAATCTCCATATATTTTTGAAACATATCCATCGAAAAATCCGGTTCGATCTTCTTTATCTTTTCTGCAAGGCGTCCCGCTTTCAGTTCCATATTAAAATTCGGCTTATCGTATACAACGGACAGTCTGCTCCGGATATTTTTCTCATCCTCATACATTTCTCTGCCCTCATACAGGATCTTTCCTACTTCCGGGATCTCTGCCTGTGCAATCAGACGGATCAATGTTGATTTGCCAGCTCCGCTCCTGCCGATCAAAGCCGTGACGCTTCCTTTTTCCATTGAAAAATTGATATCTTTCAGAAAGAAATTTCCGGCTCTTTGATATATCTTCTGAAGTTCCAGTTCTGTCATATTTTCACACCCTTTTTCTACTTCAAGTTCCAAATAGTATAACATAAAATAGTGATTATTGTGTTAAAGTCCTGCCATTTTCTGTAATCTGAACTTTGCCAGATGGTTAAAAAAATAAATTACACGACCGACTCCTAACATAGAAAGAACCGTGCCGAGCCCAATTCCGATCAATGGGTTACCAAAAACCAGACCAATTACAAGCGAGCAGACTACACAAAAAACATCAAAGCAGTTTTTGCACAACCCAAGTTCCCTGCCAAAACGGTCCGCCAGACTGCTTACAATACCATCGCCAGGATTTGGGATCAACCGCATATCTACTGTCATTGCAGCTCCAATACCGGTAAACAGAATTCCCAGTGCCAGCACAAGCAGGTCTGTAGGTAAAAATCCACTCTGATATTTAATTCCATACTGAAACAGCGCCATAAAACGGGTAAACACTATGCTTACCACCACCTGCAGTAAATCCATCCATCGGCGGTCTTTGCCCTTAATAAAGAACTGCACCACCACCAGAACACAATAAACAATCAGTGTCAGATTGGCAAAATTCAGTCCTGTTCCCTGACTGATCGTGTACGGCACTGATACAATGGCAGATGCGCCAAGTCCTGCCTGCGTGTTCAACGTAATACCTAATGCCAAAAGAACCATTCCAATCAGGTAAATCACCACACGAGCCACTATCGGTTGCTTTTTCTTTGTATCCATATTCATTCTCTTCTTTCTCAATCAGTATAAAATTTATTCAAAGTCCCTTCCATCTGCAATTATCTGAAATCAAATATAGCCGAGTTCCAAATCGTTAATGCATCAACTCGTTATTCTCATTTTACTATCAGCCAATAGATACTTATACTGCAAATTCTGTTCAGTAATAAATATAACACACGATGTTATTCCAGATTATAGCGGCAATCTCAAATTAATTATCGTTCCCTGCATCTCTTTACTTTCTATTTGTACAGAACCATCATGCAGTTTTACGATTTCCTGCACAATATATAATCCTAATCCCATACCGCCTTTTTTACTGTTTCTTGCATGATCTGCACGATAAAAGCGCTGTGTCACATGTGAAATATCTTTTGTTGGAATACCTTTTCCAAAATCTCGTATTTCAACAACTGCCTGTTTATCATGTTTCTCGACAGTGATTTTTAATTTTTTACCATCCATACCATATTTCAATGCATTGTCTATCAGATTTCTAAAAACTCTTCCAAGTTTTTCCCTGTCCCAGGTACCAATGACCGGCGTATCAGAGATTTCTACTTCTAACTCATAATCGTTTTTTTCAAAAACAGGATAATACTCAATCAATAACTCTCTTACAAATTCAGCCAGATTCATTTTCTCTTTTTGTAAACGAATCGTTCCAAGCTCAAGTCTGGAATACTCCAGTAATTCCATTAAGAGTTTTTCCATGTAAACTGCTTTTCGATAAATAATATCAATATATTGTTTTTCTTCTGTTTCATCATCATAAACTCCATTCTTCAGCATCTCTGCATAACCCAGCACAGAAGCTAATGGCGTTCGCAAATCATGAGAAAGATTTGAAATCAGCTCTTTTCTTCCCTTTTCATAGTGTTCTTTTTCTCTATATTCATGTTGTATCATATAGAGAACAATTTCCACAAAAAACATGACAATTGCAATCCCAATGACAGCAAGTTTACCAAGCATTCCTTTTGCCCTCGGCATATTAAACACATAAGAAAATGCCTCATAGTGCTTCCGGTTAACCATACAAACCAAAAAAGTTTCACCCTCGTCATCCGGAATGATGGCAGCTGCAACTTTGTAATCCGAACATATATCATGCTGCTCATTTATTGCATTCATAATTTGAACATCATCCGTAAGGGCTGGAATATCCTCATCTGCCATCCACGTTCCATTTGTCAAAAATGCAAAATCCATGTCGCGAAACTCCGATTCCAACTGTCTCAGTACAACATCTTTTTCCGTTGTTTGTTCCATCAGAGCACTGCCTCTGTTAAGGGCATCCATCATGTCAGAATGACTTATCCCACTAAAGTATCCACTATGAATACAGTAATAACAAAACAGTAAAAAAATAATACCCGAAATAATGAATGCTGACAAAAATGCCAGCACCATCTTCATACTATTTTTCATTTACAGCCTCCAGACGATAACCAATCCCACGAATTGTCTGCAACAGTTTCGGTTTTCTTGGTTCTTCTTCAATCTTTTCTCTCAAATGACTGATATAAACCATGACAGTATTGTCATCTTCATAATCAACATTCCACACCTGGTGATAAATCTGACTTTTGGTAAATACCTGATGTGGATGCTCCATAAAAAATTTTAAAATAAGCAACTCTTTTCCTGCTAATTCTACTTTTTCACCACGAACCTTTACTTCTAAACTTCCTAAATCCAATTCCAATGGTCCAACTACCAGCTTTTCCGGTTTTGAAGTCACGTTCTTTATTTTTCGTCTTAATTGTACCTTCACTCTTGCCATTAACTCTCCCGGGCTGAATGGCTTAGTGACATAATCATCCGCCCCCAGCCCAAGGCCCAGCACTTTATCGTATTCTTCCTGCCTTGCACTCAAAAAAATAACAGGTATTTCATTGTCATATTCCCGAATATCACGAAGGACTTCAAATCCGTCCATGTCCGCCATCATAATATCCAAAATAACCATATCGATCTTCTGATGCTGCACGATTTCTAACGCTTTTACGCCATTTTCACACGGAATCCCTGAAATTCCTTCCCGCTTCAGACATTTCACCAGCATATTTCTAATTTCTTCTTCATCATCAACGATTAATACCTGTTGCATATTTTCGCACTTCCCCAGCTATCGATTTACATTTTTCTTTAGATTCATTCTGATTAACAGCATCGCAAATAAGATTACAGCAATTACCTGTACTGCTCCAAAATCCGTTGGAAAAAAGGTAAACAAATAATAATTCTTCATTTTCCACGCAATTTTTCCAGGCAGATCTGTATAAAAAATGATCATATCCATACCTGTTATTATAACAAACAAAAGAACACTAATCACTTTTTTCAAAAGACCTTTTTGCAAACTATAATGTTTCTGCAAAATATTTTTTATAAAAATCATACCAAATAGCAGCATAAAAGCCAACAGTATGCAGGTAATCAGGCGGAAAACATTTTGTATCTGTTTCATCAGGGAATCCGAAACACACTCACCTAATTCTTTTTTACTCCATACTTCCATCAAATCATATGTCATATAATAAGCTTTATCCGAATTGGAAACCACTGCAATTCCGTTCTGGCTTTCCGGTTCTATCGCAAGTTGTGCATTCCAGCCGGTCAAAGTTCCATTATGTTCATAAACAGTTCTTCCATCCTGCAAATATCTTGGTATGATGCCTAAAGCGTATGTCCCGCCTGCACTCTTTGTATTTTTTTGTTCTTGAAACATCTCTCCACAACCATCTTTATAATACTTCATCAGTGCAATTTCAAACAACGCTAAATCATGTGAAGTTGTTGTCACACCTCCACCGCCATTCATAACAATAGGCACTACATTTGTCGCTTTCGAAAGTCCTGCATATGGTATGGCAAGCTCTCCTTTCGCATTTGTCTCATTTGCATAATCTGTCTGATTCATGCCCAAAGGGTCAAATATTTCTTTTTCCATATATTCTTCAAATGGCATCCCTGTCACTTCTTCAATCACCAGTTGACAAATTCCATAGTCTGTGAACTCAGAATATTCAAACTTTTCACCGGGCTTTCTCTTTAGTCTCACATCATGCATTTTTAATGCTTCATCAATTGTCGGTAATGGATTGGAATAACCATATTCATTACTTCCCGTCACACCTGCCGTATGAGACAACAGCATTCGCAAAGTAACACGGTCTTCTCCATATTCACTTTCAGGAATTTTCCACTTTGTCAGATACGCATTTACCGGTGCATCAAGATCGAGTTTTCCCTGTTCTACCAGTTGCATTATTCCATATGCCGTTACTGTTTTGGAAATAGAAGCTATTTTAAACCGGGTTTCATCTGTAACCTTTTTCTTCTCATGCCTATTTGCATATCCATAGTTTCTGATTTCCTTAATTTCACCATGTTCAATGATTGCAACACTTGCTCCTACTGGTGCATATTTGTGTACTGTTTTATCTATAACATCTGCATCATGTCCGCTGTATGCACTTATGCCGATACTCCCGAATAATATTGCTGCCACCATGATTCCTGTTACGAATATTTTTCTTTGTTTTTTCATAAAAAATGCCTCCTTTAAATGATACTATAAAGTACCTGTTTAAAAGGAGGCATAAAGGAATCTTAAAAACACCTTAAATCAAAGAATTTATTGTACTAAAAACTACTGACAGAAAGGGACTTTTCAGCAGGCTCTTTCATATTTTTAAACCAAAATGTTCAGCAACGAGATTAACCGTATCATCAACACTTCTATTCAAATCTCGTTCCAGCCAAAAATAACCACTTTTCTTAATTTCTAAATATGGCTTATCATTAAGACTTTTTAATGTTGCATTAACTGTTGCTTTCGCTGTTTCAACATCTGTTGCACTATTAATGAAACCATTAAAATCTTGATGGTCTGATCTATTACAATAATCTTCAACCAAATCACTTGGCTCTTTAATCATAAACGCTATTCTGTCTGATGAAGTAAACAAATCAGCCTCTAAAAGATTAAGATGACAGTCACAAATGATTGGTCCATTTTGTGACATTCTAATCAAATCCATAAGTACAAATTCAAGTTGTTCCCTTGTATTATTTATCAGCCATTCTCTATACTCATCGACTGTTCTGCCGAAAAATTCATCAGCGTCTTTGAACTGTTTGTTCATAGCAGGCTGATATTTAACATTAGACATATTTTGCGTCTATATCATATACAGGAATATGATATTTTTCCCCTAAACCTCTTGAAACTGTTGTCTTTCCTCCGCATGGTGTTCCTGTAACAAAATATACATTCTTTAAATATTCTCTAATAACATTATCTTGAAAATTCATTATTTTCTCCTTGATTAAATAGTTTTGTTTGCAATCAATTTGTGCATGAAACTATTAACCAAAAGTTTCATGCCATTAGATGTTTCGTATTCTCATAGCAATTACAACCATTATTGCATTGTCCTCCTCTAATTCATATGGTTAAAGAAAAAAAGCCTTGAAAATCAAGGCTTTTTCTAAAATGCGGAAGATGGGACTTGAACCCACACGATCGCAATGATCACAAGATCCTTAGTCTTGCTCGTCTGCCAGTTCCGACACTTCCGCATCTGTTCAGTTGTTGCCGTCTCGCTGACGACTAGCTTATAATAGCAGATGATCTTTCCAGTGTCAACACTTTTTTCTAAACTTTTTTTATTTTTTTTAAAAAATATACAATATATACATTTTTAAAAATTCTCAAAAATTCTGCTTGACATTTGCTTTTTTATTCTGTAGAATAACATTTGTTCGCAGGAGTGGCGGAATTGGCAGACGCGCAGGCTTCAGGTGCCTGTGGTAGCAATATCGTGTGGGTTCAAGTCCCATCTCCTGCATTTCTTTTTAAGGAAGTCGTTATGAAACGGCTTCCTTTTTTGTTATTCTTATCTGTAATACATAATCCATAATCTTCGAACACAGCATGGTATAAGCTGCACCGAACGCATTTGCTCCGATACGAAGAGCAACCGCTCCTGTCATTCCAAACAGGCCGGAGGCAATTGATAATGCTCCAAATGTGTTAAATGCTGTCTGCCATGCATATCCTGCAGAATATCCCACACCAATTCCACCGATCATTCCAATATATGGATACATGGATTCCGGAAGAACGGTATAAAGCAATGCAAAAAGCAACGCTCCCACAACATTAAATCCGGCTCTTGTTCCTGCCCGCTGTGCTCCGTCCCCGGTAAAAGGAAGGCATACGGACATACAGGCGATTCCAGCCCACATTGCTCTCGGCAATCCCAGTGCTGACATAATAAACATTGCTGTGGATACGATAACGGTCAGTTTTACATACCATCTGCTCCGCGCAGAATACAGATCAAATTCCCGGAAAAGATCCAGAAATGTTCTTCGATACGGACGATTCTTCTGATTCTTGTAAAATACAAACATGCAGATGGCCATTCCGACAAGTAAACCTTCCACACGAAGCACATAGGCATGCCCTGTCACTTTGTATCCCTCCAGAAGCAGATATCCAAGGACGAACGTCGAATGATTATACATAATAACATTATGACATCCGAGTAGCATCAAAAGCATAATACATACAAGATTTACGCACAGTGCTGCAACCGGCGGCCACTGGCTTGCAAGATATGGTCCCACGATCAGTATTCCAAAAATACCTGCGATCGATATCAGCCCATGCGTTGTCCGGATTCCAAAATCCGCCTGCCTTAATACAAGCACCGCCAGCAAGACGGTAACACCAACCACACTGTTCTCACTTCCCGTACATTTACTGTATAAAGAAACGACCGCCACACAAAATGCCATAACAAGATACACTTTAAAATTATAGATCAGTATATGGCGTCTCTTTTCTTTTTTGTCCTTCGTATTCTTGATCAACTGCTTGGAACCAGTCGAACTAAGCTGTAATTCCTGATAAAAAGTCATCTGATTCACTCCTTTTCTTTCGTCTGTTCTTCTGCAAGAATCTGATTCGCTTCAAAAATCAGTTCAAACAATTCCTCAAACCGGTCTTCTCCCATTCCCTCTTTTAAAACATATAACGGATTCAGATAATAATAGTACATCCGGTCGATTTCCTTTTTTCCTTCATCTGTCACACGAAGCTTATAACTGCGCTTATCCGTTTTGACCGGTTCCTTTTCAATATACTGTTTGGCTGCCAGCTGTTCGACCAGACGGCTGATCACCGTTTTTCTTACGCCCATTGCCACGGCAAGCTGTCCCGGGGTCACAGCTTCCCTGGCATAAGCTGCCCGAAACAGCAGATCAATCTCCTGTGCAGAAATATGTTCTCCCTTCTGCGCTTTTCGGATCGCCATACTGCCAAAATGCCTGAGTTCAGTCTGTTTTTTTACAATTTCAATCCAGTTTTTATCTTTCATAACGCTCCTTTTAGTTTACATTGTGAACTAAATCAGAAAGTACTATAACGCAAATTTAAAAAAACGTCAATCCTGAAAACATGCATAAAAAAACACCCCGGAAGCCAGATCCTGCTCTGGCGATTTCCAAGGTGTTCCCATAAACGCTATTTATTTTAACGGTCGTGCTTCATTCTCCAGTCAATACAACGCTTCAGATATTCTACATAATCCGGATTCTTGCACATTCCCTTACCCGGAGTATCCGAGATCTTGGCAACGTCCATTCCATTGCATGCAGTTGTCTTCATGACGATGTTAAGTGCCGGCACATCGGTATCATTGGAAATATAGGTTCCGATACCAAATGCAACCTTTGCCTTATTTGAAAAATGAGCATATAACTGATCTGCTCTTTCAAAATCCAGGCTGTCACTGAACAAAAGTGTCTTTGATGCCGGATCGATTCCAAGCTTCTTATAATGCTCGATCATTTTTTCTCCCCATACAAACGGATCTCCACTGTCGTGACGAACTCCTGAGAAAAGTGTTGCATAAGTCAGCTGGAAGTCCTTTAAGAAACAATCTGTGGTGATTGCATCGGTAAGCGCGATACCATTCATGATACCGTATTCTTTTACCCATGCATCCATTGCATACCAGTTTGAATATGCCGGATTGTGTTTATGATTTCCCTGTCCGACACACATGATCCACTCATGTGCCATTGTTCCAACCGGGGAAAGATTATATTTCTTTGCAAGGTATACATTTGAAGTTCCAACAAAAGTAGACTTTCCATGATAATCCTGCTCCGAAAGGACTTTTACTGCAAGTTCCTGTGCCTCTGCGGATAATCTGCGGCGCAGTCCGAATTCACTGAATGCACCAATGGTATATGATACTCCGTCTGCACCAGTTGTCAGTGCTGTAACCTTCTGGTCAAGGCGCTGTTTAAAACTTTCAAAAAGCTGTTTATAATCGTATGCCATGCGGAAATAAACTTCATTTACGATTGCAAGCGTAGGAATCTCATACATCGAAGTATTGAGCCATGTACCCTTCGTCTCAATCGCTAATCCACAAGGTCCATCTGTTGTAATTTCAAAATCATCAAAACGTGGCTGCCAGAGTCTTAAAAAATCCACATAAGAACCTTTGATCCACTGTACAGCATTCAGATATTCGAGTTCCTCATCGGTAAATCGAAGGTTACAATATGCACGGATCTGTTCTCTGATCTCGTCGACCATTTCTTCTGTAAAATGTACATCTGTATTTCTGCATTTAAAGGACCATGTTGTCTTATAATCTGTAAACTGATGGTAGATCGCCTCTCCCATACTGAATTTATACATGTCCTGTTCCAGCAAACTGTTGATGATCTGTTCTAATTTCATGATATCTCCTGTTTCCGCCAGACACAACTGTCATACAGGCAGGCCGTCCGGCTTCCATCTGATTTTCATTTCTTCGTATCGTCTTATTATAGTAGTCTTTTCGTCCCATATCAAGAATTTTTTTCATTTGCCTTCAGCGATTTATGCAAAAAAAGAACAGCCTTCGATCAGCTGTCCTTTAGGAGAAGGTTTTTTACTATGGGGGATAGTAAAAATATATAATGTATTGGGGGTTTTTACGGTTATTATAATAGCATGTCACTCCTGAAAATGCTATACAAACTTCATAATTTCTCACCTATTTTTTTGTATATTCTGTACAATCCCCGTTTCATTGACACTCATTATACATGGACTTAAAATGAAAAAAGAACTGTAAACAGCACATAAAGGAGTTTTTATGAAAAAACTATATTACGAAGAAAGCGGTCTTCATATTGTCTGGGGAATCGATGACAAAAACGAACTGCGGCTTCTGCATTTTTCCGCCCTTCCTTTTCATGAGGAAGATATTCATGTAGAATCCATGGATTACGGATTTCGCTTTATTGAAATGCAGCTTTCCGGCTATGACCGTCCCTATGAACGGCATGGCAATAAATATATTGTAACCGCGCCAGGATATCGTCTGAAATACGTTTCTCATCACGAAGAAGACAACACATTCGGAAAACTTTTATGCTTTGTACTTCGGGATAACGTAACCGATGTCTATGTGGATGCATATGTTCAGTTTTACCGTGGACTCCCTGTCGTACGATGCTATCAGACCGTCCGCAATGAAGGAACAAACCAACAGACACTGGAGTACATTTCCGGTTTTAATTATGAAGGAATCGAAAAAGAAGGTCTGGAACCAAGAGATGAAAAAATGCGTGTCTGGATTCCTCATAACAGCTGGCAGCGGGAAATGAACTGGAAGATCTATACGCTTCCAGAACTCGGAATGGAACAGATCCAGCCGGATAAGATTCAGCGTTCCTCCAGTCTGATCCACGTAACCAACACCGGAAACTGGTCTGCGAAAGAACATCTTCCGATGGCCTATCTGGAAAACACCTGCACCGGCACCGGACTTTTCTGGCAGATTGAAAATAACGGTTCCTGGCATTGGGAGATCGGTGATCAGAACGGACATCTTTATCTTGCAGCCGGTGGACCAAATGAGATCTACTCTCACTGGTTCAAAGACTTAGCCCCCGGAGATTCTTTTACTTCTGTTCCGGTTGCAGTCGGTGTAACTGCCAGTGGCTTTGACCAGGGAATTGCTTCCCTCACAGCCTACCGCCGGCTGATCCGCAGATCGAATGCTGATAACCGCAAATTGCCGGTCATTTTCAATGATTATATGAACTGTCTGTGGGGCAAACCTCACGCAGACGAAGAATACCCGCTGATCGATGCGGCTGCAGAAGCCGGCTGCGAATATTTCTGCATTGATGCCGGCTGGTATGCCGACGGAGACTGGTGGGACAATGTCGGAGAATGGGAAGAAAGTAAAATGCGTTTTCCGGATGGCATGAGAAAAGTTACCGATTACATCCGCAGTAAAGGCATGATCCCAGGCGTCTGGTTAGAAATTGAAGTTATGGGAATTAACTGCCGTCTGGCAAAAGAATTCCCGGACGAGTATTTCTTTGTCCGCCATGGAAAACGTATCAGCGACCGAAGCCGTTTCCAGCTGGACTTCCGCAATCCAATGGTTCGTGAATTTGCCAATCAGGTCATTGACCGCATTGTATCCGAATACGGTGTCGGCTATATCAAAATGGATTACAATATCGAACCCGGAATTGGAACCGAGCTTGGCTGCGAAAGTGTCGGTCAGGGACTTCTTGAGCACGAACGTGCTTATCTTGGCTGGCTTGAAGATGTGTGGAAACGTTATCCGGAGCTTGTGATCGAGAACTGTTCGAGTGGTGGACTCCGCATGGATTATGCAATGCTCTCCCGCTACAGCATCCAATCCACCAGCGATCAGGATGATTACCGCAAATATGCTACCATTGCAGCCAACGCTCCTGCTGCACTGACTCCGGAACAGGCAGCGGTATGGACTTATCCGATGAATCACGATGACGAGACCTCTCCAGCACAATTAAAGGAAGAAACCGTCTTTAACATGGTCAACGCCATGCTTCTGCGTATTCACCAAAGCGGTCATCTCGCACGCCTGGATGACGTGCGCCTCAAGCTTGTACAGGAGGGAATCGAGACCTACAAGCAGATCCGTCCGGATCTTGCCAACGGTTTTCCATTCTGGCCGATCGGTCTTTCTTCCTTTTCCGACGAATGGTCTGCGCTTGGCATGAAACACGAAAATACGCTCTACCTTGCCGTATGGCGAAGGAATGGAAATACTCCTGTAAAAACACTGCCGATTCCTTCTCTTACAGGCAAAAATATCAATGTACGGATCCTTTATCCATCTTACGGAATAGAACGCTTTACCTGGAATCCGGTAAACGGAAGTTTGAGCGTGGAATTTCCGGAAGAAAATATGGCCCGTCTGTTTATTCTTACCGAAAATTAATATAAGCTACGAAAAGGAGGATGAAGTTTAAGCTTTCATCCTCCTCTTTCTTAACCACAGGCTCTCTCATATTCCTGGAGTTTTTCACGAGCTGCTGCATTCAGTTTGGTAGGCACTTCAATCTGTACCTCCGCATACTCATCTCCATGTACGATTGGATTATTCATCGCAACGATCCCTTTTCCTTTCAGACGGATCTTAGAACCCGACTGTGTTCCAGGTCTGATTTTGCAAAGAACATCTCCGTACAGGGTATGGATCTTTGTTTCTCCGCCAAGAACTGCTGTTGTATATGGAATTTTTACTGTTGTATATACATCCTGTCCTTTCCGCTCATATCCGTATTTCTTACCAACTTTAACTTTGATCAGAAGATCTCCGTTTTCTCCGTGGTAGCCCTGCTGGCCTTTTCCTTTCAGTCGTACCGACTGTCCATCGGCAATGCCCGCCGGGATATGAACCTCAAGACTCTGTCTGCTTCCATCACCGGATTCCAGCGTGAACCTTTTATCACATCCGAATGCGGCTTCCTCAAAACTGATTGGAACTTCTGTCTCAATATTTTTGCCTTTTACGCTTCGCTCTTTTCTCTGGAATCCTTTCGATCCATGAAATGCATTGCCAAAGAGTTCATCCATGATATCATCCATGTCCGAACCTTCAAAATGAAATTCCTGATATCCACTCTGTGGTCCTCCGGATGAGTAATACTGATAATGTCCATTTCCAAATGGATTACCGTAGCGCGCCTGTTCCTGTGCACGTTTCATCTGCTCCGGATCAAATCCCGCTTCGAATGCCATATGTCCATACTGATCGTACAGTTTTCTCTTTTCTTTATCACCAAGCACGCCATATGCCTCATTGACTTCCTTGAACTTCTTTTCCGCATCCGCGTTGCCCTGGTTTGTATCCGGATGATATTTCTTAGCAAGTTTTCGGTATGCTTTTTTGATTGCAGCATCGTCTGCATTCTTATTTACCCCGAGTACCTCATAATAATCTTTTTTTGTTTCCATATTTATCACCTCACAAAAACAAAACAGGAAATACCCCAGATCTTGCTCTGATGCACCTCCTGCTCAATCATCTCAGTCGGAGCATTGTCCTCCAAGATGTACCGTATCTTTGTTTCAGTCTTGTTATAACACGAAAATTAGCACTCGTCAAGTGAGAGTGCTAATTAAAATTATAAAAATTATATGAAATATATGTTTTTAGTCAAAATCGATGTCAAATTCTCCCTCCGGAGCCTTGATCTTCAAGGTTCCGAGGTTGAACTGCTCATCTAAGATCGTGATCTGGTACTCAAATACAACATCCTCTTCAAATTTTGACAAAAGAAGATACGTTCCGTTCTCTTTTCCATCGATCTGATCACAGATATCATCATAAACTGCCGCACCGGATACACTTCTTGAGTAACCGGATTCTTTTATCTTCTGCTCAATTGCCTGAAATATCTCTTCCACACCTGTTCTCCCTGTGTCTATCTCTCATGTACTGCGCCAACAAGTTCTTTGATATCATTGACCTGGAATTTTCTCATATAGTCCTCAATTCCGGTTACGATTTTCTCTGTCACAGATGGATCGGTAAAATTCGCTGTTCCAACAGAAACTGCTGTCGCACCGGCAAGGATCATTTCAATCGCATCCTCTGCATTCATGATACCGCCCATTCCGATGATCGGAACCTTCACTGCCTGTGCTGTCTGATATACCATGCGGACTGCAACCGGGTGAATTGCAGGGCCTGACATACCACCTGTTTTATTGGCAAGCACGAAACATCTGCGGTTAATATCAATTTTCATTCCTGTGATGGTATTGATCAAAGACAAAGCATCTGTTCCACCGGCTTCTGCCGCTTTTGCCATCTCTGTAATATCCGTTACGTTCGGGCTAAGCTTCATAATGACTGGCTGCTTTGCAACTTTTTTCACTTCATTTGTAATCGCCTCAACTGCCTTTGGATCCTGACCAAACGCAATTCCGCCTTCCTTGACATTCGGGCAGGAAATGTTGATTTCGAGCATATCCACCGGTTCATCTGCAAGTCTTTCCACCACTTCGCAGTAATCTGCAGTCGATCTTCCACATACATTTACGATAATTCTGGTATCGTATTTCTTTAAGAATGGAATATCTCTTTTGCAGAACAGATCAATTCCCGGATTCTGAAGTCCGACTGCATTGAGCATTCCGCCATATACCTCAGCAACACGAGGTGTTGGATTTCCCGGCCACGGCACATTTGCAACACCTTTTGTCACAACAGCGCCAAGTTTATTCAAATCTACAAATTCACTGAATTCTTCTCCGGAGCCAAATGTGCCGGATGCAGTCATTACAGGATTCTTCAGAGTTACCCCACAAAGGTTTACACTTGTGTTCATTACAATTCTACCTCCCTTGCGTCAAATACCGGGCCTTCCTTGCAGATACGTTTATTATTTACATTGGAATGTGCATCTTTGTCTGTTGTTTTGCAGACACATGCCAGACACGCCCCGATTCCGCATGCCATTCTCTCTTCCATGGAAATATAGCACACCATCTCATGTTCCTCGGCATATGCTTTTAACGCACGAAGCATCGGTGTTGGTCCGCATGCATAGATGATATCAGCCGATAATCCATTGGCACGGATTGCATCAAGAACATTTCCTTTCGTTCCGGCGCTTCCATCCTCTGTAGCAACATATACCTGGCCTTCTGCCTGAAATTCATCCATAAGAAACAGCGAATCACGGAAACCAAGCACCATCTGTTTGTCCGCTTTCATCTCTCTTGCCAGCTGAAGAATCGGCGGGATTCCGATTCCACCACCGATCAGAAATGCTTTCTTTCCCTCTGCAGCATCAATTGGAAATCCATTTCCAAGAGGTCCGAGAATCCGTACGGTATCATCCTTCTGGAGTCTGGAAAACTCTTCGGTTCCTGTATTTTCGCCGGTCACACGGTACACAAGTGTCAGTGTTCCTTTTGTTTTATTGATCTCACAAAGACTGATCGGTCTTGGAAGAAGCTTGGATGGATCCTTGCTGTATACCGATACAAACTGACCTGCCTTTGCCTGTGCTGCGATTTCTTTTGTCTGTAATACAAGACGAAAGATTCCGGATGCGATCTCTTTCTGTTCTAAAACAATCGCATTTTCCTGATATTTCTCTGCCATTTTTCTACTCCTGATCTCTTAATCACTTTTACTCCGGGTATATTTTTGGATTCTTTCCATTTATCTTGATGCAAGTGCACCGGAGATGTCTGCCACCATATCTTTTACAGCAGCACGGGAAGCATCTGCGAAATTCTCCTCTGTAATGCCCATTTCTTTGTATTTATCCTGCTTATATGCAGCAATGATTCCACGTGAAGAGTTAACAATCGCACCAAGACCGTCTTCATTAAAGAAATGAACAAGATCTGCGCCTTTTCCACCCTGAGCACCATATCCAGGAACAAGGATAAAGCTCTTTGGCATAACTTTGCGAAGGACTTTTCCCATCTCCGGATAAGTTGCGCCTACTACAGCTCCTACGTAACTGTAAGAATCACCCATACAGTCAGCGCCCCATTCTGCGACTTTCTCACCAACCCACTCATACAGAGGGCGTCCGTCGATGACACGATCCTGGAATTCTCCACTGGACGGATTAGATGTCTTTACAAGAATGAAAATACCCTTTTTCTCTTCCTTGCATACATCAACAAACGGTTTGATGCCATCTGTTCCAAGGTATGGGTTAACCGTTGCAAAATCCTCATTGAATGTTGCATACGATTTCGATCCGATCTGCACCTTTCCAAGATGTCCAACTGCATAAGCTGCTGATGTAGATCCGATATCACCACGTTTGATATCCCCGATTACCACAAGGTCTTTTTCGTGACAGTAATCAACAGTTTTCTGATATGCTTTCATTCCTTCGATTCCAAACTGCTCATACATCGCGATCTGTGGTTTTACAGCCGGGATCAGATCATAGGTTGCATCCACGATTGCCTTGTTAAACTGCCAGATTGCCTCTGCTGCACCTTCCGGTGTCTCTCCAAATTCTGCAAATGCTTTCTTCTGGATAAATTCCGGCACATAAGAAAGCATTGGATCGAGTCCGACTACGATCGGTGCATTTGTCTTTTTAATTTTATCTACTAATTTATTAATCATGTTAATTTCCTTTCTCTTCAAATACGATATCCCCATCACAGATGGTATACATTACCTTACCGGTAACCTCTCTTCCATGGAACGGTGTATTCCGTCCTTTGGATGCAAATTTGTTCTTGTCGATCTTATATACAGCCTTCGGATCAAAGATAACAATATCTGCCGCTTTTCCAGGCTGGATGTCGCCTCTGTCCATCTCCAGTATCTTTGCAGCATTGTAGCTCATCTTCTCTGCCATCTGCATCGGAGTCAGATAACCGCCAAGCACGAGTTCTGAATACGTCAGGCACGCTGCCGTTTCCAGACCGACAATTCCAAACGGAGCCTTCTTCATGGAAGTATTTTTGTCCTGGAAGGTATGTGGAGCATGATCCGTTGAGATCACATCCATAATACCGTCTCTGAGTCCTTCTTTGAGTGCCTGAACGTCTGCCTTCGTACGAAGTGGAGGATTCATTTTATAGTTTGTGTCTGCATCCACATCCTGAGGGATCATGATTCCGTTTTCAATCTCCGGAACGTATTCCTTAATATCATCCGATGTCAGCGTAAAATGATGTGGACATACCTCCGCTGATACTTTTATGCCCTCCATCTTTGCATGCTGCACCATGGTTACCGAATCTTTGGTTGAACAATGGCACAAATGCAGCTTACAGCCCGTCTCTTTTGCAAGCATAATATCACGCGCAATAATAATATCCTCAACAGCATTACAGATTCCAGGAAGTCCAAGTTCTTTTGATTTGGAATCGGAATTCATAACACCACCATTTACCAGGTTGATATCTTCGCAATGCGCAAGAACCGGGATTCCAAGCTTTGCAGCCTTTTTCATGGCTTCAGCATAAATCTGTGTGTTCATGACCGATTTTCCGTCCTCGCTGATCGCAGGGCTTCCAGCTTCGACCATCCCCTCAATATCCGCAAGCTCCGTTCCTTTCTGCCCCTTTGTGACAGCGCCTACCTGAAGCACATGAATTCCACGTTCTGACCGGGCTTTATTGTGCACATAATTTACGACATCCGGGTTATCCACAACTGGTTTCGTATTCGGCATGGCTAGCACTGTTGTAAATCCACCATGTGCTGCTGCATGCATACCGGTGATAACCGTCTCTTTCTCTTCAAATCCCGGATCACGAAAATGCACATGCATATCGATAAATCCCGGCATAACATAATATCCTTTTGCTTCAATTACACGGTCTACCTTCTCTTTCAGGTCCTTTCCAATCTTGGCCACATATCCATTCTCAACATAGACATCGGCAACCTCGTCCATCTGGGTTGCAGGATTTAAAACCCTTCCCCCTTTGATTAACATTGTCATTTGCAATTCCTCACTCTACATATTTTCTGCTTAACATTGTAGCATACAAAAATACCCCGGACAACTGCGATTCGCAATTTCCGGGGTGTTTCGCTATCAGATTTTGGTAAATACCGCAGTCTCGTTTTGAAGTTCTGACGAAATCTGCTGGTTTTCTTCCATTCTCTTTGAAATTTTCTCCATATCGGTAACAAGCATCTGCGTGCTTTCCGCAACGCCGTTGACACCTTTGACACCTTCTTCGATGGCATTGGTAATGCTGTTTATGGAATCTGCAATTTCAACAGCTCCACGTTTCAGCTGATCGGTCTGCTGTTCAAACTGCTTCATCGTTGTCTCAATATAAGAAGCATTCTCACGATACTGTGTACCGGAATCTACAAAGCTTTCCAGTTCCGGCACAATACTGTCGTTCATGTATGACACAAGATCCTGTGCATGTTCTGCAAGATTATGTACGGCATTTGTAACAACTGTATTAATCTCCTGAATACGGTTTGCGGTCTGTCTGCTGGACTCTGCAAGCTGACTGATCTCACCTGCCACAACTGCAAATCCTTTTCCTGCTTCTCCGGCTCTTGCAGCCTCAATTGACGCATTCAGGGAAAGAAGGTTGGTCTGACTTGAAATATTCAAAATATCATTGGTAAGACTGTTAACCTGATCCACACTCTTGCTTTCCTCAATTGCCTGATTTAAGATCTCAAGAATCTCATTGACCTTGGCACTTGTTGTCTGCATATTATCTTTTGCGGAACTCTGCATATTATCTGCATGCTGCATCATTTCCTGTGAGAATTTACTTAATTCTGCGGATTTTTCAGCAATAATGCTTACCTCATTCTTTACACCTTCCGCATTATTATTAATCAGGGATGCATTGCTGGATACTTCTTCCATTGTCGCAGATAACTCCTCCGTCAGTGCTGACAGATCGGATGCACTGTCGTTAGAGGTCTGTACACTTTCCATAACCTCGTTGACCACGGAATCCATTTTCTCTGAATCACTGCTCAACACAGCAAAAATATGCTGTAATTTTTCCATGAAAGCATTGATACCATGTCCCAGACTTCCAATCTCTCCAACGGATGCAATCTCAACACGTTTGGTAAGATCTCCCTGGCGCTTCTCAATGTCTTTGATGATTCCGGTGATCTCTTTTTCTGTCCGTTTGATCGGGTGGATAACCAGTTTCACAACACCGACGATGGCACTGAGCACCGCAAGAATACTGATTACGATTGTGATCACATTGCTGACAATGGAGCTGTGATATACGTTTGCAAGATGGGCTCTTGTTTTCTCTGAATTCTCCGATGTATGCTGTGTTATCTTATCCAGATCCGATATCATTGCAGCGGAATAATTTGCAAGATCTCCGTTCGCACATGCGTAAGCATCCGCTGTCTTTGTATTTGCACTGTATGCTACAACATTGGTGATCGCAACTTTAAAATTCTCATAATTAGTCATCAGATCATCATAACTGTCCTTGTCATCTGCATCCACAACTCCACCAAAATCATCCAGCTTCTGTTCCAGATCTGTTTCCTGTGATTTGATTGTGTTTACAAGATTGATCATTGTATCAAAATCGGTTGCAATAATATGTGATAATGCATTCTGATGGATGGACTGCATCTCCTCCTGGATTGCATTCAGCGAAATCATGCTTTCCATATATTCATCCGTGATCTGTGTTGCCTTCGCATTGACACTTCGAATATTCTTCATTGCAAGAATATTCGAAAAAACACCTACAATTCCAAGTATAATAACAGGAACCAGAATCAGTACACGGATGCTTGTTCCGGTCTGTTTTTTTGCATTTTTAACCTTATTATTCATAGCTTCCTCCTGCTCTACTGTGCATTCGATGCCGTAACACCTTTCACCATGGTATCTAATAAATCCTGAAGATCCTGTCCTGTTGGATTACCCGCTGCCATCTGTGCTGCAAAGGTCTGTACCGGATCCCAGTAATTGCCGCCAATTCTCTGAAGACTTGCAAATTCAGACTGTGCAAGTACTGCCTGAATAGCCGGAGAATCTGCTATTTCACCCGATTCTGACGCATTTTTGTTGGCCGGTCCCTGCTGTCTTAATTCAAAACGCAGTGTCTGATTCTGTTCGTTACTGATCCACTCGGCAAGTTTGGATGCCCATGCGGCATTTTTTGAGTATGCATTCGCACCAACTAGTTTATACCCTTTAAAGGATGCCATCTGCACCTGCTGGCCTGCACAGGTATAAGTCGGGAGTTTTACTGCTGCATAATTGTCTCCCCAGGCCTGCTCGATATCATTTGCATTCCATACACCGGAAACACCTGCTATGACGGTTCCATTCTGAATGCCTTCCATCATTCCTTCATCATCCGTATTTAAAAATCCAGGACTCGCAGCGATGGAAAGCATGGACTGTGCAACATCCACGCCTTTGATACTGCCATCCTGGCTGTTCCAGGTACAGTAATTGGAGATTCCATCGTCATTTAGCCCTACTTCCATTCCGGTATTGCCAAAGAAGGAATACACATACCATCCGGAAGACCAGTCCATACTTACTTTCTTACCGTTTGCTGCCGCAACAGACAACATCTGATCCAGTGTCTGTACATCCGAATCGGAAAAATATTCCTTATTATAATACATAAAATAACCATTATCTGCGGTCAGCGGATACGCATACAACTGATCATTGACACTGGCTGCATCCGCCGCTCCATCTACACTGGCAGATGCAATCTCATTGGAATTCTCAATTGGCTCCAATACTCCGGCCGCCACAAGCGCTCTTAACTGATCATCGGCAAATGTAAATACATCCGCACTATTCAGGACATCTCCAAGCAGATCATCCTTACAGTTGGACTCAGCTTCTGCTGTAATGGTAATGTCAAATTTCGCCTGTGATGCATATTCTTTTTCAAAGCTGTCTGTAATCTGCTTCAGAAGATCTGCATCTTCCTCTGCTCCCCAGACCGTCAGTGAAATCGTTCCATCATCGGACTTGTTGTCTGTCTGTGTAGTTTCTGCTGTTTGTGTTCCGTCCGTGCCTGCCGTTCCATTACCACAGCCGCCTGCGACCAGGGATGCTGCCATAAGTGACGCGCAAAGCACCGCAACTCTCTTTCTTCTCATATAATCCCTCCCAGAATTGTATTGATCGATTTTCTATACATACAACGGTTTATCATTATATAGTGTTCTAGATTCTTTTTCAACAAAAAAGATAGTACCATATAAATTTATAGTACTATCTTACCACATTTGTCCTATTTCGTCAATTTTCGTTGTGCATTTTAGCGCACAAGTTGATTGTTTTTATTCTTTTTTTGGTTATTTTAACATGTTTTTTTACCAAACTATTTTGCTGCGATTACATCTGCCATATCATAATGTCCCGCCGGCTTTCCTGCAAGGAATTTTGCAGCTTCCACAGCGCCTTTTGCAAATACGGCCTTGGAATATGCTGTATGCTTGAACTCGATCACTTCATCCTGTCCGCAGAACAGTACTTCATGCTCTCCTACGATATTGCCGCCACGTACCGCAGAGATTCCGATCTCGTGTGGATCTCTCTTTGCACGTTCTTTGGTACGGTCATATTTATAGGAATATGCCTGATCGAGCGCCTCATTCATGGAATCCGCAAGTGCAAGCGCTGTTCCGCTCGGCGCATCCAGTTTCTGGTTATGGTGCTTCTCAACGATCTCCATATCAAATCCGGCCGGTGCAAATACGAGTGCCGCCTTCTTCAGAAGTTCCATCAATGTATTGATACCAAGGGACATATTCGCCGAACGCAGAATGGCGACTTTTCTTGCTGCTTTATCTACTTCGGATAGCTGTTCCTCGGAAAGTCCTGTTGTACATAATACGACAGGTACATTCTTTGCAACCGAATATTCAATCAGTGCATCCACTGCCTTTGCATTGGAAAAATCAATAATGACATCTGCTTCCACATCGCACGCATCGATGCTTTTAAAAACCGGATAATCATTTTTGATTCCATCATACAGATCGATTCCCGCAACAATTTCGATCTCTTTATCGTCTTTGCAGATGCCGGTAATGGTCTGACCCATTTTACCATTGCATCCGTTCATAATTGCTCTAACCATTCTATTTCTCTCCTTGTATCTGATCCTTCTATTGTAATGTAATTCCGTATTCCTTCATAACATTGGCAAGTTTTGCCGCATTGTCTGCTCCCATCTCACAAAGTGGTGCACGAAGCGGACCGACTTCTTTGCCCATCAGATTAAGTGCTTTCTTAACAGGGATTGGATTGACCTCAGAAAACAGTGCATCTACAAGTGGAAGAGCCTCTAACTGCAGACGTCTTGCAGTTTCAATATCTCCCTTAAAGAAGCTGTCACACATCTGATGTACTTTTGTCGGTGCCACGTTGCTCCATACAGAGATCACACCGATTGCACCAATTGACATAAGCGGAACTACAAGTCCGTCTTCTCCGGAATACAGATCAAGTTTTCCATCTGTCAGATACATGGTCTTGGATGCCTGTGCAAGATTGCCGGTTGCTTCTTTTAATCCGACCAGATTCTGCTCACTGTGAAACAGTTCGGCAACCGTCTCCGGCATCAGATTGCATCCGGTTCTTCCAGGAACATTGTACATAATGATTGGAAGTTTCGTGTTTCTCGCAATCTGTGTATAATGTTTCACAAGTCCGGCCTGTGTTGCTTTATTATAATAAGGAGTAACGATCAGAAGACCCTCCACACCATCTGCCTCTGCTTCCTGTGAAAGCTGGATTGCTGTTCTGGTGCAGTTTGATCCGGTTCCCGCAACAACCGGTACTCTGTGTTTTGTAAATTCTACTGCTGAACGGATGACTTTCTCATGCTCTTCCATATCCAGTGTAGAACTTTCACCTGTTGTTCCTGCAATGATGATTGCATCGGTGCCTGCATCGATCTGCTCATTGATCAGTTCCTCCAGTTTGTCGTAATTTACTTCCTCATTATTCTTCATTGGCGTTACGATAGCAACACCTGCGCCTTTAAAAATTGCCATAAATATGATCCTCCTGTAAAAATACACATTGAAAAAGCCGGCTTACAGAAAGCCGGCATGAATCTCAAAAAACGGTTCTGATAGCTCCCCATCTCAGTCGATGACAGTCATAAAGCTATTCGCCTTATGCCCAGGATTCGATCCACAGAATATCTCCTCCTTCGGCGCTCATTCCTTTCCACTGTGTTCTCCTGCATCTGCTGCATCCCACAGGCTACTGATAACTCGCGCAACCTCTATCAATGATTATTATATTGTTCATCATAGCACTCCGTTACAGCACTGTCAACTGCTACTTTTCCGGAGCAATATTGTAGATTTCATCTGCAAATTCACGGACACCATCCTGCAAAATGCGTCCTGTAAATATAATGTCCATTTCTTCCGGTCTGCATTCCATCATACCACGGATATCTTCAATCGTAATCACTTTATGATCCAGCAGTCCCAGGATCTCATCAAAAATGATCATATCGCAGGCACCTGTAGATATGACCTTCTTTCCATAATTAAAGCCATTTTTCAGGTTAATGCTTTCTTCTTTTTTCTCATCTTCACCCAATTCATCAAAAGGCGCATCTGATTTTGAAAACCGGAAAAATTTAATCTCCGGTTCAAGGCGCTGCAAAAATTCCAGTTCCTTCTCCATTTTTCCTTTGAGGAACTGTATCACGATAACACTTTTTCCTTCACTGGCTGCATGAATCGCATTGCCGAGTGCAGCCGTTGACTTTCCATGTCCATCGCCATAATAAATCTGTACGACACCACTACTCATAATTTCCTCCTAATCTGAAGCATCCGTTCCACCCCTCAGATTTGATATTGCATAAAATACCACACTATCTTTTTTTTTGCAACTTTTCGCTGAAATATGAGAAAAAAGGACTATTAATCAAGAAATTCTATCTTACTTACCGACACTTCATATGCCACACGCTTTTCCGCCTGCGTATCACTCAGCTTTTTCACATACTCCCTGCTCTGGATTCTTCCCCAGATCTGAACATGGCTTCCCACTTCAAAACCGGATGCAAATCTTGCATTTCTGCCCCAGCAGATGCATGGGATATAGTCGGATTTTCCATAAGATCTGTTTACCGCAACAAGAAGATCTGCAATCTCCCTTCCAAGAGGTGTTTTCCGGTAAACCGTATCCTTGCATATGTAACCATCCAGATAGATCTGATTGCTGGCACTGTCCGCATCCTGCTTCTCAACAAGTTCAAGTTCTCTCGCAAAAACAGAAAGCACAAGACGGTTCTTTCTCTCCTCATGACGGTTGAACGAGCGGAACTGTCCCGCAACATACACATACTGTCCCTCATAATTCTGCGTTACATCGATCAGTCTTTCTGATACCATGACCGGAATATAATCTACAAAGTCAGACAGCCGGCTTACCGACACCTGTACCATATAGAATCCCTCGCCATAGACTTCGTGACTATACTGGAAATCACTCACGATCTCTCCGATAATCGATACCTGGTTGTTTTCAAAAATTTTATCTGCCATGAATTGTTCTCCCTTCCTTTTGTGGAAATATTTGTTAGGTCTCAGTTTTAACATTGATTCATTGGTAGATTTCCTCAAAGCTTGTCGACAAGCGGGGCAAAAAATATGCAAATCCATGAAACCCTCGATTTTGCTTGCAGAATCACGATTTTATGATAAAATATATAAGTTGTTTTCTAACTTATATTAGAAAGAAGGATAATTATGTTACAAAAAAGAGAAGATATTCGTAATATTGCAATCATCGCTCACGTAGACCACGGTAAAACCACTCTGGTCGATGAGCTTTTAAAACAGTCCGGTGTATTCCGTGCAAACCAGGAAGTCCAGGAGCGTGTCATGGACTCCAACGACATTGAACGTGAAAGAGGTATCACGATCCTCTCCAAAAATACTGCCGTTCAGTATAAAGATATTAAGATCAACATCATCGATACCCCGGGCCATGCCGATTTCGGTGGTGAAGTAGAACGTGTTTTAAAAATGGTAAACGGCGTTGTTCTTGTTGTCGATGCCTTCGAAGGTGTTATGCCACAGACCAAATTCGTTTTAATGAAAGCACTTTCCTTAAATCTTCCGGTTATCGTATGTCTGAATAAGATCGACCGCCCGGAAGCCAGACCTGCTGAGGTTATTGATGAAGTATTAGAGCTTTTCATGGATCTGGATGCTTCCGATGAGCAGCTCGACTGCCCATTTGTATATGCTTCTGCAAGAGATGGATATGCAATGTTAAATCTTGATGATGAGAAAAAGGATATGACTCCTTTATTCGAAACAATCGTCAACTACATTCCGGCTCCAGAAGGTGATCCGGATGCAAATACACAGGTTTTAATCTCAACCATCGACTACAATGAATACGTTGGCCGTATCGGTATCGGTAAGATCGACAACGGTTCTTTAAAAGTCAATCAGGAAGCCGTTGTTGTCAACCATCATGATCCTGACAAAAAAGAGAAAGTCCGTATCAGCAAATTATATGAGTTTGACGGTTTAAATAAAGTAGATGTTACCGAAGCCAAGATCGGTTCCATCGTTGCGATCTCCGGTATCGCAGATATCCACATCGGAGATACCATCTGTGCCCCTGAGAATCCGGTTGCAATCCCATTCCAGAAGATCTCAGAGCCTACGATCTCCATGAACTTTATCGTAAATGACAGTCCTCTTGCCGGACAGGAAGGTAAATATGTTACCTCCCGTCATATCCGTGACCGTCTTTTCAAAGAGCTGAACACCGACGTTTCTCTTCGTGTCGAAGAAACCGACAGCCCGGATGCATTAAAAGTTTCCGGACGAGGTGAACTGCATCTTTCCGTTCTGATCGAGAATATGCGTCGTGAAGGATATGAATTCGCAGTAAGTAAAGCCGAAGTTATTTATGAATATGATGAAAACGGCAAGAAATTAGAGCCAATGGAGCTTGCCTATGTTGATGTTCCGGACGATTTTACCGGTGCAGTAATCTCAAAACTCCAGCAGCGTAAAGGTGAACTTCTCAACATGTATTCGATTACCGGTGGTTATACACGTCTGGAGTTCCGTATTCCATCCCGTGGCCTTATTGGTTACCGTGGTGAATTCATGACGGACACAAAAGGAAACGGAATCATCAATACAATCTTCGATGGCTACGATGCATATCGCGGAGATATCGCATATCGTGCAACCGGTTCCCTGATCGCTTTCGAATCCGGAGAATCCGTTGCATATGGTCTGTTCTCTGCCCAGGATCGTGGTACCTTATTCATCGGACCTGGTGAAAAAGTATATTCCGGTATGGTCATCGGTCAGTGTGCAAAAGCTGAAGATATCGAGTTGAACGTCTGCAAGAAGAAACATCTTACCAACACCCGTTCTTCTTCCGCTGATGAGGCACTTACCCTGGTTCCGCCACGTATTTTAAGTCTTGAGCAGGCTCTTGACTTTATTGATACCGACGAGCTTCTTGAGGTAACTCCGAAAAATCTGCGTATCCGTAAACGTATTCTTGACCCTACTCTGCGTAAGAGAGCAAGCTATGCAAAGAAAAACAAATAATCGTTTCCATCTGTATGGATAGATTTTTCAAAAGGCTTTCGGAGTTCATTCCGGAAGCCTTTTTCAGCGAAATTGTATTTTTCTCATATTTTTTTACAAAAGTTTCGACAAAATGGTATAAAATACTATATCTTTTCCGCAAAATCGTATAAAATATACAGTAACAAAGTTTACAAAGGAAAAAACTATGGTATTCAGCAGCCTTACATTTATCTTTGTCTTTCTGCCACTTTTTCTGTTGGCTTATTATACAATTTCATCCCATGCAAGAAATAGCGTATTATTTATCGGAAGTCTGATCTTTTATACGGCAGGAGTCCTGAAACAGCCTTTCTATCTGCTGTTATTTCTTCTGATGATTGCGGTAAATTACAGCATTGGACGTTTTTTATCATCCGAGGAAGATCCTGCGACCCGGAAAACACTCCTCATTGGTGGATTGTTTTTCGACTTTATGTGGCTTTTTCTGTTTAAATATTTTGACTTTTTCTGCTCCTGCATTGCTGATCTGCTTGGTCTGGTGCTATCTGATCATGCGATTCCGGAAGTTCATTTAAAACTTGTGCTCCCACTTGGAATCAGCTTTTATACATTTCAGATGGTATCCTATCTTGTTGATGTTTATCGTGGAGAAGTTCCTGCGGAAGAATCCTTTCTGGACTTCGGTGCATATGTCAGCATGTTTCCACAGCTGATTGCCGGTCCGATCGTCACCTATTCTTCCATTCGTGAATCACTTCATGCCAAAAGACCATATAGTCTGGAGGCTCAGTCGGGCGGACTCAAAGATTTCATTTATGGTCTCGGGTTAAAAGTCATTCTTGCCAATCAGTTTGGAAGCCTCTGGTCAAACGTTCAGTCCATCGGATATGACAGTATCTCCACGCCACTTGCCTGGCTTGGTATTTTTGCGTATTCTTTCCAGATCTACTTTGACTTTTACGGCTATTCGCTCATGGCAATCGGTCTTGGAAAGCTTCTCGGTTTTCAACTGCCTGTCAACTTCCGGCATCCGTATGTTGCAATCAGTATGACCGACTTCTGGCGCCGATGGCATATCACGCTTGGACAGTGGTTCCGCAATTATGTATACATTCCGTTAGGCGGCAACCGCACAAGCCGTGGCAAATGGATCCGTAATATTTTTATTGTATGGATTCTTACCGGAATCTGGCACGGAGCAGGATGGAATTTTATTTTATGGGGACTTTTATTATTTGTAATATTACTAATTGAAAAACTTGGATTTGGTCGGATTCTTGAAAAGCACCCCGGAATTAGGCATCTTTATATGTTTTTTCTGATTCCGCTTTCCTGGATGGTATTTGGCATCACCAATATACAGGATATTGGTGTATATCTTACAAGACTTTTTCCATTCCTCGGACACAGCAGCCAGATCATCTACCATGGAGATTTTCTGAAATTTTTAAAAGATTTCCGTTTTATCATTCCGGCAGGGTTTTTATTTTCCACCATGCTGCCGACACATATTCTGCATCGGATTAAAAATACCGTTGCCGAATCGGTAATCTGCCTGTTTATTTTCTGGCTTGCCATCTATTGCTTACATATTGGATTAAATGATCCGTTTTTATACTTCAGATTTTAATGATTTAAAGGAGAACTCTTATGAAAAAGAAATCACACGCAGCGCTTTTTATTGGCTGTCTTATGGCCAGTTGTATCATCATTCCGATTGTTTTTCTGCTCGTCAGCTGGCAGACAAATAAAATGAAAAACACACCTCCCCAGAAAGCAGATCTGGTAGCAACCGAAGTTCCCGCTTCCGGTTCACCGGAGAAAAATCCAGAGGATGTCACAGAAAACACAGAAGCCGCTGTGAGTAGTGAATCCATGACCACCGTGGATGCTTCTTATTTTGATGATGCACTGTTTATCGGAGATTCCCGCACTGTAGGTCTGAAGGAATACGGGACATTAAATAACGCTACTTTTTTTGCAAACACCGGTCTCAGCATCTATGACGCAACAAGTGATCCTTTAGAAGTAGATGGTCTTGGAACACTTTCGCTTCATGATCTTTTAAGCAGCCAGCATTATGGGAAAATATATCTTATGCTTGGAATCAATGAGCTTGGCTTCAATCTGGACCAGACCGTGAATAAATACAGTGAACTGGTTGGCCAGTTAAAAGCACTCCAGCCAGATGCAATCATTTACCTTGAAGCAAATCTTCATGTTACCGCGGATCGTTCCGCTTCAGATTCAACTTTTAACAATGCAAACATCGATCAGTTCAATGCACAGATTGCATCGCTTGTCGATCATGAGACTGTTTTTTATCTGGATGCCAACGAATTATTTGATGATGAAACCGGAAACCTGAATCCGGATTATACCAATGATGATACCCATCCACTCGGCAAATATTATGCCACCTGGTGTGACTGGTTATGCCAGCACGCGGTTGTCCGCTGATTTTTCCTGTATTTTATATAAACTATACACAGATCGTATTCTTAGTGAAAAAAGGAGTATGAAAACCGTTTTCCGGTTTCATACTCCTTTTTTCTGTCTGTTCAATATTTTACAGAGTCTTAAATCTCTCTAATGCTGCAAGCGTGTTCTCATAAGTACCAAATGCAGTCAGTCTGAAATATCCTTCTCCGCTTGGTCCAAATCCTGATCCAGGAGTTCCAACCACATTTGCATCCTCTAACAGATGATCGAAGAACTGCCATGATGTCATGTTATCCGGTGTCTTTAACCAGATATATGGTGCATTCACACCACCAAATACGGTATAGCCTGCATCTTTTAATCCATTTTTGATGGTGGATGCATTTCTCATATAGTATGCAACCTGCTCTTTCAGCTGTGCTTTTCCGGCTTCTGAGTATACAGCCTCTCCGGCACGCTGTACAATATACGGAGCACCGTTAAATTTGGTTCCATGACGTCTTGCCCACATTGCATTTAAAGATACATCTCCACACTTTAATTCTTTTGGAACAACTGTAAATCCAAGACGAACACCGGTAAATCCAGCATTCTTTGAAAAACTTCTCAGTTCAATCGCACAGGTCTTTGCTCCATCACACTCATAAATGGTATGTGGCACATTGTCTTCACTGATATATGCTTCATAAGCTGCATCATAAATAATGACTGCACCTTTCTCGTTTGCATAATCTACCCACTTCTGAAGCTGATCTTTTGTCAGAGTTGTACCTGTCGGGTTATTTGGAAGACACAGATAAATGATGTCCGGTGTCTCTTTCGGGAACTCCGGCACAAAATTATTCTCCGCGGTACATGGCATGTAGATCACATTGCTCCATGTCTCCGTCTTCGTGTCATAAGTTCCGGTTCTTCCTGCCATTACATTGGAATCCACATAAACCGGATATACCGGATCACATACTGCAATGCGATTGTTTAATGCAAAAAGTTCCTGGATGTTGGCGGAATCACTCTTTGCTCCGTCCGAAACGAAGATCTCGTCTATGCCGATCTCACATCCTCTTGCCTGATAATCATTTTTGGCAATTGCACTTCTTAAAAATTCATATCCCAGATCCGGTGCATAACCGTGGAATGTCTCTGCATTTCCCATTTCATCAACTGCTTTATGCAGTGCCTCAATGATTGCAGGAGCCAGTGGCTGGGTCACATCACCAATACCGAGACGGATAATCTTTTTATCCGGATTTGCCTCGGAATATGCGGCAACCTTCTTGCCAATCGTACTGAAAAGATAACTGCCCGGCAGTTTCTGATAATTGTCATTAATCTGATACATTACTTTCGTCCTCTCTTCTGATATTCTGTAAAAGTATGAATAACTATTCACATATTAGTATAAGTATAACAAATATATTCCCCACATACAATTGCCCATCTCAAAAACTTTACGCTTCTCCCATCAAACTGAGAATCATCTGCGCAGTTTCCGTCAATCCGGTCGCATTGTCCATGCTTCTCTTCTGAATATAACGGTGCGCTTCTTCCTCCGTCATGTTGTTTCGTTCCATCAAAAGAGCCTTTGCTCTTTCAATCTGCTGGACTTCTTCTTTCGAGCGTTCCTTCGGCTTCTGACGCATTTTCTTACGTCTTCTTGCAATCGTATACTCCATCATTTCAACTGTCTGGAGCAATTCATGCACTTTCATCGGAAGTGCAAGGCATACCAGATTGTCAACTCCCTTATTTTCAAAGGAAGCCGGCGATGCCACTAACAGCATCTGAAATCCCTTCGGAAGATATGAGTACAGTTCATCATACATCATATCCACAAAACGGGCTCCACAGACAACGATGCCGCTTTCAAGACTGTTCACATTCTGAAGCGCCTGGGCACCGGTTGTGCAGACTGCCGCAACCGGATATCCGCTCTGTGCCAATATTTTTTTAATATTCTGGGCATTTGCCAGCTTTGGAAATGCTACTACAATATTATCCACCGTTATCCCCTTGTACGCTTTCGATTAGATTTTGTATAAATACTCATCGATTTCCCATTTTGTAACCTGAGCCCGATAATGAACCCATTCTTCATGTTTTGCTTCCACATATTTGGTCACAATATGTTCTCCAAGCACTTCCCTGATAAAGGTATCTTTTTTCAGTTCTTCCATCGCTGCATTCAGATCCTCAGGAATTGCTTCAATAGCAAGCTTTTCTTTCTCTTCTGTTGTCAGTTCAAATACATTTGCAGAGATTGCATCCGGCGGTGTAATCTGATTACGGATTCCGTCAAGTCCTGCTGCAAGACATACCGCAAGTGTCAGATACGGATTTGCTGCCGGGTCCGGACTTCTGAGTTCAATTCTTGTACTTTCACCACGTGAAGCAGGAATCCGAATCAATGGACTTCTATTCTTCGTAGACCACGCAATATAGATTGGAGCCTCATAACCAGGCACAAATCTCTTATAGGAATTCACCAGTGGATTACAGATTGCAGTCATTCCTTTTAAGTGTTTCATAATACCGCCGATAAAATAATATGCCTCTTTGCTCATTCCAAGCTCGCCATCCGGATCATCAAAGATGTTCTTTCCATCTTTGGATAAAGACATATTAATATGCATACCGGATCCGGCGATACCAGATTTTGGTTTTGGCATAAAGCTTGCAAACAGTCCATGACGTTTTGCAATGGTTTTGACAGCCAGTTTGAATGTCATAATATTATCTGCGGTAACAAGTGCCTCATCATATTTAAAATCGATCTCATGCTGGGCAGGAGCAGCCTCATGATGGGAAGCTTCAATTTCAAAATCCATATCCTCGAGTGTCAGTACCATATCACGTCTTGCATTTTCCCCAAGATCGACAGGTCCCAGGTCAAAATATCCCGCTTTTTCATGACTGATCGTTGTAGGCTGTCCATCTTCATCCTGATGGAACAGGAAGAATTCCACCTCCGGTCCTACGTTAAATACATATCCCATTCTGGCAGCCTCTTCAATCTGCTTCTTTAAGATATGGCGGCAGTCGCCCTGGAACGGAGTTCCATCTGTACTGTATACATCACAGATAATACGCGCAACCTTTCCCTGCTGTGGTCTCCATGGGAAAATGGTAAACGTATCCAGATCCGGATACAGATACATGTCAGATTCCTCAATACGCACAAATCCCTCAATTGAAGAGCCATCAAACATGCATTTGTTATCCAGGGCCTTTTCCAGCTGACTTGCTGTAATTGCAACATTTTTCATTGTTCCAAAGATATCTGTGAACTGAAGCCGGATAAATTCCACATCCTCTTCTTCTACGATTCTCATAATATCCTGTTTGGTATATTTGCTCATAATTCTCTCCTTTTCTTTATTCTAAGCTTCCTGTACTGAAGCAATATAATCGAGTACCTTCTGATATGACATGGTTCCGCCAAACAGATCCAGTGCACTTCCGATGGTTACATTCAAATGTCCATGTCCAAGTTCACGGATCTTTCTAAGATCATCAAAATTTCGGACACCTCCGGCATAGGTAACCGGAATCCGGTTCCATCTTCCCAGCTGACCTGCCAGTTCCTCTTCGATTCCGGATGCTTTTCCTTCCACATCTACTGCATGAACCAGAAATTCATCACAATATTCAGCTAATCTGTCTAAAAGTTCCGTGGTCACCTTCTCTTCTGTAAACTTCTGCCATCGGTCAGTCACAATATAATAACCATCACCCCGGAATCTGCAGCTTAAATCCAGAACAAGATGCTCTTTTCCAACAGCATTTACAAGCCGTTTCAGATTCTCAAAACTGATCTTTCCATCTTTAAAAACATAAGATGTCACGATCACATGACTTGCCCCCTCTTTAATAAAGGAAGCAGCATTTCCGGCATGTATCCCTCCTCCAATCTGCAAGCCTCCTGGATACTCATGGAGTGCAAGAAGTGCCTGTGCTCTGGTCGCCTCATAATATTCACTCTGCTCCGGGTTTAACAGGATAATATGTCCCCCACGGATTCCCGCATCCTTGTATAACTTTGCAAAAAAGGCGCCATTCTGTTCTGCCACAAAATTTTCTTCCGCCTGATCTCCAGCATCCCGCAGACTACTGCCCACGATCTGCTTTACCTTCCCATTATGTATGTCTATACAGGGTCTAAATTGCATCTGTCCTCTCCTTTACTATGACAAAAGGGCGCAGAAATCC
Organism: Roseburia porci; assembly: GCF_009695765.1. GTDB lineage: Bacteria > Bacillota > Clostridia > Lachnospirales > Lachnospiraceae > Roseburia > Roseburia porci. The sequence continues at coordinate 69,814 of NZ_VUNI01000005.1, forward strand.
ACGGTCATGACTTCTTCGCCCTCATACATATTTAGAATCATAACATATTTTTTCCTGTTTGTGAATCATTCTTTTTCTACTCTAAATGATTCCCCTGCTGCCGCGTTACTCTATGCAAGTGTTCAATAAATGTGATTAATTGCATTTATTATTTTTTCTAATATATACCCCTTTTTGTATCAATCGTAGCTTATATCACCTTGACATCATCTCATAATTTTGCTATGATTGAGCAACTAATAATAATGTTGACAAGTATACAGAAAGTGAGGATTTTAAAAATGGGTACTATTATCGGCGAAGGAATTACATTTGATGACGTGCTTTTAGTACCTCAGTATTCTGAGGTTACTCCAAACATGATCGATCTTACGACACACCTTACCAAAAAGATCGTGTTAAACATTCCATTAATGAGCGCTGCTATGGACACTGTAACAGAATCAAAAATGGCAATCGCTATGGCCAGACAGGGTGGAATTGGAATTATCCATAAAAATATGTCAATCGAAGCACAGGCTGATGAAGTAGATAAGGTCAAGAGATCTGAAAATGGTGTAATCACTGATCCATTTTATCTTTCTCCAGAACATACATTACAGGATGCCAATGAATTAATGGCAAAATTCCGTATCTCCGGTGTTCCGATCACTGAGAATGGAAAGTTAGTTGGTATTATCACAAACCGTGATCTGAAATTCGAGACAGATTTCTCCAAAAAAATCAAAGAATCTATGACTTCAGAGGGTCTGATCACTGCTCAGGAAGGCATCACTTTAGATGAAGCCAAAAGCATTCTCGCCAAAGCAAGAAAAGAGAAACTTCCTATCGTAGATAAGGATTTCAATCTGAAAGGTCTGATTACGATCAAAGATATCGAGAAACAGATCAAATATCCATTATCCGCAAAAGATGAGCAGGGACGTCTTCTCTGTGGTGCCGGAGTTGGAATCACAGCAAACATGATGGATCGTGTAGATGCACTTGTTAAAGCCCATGTTGATGTTATCGTTGTTGATTCCGCACATGGACATTCCAAAAACATCTTAGAAGCAGTAAAGAAGATTAAAGCTACTTATCCGGATCTTCAGGTAATCGCAGGTAACATTGCTACCGGTGCTGCTGCAAAAGCTCTGATCGAAGCTGGTGCTGATGCTGTCAAAGTTGGTATCGGACCTGGATCTATCTGTACCACACGTGTCGTAGCAGGTATCGGTGTTCCACAGATTTCTGCAATTATGGACTGCTATGCAGTTGCCAAAGAATATGGTATTCCGGTTATCGCTGATGGTGGTATCAAATACTCCGGTGACATTACAAAGGCCATTGCTGCCGGAGCCAATGTCTGCATGATGGGTTCCATGTTCGCAGGATGCGACGAAGCACCTGGAACATTTGAATTATATCAGGGAAGAAAATACAAAGTATACCGTGGTATGGGTTCCATCGCAGCTATGGAAAACGGAAGCAAAGACCGTTACTTCCAGGAAGGTGCAAAGAAACTGGTTCCTGAAGGTGTTGAAGGACGTGTTGCTTACAAGGGAACTCTTGAAGATACCGTATTCCAGCTGATCGGTGGTATTCATTCCGGTATGGGATACTGTGGCTGCCAGAATATCGAACTTATGAAAGAGAACGGAAAATTCATTAAGATTTCTGCTGCTTCATTAAAAGAATCTCATCCACATGATATTCATATTACAAAAGAGGCACCAAACTACAGCACAGATGCGAACTAGTCATTTTTGCTTGAATACAGCAATAAAAATATAGTATAATAGATTCCCGGCATATTTGTGCCGGGAATCACTATAATTAAGAAATTTACGAGGTGAAAATTATTTTGGACGCTGTCGATATAGCACAGATTATCAGTTTACTTGTACTACTTGCACTTTCTTCATTCTTCTCTTCTTCTGAGACCGCGTTAACTACGGTAAATAAAATACGTATGCGTACGCTTTCAGAAAACGGAGATAAGAAAGCGGAGCGTGTTCTGCGTATCACGAACGATTCCGGAAAAATGCTTTCTGCAATCCTGATTGGAAACAACATTGTCAACCTGTCTGCATCCTCCATTGCAACTTCACTTGCCATCCGTTATTTTGGAAGTGTTGGTGCTGGTATTGCAACTGGTATTCTTACGGTTCTGATTCTGATTTTTGGTGAAGTCACACCAAAGACCATGGCAACCTTAGAAGCCGACAGACTTTCTTTAAAATGTGCAGGAGTCATTGAAGCGATCATGTTTATTCTGACTCCGGCTATTTTTGTAATCAACCGCTTATCCATGGGGGTTCTGCTTTTGCTTCACGTAGATCCAAATGCATCTTCAAAGCTTATGACCGAAGAAGAACTCCGTACCATCGTTGATGTTGGTCAGGAAAGCGGTGTCATCGAACACGAAGAGCGGGATATGATCCATAATGTATTTGATTTTGGCGATTCCGAGGCAAAAGAAGTTATGGTTCCACGTATCGATATGACCTTTGTCCAGGTGGACTCTACCTATGATGAACTGATCGATATTTTCCGTGAAGATAAATTTACACGTCTTCCGGTCTATGAAGACAGCACGGATAATGTAATCGGTATCATCAATATGAAAGATCTCCTGCTTTATGATAATGATAAAGAGCATTTTTCAATCCGTGATTTTCTTCGGGAACCATATTTCACTTTTGAACATAAAAATACCGCAGATCTTTTTATTGAAATGCGCCAATCCTCCATTTCACTTGCGATCGTCCTTGATGAATACGGTGTAACTGCCGGTCTGATTACTTTAGAGGACCTTCTGGAAGAGATCGTAGGTGAGATCAGGGATGAGTATGATGCGGATGAAGAAGACGCAATCACACCGTTAAATGATCGTGAATACATGGTTCTTGGCTCTACCCATCTCGATGATGTCAATGATGAACTTGGCTTACATCTGGAATCCGACGACTATGACACGATCGGTGGATATTGTCTTGGACAGCTTGATCACCTTCCATCCAAAAATGAGATCATCCTGACAGACGATAACACACTCTTAAAAATTGCCAGAGTCGATAAAAACCGTATCGAACAGGTATACATCAAGCTTCCAGAAAACAACACCCAGGAAGCAGAAGAACATAATTCTTAAGCCCGATAAAACGCAGGCAGACTTCTTTTTTAAGTCTGCCTGTTTTTTATTTCTCCTCTTCTCTCCAAAGTACCTCCTGCAAAAGCGTACGATATTCCTCATCTACTATCCAGCAGGAATCCTCAGGTAATCCCCCCTCTTCTTCGGCCAGCAGACTTCTGTCTTCCTTTTCAAAATATCTCCGGCTGATCCACCTTGGTTCACCAAATGCCTCACGTCCTGTAGCAGGTGTTGTATCCACAAGATGAATCCATACTGTTTTTGTAACAGTATTTCCACCGCTGTCTGTTGCGCAAAAAGTCTCTGTCACACTTCCTGCTTTCTGAAACGCAGTCATATCCTCCAGCGCATAATTGATCAGAACAAGCGAATTTCTCCGATGCTTCCCATAGGAAATCCTTCCATCCTCCCTGTCCTGTGCATATACGTGTTCTCCTAACACTTCCTCAGTAATCAATCCCTTTTGTGCCTGTTCCAATGAAAAATACATATCCTGCGCATAAATTTCAGGTGGCAGATTGTTTACCGTTGACACAATAAACGCGGTATCCCTGTAAACCCGAAAAATGATTTCTCTCGTATAGTATTTCCGGCTTTCGCTCCAGTCATGAAACAGGTATCCATCCCGCACAACAGCCTTTAATCTTGCACGGTCTCCATAGCAATACGATCCTGTTCCCTGAATCTGTTCTATTCCTTCATCCCCCTCTGCCGAAACCGTATAAAAAAGCTGCTGAACAGACTTGCCAAACGCATTTTTTAACTCAGCTTTCTCATACGCAGTCAGTTGTGTACTCGACATAACCTGTTCATAAGTACAAAGAACATTGCCACGTATCTTATTATCATCCATAAAACCATCGATCAGCCCATCCTTTGCAGGAGCAATACAGCTGTCCACACGGATACTGCATGTCCCCTGTTCCATCTGATCCCTGACTTTCGTGCTGATACGGGATTTCAGATTTCCAACCCGGAGTCCAAAAAGTTCATACTGATATTTTCTATCTTCTGTATACTGAATATCTTCCAGCCGAAAATAATCGCCTCCAAGCTTGTAAATTACTGTTTCCAGATATTCTTCTCCACTGTAGATATGAAACTGCCATCCAATATTACGATAGGTCATATTTTCCCGGTCATTTTTTAAAACGCAGTATATCACCCCTGTGCCTTCCGTCTCTTCCACAAAGGTCAGTCCATCCTTATATTGTTCATAGAATTTCACTGCATCGACAGTCCCTTTTGCATAAGTTTTTTCCGGTTCTGACAGATACATTCCAGATATATACACTCCCACTGCAAGAACAATTCCGAAAAAAATTGCAAGATTTCTTTTTATTTTTCTCAATTGGCGTCTCCCCATTGCTTCGATTCCGTTTAATATATCGTTTCAAAATTCATATCTGCTTCCACCAGAAAGCTTTCTCCCGAAAGAAGAATAAACTCCTTTCCTTCCAGCCTCCATCCTCTTGCCCCATCCGGCAGTTTCGCAGCTACATACGTTTCCCCTGTCTGTACCATATACTCTTTATAGATTTCTCCATGGTCTTTATAAATAATCCTTGCCTGTGACATGTCCTCTGCCTTTTTCTCTGCAATCGCAGTTCTCGCCGTCCGCACACTGCCGCTTTTCCCATTCGGATAAAGAAATTCCTCCTTTACCTTTGCCGAAACGATCCCTTTTTGCATGTCACATGCCAACACATCAATCTGCACCTCGGAATCCGATGGCAGCCTTTCTCTGATTCTGTCTGTAAGGATCTTCTGCGCAGCTTCATCCGTTTGGTTCCTGCACCCTTTCAATACCTGCATGGTCACATCTGCAACACACTGATTGAGTTCATTCTGACGTACACTTTCGGTATACAGGCTGATCTGAATCACGACCATATACACCAGAATCATTCCACCGACAATCCCGATCAGTACATTCTTCATATTTTCCCCCTCTCATTCCTGCACTGGAACGGTAATAACCGCACACTGTTCTCTTCCCATTGCATCCATAGCACGGACTTGAATATAATAAATTCCACTTCCCGGAAACTGCACATAACTTTTCATATCCTGTTCACTCCATGTACAGGGCTCTCCATTCTGCTTATGAAGAGCCACAATCCAAACCGGAATTTCATTCCCGTTCCAGTCCAAAGCTTTACAGATCTCATCCAGTCGAATCTTTGTCTCTTTCTTTATCTCACGTTCCATACTGGAAACAAATTGTGGAACCGCAGTTTTTCTGTATTCTGCAAAAGCATTTGTCTGCTCCTCCATGAGCAGATCCCGGCCTTCGGCCTCCAGCACAGCCCCGGCAATGCCGTGGATTCCACGATTTTCTCCTTGCCGCATTCCCATAAGAAACGTAATCATTAGTACTCCGGTAAGCGCTGCAAGCAGGATACTGCCATACTGTTCCATGACTTCTTTCATCCACCACAGCCTCCATTCCCCCATACCTCAATAAAACGCTGCAACACAGATCCCGGCGTCCAAAACATTTCCAGAAGCAGCCCGATCATACCAGCCGCCCCCGCAACTCCAAGAACAAGCGTCCCATATTCTTCAATCACTGCTTTCATACAATTCCTCCTGTCACAACGTCTAAAACCATATCGAGTACCCGCAGGATTCCACTCCCGCAGACCGCAATGACAACAGCAATCCCAAATTCTTCTGCAAACAGCTTCATATTTCCTCCTATCCGGCATATCCACTCAGAATATGCGGCTGACGGATCTGCAAAAATGTATTGGTATATGCAAACTCCATTCTCACATCAGCCCCCATAACCTCTTTTGTATCCTCCGGGGCTGCTTCCCCGGACGTAATCTTCTGTGTAGTGCCATCCTTTTTATACATCGTGATTTCCAGCCGGTATCCCTTCTCCTCGGTCTGTTCAAAACATTCTTTTACGACCTCATGATAAAAATGACTGTTTTCCATCTCTTTTATCACTGCTGCATGCATGTCCTGTGCCGACAAAACCTGCAGATATCCGGTAAAAATTCCTTCCGATACGGCTGTCAGAAGCAGTAAAAGAAACACGCTCATATAAGCTTTCATGATCTGACTCATATACGCCTCCTATCCTACTGTCGTCCGTAAGAAAGACAGCATAAAAACCGACATATCCAAAAGCATTTTGGCAGACGCGGTCAAAACCGGAGCCAGAAACAGCAGATAAAGACCTGCATTCCGATCCGAATTCTTGTGTTTCTCTGCCTCATCAAGCATCTCCTGATTCCTGCTTATCAGTTCTCCAAGCTGTCTGTCGCTGTTCCCACCATGCCCTGCTGACAATGCATACAGCATACTCATGGCTGATTGTATTTCGGGTATTTCAAATTCCTGTAAAAACGAATGATATGGTGCTGCATCCTCCGGGCTTAACTGAAGTCTTCCGATCAGTTCCCGCAATTCCAGCCGAAGCACTCCAGGTGCATTACGAACGGATTTCTGCAATGCGACCTGAACATTTTCACTCTGCAAAAGCAAAACCAGATCCATCAGCCAATTGGGAAATGCTCTTCTTATTTCTGCTGTCAGCCTCTTTTTTGCAAGGTAATGTCCTGCTCTGTGCTGCGCAAAAAACAAAAGCATCAGTAACATGCCTGTCACGGCAGGCCCATTCCATCCTTTCCAAAGCAGACCTGCACTGATAACTGCCATCATCTTGCCCAGGAAAAAAGAAATTCTCCTGGATCTTCTTTCATCGTAATTTCGAAACTCTATCATCTTTTTCTCATATTGTTCATCTTCCCGGAATTTATCATATTGCAGCCAGTCAGCCGCCAGATACCGCTGTGCACGCAGCAGGATCACCTCGTCAGCCAGAATCAGCAAAAATGTACCGGTCTGAATCCACCGGTTTTTACTGATGTCCAGATTCATGGCGGGAATATGCTGTACAATGATACAGATGACAATCGATGCTGCTACCGAGAGCACCACATCCCGAAACATCCTTTTGCGCTCCTCTATAGCCTTGCGAATACGCTTCTCCCACATTTGTTTTTCGTTTAGAAGAAGCTGTGCCGGTCTTCGGAAATCGCCTCCGTAATCTTCTACGTGCAGCATAAATTCATGGATATTATGAATTCTTCCCGTCTGATATTCTGCTTCGATCATTCCAAGTGAATCAGCCAGAAGCTCCGTATTATCAAACGTATACTGCATATGATCAAACGCTTTATGAATTGTTTCTTTCATCTTCCCTGCCGTTAAAGCTCTCCCAGCATCCGAAAGTGCTTCACTGATCTTCCCGTACTTCATAAATGCATATAAAACGGTATCCATATAAACAGAGACTTCCTGTAACCGTATCTCCTGCAGCATCTGCTGTTTTTTCATCTTTAACATCCGCTGCAGATACACAAATACGGATACAAAAACTGCCACAGACAATAACCGGCTCATCTGAAATACCACATGTACAAGACACCCTGCTGTCGCAGCCGCAGCTGTGATATACCATAACCGATACCAGGAATTGTTTTCCGACTGATTTTTTGCTTCTGGCATCACATAACCGCTTTTTTTCCGGAGTTTACGCCAGAGCCTCTGGTTTGTCCGGTCACGTAGTCCGGCCGATGCCCTCCCCTTCATACATTATCTCCTCCTTTGCCCTGTTCTCCATCAATTCCAGTTCTTTACTCACATATGGATCTCTGATCTCTGTCCGACGGAATCGCTCCATAATGGAATCCGGAAGTTTGTTTTGTTCCAGTTTCCCGTTGCGGACGATCATTATGATCGCATTCTCACAATTTTGTCTTGTAAAAAAACAAACCTGGTCAATATAACGATAACTGCTTCCATCCTCCCTGCGTTTCCTGCGGATCAGTATTCCGACATCAAGGGCCTGATAAATGTCATTCTCCATCCGGTCTGCGTCCACACGGCTCTCCAGCATGTTTAATATCCGGTCCGGAACATTTCGCACATCATCCGTATGCAGTGTAGTCATCCCTCTTACCCCGGTCGACCAGCTCTCTAACAGGTATTTCACTTCCTTGGAGCGTGCTTCTGAGAGCATGATCCATTTGGGGTTCAGGCGAAGTGAAGATTTCAGCGCCTGTGCATACCCAAAGGTATCCTCACTGACCTTCATTTCAATACAGTCCTTCCCCGGATTCGTCTGATTATAACGCAGTTCCAACGTGTCCTCGATCGTAATCACTCTTTCATTTGCCGGAATAAACTGTGAAAAAAACTTCGCACATTCTGTCTTTCCTACGCCTGGTTCTCCACAGAATACAAAATTCATTTTGACCCTTACACAATTAATCAACAATGCTAATAGTTCCCTGCCACAATAGCCTTCTTCCAGTGCTTTTTGAATGGTAAGCCGGATCACAGGCGGTGTCTTACGGATACTGATGGTTCTGCCTGATCTTGCAACAGATTCATGCATGATCGTTACCCTGAGCTCACTTGTCTCGGCCTCCAGCTCCGGATTGCACTTATTAAACTGGCGGCTCACCACATTAGCGATTCGCTGTGTGAACTGTTCCACAAACTGCGGAGTCAGATACTCCTTTACAAAAGCGGCACTCACTTTATACCGCTCATTATAAACATTGGTAAGCCAGAGTTCATTGCCATTATAATCAATATCCGTGATTTCTGAATTGGAGACAAACTTCCACAAAGGGCCAAAATATTCTTTCCCTAATTCCATCTTTCACCTCATTGTCCAGCTTCAAAAAACAAACGGCTTCAGACACATTCCACCGGCGGCATCCTTGAAGAAATTGGTAAGAAGATCGTGAAATGCATCATACACAACACTTCCCTCTCCTGTTCCAATTAAAACGGTCACAATTGCAACCACTGCAACAATTGCTGTCACGGTAATTAAAACTCCACCATACTGTTCAAATATTTCTTTCATAGACACATATCCTTTCTTATCCGTTGTGTAAGAAAAGAAACGTCTCTCATTTTATTCATCATCCGGGATTTATGCAGGAAGAATACCTGCATCAGATCGTAATGCCAGACGCATTACATATTCAATCAAAAAAGATACATTAACTATACGTGCTTTTTTCGATTTTGTAAACTGTTTTTTTATTTTTGTCGATTTTTTCTTTTCAATTTTGTCATACAGGAATATAATTAAACTATAACGAACAGGTAATTGCGAAACTATTGAAATCTAGGGTAAGCATGTACTGTGAGTATAGGTAACTCGCAGGTGCTTCAGAGCGGCCGGTACTTAGACGTCGTATTTTGACGTCTTATGTACCGCTGCCAGCGATGAGCAGCGAGAGCGTACCTGCGATTATTTATACTCACAGTACATGCCTGAGTAGTTTAAAATAGTTTCGCAATTACCTGACTATACTAAAAACGGAGGGGATGCTATTTTGTCAAAAGAGCCAAGCAAAACAATCGGAGTTATTCTTGCAAGTATTGCCGCTAATTTCAGGGATTCCCTATTAGACGGATTATCCAGTTCTTTTTATGAAAAAGGCTATCAGCTGGTCATTGGACTGACCAATAATGATATTTCCAAAGAGAAAGACTTTATCCAGAAGTTTTCCAAAACTACGGATTGTATCATCATTATTTCTGCGGCAGAACGCTACACACAAATTGAATCTGCCGTTACCGGAACTGTTCCAATGCTCTTTCTGATCAACAAACCGGAAGGCTGCCCTTTTTCCTGCATTTTGGAAAGTGACTACTCTGCAATCTACCAGGCGATCATTTCATCTGCCAACCAGAAGAAATCGACCGTTGGATGCATCTGTTCCCACCGCGAACTGTCTGCAACCAAGGAACTGCTGCGTGCATATCAGGATGCGGTAACTGCTTCTTCGCTTCCATTTTCCAAGGATCTTATTTATGATGTCGGCGATGATCTCTCCTTCCGGGTAGACAAGATTATAGAAGATATGGTTTCCAAAAACTGCCATGCCATTCTTGCAGGAACACCGGCTATTACCAACCGGATTCTGGATTATCTGGTATTTTATAATACAGATCCTGCCAATGAGCCATTTCAGTTATTCGGCTACGGCATGGTTGGCAGTACACTCGCAAGCCAGATGAACATTGATGTGATCGTGCATCCGGTAGATCATTTTATTGACCTTACCGTACAGACATGCATTTATCTGATTCATCATCCAGATTATAAGAACACACGTGATTACCTGATCAAAGGAAAGCTGCGTATGCATACTTATAACGGGCTTCGTTCTTATCAGGATTAAAACAGTTACAAAAAACAGCTTTATCCGCAATTGGATAAAGCTGTTTTTGTGTTCATTCTATTTAAAAATCATTTCTATAATTTGAATTTATTGATGCTGGCATCCAGAGCAACTGCGATCTGCGCATTTGTCTCACTGCTTTCTCTGATGTCAGTCATATGCTCTGTGATCTTTGTCATGCTGTCTGCAGAATCTGTAACTGCCTTCGCAGATTCCTGAGCTGCGGAACGAATTGCCTCAATTGCATGAGTTGCACTGTCCACCTGTCCGGAAAGACTTCCCGCAAGTGTTAAGAAATCCTGCATCTTATCATACATGATCTTGGAATCACCCTGATATTTTCTTCCGACATCCACGAGCTGTGTATAACTGTCAACGGTCTTCTCGCGCATAAAATCAACAACTTTTCCGGATTCTTCTGCCAGTTCACTTACAGCAGTAATAACGGTATTTGAAATATCTTTGATCTGGCTTGCTGTCTGCATGGAATCTACTGCAAGCTTTGTGATCTCATCTGCGACAACCGCAAAACCACGGCCTACATCTCCGGCTCTCGCTGCTTCAATGGAAGCATTCAATGCCAGCAGGTTGGTCTGGTCTGCGATCTGAATGATATCTCCGGTAAGATCCATAATACGTTCTGCCTGTTTGGACTGCTCAATCTTCTGTTTCAGCGCTTCTTCTACTTCCTCAGCTTTCTGAAGGATCTCCTGACGTTCTGTCTCTGACTTCGTCATGATATCATAAGCATCTTTATTGCTGTTCTCTGCATAGTCCGCACCATCTTTGGCTTCTTCGTTGATATCATTAAAGGACTTGGTCATGTCCTCCATAACCGAAGCAATCTCCATGATATTTGAAGTCATCTCTTCCACTGATGCACTGATCTCCTGCATAGCGCTGGAAACATTAAGGGCATCATCTGTAGTATTTCCAATACTTACATCCATCTTCTCTACCGATTCTGCAAGTTTCTGCGAATGATTCAGAACATTCAAAAGTACATCATGGATATGCATCATAACCTCATTCAGCTTACCTGCTACTCCACTTAATTCCTGACGTCTGTTCTCGTCCATAAAAGCGGTAAGATCTCCACCATTCTGCGAAAATTCTTCCATCTTGTCATTCATATCGCTCAGCGAACTAAGCATCTTGCGGCTAAGCATGAACAAAACAGCCAGCATAATGATACCAATAATCACAGCACTTAAAATAACGCTTCCGATCATACTGGCTGTAACATCTCCTGCAAGATCATTCTTCTGGCAGTTTGCATTCACACAAATGCAGATAATAGCAATGGTGGCTGCATAAATGCCAAGTACTGACCCAAAAATCTTTGTTTTCAGATTCATAGTCCCTCTCTCCTTTTTCTTAAGTTAATTCCTGTAAAGGAAAAAACGCCGGGTTTATCTTCAAACCCAGCGTTCTTAGATATGATTCTATTGTACTATCTTTCCAGCAATTTTTCAACACTAACAAGCTTTACACATGTAACAAATACGTTTGCTGCCTCTGTCAGATCTGCAAGTGATGGATATGTTGGTGCGATACGGATAATGGAATCTTTCGGATCCTTACCATATGGGAAAGGTGCTCCTGCTCCGGTCAGGACAACACCTGCTTCCTTACACTTTGCAACCACTGCTTTTGCACAGCCTTCAAGAGTCTCAAATCCGATGAAATATCCGCCAAGAGGATTTACCCAGCTTCCGATTCCAAGCGGTTTGATTTCTTTTTCCAAAAGATCCAGAACCATCTCAAATTTTGGACGGATAATGGCTGCCTGTTTCATCATATGTGCCTCAATACCGGCTCTGTCTTTAAAGTATCTTACATGACGCAGCTGATTGATCTTATCATGTCCGATTGTCTGGAATGACAACTGTTTCTTAATATCTGCAATATTCGCAGCTGATGCACTGATTGCAGCAATTCCGGCTCCTGGGAAACTTACTTTACTTGTAGAGCAAAACTGGAATACCAGATCCGGATTGCCAGCCTTTTCGCATTCATCCAGAATATTTAAGATCTGAGCCTGTTTGTCCTCATAAATATGGTGTACACAATATGCGTTATCCCAGAAAATACGGAAATCAGCTGCAGCCGGTTTCAGATTTGCAAAACGGCGTACCGTATCATCGGAATAAACAACACCCTGAGGATTTGAATATTTTGGAACACACCAGATACCTTTTACAGCAGGATCTTCACTTACGTATTTTTCTACAAGATCCATATCCGGGCCATCTGCAGACATCGGGATATTGATCATCTCGATTCCAAAATGCTCTGTTACGGCAAAATGTCTGTCATATCCCGGAACCGGGCACAGGAATTTTACCTTATCAAGCTTACACCAAGGAGTATTTCCACAAATACCATGTGTCATAGCACGTGAAATCTGATCATACATAATATTCAGACTGGAGTTACCATAAACGATCACATTCTCCGGTTTGCAATCTACAATCTCAGCGATCAGACGTTTTGCTTCCGGAATTCCATCTACAATACCATAGTTTCTCAGGTCTGTACCATTTTCACTCTTTAAAACAGACTTGGAGTCAATGACATCCAACATGTCCATACAAAGATCCAGCTGTTCTGAAGATGGCTTTCCTCTTGACATATCTAAAGCAAGTCCTCTTGCCTTGATCTTTGCATATTCTGCTTCAAGACCTGCTTTTTCCTGTAAAAGTTCTTCCTTTGTCATTTCCTGATAAGATTTCATGTTACTGTTCTTCCTCCTGGTTTTTCTTTATGTTCTACCTGAAATTCAGGCTGATAAACGTAAATTATTCTTCTTTGATCCGTTTAAAATGTGCACGGATGTCTTTTTCATATCCGATTTCGGTCGGCTCATAGAACTTCTGATCCGTAAGTCCATCGGGCAGATACTGCTGTTTCACATAATGATTCGGATAATCGTGTGCATACTGATATCCGATTCCATGTCCAAGCTTTCCTGCAGACTTATAATGAGAATCCTGCAAATGTGTCGGGATCGGCGGTGTCTTAGTGTCTTTTACTACCTGCATTGCACGGTTTACAGCCATATAAGAGGCATTGCTCTTTGGCGCACATGCCACGTAATTGACAGCCTCCGCTAAAATGATCTGTGACTCCGGCATTCCGATCCGTTCTACTGCCTGAGCTGCTGAAACCGCAACCGTCAGTGCATTCGGATCTGCAAGTCCGACATCTTCTGCTGCACAGATCATGATTCGTCTGGCAATGAATTTAATGTCTTCTCCTGCATATAACATTCTCGCAAGATAATAAATCGCAGCATCCGGATCTGATCCTCTCATACTTTTTATGAAAGCAGAAACGGTATCATAATGGTTATCCCCGGACTTGTCATAAGAGATTACTCTTTTTTGAATACACTCACTTGCAACTTCGAGCGTAATATGAATGAGACCATCCTCACTCCGCTCTGTTGTAAGGATTCCAAGCTCGATTGCTATAAGTGCCGCACGGGCGTCACCATTTGCCACATCTGCCAGAAAATCCATTGCATCCGGTTCTATCACTGCGTGGTACGATCCCATTCCCTTTTCGGTATCTGTTACCGCACGCTGCAAAAGCACCTGAATATCCTCTTTCGTAAGCTTTTTCAGTTCAAAAATAACAGATCTGGAAAGCAAAGCACCATTTACTTCAAAATAAGGATTCTCCGTTGTGGCTCCAATCAGAACAATCGTCCCATCCTCCACAAACGGAAGCAGATAATCCTGCTGTCCTTTATTGAACCGGTGGATCTCATCAATAAACAGGATTGTTTTCTTGCCATACATCCCCTGATTATCTTTTGCCTTTGCTATGACATCTTCCATGTCCTTTTTGCCAGCCGATGTTGCATTGATCTGCATGAACTCTGCGCTGGTCGTATTTGCAATCACCTTTGCGATCGTAGTCTTTCCGGTTCCAGGCGGCCCATAAAAAATAATGGATCTCAGCTTATCCGCTTTGATCGCACGATACAGCAGCTTATCTTTTCCAATAATATGCTGCTGTCCAACCACTTCATCCAGTGTTGTCGGACGAAGTCTGGATGCCAGCGGTGACTCCGACTCCATATTCTGTTCTCTCATATAATCGAATAAATCCATAGTAATCACCCTTAGTAATGAAATTTCACGATTGAAATCTTGCATTTTACACGAAACAATACCGATTTTTATTGAATATCAGTATGATTTATGACGGATTTTATTCTTGATAATTCATATCACCTAATAGAATACATGAAATTCTGTCACTTTACAATACGAAAGTTTTTTTTCTACAATATGCATGAAATTAATCAAGAATCAGCTGATCAACTGTGACAAATTCATAACCTTTCTTTGTAAGAATATCAATGATCCGAAGTGCTGCTTTCACCGACGATTCCGATGCATCATGCATCAGTATGATATCGTTATCTTCGCATTTTCCCACAACACGTTCCACAACGGCATCTGCATTTCCTGTTGCCCAGTCCAGCGGGTCCACATTCCACAACACCTTGATCATGGTCACATCATTGTCAATGTTCTCTTTCCACTCCCCAAACGGCGGCCGAACATACTCCGGATAGTATCCGGTAACACGCTCAATAATCTCGTTTGTTTTTCTTACCTGTTCACAGGCTGCATTTTCACAGAGATTTCCAAGATTCACATGATCGTATGTATGATTTCCGATCAGATGTCCATCCTCGTAGATACGTTTTGCTATATCCGGATAATCTTCCACAGCTTCGCCCAAAAGGAAAAATGTAGCTTTCACATTTCTTTTTTCAAGTCCATCCAGGAGTTCCGGCGTATAGATTGGATTCGGACCATCATCAAATGTCAGTGCAACTTTTTTTAATGGCTCCGTATATTCCTGTGTTCCAGTATTCTCTGACTGTTCCATTCCTCGTACCTCCTGATTCACGTGTATCACGATTTCAACCATAATCATAAGTATAACAAAAGGGATAACTGTTGTCATTACAGCTATCCCTTTTCGGTTGCTTTTCTTCTTCACATCTGCACCTCTCACTGACATAATATCCGCTATTTCCGGACAGATCATACCGAAAATACTGATATTATATTATGTCAGCTTTGTGCATTTATGCATTTAGTTTTTTGTAGCTTTCGCCGTAAGTTTTCCGTCTTCCACATCAATGAGGATCGTATCTCCGGCTGATACCTGGTCCGCAAGGATCAGTTTGGCAGATAATGTCTCCACATGCTTCTGCAGGAATCTCTTAAGTGGACGTGCACCATAGATCGGATCGTATCCATGCTCTACAATGTAACTTTGTGCTTCCGGTGACAAGGCTACTGAAATCTCCTTATCTTCCAGACGTTTATTCAGATCATTCATCATCAGTGTAATGATATGACCGATATTGTCTTTTGTCAGCGGCTTGAACATAATAATCTCATCCAGCCGGTTCAAAAATTCCGGACGGAAGTGACCTTTCAGTTCTTCCATAACCTGTTCTTCACACTGTGGCTGGATATTGCCATTCTCGTCAATGCCCTCAAGCAGCTGCGCTGATCCAAGGTTACTGGTCATGATAATGATCGTATTCTTAAAATCTACCGTTCTTCCCTGTGAGTCTGTGATACGTCCGTCATCAAGCACCTGAAGAAGTACATTAAATACATCCGGATGTGCCTTCTCGACCTCATCAAACAATACAACAGAATATGGTTTTCTGCGGACGGCCTCTGTCAGCTGACCACCTTCGTCATATCCGACATATCCTGGAGGTGCTCCGATCAGACGGGACACAGAATATTTCTCCATATACTCACTCATATCGAGACGTACCATGTTGGATTCATCGTCAAAAAGACTTGCTGCAAGAGCTTTGGCAAGCTCTGTCTTGCCGACACCGGTAGGTCCAAGGAAAAGGAAAGAACCGATTGGTTTTGTCGGATCTTTGATTCCTGCTTTGGAACGGATAATTGCTTCTGTAACCTTCGTTACACCATCATCCTGTCCGACTACCCTCTTATGCAGTTCTTCATCCAGATGCAATGTCTTATTCCGTTCACTCTCGGTTAATTTTGCAACCGGGATTCCAGTCCATCTGGAAATGATACGTGCGATTTCTTCCTCGCTGACGCTCTCATGTACCAGTGAAAGATCGCGGTTCTTTACCTGCTCTTCCTCTGCTTCCAGCTGTTTCTCCATCTGTGGAAGTACTCCATACTGAAGTTCCGCAGCCTTCTCAAGGTCGTAATTCTGCTGTGCCTGTTTGATCTCGCGCTTTGTACTTTCAATGTTTTCACGCAGCTTCTGAACCTTTTCTACTGCATTCTTCTCGTTACTCCACTGTGCTTTCTTTGTATTAAACTGATCGCGCAGTTCTGCAAGTTCTTTCTGCAGATTTGCAAGCCGCTCCTGGCTCAGATGATCGGTTTCTTTCTTAAGCGCTGTCTCTTCGATTTCCAGCTGCATCACACGACGGTTCAGTTCATCCAGTTCCGTTGGCATAGAATCCAGTTCCGTCTTGATCAGTGCACAGGCCTCATCTACAAGATCGATTGCCTTATCCGGCAGGAAACGATCCGAAATATAACGGTTTGATAACACAGCAGCTGATACCAGTGCCGAGTCCGTAATCTTAACGCCATGGAATACTTCATATCTCTCCTTTAAACCACGCAGGATCGAGATGGTATCCTCTACCGTCGGTTCGTCAACCATAACCGGCTGGAAACGACGTTCCAGTGCCGCATCCTTCTCAATATATTCACGATATTCATCCAGTGTCGTTGCACCTACACAGTGTAATTCACCTCTTGCAAGCATTGGTTTTAACAGTTGTCCGGCATCCATTGCTCCATCGGTTTTACCTGCTCCGACGATCGTATGCAATTCATCAATGAACAGGATGATCTGTCCCTCTGAATTCTTTACATCATCCAAAACAGCTTTCAGACGTTCCTCAAATTCACCACGATATTTTGCACCTGCGACAAGTGCGCCCATATCGAGTGCAAATAATTTCTTATCCTTCAATCCTTCCGGAACATCCCCGCGGACAATACGCTGTGCAAGACCCTCTACGACAGCGGTCTTACCAACACCAGGTTCACCAATCAGAACCGGGTTATTTTTCGTCTTTCTTGACAGAATGCGGATCACATTACGTATCTCTGAATCTCTGCCGATCACCGGATCCATCTTCTGCTGACGAGCCCGTTCTACCATGTCATAACCGTATTTCTCAAGTGTGTCATATGTTGCTTCCGGATTGTCTGAGGTTACTCTCTGGTTACCTCTTACGGAAGAAAGAGCCTGAAGAAAACGTTCTCTTGTCAGACCGTATTCGCTGATCATCTCTTTCACTGCCTTATTCGGGTATTTCAAAAGTGCGAGGAAAAGATGCTCAACAGAGACGTACTCATCGCCCATCTGCTTTGCTTCTGTTTCCGCATTGATCAGAACTTTGTTCAGATTCTGTCCGACATATACCTGGCCTCCAGATACTTTGACTCTGGCCTCCAGATGACGTTTGGCATTCTCTGTAAAATGCTCCTTATTGATCTCCATCTTCTCAATCAGCTTTGGAATCAGACCATCCTCCTGCTGCAAAAGAGCAACAAGCAGATGTTCCTGTTCAATCTCCTGATTGCCATATTCATATGCTAACTTCTCGCAGTCATTGATTGCTTCGATCGACTTCTGTGTAAATTTCTGAATGTTCATAATCTTCCCTCACTTTCTATCTCTAACGCTTAGATGCCTGCATACAAACTGCAACATCTATGTATTGATTTCTCTTTACAGGATGTAATATAGCACCGTTTGTTAGCACTGTCAATAGGTGAGTGCTAAAATTTTCAGATTATTTATTATTCTTTCCATTTTCATTGCATTGTTTTATAATGAAACGTATGAATACGAATTATGAATATTATCGAATTTTTTATTATGTTGCAAAATACGGAAACCTGACCAAAGCCGCTGCCACACTTCAGACCAGCCAGCCTGCGGTTACGCGCACGATCCACAAACTTGAAGATGATCTTGGCTGCCGGCTTTTTATCCGGAGCAAATCCGGAATGGAACTGACCTCAGAAGGACAGACCTTTTTTGAATATGTTTCTGCCGGATGTGCCCAGTTCTTTAAGGGAGAGCAGAAAATCACAAATCTGCTGTCTCTTGACGAAGGTTCCATCACCATCAGTGCGACAGAAACAGCTCTGCACTGCTGCCTTTTACAGGCAATGGAAGCTTTCCATGAATTACATCCAAAAGTCCGCTTCAAAATATTAAACAACAGTTCCAGTGATTCCATACACTCTCTTCGGCAGGGGCAGGTCGATATGGCAATGATCTCTTCCATTCCTTTTGCAATGGAGACTCCTCTTGTTGTCCATACCGTACATTCCTACACGGATATACTGATCGGCGGGAAAAAATACAGTCATCTGAAAGAACGCACGATGACGCTTGCAGAGCTGTCCGATTACCCATGGGTCAGTCTGACCTCTGAGGCGATTACCCGCATATTTTTAAATACCTATTTTGCCAAGCAGGGACTTCCCTTTGAACCGGCGATCGAACTTGCAACCACGGATCTGATCCTGCCGGCGATCGAACATAATCTCGGCATTGGATTTCTTCCTCCTGAGTTTGCAAAAGAGGCACTTGACACCGGAAGTGTCTTTCGTATCCACATTCCGGATGAACTGCCTCATCGTACGATTTCTCTTGTATATGATTCGGAATATCCACAAAGTGTCGCATCCACTGCATTCCGCAAATTCCTGTTACAGGAATTTGCGGAACGCGACACAGATCAATCAGTCTGACGTACGTAAAGATCTGATTGTCAGACGATTTAGCATATCACAGGCATCTGTAAAGCTTCCGCTTCGGATGTCTGTTTTCTTTATGCGGATTGTCTTTTCCACAGTATCTGTAATATGGAAGAAGTTATCCTCAAATATCACATCTGCATCCTCAAAATCCAGTTCCACAAACGGTGCAAAACAGCTGCTCGTGATTCCGATCACATAGTCAGCCTCTTCTTCCGTTACTTTTGTGGTAAACTGCGGAATCTCAAGTTCCAGATGCTTAAACGGTACAAGCGTCTCCACATCTGTAAGCACTGTTCCATCCGCCAGAACTGCTTCTGCCTCCAGAAATACCGCATGCTTTTTCTCTTTCCAGCCTGAGATCTCCATGTCCAGAATATCCGCAGCAGAAAATGCATCCGCTTTTCCTTCTGAAGTAATCTCCTCTAAAACATGACAGTACATATCCTTCACGCGAAGCGAAACTTTTACGTTCTGCACCTGATTTGTTTCGTTTTCCAGATATACTGCTGCACTTTTCTCCGTCAGATACACGCTGATTGCCACCGGCGCATAGAATTTGGCAGCCATATAATGAAGTGCCTTCCATCTTCCGTAAAAATCAATGCTGGACCAGGAAGCCACCGGCCAGTTGTCATTGATCTGCCAGTACAAAGCTCCCATACACCGTCCACGGTTTCTCCTCCAGTGATCCACACCATATTTGATAGCCATTCCCTGCAATACCTGTGTCACATATACAAGCTGTTTCAGATTCTCCGGATACTGGAAATTCTCAGAAAGATAATACAGCATCTTTCCATTGGCGGCATCGTTTTTCTGATGGCTTTCCATTACTCTGGAAAAAATATTGCGGTCGTTTTCTTCTGTGTAACTGTTGACCGTCTTCATACATGGGAATGACTGGAAGCCAAACTCTGAACAGAAACGGAAATAGTATTTCTGATAATCCGTAAATGGCTTCTGTCCATGCCATACATCCCAATAGTGGTTATCCCCGCGCGTATCATCATCCGGTTTGTCAAAGCATCCTCCCGATGATGGGGATGACGGCCAGTAAAAGGTATCCGGGTCTGTCTCCTTTACTGCCTTCGGCAATACAGACTCAAACAATTTGATATAATCTGCCCGCAGATACGCTGTTTCAACCTGAAAATCTCCCCAGTGATCCCATGCAGACTCAATCTCATTATTTCCACACCACAGTCCAAGGCATGCATGATGACGAAGACGTTTTACATTTTCAATTGCTTCTATTCTGCAGTTTTCTGCGAACTCATCTGTCACATCATACACATTACATGCATACATAAGATCCTGCCATACGATCAGGCCTTTCCTGTCGCAGAGATCATAAAATTCATCCGATGGATAATAGCCTCCACCCCATACACGGACACAGTTAAAATTCGCTCTTTTACAGCATTCCAGAAGATAATCCTGTTTCTGTGCACTGATTCTTGTATACAGACAGTCATCCGGAATGTAATTGCCTCCACGGGTAAAGATCTTAAGTCCATTTACGCAGAATGCAAATTCTTTTCCCCATGCATCCTTCTCCTGACTGACCGTAAGTGTACGAAGACCGATCCGTTTCTCGCTTACTTCCAGTACCTGTCCGTTTTCTTGATCCAGAATCTCCGTCTTTACCAGATACAACGGCTGACTTCCATAGCCATTTGGCCACCAGAGTTTCGGATCCGGGATCTCAAACTCCAGTTCTGCGGATCCATCCGCTGCCGGAATCTGCTGCGATTGTACGCCGGATCCATCCTCTTCACTGATCGTAACCCTGATCCAGCTCTGCTGATCTTCTGCTTCTTTAATACGAACCGCTGTCTTAACCTTCACGCCCTGTTCATGATCCTGTGTAATATGAACATCCTCTATCCGTGCATGACTATAGCCTTCCAGATAGATCGGGCGGAAAATTCCGGCATCGATCGTCTGTGGTCCCCAGTCCCATCCAAACATAGAGTGTGCCTTACGGATCAGATGATTGCCCTTCATACATCCACTTGGAATATATTTCACTTCTTTTCCCGGTTCGTAAACATAATCATTGATATATTTTAAAACGGAATGAAACACAATGCGGATGCTGTTTTCTCCCGTCTTCAGAATATCTTTTACCGGTATTTTCCATGTGCGGTGCATATTATCCGTCGATGCAACCTTTGTCCCATTCAGATAAATATCTGTAAGTGTATCCAATCCTTCACAGACCAGCTCGACCTGTTCCTCCTTACAGAATCCTTCTTCTATCTCAAAGGAACGTTCCATCTGATAATCATTCCAGAAAATTTCTCTGGTCCTGTCTTCATTAATCCGGTAAAACGGATCTTCAATGATCTTAGCATCCAAAAGTCCGGACAACACAGTTCCCGGAACATTCATCGTGCAGATAGTCTCCTCCCCCACTCTCGCAAGGCTCCACTTTCCAGCCAGATTTAGTTTATTCATATTTTCTCCTCCGTACATACTTCTCCAGTTATCATATTATAATCATGATAACACTTCTATCGTCCTGCGGTAAACCCAGAACTTTCCTGTAAAGTAAAAAACATCCACAGACACGGACCCCAATCCGTTTCTGCAGATGTTTTTCTGATTGCAAAAATAAATAATTAACTATATATTAGAGGAATCTGACTTTTTAAGCAAAATCTTATTTTGCTGTATGCCACTGCCAGTCACGAACTTCTTCGAGATCCTGTCCGTACTCAGCAATGTACTGTTTATGCTCAACAAGCTTATCGTTCATCTTCTGGATCAGATAAGAACCGCGGTTGCCAAGCTGTGGAAGGTGCATGATTGCATCTTTTACAAGGTTGAAACGATCAATTTCATTCTGAACTCTCATATCAAATGGAGTTGTGATGGTTCCTTCTTCCTGATAGCCATGAACAGACATGTTCTGATTATCACGACGGTAGGTAAGTTCGTGAATCAGTGT
Source organism: Roseburia porci (assembly GCF_009695765.1). Lineage (GTDB taxonomy): Bacteria > Bacillota > Clostridia > Lachnospirales > Lachnospiraceae > Roseburia > Roseburia porci. The sequence goes on from NZ_VUNI01000005.1 coordinate 91,954, forward strand.
CGGATATCCATGGAATGCAAAGATGACAGGTTTGTCTGTTGTAAAGAGTGCATTGTATTCTGCATCACTTAATCCATGTGGATGTTTATGATTTGACTCAAGTTTAAATAAGTCAACTACGTTTACAACACGGATCTTAAGTTCCGGAAGCTCATCACGTAAAATTGTAACAGCCGCCATTGTCTCAAGTGTTGGTGTATCCCCACAGCATGCCATAACGATGTCCGGTTCTTCGCCGCCGTCATTGCTTGCCCAATCCCAGATGCCAACACCCTGCGTGCAGTGTTTTACAGCCTGTTCCATGTTCAGCCACTGATAGCTTGGATGTTTGGAAGCTACAATTGCATTGACATAGTTTTTGCTCTTTATGCAGTGATCGAAGCAGGATAATAAGCAGTTTGTATCTGGTGGAAGATACATACGTACCACATCTGCTTTCTTATTTGCAATATGATCCAAAAATCCCGGATCCTGATGAGTATATCCGTTATGATCCTGCTGCCATACATTGGATGTCAGGATAAAGTTCAGGGAAGCGATTGGACGTCTCCATGTCAGCTGATTGCATACTTTTAACCATTTTGCATGCTGGGCAGCCATAGAATCTACAACACGGATAAATGCTTCGTAGCTTGCGAAGAATCCATGACGACCTGTCAGAAGATATCCCTCTAACCAGCCTTCACACATATGCTCACTTAACATACCATCCATGATACGTCCACCTCTTGCAAGGCAGTCATCGGTAGGAAGAAGTTCCGCATTCCAGTCTCTGTTTTCAGCTTCAAATACTTTATACAGACGGTTTGACATACTCTCATCCGGTCCGAAGATACGGAAGTTTTTGCTCTCTTTATTCAATGTAAAGATATCACGGATATATCCGCCCAGTTCGATCATATCCTGGGCTTTTGTCTTACCAGGATCTACATCAATACCATAGGTACGGAAATCCGGAAGTCTTAAGTCTTTTAATAACAGACCGCCGTTTGCATGTGGATTTGCTCCAAGACGTGCATTTCCCTTTGGTGCAAGCTCTGCAAGTTCCGGGATCAGACGTCCGTTCTCATCAAATAACTCTTCCGGATGATAACTCTCTAACCACTCTTTTAACAGTTTCAGATGTTCTTCCGGTTTCTCCATGGAGATTGGAACCTGATGTGCACGGAAAGATCCTTCGATCTGCTGTCCGTCTACAACCTTTGGTCCTGTCCATCCCTTTGGTGTACGAAGAACGATCATTGGCCACTTTGGACGCTCCGGATCATTGTTCTTACGAGCATTTTCCTGGATAGATTTGATTTTCTCAATTGCATAATCCATAGCCTCAGCCATCAGTTTATGCATTGTCATTGGATCGTCGCCTTCTACAAAGATTGGCTCCCATCCACATCCAATAAAGAAGCTTTCAATCTCTTCATGAGGAATACGTGAGAAAATTGTAGGGTTGCTGATCTTATATCCGTTCAGATTCAGGATTGGAAGAACCGCACCATCTGTGATCGGATTTAAGAATTTATTTGACTGCCATGAGGTAGCCAGAGGACCTGTCTCTGCTTCTCCATCACCGACAACTACGGTAGCGATCAGATCCGGGTTATCGAATACAGCACCAAATGCATGTGCGATCGAATATCCCAGCTCACCACCTTCGTTGATAGAACCTGGTGTCTCCGGTGCACAATGGCTTGGAACTCCACATGGGAATGAAAACTGTTTGAACATTTTCTTCATACCCTCTTCATCCTGACTGATGTTTGGATAGATCTCACTGTAAGTTCCTTCCAGATATGTATTTGCAATCATAAAGTTTCCGCCGTGTCCAGGTCCGGAAAGTAAAATCATATCCAGATCATAACGTTTGATGACACGGTTGCAGTGTACATAAACAAAGTTCTGTCCAGGTACGGTTCCCCAGTGACCAACGATCTTTTTCTTGATCTGGTCCATGGTAAGTGGCTCTTTTAAAAGTGGATTATCTAAAAGATAAAGCTGTCCAGCTGATAAATAGTTTGCCGCACGCCAGTATGCGTTCATTTTTTCCAGCATTTCCTGAGATAATGGCTGTTTTTCAAGACAAGTATTCTCTGACATTTTTGTCCTCCTAATTACTTTCGTTACTTCTTTAACAATTTCATCATAGCACAGGAGTTGTCATTCGTTAAATCACTTATCTTGATTCCATTCATATCAGATTGATATGGATAAAAATTGCTAACAACTTCATTTTGTCAAATTCCTGACAAATCCACTTCATATATATAACTTTGTGTATTTTGCTCCGGCTTGTAAAACATAACCATATACCATGGTAAATATTCTACTCCAGATTCTTCTGCAACATTTTCTTTGCAAAACACCAGCCTTCTTCCAAATCTCCAGTTTGAAACTGCAGATACCTTATTCAAAGCTGAATGTTTCTTATAATCATTTCCTGATTTTATCTCCAGAAGATCAACCTTTAATCCATTTTGTATAACAAAATCCACTTCTCCATATTTTTTTGATTCAAAATAATTTAAAGAAAACCCATTACTCTTTACTGCCTGTGCAAAAACATTTTCCAAAACACTTCCCATATTTACTTCCATGTTCCCCTGCAAAAGTTCAAACTGAATATTGTCCATACAGGAGGCACAGAGAAGGCCGGTGTCTCCCATAAACAGTTTAAACAGATTTCTCTTTTCATTAAGTTGTAACGGAGGCTGCGGTTCTGTAACATTATAAGATGGCAGTGCCACACCGGCATCACTTAGCCATAAAAAAGCGTTTTCATAGCGATTCATCCTGCCGTTTTCATCAATCCGGTTTAAAACAAATCTTCTGTTTTTGTCATCTAACTGAGATGCAATGCTGTCAAAGATTGCTTTAATTTTAATTTTTTCACTACCTTCCGCATATTTTGAAATATCCTGCCGATAGAGTTCAAGGATACTTCTCTGCGTCTGAATCACTTTTCCAATATCATGAGTATTCACATAAGTCTGCACAACATCGGGCATTCCCCCAACAACGATATAAGTTGCAAAAAGTTTTAACAATGTTTCGTGCATGACCGTAGGAACCGTTTCATGTTTTTCATAACAGTGCTCAAGCATTGTAAGCGTAGAATTCTGCACCCCATTCGCAATGAAATACTCTTTCAGATTCATTGGGTACATATAGACAATCTCTTCAAATCCAACCGCATAAGATGGAACTTCCTTATATTTTACCCCCAGCAGAGAGCCCGATTCGATGTAATCGAATCTTCCATCTTCAACAAGAAACTTGACCGCGCATCTTGCATTTGGACACTCCTGTATTTCATCCAAAAAAATCAATGTTTTTCCCGGTTCAAGTTTCTGCATCTTAAAGGCAGTAATGTTTTCAATGATCGTGTCTGCATCCAACTTTCCCGCAAAAATTTTCTCTGCGCCCTGATCTAATATAAAATTAATCTCAAGGAAGTTCTCATATTCTTTTTTGGCGAATTCACGAATCGCAGTTGTCTTCCCAATCTGTCTTGCACCGATAATACACAGTGCTTTCTTTTTTTTCTCCCTTTTCCAGAAAGATAACCTGTCGGATATTTCTCTTTTCAGCATTGGATCATCCCTCCTAATGCTAGTATTGTAACATTTTTCTCAAATTATTCAACGTATTTTGTAACATTATTCTTATGTTTTGTTGTATTTTTGCAACATTATTCCTGCATTTTTTGCAACAAAAATGCAGAGAAGTATATTTGTTATAACATACCTCTCTGCATTTTAATTTTAACGTTGTCTGCACTCAGATTACTGTCTGGCTATCGTCTTAAACTACTGCGCATCATCCAGATCCAGTTCCTGCTCATCTTCCCCCATCAGTTCACGGCTTGAAACACGCTTCTCATCGCGGTTTTTCTCAACAAGTTCGGATAACTTTTCCTTAACCTCTTTTGACTTTTTGATGCTGGTGATCTCGAAATCCCCCATACTCTTGTCTGCCGAACTTACTTTGATCGTTCCGACTCCGAATATTTTCTGTCCAAAAGTTCTTGTGAGCTTTACATCCATGATACGATATAAACGCACCTCGTCCTCAACGGTTGTAAATAATCCGGTCTGTATAAACAGACGATCCTCCGTCAGTGTATATTTGGTAAAACTCAGAGGTAAACCAAATAATGTTCTCTTTCTGTCACTCCAGATTACATTGTTATCTGCCATAATCAAACTCCTTTTCTTTTTCTAAAGAAGAGTATACTGTTTCTTGATGATCTTTACAAGTCTGCTTGTTCCAAGCCTGTCTGCTCCAAGCCGGATAAATTCTTCTGCATCCGCAAAAGACGAAATTCCACCCGCCGCTTTAATGTGCACATTTGGTCCCACATGCTTTTTCATCAGTGCAACATCTTCAAAAGTTGCACCTGCCGTCGAAAATCCTGTGGATGTTTTAATATACTCAGCCCCCGCGTTTGTGACAATCTCACACATTTTAATCTTTTCTTCGTCCGTCAGAAGACATGTCTCGATGATGACTTTTAAAATTTTTCCTTCACACGCATCATGAACCTGACGAATCTCATCTTCCACCTCATCATACCGCTTATCTTTGACAAAGCCGATATTGATCACCATATCGATCTCCGATGCCCCATTGGCAATGGCATCCTTCGTCTCAAACACTTTGACTGCGGTTGTATGATATCCATTCGGGAAACCGATTACCGTACAGATGGGAAGCTTTCCATCCACGTATTGTGCAGCCTGCTTCACATAAGCTGCCGGAATACACGCAGATGCTGTTTCATATTTTAATCCGTCATCCAGAATCTGGCGGATTTCTTCCCACGTTGCATTTTGAGCCAGCAGCGTGTGATCCACTCTTTTTAAAATCTCTTTTCTGTCCATTTTTTGCTCCTTTTATATTAGCCATGCATTGCAGAACTTTCACAATACTAACGATAGCATGTACTGCGAGTACAAATGATCGCAGGCACGTTCTCACTGCTCATCGCTGGCAGCGGTACATAAGACGTCGAAGTACCGGCCGCTCTGAAGCGCCTGCGCGTCACTTGTACTCGCAGTACATGCTCAATTTGCAAATGCCTGCTATATCAACTGCTCCAGTACGGAATAGCCTATCGTATCCTGTGGCATGGTAAGACCAAAATTATCCACGATCGTTGCACCTATAATTGCAAATGTAGGCGGCTCTTCCAGTTTTCCCGATGACTTCATCGATGGGGAATATGCCAGAAACGGCACCTGTTCTCTTGTATGGTCTGTTCCGGTATAGGTCGGATCATTGCCGTGGTCCGCGGTGATGATCAAAAGGTCATCCTCTCGCAATACCTGAAGCAGTTCTCCCAGTTTTACATCAAAGCGTTCCAGTTCCTGTGCATATCCTTTGACGTTTCTTCTGTGTCCCCACAATGCATCAAAATCAACCAGGTTTACAAAACACAATCCGGTAAAATCCCTTTCTGCGATTGCAATGGTCTGCTCCATTCCATGTACGGAGCTCTTGGATTTATTTGATTCCGTAATTCCTTCTCCATCAAAAATGTCGCAGATTTTTCCAACCGAGATCACATCGTATCCGGCATCTTTTAATACATTTAAGGCCGTTTTTCCAAATGGCTTTAATGCATAGTCATGGCGGTTGCTGGTGCGCTTGAATTCTCCCTTTTTCTTGCCGACATAAGGTCTTGCGATGACTCTTCCAACCTTCCATTCGTCCTTCATGGTAATCTCTCTGGCGATCTTGCAGCACCGGTATAATTCGTCCAGTCCAAATGTCTCTTCGTTTCCACAGATCTGAAGAACCGAATCCGCAGATGTATATACAATCATATGTCCGGTCGCGATCTCTTCTTCTCCGAGCTCGTCCAGAATCACGGTTCCGCTCTCACTCCGGTTTCCGATGACTTTATGTCCTGTACGTTTCTCAAGCTCCTCGATCAGCTCCTTTGGAAATCCATGCTCCGAAAATGTCAGGAATGGTTTCGTAATATGAAGTCCCATCATCTCCCAGTGACCGGTCATGGTGTCTTTTCCCGTACTTGCCTCATTCACTTTCGTAAAATACCCCAGAGGTTTCTCAACAGGTGCAATGTTTTTTAATTCTTTCATATTGGCAATTCCAAGCTTTCTCATGTTTGGAATTGCAAGATGGTCAACCGATTCTGCAATATGTCCGAGCGTATCTGTACCTGCGTCTCCATATGCAGCTGCATCTTTTGCTCCGCCAACGCCTAATGAATCGATTACAATTGTAAAAATTCGTTTATATTTTTTCGGTTCCATTTCCTTTCCCCCTTACAACTTCAACTGTCAGATGATACTACTTGTTTTTATCTTCCTGTATCAGTCTTCGAAGTGCAGCGACTGCAATCCGGATTGCAGCCTCTGTATCATGCACGATCGGATTCTCCATGCCAAGTGCATTTCTCTCCTGATTGCCCATAACAAGGAATTCCGATCCACAACGCACCTTAAGATGAGCCGCAACGATAAATAATGCGGCCGACTCCATCTCCGATGCTTTACATCCCATACGTTTCCACGCTTCCCATTTATTTATAAGCTCATAGCTTACCGGCATACGCTCCGGCTCATGCTGTCCATAAAACGCATCCTTACACTGGACCACACCGGTATGATACGTATAACCAAGCTCTTTGCTGGAAGCGACCAGCGCATTTACCACATCCAGATCTGCAACCGCAGGATATTCGATCGGTGCATATTCTCTGCTTGTGCCTTCCATGCGCACTGCTCCGGTGGCTACCACAATATCTCCGCCTTTGACATCGAGATCAATTCCGCCACAGGTTCCGACACGGATAAATGTATCTGCACCACAGCGTACCAGTTCCTCCATAGCAATCGAAGCAGAAGGTCCTCCGATTCCGGTGGATGTCACACTTACCTTCTCTCCATCCAGATAACCGGTGTAAGTTACAAATTCTCTGCTGTCTGCCACAAGTTTTGCATCATCAAAATGTTCTGCAATCTTCTGACATCTTTTCGGATCTCCGGGAAGTATTACATAACGTCCGACATCTCCACGTCTGATCTGTAAATGATACTGTAAGCCCTCTTCACCTGAATAATTCTGCATAATCGTCCCCCTTGTGCCACGTATTTGATACTTTTATTATATACCGTATGAAAAACAAATTATAGACTAAAAATGCAAAGCCGTATCCAAAACAGCTTTGCATTCTTTAAATGTATTCTTTTGCATTCTCTTACGCAGAAACAGAATGGTATTTTTCCAGCACTTTTCTGCTGTTCTCATGCATCATCGGAAGAAACTTTCTGTATTCATGCTTTGAAGTTGTATATCCTGCGTCCATCCCATGCATCGGATGAAAGGCAACCTTGTAAGTAATTTTTTCACCACCATATGGGTCCATTCGTTCCAGTGCTTCAATCTGAATATACGCAGAATCATAATAAGTCTCATACACATAGTGTTTTTCCATGCTCTGATACTTCATATCTACCCACTGCCAGAAAAGCTTTCCCTGTTTTGTCTCAAGAAAAAGCTGATCCATTGTCGGCAGCACCACAGCTCCATCTTCAAATTGAAGTTCCACTTTCTTCCTGTTCTTCAATCTGCTGAATGGGATCTTATCCGGATTCTGCGATTCATACTCTTTGGATTCCTGTTTCATCTTGTCCCGAATGTCGTCGAGGCACTCGCTTGAATTTGTCATTTTCATGATACCTCCATTTATAAGACCAGTTTGTTGTATCTAACTTAATTCTAGTCCTACAAACCCAAAAATTCAAGCACCTTTTTTCAAAGACCATACACCTTTGATCTGACCTGCAAGCTGATCATATGTCCATTGAACATGACTTCTTGCAACACAGTTCGGATCGTTAATATAAAATCCGTTCTCATCATAACCATACACAACAATAAAATGTCCACCGGTTGTAAAATCGCCCTGCTGCATGGAAAAAATCAAAAATGCGCCCTTATCGAGTTCCTTTTTCATCGTTGTCGGATTAATTCCAGAGCGCTCTGATGTAAGACCAAACGCCTCCGCTCCCTCTAACATCAGGCTCCATGCAGTACCGGTTCCATTCATATAATGTCCGTTATTCATCGCATAGTCTGCAACCGTTGCCGGTGTCACGCTCGTATCGCCGGTAAGTCCGACGATAACCATAGCAAGCGCTGTCGGACCGCAGCCACTGATTGCAATATTGCTGTCTACGTTTTCACCGTCTTCTTTCTCGTCCTCATATCCATATGCCAGATAGCCCCAGCGTCTGTCCCACTGCAGAAACAGTGGGCATTTTCCGGTTAACTCTTCTGCCGAAAGCACTGCATGACTATTATCGGAAGAGTCCTGTGGATAATTATATACAAAATCCAGTTCCTCCGGGTTATTTGCAAGGTTGATCAGCATTTTCTGTGGATAAATGGAGGGATCCTCGAGTATCTTGCTGTAACGTTCATCGACATCTTCCCTGCTCCGGATCACCTTTAAAGCCTCATAAAGACTGTAATCCACCGGAGTCTGCACCTCTACTCCATAATCTACTAATTCAGCCGGTTCATACGCCGGATCATATCCGGAAAGTTCCGCACTCTCCGTCTGTGGTTCCTGCACCTGTTCCACAGCACTGGTGTCCTGCACAACATCCGTATTCTGATCCTTGGCAGCTACCTTCTCTCCGGCAAACGCTTCCTTTACCAGATACTGGTAACGCCCTGCTGCATACCCGGCAAGAAGTGCCGCAATGATGGCAAGTGCCGTTACGATTTTTCTCTTACGTGCACGTTTTCTTGCTCTGATACGTCTTTTTTCTCTATTATCAACAACCACAACCGGGTTCTCATTGTCTTTTTTCTTCATTTCTCTTACCTGTTCTCTATATAAAAACTTTTCTTAAGTCGCCAACGCCCATTATACCAAGTTTTTTTAACGGTAACAATGAAATTTTTCTTAATATTTTGTGTTTTTCCCAACTTATGGATTTTTTTATGATAGAATTGAAATACTCTTTAAAAAAGTCAGAGAAACGCTAAAGGAGGATCTACATGAGTAAGAAAAAGAAAAGAAAAAGTATTCTTGGCACCATTCTGCCAATCCTGTGTACTTTTGCGATTATCGCAGTCATTATCGTGTTAGCCAAAACCTATGTTTACGAACCGTTTAAAGACAAGGCCGTATCTGCACTGACCGAAAAACTGATCCAGTCCCAGATCAATGCAGACACAACTCTTCCAGATGGAACTACCATAAACGCCCAGGAGATCTGGGACTCTATGAGTTCTGCCGATCAGGATGCCGCCTTAGATATCATAGACAACCATATTTCGCCGTCTACCCTTCAGGAAGCATCTTCCTACCTCGCAAGCGGTGACACCGAAGGACTCAAATCCTATGCACAAAACATGCTCACCGACAGCGAAACCCAGGAGATCAAAGATCTTTACGAAAAATACAAAGATCAGATTACTCAATAACCCCATTTCTGGAAATGATTCACCTGATATTTTGCATCCGGTGCAGCATCATTGTGTGGCGAGATATTCGAGCACACATAAAAGCTGTCCATTCCAATTGCTTTTGCCCCCGCAATATCTGTCCGTGAATCATTTCCAATAAAAAGTGACTGTTTCACGTCTAATCCACACTTTTCGGTCAGCAGATCAAAAAAGCGCCGGTCAGGCTTTTTCGTTCCATAATCGGAAGAAATCAGTATCGTATCAAAATATTTTGCAATATCCAACACATGCATCTCGTATTCTGTAAAAATACGCTGTGCATTCGAAAGCAGATAAACATGTTTGCCTGCATTTTTCAAAGCGGACAGCATCTGTCTAGTTCCATCATATACCCGCACATAGTCTGTGCTTAACACGCGGAAGAACTGTCCCGCATGAACCGAAAGCTCACGCTCTGCCTGTACCCCCTTCTTCTCAAACAGTTTCTGAAAAACGTCCGTAATCTCCAGTTCCGGAAATGCTTCATGTGCATAGCGTTCCACGGAAGTGTCTAACATCTCCTGTTTCATTTCCGCTTCTTTTCCCTTTACCAGATTCTGATATTCCTGCTTTAATTCCTCCGGTGTATAATGTGCATCATAATATCCATAAAACAGACTTAACTTCTCCCATACCAGATCAAGGTCTTCCTCTGTATGGATATCGACCAGTGTTCCATACAGATCAAAAACATAATTCTCATAATTCATCGGAAGTACTGCTTCCTCTAAAATGTACATTGCTTTTCCTCTTTTCTTAAAAATATCTTTCATTATACGTCAATTCCTGCCTTAAATGAAGTAAAATTTTCTTTTCAAGGCGTGAAACTGCAACCTGATTCATTCCAAGAATTCCTGCCACCTGTGCCTGCGTTTTGCCTTCCATATACCGAAGTTCCACCAATTGCCGTTCTCTTTCATCCAGCTTGTCCAGAAGCTGACGTACCGCGATGCGGTCAATAATCCGGTCTTCTGTCTCCCTGTGATCTTCCAGCTGATCTAAAATCGTCAGTCCGGATCCTTCTTCATGGCCTGCGCCTGCCGTCAGTGGCCTTGAAATAGAATCCACTTCTGCCATGGCCCCCATTGCAAGCATGATTTCCTCGGAGGACAGCTGTGTTGCATGTTCGAGTTCTTTTAACGTTGGTTCATGATTCATTGTTTTTTTCAGTTCTTCCCGGATGATAGCGATCTTCCTTGCATTCTCTTTTAGCTGGCGGCTCACATGGATCATGCCGTCATCCCTTAGAAAACGCTTGATTTCTCCGGTAATCATAGGAACTGCATAGGTAGAAAAGGCAAGATTTCGCTCCAGGTCAAACCGCTCAATCGCTTTCATCAGACCAATCGCTCCAATCTGAAACAGTTCCTCCATATCATGCCCACGGTTTCCAAAACGTTTCAAGACCAGATATACCAATCCCATATTTTCTTCCATCAGTTCATCCCGGATCTCTTTATTTCCCTCCTGTGCCATATGCAGTCTCTGCTTCCATTCCATCTGACTTTCAGAATCTGTTTTCTCCTTCGTACTGCCATTAACGTTCAATCGGACTCCCTATGTTTTTTTTCATCGTTACCCTGGTTCCTTTTTCTGGCTCGGACTCCACTTTGACCTGATCCATGAATGCCTCCATAAATGCAAATCCCATCCCGGAGCGCTCAAGTTCCGGTTTTGTGGTATAAAAAGGTTCCATAGCCTGCTCAACATTTTCCATCCCGATTCCATGATCTACGATCTGTATTGTAAGTTCTTCATCTTTTCGGTCACAGATCAGTTCCACCTGTTCTGTCTCTTTCTGATATGCATGAATGATCGCATTCGTCACTGCCTCCGATACTGCAGTTTTCACATCAGCCAGCTCTTCAATCGTCGGATTCAGTTCCGTCATAAAAGCTGCCACCATCATTCTTGCCAGTCCTTCATTGACTGATCTTGCATCGAACCTGATCTGCATGTGATTCTGCTGTATTTCTTTCTCCACATTTTTATTCATAATCACTCACTCCTCCCCCTCGGTCTGCACAATTCTCTGCAGTCCGGATGCATGAAATATTTTCCGGATCTGACCATTCAAATGTATGGCGTATGTTTTGCCGCCAAGAAAACCAATATTTCTTGTTCTTCCAATAATGACCCCGATTCCGGAACTGTCCATAAATTCGGTATCCATAAAGTCAAATACCAGCTTCCGGATGCTGTAGGCATCGATCATAAGATCGATCTGTGAACATAATCCGGTCGCATAATGATGATCCAGTTCTCTTGGCATTTTTACTACAAGTTTCTCTCCATTCACTGTAAATTGCTGTTCCATATTTCTCCTTCCCTAAAATATATTAACAGGTAATTACCAAACGACTTTAGACTTACTATAGCATGTACTGTGAGTACAGATAATCGCAGGCACGCTCTCGCTGCTCATCGCTGGCAACGAGATATAGTTCGCATTTTATGCGAACCACATCCTATGACTTTTGTACGGGCACTAAGTACCGGCCGCTCTGAAGCACCTGCGAGTTATCTGTACTCACAGTACATGCTCAATTTAAAGTTCAATCGTTTGGCAATTGCCCGAATATATATTTATTAAAAAAAGACGCCGGCCAACTTCATGGCCTGACGTCTTTTGTAATCTCAATATTGATTTGTTGTATTACTGCTGTGCATCTACATAACTTCTTGCAGTTGATGCACGTTCTGTATCCGGATAATTATCAATAATATACTGATAATATGGCTTTGCAGATTCTGTGTCGCCGCTCTTACGATAAGACTGGGCAAGATAATATGCTGCCGAACCGTCTGAATATGCTTCATCCATATCCGTAATCTTCTTCAGATCATTGATTGCAGTCTCATAATCCCCTTTGGAATAAGCTGAATATCCGGTATTGTACAGTGTCTCTTTATATTTCTGATCAACCTGGTCTTTGATCGTATTGTAAACTCCCTGTGCCGATTCACTCAGCTTGCTGGAATCAACCGCTGCAAGTGCATCACCGGCTGCAAGTACATCGCCGCCTGTAAATGTGACATACGCATTCAGAAGACCTTCATAAGAATTGATCTGTGTCTGTACTTCATCCTGATTGCTCTGCGCAGAATCCAGCTGTGCCTGCATATCACTGATCTGTTTGTTCAGTGATTCAATCGTCTGATTGTTGGTGTTAATCGTGTCTGTTGCCTCCAGCTGCTGTTTCTTTGATTCAGCCTGGAAACCGGCTTTCACTCCCGGAACAATCAAAAATGCGGTTACCGCAACTCCGACAACAAGTCCGATCAGAATATAGATCAAAGTAGAACCGATCGAAGATTCTTTAAACCGTTTTGGCATAATGATGGTTTCATTTCCACTCTGATAAGAAATAAGATCATCATCCTTTTTCTTCTTTCCGGTATTCTTCTCTTTCAATCTTGCGTTTACTTCTTTCAGATAACGCAGCGTTGTAGTATTATCTGTGTCAATTTTACCAGCTGCGCGAAGTGTCTTTTTCGCCTGATCGTACTTCTCGTCTTCCATATAAAGGAGCGCCAGAAGCTGCTGTGCACGCAGCATATTTGGATTCATATTTAAAACCTTACGCAACTGTATTACTGCAAGATCCCTGCTTCCATTGTGACAGTAGGCAAGCGCCTGATTGTATTTTTTGATTGTCTGATTGATATTCTCAAGCGTGCTCCGGTTCTTCTGTATCGCGTCAAGATATCCACTTGCACGGTTATCCTGCTGCTGATAATTCTTACTGATTACCCACTCGCTGAGCGCTTCCACCACTTCGCCCATTTCATAATAGATCAGTCCGAGCAGATTTCTCGCATCGGTATTATATTTATTAAATTTCAGACTCTGCTTTAGACTAATGACCGCACCTGAAAGATTTCTTACATTTGCTTTCTGCAGTCCATCATTATAATATGCATTCGATATATGTTCGATTTTCCGGAAGATCCGCAGATCTGCATGACATCCCGGACAAAATTCTTCCTTACCGGCATCCATTCCACACTGATAACAAATCATCATAAACCTCCCTATCGACCGTTATTCTGCTTCAAATCACGCATCATCTCGGCGATAATGTCAGTCACATCTGTTAAATTATGATTATATATTGCGGATTCAGCCTCGTCTACTTCGATACTTGGCTGATAATTTTTTAATTCTTCTTCAAAGTTGATCATTTTCTGCCTCCAATATGATAAAAAGCCTTATCTGCCTGTCTGTTTTAAGCCAAACAAAAAAGCCACTATATTTTCTTAACCTATTATAATATAGTGGCTTGATTATGCAAGCGTAATTCTCTTAAGTTTTCTTAAATTTTATCGCAAAAATTACAAAAAAGTGACTTTCCAGGTCAAAATCAGTCGTCTTCTATCTGATACATTCTTAATTTTCCACTGGAGACTTCAAATTCCACCTGTCTCTGCTGTTCTGTGATCTTTTTCTTCTGATCATTGATATATACAGTTACCCCTGGATAGACATCCTTATAAATCCGGATCAGTGCATCCTTGGCATTCTCTGCAACACACATCAGCTTGGAAAGTTCATCCTGTGCAGAACCAAGATCCGCCTGTTTTACAATCTTTGTACGAAGCAGAGAAACTCTTGTCGGATCATTCTTTGCATCTGTATTCTGTTCCTTTGCTCTTTCCTCGATCAGATGAATTGCCGTCTCGACCTTTGTAATCTCCTGATCAATCTGTTCGATCTTTGCCTCGATCTCTTTGATTCTGGTAACTGTTGCGATTCCCGCTCCGGATACCAGTTCAGTATTCACTTCTTTTTCATTTCCTGCTACATTGGCATCAATTCCACGAACTCCATAAACCATTCCACCAATGATTACGCCCTTGCTTCCATTTGCATATACACGGTCACCACAAGTTACTTTGCTGTTTAAAAATGCACATGTCTGTATTGCGCCATCACATTCGATCTGCGCATATTCCGCAAATTTAATGAACAGATTACCACTGCACCTGATCGCGCCTTTCTGTGCGCCAATCATTCCGCCACGGATTACAATATCCTTTCCGGCCCGCAGAACACATGCTTCTGCAAATCCATCGATCGTGATGCTTCCGGATGCATAAATCTTCATTCCAGCCGCAACATTTCCGTGAATAATCACATCACCGCGAAAGTCAATGTTACCGGTGTTCATGTCAGCATCCCCAAAAACTTCATGCACCGAACTGATCATAATTCGGCCATTCTTCATCTCGATCTTTCCATCTAATGTTGATGTATAGACCTGATTATCCTCCGACTTTTCAAATCCAACTCCAACAAGCGGCGGAAGCGGTCTTCCGTTCTTCGCCAGCAGTATCCTGCCTTTTACCGTAAAACCGTTCTGTCCTTCTGTCGGCTCATGATAAATAGCAATTACCTGTCCCTGTTCTACAATTTCCACCATATGGATGCTCCAGTAATCCACCGAACCATCCGGTCGAACCTGTGGTTTATGATTCAGGTCCGTGTCGAAATTATATTCAAAATATGCATTATCCCCATTCTGCTCCGGCGTTCCTACTGCTACAAGAACTTCTCTTCCATATATTCTTTCCTGGATCATCCGCTTGATCGCCTGTTGATCAATTCCGGCCTTTACACCACTTTTTTCCAGTATATCGAGAATATCGGATAACTGATAGCCCCCCTCTGGAACGATCACAGACAGCGTGAGGTATGCTTCCATTTCATCGTATGAAATTCGAACTGTAGGCTCATTCCTCTTCTGTATATCCATAACCCTTCACTGCTCCTAGTATCTGTTTCTCATCAGCATTGTAACTACAAATTTCATTCTTATCGTACCATTTTCCAGGCAGCTTTGCAATTCCAAAATACAGAAAAGGCAGCTGTCTTTTTCAGCTGCCTTCTCTGTCCCCTTTTTGCAGGTAAGTTTTCTCGTTATTTCATTTGTGCAAGACGTTCTTCCACCTGAGCCATCATTTGCTCATATTTTGCAAGTTTGTCTTTTTCTTCCTGCACTTTTTCCGGTTTTGCATTATTGAGGAACTTCTCATTTGAGAGCATTCCTCTGGAGCGTGCAAGCTCCTTTGTAAGTTTGTCTTTTTCTTTGTTCAGACGTTCTTTTTCTTTTTCAAAATCAACCAGATCTTCTAATGGCAGGTACAGTACTGCGCCTGGAATCACAACCGAAACAGCGTCCTCACCGATTCCGCTCTTATCTGCCTGAACCGTGATCTCACTTGCAGATGCAAGATTTACATATACTTCTTTGTTCTCATCAAAAATCTTGCGAACCTGTGCATCCTCAGATGTAATGAAAAGTTTCGCTTTTCTTGATGGTGGAACATCCATCTCGGTACGGACATTACGGATGCCTTTTACAAGATCCTTACAATGCTCAATTACAGCCTCATCCTCCGGGAAGTTCCACTCTTCTTTGTATTCCGGCCACTTTGAAAGCATGATTGTCTCTTCTTCACTCTGAAGTGTGCAGAAAATCTCCTCGGTAATAAACGGCATATATGGATGTAACAGTTTTAATGCCTCTGTCAGAACGGTCTTTAATGTCCAAAGTGCGGCATTTGCAGATTCCGGATTTTCTTCTTTCTTATAGGTACGGACTTTTGCGATCTCAATATACCAGTCACAGAACTCATCCCAGATAAAGTCATAAACTTTCTGAACTGCAATACCAAGTTCAAATTTATCCATATTCTCAGTTGCATCTTTTGCAAGTGTATTCACTTTGGAAAGAATCCATTTATCTGCTGGTCTGAGTTCATCCAGTGATGGCTCGGTTACTTCCATTCCATCCAGATTCATCATGATAAAACGGGAAGCATTCCATACTTTATTTGCGAAGTTTCTGGATGCTTCGACACGCTCCCAGTAGAAACGCATATCATTTCCCGGTGCATTTCCTGTGATCAGAGTCAGACGAAGTGCATCTGCGCCATACTTGTCAATAACCTCTAACGGATCAATACCATTTCCAAGGGATTTACTCATCTTACGTCCCTGTGAATCACGAACAAGTCCGTGGAATAATACAGTATGGAACGGCGCTTTGCCCATCTGCTCATATCCTGAGAAGATCATACGGATTACCCAGAAGAAAATAATATCATATCCGGTTACCAGAACATCATTTGGATAGAAATAATCCAGATCTTCTGTCTTGTCCGGCCAGCCAAGTGTTGAAAATGGCCAGAGTGCAGATGAGAACCAGGTATCCAGTGTATCCGGATCCTGTGTCATATGTTTGCATCCACATTTTGGACATACATCCGGTTTTTCAAGAGCAACTACCATCTCTCCGCATTCATCACAATAATATGCCGGAATACGGTGTCCCCACCAGAGCTGACGGCTGATACACCAGTCTCGGATGTTATCTGTCCAGTTGAAATAAGTCTTGTCCATACGTTTTGGAAGGAGTTCAATCTCCCCATTCTTTACAGCTTCTACTGCCGGTTTGATCATCTCATCCATCTTAACGAACCACTGCTGTTTTACCATTGGCTCAACTGTTGTTCCACAACGGTCGTGTGTACCAACGTTATGAGAATGTGGTACCACTTTTACGAGCAGTCCCTGTGCATCCAGATCTGCTACTAACTGTTTACGGCATTCGTAGCGGTCCATGCCCTCATATTTTCCAGCATAATGATTCATTGTGGCATCATCGTTGATAACCGTGATTTCTTCCAGATTGTGACGTTTTCCGACCTCAAAGTCGTTCGGGTCATGCGCCGGTGTGATCTTTACACATCCTGTACCGAATTCTTTATCTACGTAAGAATCCGCAATAACCGGGATCTCACGATCTGTCATCGGAAGCTTTAATGTTTTTCCGATGATGTCCTGATATCTCTCATCATCCGGGTTCACAGCAACTGCGGTATCTCCGAAAAGTGTTTCCGGACGTGTTGTTGCAATTTCGACAAATCTTCCTTCTTCTCCAACAACCGGATAATTAATATGCCAGAAAAATCCATCCTGTTCCTCATGGATTACTTCTGCATCAGATATAGAAGTTTTGCAGACCGGACACCAGTTTACAATACGGGAGCCTTTGTATATCCATCCTTTTTCGTATAATTTGATAAATACCTGCTGGACAGCCTTTGAACAGCCTTCATCCATGGTAAAGCGTTCTCTCTGCCAGTCAGCAGAAGATCCCATCTTCTTTAACTGTTTGATGATACGTCCGCCGTATTCTTCTCTCCACTCCCAGCATTTATCCAGGAACCCATCACGGCCAAGATCATGTTTGTCTATTCCCTGTTTCTTGAGGGACTGGATTACTTTTACCTCTGTCGCAATGGATGCGTGGTCGGTACCAGGCTGCCATAAAGCATTGTATCCCTGCATTCTCTTATAACGAATCAGAATATCCTGCATGGTATTATCCAGTGCATGTCCCATGTGAAGCTGACCTGTAATATTTGGTGGCGGCATCACAATCGTAAACGGTTTTTTACTGCGGTCTACTTCTGCGTGAAAATAGCCATTGTCTTCCCACTTTTTGTAAAGACGATCTTCAATATCTTTCGGATCATAAGTTTTTGATAATTCTTTGCTCATTTTTCTTCCTTTCTCATAAAACAAAAAGCCCTTTATGTCCGAAAACATAAAGGGCGAATTAACGCGGTACCACCTTTGTTCATGTCAGGGAAATCTCCCGAACACCTCTTGTCCGTTAACGGGGACGAAGCGTGGCTGTTTACTGACCAGTTCATCTGACGTTCAAAAGCCCGGTTCAAAAGCTACCTTCCACAATCTCGTCCCAAAAATACCTTACAGCCGGCTTCTCTGAAGCTCGGGTATTCCTCTCTGATAGGAATCCTTTGTGTACTCCTCTTTCTCACTACCTTTTCATATCTTTTTCATCATACGAGTAACCGCTCATTTTGTCAAGCCTTATTCAGCGCTTTCAGCATTCCATCATATACGAATTCCTTTGCTGCCTTTTGATCCATTTTCATCTGAAAACGACCAGCCTCCGGAGATACCGTAAACAAAAACTGTGCGATCAGACCAGCCATCGCAAGACGCCTTTTTACCGGATCACGTTCCGTATAAAGCCCCTCTTTATAGCCGAGTTCCATCAGGGTATTCCCGTTTTCAAGCAGGTACTCTTCCATCTTTTTCATAATTTCTTCCGGAATGCTCTGCTGCACCGTCTCACAGAAATCCGCATTCCCGGAACTGATCTGTAACATATGACGGAATGAAAAATTATATCCGGAATTCTCATCCAGCCAGTCCAGAAGGCAGAATATCTTCTTACGGAATCCATCCTGTTTCTGTAATTCCTCTTCCAGATCCGAAAGTCTGGTCTTATACTCATACAAAAGTGCAAGTGTCAGAAGTTCCTCTTTTGAAGAAAAATACTCGTATGCCGTACCTTTTCCGATTCCGGCCCTTGTTGTAATATCTGAAACCTTAATTGTACTAAGATCAGCATTATCCTGTATCAGTTCGATCACAGCCTGAAACATCCGTCCGACTTTCTCCGGTGGCTCTGCAAATGACCGGATGTTAAAACTTTCTCCTGCCATTATAATTCTTCCTCCACCATACTCTTTTCTTTATGGAATGCATCATAAATACATGGGACAACTACCAGCGTCAGAAGTGTTCCGTACACCATACCTCCGATCATCGTAATTGCCATCGGCTGCATCATTTCTGATCCGGATCCGATTCCCATTGCCATCGTCATCATGGAAATAATCGTCGTCATCGCCGTCATAAGGATCGGGCGCAGACGTGTTTTTCCGGCATCCACAATTGCTTCTTTCTTGGATACACCTTCTCTTCTCGCCTGATTGATATAGTCGATCAAGACGATACCATTATTTACGATCAGACCCGCCAGCATGATAAATCCAAGCATCGATACCACACCGATCTCATGTCCTGTGAAGAACAGGGCGAAAAATCCTCCAGTAAATGCAAGCGGAATCGTAAACATAATAATAAACGGTGACGTAAAGGACTGGAACTGCGCAACCATGATCAGGTAAATAAAGATGACCGCAAGCACCAGCATAAGGATCAGCTGACTCATTGCATCATGAATGGTCTCATCTTCTCCGGTCATTTCAATAGAATAACCATCCGGCACATCAATACTCTTTAATCCGTCTTTGATTGCATTGCTGACAAGCGTAACATTATGATCATCGTCAACCCCTGCGGATACGGTAATATAGCGTGTCTGCGCATCACGGGTGATCGTGCTGAGTGTCGTGTTATCCTCAAAGCTGCAGATATCACTTAATGCAACTTCTGTATCATTGCCCTGCTGATCTGTATACGTAAAACTCAGATTTTTAATATCATCGAGTGTTGTGTCTGCCTGATCTTCTGTCTGTACATAAACTTCATAATCCTTCAGATCTGTAGAGATCGTTGTTGCAGATTTGCTGTCCGCCATCTCCCCGTATACAAGCTGATATACCTGTGCCACCGTATATCCATATTCGGCAGCCTTTTCCTTATCGACGGTAATCGTAAACTGTGGTGTAACATCGTCCAGTCCGTCATCAACATCTGTCGTTCCCTCTGTATTCTTTACAACATCAGCTACCTGTGTGGCAAGCTCCTGCAGCTTATCGATATCATCACCCTTGATCTGTACCGACAGACCACTTGCAAAATAGGAAGACATATCCATTGCCGATGCCTCTGCGTCCACATCTACATCCATATCGCTGGTACGGTCTGTAATCTCCTGTGCAACCTCTTCTCCGGTCACATCCGAATCTTCATCCAGAATGATGTACATCGTAACACTGTCGGTGTTTCCTCCCATCATGCTCATTGTACTGTTTCCTCCAGCCATTGCACCAATCGTCTCGATACCGTCAATGTCAGAAATGCGGCTTATCACATCATCGGATGCTTTTGTCAGCTCATCAAATGTCAGTTTTTCATCATCCTTTGCTTTGATGGTTACCGACATCTGATCTGAGTCCATATTCATGTCCATAAATGTAAAGCCTTTGGAAACAGACGCTGCTGCGCTGACTGCCAGAAGTCCGATTGCAACAATGAATACAACCGGTTTAAATCTCAGACACAACGCCAGAAATCTTCCATATCCATCACGGATCCGGTCAAAAAGCGGATGTTTGATCTCTTTTGTCTTCTTCAGAAGTACAGACCCCATCGCCGGAACAAAGGTCAGTGCAACGATCAGACTTGCCGTAAGAGTAAACAGAATCGTAAGTGCGATATCCACAAACAACTGTCTCGTAATTCCTTCGGTAAACACGATCGGTGCATATACACTGACTGTTGTAAGTGTGGATGCAATAATTGCTCCGGTTACCTGTCCAGCTCCCTGTACCGCTGCCTGCCGGATTGACATGCCCTCTCCTCTTAACCGGTAGATATTCTCGATTACAACGATCGAGTTATCCACAAGCATACCGATTCCAAGCGCAAGGCCCGACATGGATATGATATTCAAAGTAATGCCTGTAAAATACATAAGCACGACTGCAAAAATAACGGAAAGCGGGATGGAACATGCAATTACAAGTGTCGGTTTGATGTCTTTCAGGAAAAGTAAAAGTACAACGACCGCAAGCAACGCACCAAAGATCATATTCTCCATAACATTTTTTACGATCATATCAATATAGATTCCCTGATTCATCAGCACGGAAAAATGCAGATCTGTGTTGGATGATTCCAGTGAATCAAACTTATCCAGAATTCGGTCTGTTACATCTCCTGTGGAATATCCCGTCTGTTTTTCCATGGATAACATAATTCCCGGATTACCATTGATCACCGCGTAAGATTCATCCGAATTATCCGCAATCTCCACATCTGCCACATCAGAAAGATGAATCGGATCAATACCATCCATATGCATATCCATCAGCACCAGATTCTCAAGATCATCAACGGAGGTAACAGCCTCTCCAACACGGACCAGATAACTGGTATCACCATCCTGTGCGTATCCTGCCGGCATATCAAAATTCTGTGCAGTCAGTATTCCGGAAAGTGTGTCGACCGTAAGCACGCTATTTAAATCTGCTGCATCCAGTGCACTGTCTTTGTTGGAATCCAGTGTTTTTTGCGCATCATCCAAAGACGCTGCCGCTGTTGCAAGATCTGCGGATGCGCTGCTTGACTGTAATGCTCCAAGTACAGCATTATAATTCAACGTATCCATGGCATCTTCCAGTGCAACCTGACCGGACTCCACCTGATCTAACGCTGCCTGAAGTGTTGCAATACCGGTCTTCATCTGTGTCAGCATATTGGCTACCTGCCCCTTTGCTGCATTCAGATCTGTATAATTATTTACCGTAATCCCCATTGCCTGAAGCCCGGAAAACTGCTTTGCAATCTCTGTATTTGCTGCATTCAGTTGTTCTTTATAACTGTCGATCTGTGTCTGAAGCTGCTGCATAAGCTCTGTATTCTGAAGCTGCGCAGCCTCTGCAAGTGATTTTTCAATCGTCTGGATTCCCTGGTCCATCACTGCCAGCTGTGTATATGAATCTGATTGCGTAAACTCATTAATTCCGTCATACACCTGCTCTAACATGTCTTTTTGGGAATTGAGTTCCTCCAGCTTTGAAGTAAGATCTGATTTGGTCTGATACAGTGTATTTTTCTGATCAGTGATCTGTCCGGCAGCATCTGTAATCTGATCGGCTCCGCTTTGAATTGCGGCTTTTCCACTCTCGATCTGTGCCTTTCCATCATCAATCTGCGCCTGCGCTTCTGTAAACTGTGCATTAATCGCATCCTGTATCTTCTGATTCAGGGCATCAATCTTCTCCTGATTGAGTGTAACCTTGATGTTTTCCTCGATTGCACCGGTTGTTGAAACGGAAGCAACTCCTTCGATACTTTCCAACTGTGGGGATAACTCATTCGCCACATAATCCGATATTTCCGATGCACTCATTCCGTCCACGTCTACCGCAGCCGTAAGTACCGGCATCATATCCGGATCGATCTGCATAATCATAGGCGTTCCAATGCTGTCTGACCAGTTTCCTTTTAACTGATCGATTGTCTGCTGGATCTCAATCATAATCGAATCCATGTTGGCATTCTGTTCATACTCAAGAACAACGATCGAATAACTGTTATACGACGTTGAAGTAATATTCTTGATATTGGATGTGGTTGCCATCGACGACTCGATCGGAGCAGTTACCTCTGACTCTACCTTCTCCGGACTTGCACCGACATCTGTCGTAATAATGAGCGCATATGGAAAACTCATATTCGGCAGAAGATCCGTCGTCATTTTGGAAAGTGATACAATTCCCAGAACAATAACTAAGATCACGCCCACAAGCACGGTATACGGCTTTTTTACACTGTACTTTGAAATCATCTCTTTTTCCTCCCATTTTCTGACTGACCAGCCGGTCAGTTATGTGTTCATTATACGCGTGCGCCCTTTAAATGCAATGAAAATTCTCTAAAGTTTATAATTATTTAAGAATACCTTTCCTCTCTTCATGTGATGCAGGTACAGGTAACTCGCAGGCACACTCTCGCTGCTCATCGCTGGCAACGGTACATAAGCGACCAGGGTACGGTCGCTAAGTACCGGCCGCTCTGAAGCACCTGCGAATTACCTGTACCTGCACCACATGCTTGACGATGTTGCGAAGTTTCGCAATTTGCTAATTAAAACATTAAAAGCCGCCTTTTGACCCCCTGATCCTATAACGAAAAAAGGATACCGGAAGCAGAAATACTGCTTCCGGTATCCTTTGCCATATCAATTGGCCTTATGATTCCTCGTCTTCATCCTTCTTCTGAACGATTGCGGATACCGCTCCGGATACAGATGCTGCAACCACAATGACCGTAATAATAATGACGATTAAAATGAAAATGAAAAACCAAATTAAAAATCCTGAATCTGTCATGCTACCCTCTCCCAAACTATGATTTCCGAATTTCTGAAAATTATTCACCCTGTAACTGCTTTACATATAGTATATCATGTCCGATGAATGGTAGCAATCCGAAATGTCATTTTAATATTCTTTTTCTTCTCAAAGATGCACATACGATCGTAAGTCCCAGCATACTTAACAGTAACCAGCCAGACGCTTCCGTATGATCTCCGCTGTCAACTCCGGTCTGTACATTCTGAGATACCTCGGCCCGGACAAATGCATAAGTACTGAAATGATCTGTCGTAAATACCAGCTTACCATTTTCAATCTGTGAAGGACACTCGATCAGCTGATCATTGTCCACACGGTATACTTTCACAATTTCGTTCTCGCCTAACGTAAATGGCAGATCCAGACTTACCTCTACTTTTCCATCGAGCTGATGCAGTTCTGTCGTTCCATCATTCAGATTCAGTTCATACAGTACTACCTCCTTTACTCCGGAAAGAAGTTTCTTCACTTCCTCTTCAACCTTTTTTATCATTTTTGAGTCTGTTATTTTTTGTGCTGTAAGCACCGTTTTCGTGGAAAGTATTCCGCTGCTGTCTTTTAGCACAACTCCATTGGACGCCAAAGTTTTTACTTCTGTTTTTGCACTGCCTGTCTCTTCGATGTCTGCTGTCTTTTCTGCTATGCCACTCTCTGACAATTTGGTTTCGTCGCTGCCCTTTTTACTTTCGTCTACTTTACTTTCATCGCCTTTGCTGTCCTCTTTTTTACTGTCATCTGCTTTGCTTCCACCATCTGTTTTGCTATCGCCATCTGTTTTGCTGTCGCCATCGTCTGGCTTCCGATCCGGTGTTGCAAGATTCCCGGTCTTGTACAAAAATACATCGTCCACACTTCCCCATGCTGAGGCTGCCGCCTGGATCACCACCTTCACCCGAAGTTTATTTCCGGTGTACGCTTTCACCGAAGCCGTATTTGGATTCTGCCAGTTGGTATAACCAGCTAATGCAGTATTCTGGGCTGCCGTTTCACCGGTTGTCAGATTCGTAACTTCAATATAAATATGGTCTGAATCACTTCCCGAACCACCCTGGATCTGCATGCTGGCAGCATAAGATGCATTCTGCGATACTGTCACTGTCTGCTCAATCGAAAAATCAAGCGCTTCCGAAGACCAGAAGTGCATTGCCCCTTCTCCACGTAAAGGCGTATCATTCCATTTCAGCTCCAGTTTTCCTGCACTTCCGTTGTCCGTTACAGTCCAGTGTTCTTCCCCCTCTTCAAAATCCCCGTTCTGAAGCAGCGAATCCGGAAGCACTGCAAGCGTGCAGGATGTAGTCATTGTCTTTGTAACACCATACTCATCCTGATAGGTAATCGTTCCCGGAATCTGATATACATTAAACCCGGAAATCGCATTCAACGCATCTTCATCCCACGTGACGGCAAACTGCTCTGTACTTCCATCATTGTAAGTTCCCTCTATGGTCCCCGGCATAAGTGATTTTGCTTCCTCTACGGAAGATGCATTCACACTGATCGTTTTTACTACATCCAGAACCTTATAAGAGGCTTCACATCCAGTATTTACATATTTAAAAACATTTAATGATTCCAAAGGATTTCCTTCAAAATCAAATAATGCCTGATTATCAATTACACTTCCACCAGTTTGATCCACATGGTCTTTATCGTAGATCTTTGCATACTCAGATGCCCATCCGCAGCCACACTCTTTCCATTTTTCAAGATTTTCAGAATAAATGCTGCTGTTTAACGATCCGTCTGCCTGATATGCATAAGAAGCCGGTATCCATGCCGGTTCCCAGTAAAACATTCCGATTCCGGCATCTTCAACATTGGCAACTGCCTGCATCACATCTCTTAAAATATTTGCCTGACCCTGTTCAGAAATGGAATAGTCATAATTTTTCGAAGCATCAAAGCTGTTTCCATAGCCGTCTCCGTCCTCCTTTGTCCATGCCCAGGAGGTTTCCGCTACCATAACTTTTTTCCCATAAGTATCTGCTACCTGTTTTAAAACATTGGTCAGATTTTCCATAGAACCATGCATGCTCGGATAATACGAAGATGCAAATACATCATAATCCACATGATTCTCATTGAGTGTTGCAGAAATCTTCTCATAATTCCCCGGAGTCTGTGGATCCGTAAAATGAACAGCTACCAGAATATCCTCTGATATCTTGCGCACAGCCCGACTTCCTGCTGAAAAAATCGTACAAATGTCTGTCCAGCCACCTTCGGAACTCTCCATCACTCCGGCAATTCCATGATTTGTCTCATTTCCGATCTGCACCATTCCAACATCAACACCAGCATCCACCAGTTCCTGAAGACTGTCTTTTGTATATTCATAGACAGCGTCCGCCTTTTCTGAAACGCTTAAGTCTGTCCATTCCTTTGGAGCAGTCTGTCTGTCCGGGTCTGCCCAGAAATCTGAATAATGAAAATCGATCAGAACCTTCATTCCGGCATCGCTTGCCAGCTTTCCGATCTTCTTTGCCTTATCCAGGTCACTGTTTCCGCCACCGTAACCATTTCCATCGGAATCATACGGATTGTTCCATACGCGCACGCGCACATAATTGACTCCTGCCTCTTTGATCAGGTTGAAAAATGCTTCATCCCCAATCACATTTCCATCCCAGTCTTTAAACACAGCTCCACTGTCTGTTACACTGACATACGAAGAAAGATCGACACCTTTGATAAAATCTGAACTCAGATTCTCAATCTTTTCCACATGAAGACTTGCCTGTTTTAACTGGTTTCTGGCAGTTTTTACTGCGTCTGCCGCATCTCTTATTTCTTCTGTTGCTGCATCCTCCTTCTCTTTTATCGTTTCTGCTGCTGTCAGTGCATTCTGTAATGCAGACCAGCTGGATGCACGATAATAGGATTCCCGCAGATTACTGCATGCTGTAACGGCACTGTCCAGTTCTGCAAGCGCTTCCGCACGTTCCTCTTCATCGGATGCACGCTCTGTCAGTGACAAACTGTCCAGACATACCCATGCTCCCTGTGCAGAAGTAATCTGAAATCCCACTTTATAATCCGTCATATCCTGATCCACGGTAAATGTAAAAGAAAACTTCTGAAACTGTCCATTTACAGTTGCCTTTTCGTCCAGCATCTGATCATAGGCACCTGTGTATACTGCTAATTCGGTATTTCCGATATTACTTTCTTTTGCATATCCGGTAATCGTATAACTTCCTGCCGGTAAATCCGCAATCGTCTGATACATGCTGACGGTGCCCTCTGTGTTAAAATAAATACCAAGTCCGCTTTTGGTATTGTTTGCCGCATAGGAACTGTATGCAATTCCACCATCACCGACAACACTCCATGTATTGTCTCCATCCGCAAAGCTCCAGTTTCCCGACCACAGATCATCTCCTGCGTCATCCCCAAGATCACCATCCGTGAAAAATTCGCTCCTTTGTTCTGCCGCCTGTGCTGTAACCACCCCCGGCACTGCTGTAACAAGCTGTCCTGCAAGCAGCGCCGCAGTAAGTCCAAGGCAGGCTGCCCCTTTCATCCATTTAATCCTTACCATTTTTCCTCCCTTATGCAATCCAATATTTCGAAATCCCCTGTGAATTCCGATCCAGCATTGCGCAATCGGTTGCACCGTTGTAAATACAGTTTATATGGAAGAATTTATGGTTTCAATTGGCATGTGTTCTAATTTTTTTCCGGCCTTTTTATTGAATATTCCTAATATAAATGGAATTCAATATGGGATTTTGCACATATGCTCCATCATGCAACCGCTTGTTCTCATTTCTGTTTCTTTATTATTTTTGTGCAAAATTCTATACTTTCTGATATGGCAGGTTCTTTCCTGTCTGTTTTTTCATTTTTTCTGCTTTCTATTTTTCACTTTTTGCATGGGTAATCTGCACAAGTACTTTTCTCCCATTATTCAGATGGTTCTTGTGTCTGCTCTGTGCCCTGCGCTGCTTTTCCTTTCTGTTTCTGATCTGATATCTGTTTTCCGGTAACATCCATATGATAATTGTCCCGAATGATCAGTTTGGAGATCGGCACGATCTCATATCCCTGCTGTTCAAGATTGGTCAGCAGCGTATCCAGTGCTTCTGCTGTATATTTCGCTCCATTATGACACAGGATGATTGCTCCCGGTCCAAGTGCTTTATGATTGCAGACGGTATCAATTATGGACTGTACTCCATAATCCTTCCAATCAAGGGAGTCCACGGACCACTGAATCGGATAATAATTACAGTCATAGGCAAGTTTGACTACATGGTTATCATAAGCTCCATATGGAGGACGAAACAAAAACATTTCATATCCGGTAAGTTCTTTTACCTTATCATGTACCGTCATAAGCTCCGTTTTCATCTCTTCCCTGGAAATGGTGGTCATATCATAATGATGTTCACTGTGATTGCCAAGATCATGCCCTTTTTCCACAAGTTTCTTTACACAGTCGGGATAAGTTTCCACCCAGCCTCCGGTCATAAAAAAAGTGACTTTCACATTGTGTTTTTCCAGCGTATCCATGATGGAGTCAAAATCTTCCGCTCCCCAGGCGGCATCAAATGACAAAGCGATCTTCTTTTCTTTTGTATCTACACAGTAGATGGGAAGCTCACGATCTCCATAACTGCTGTTTTTTAACCAGGCTCCCGTATTTATCGTTTCTCCGCCGATCGACGCAATATAAACGACAAACGCAAAAAGGGCCACAGCTGCTGTGCCCAATATGACACAACTGCGTGATGCCCTTTTCTCCTTTTTATTACGGCTGTTTTCTGAATTCTGAGACATATCCGACCCCAGGTTTTCTTTCCACTATGTATATGCACAGGATTGAATGTCCCATTACAGAACCAGCCAGCCCTTATTGTTTCTCATAGACGGTCCAGCTTTCATCCGGCAGCTCTTCCTCTGCTGCCCCGCATTCTTCCTCCATCTCCGCTGTCTGAAAATAATAATCCACATACCGTTCACCCATCCAGTGTGTCTGCATATGGATAAAAAGCGTGCTGATAACCAGCATAATTCCAATCACAATTACCGGAAGCATACGATATCTGTGCTGATCGATCTGATATGTTTTGTTCATCATTTCGATGCGCTTCAAAAGCTGTGGTTTACTTCTTACAAGCTGCGTATGAAGCAGTTCCCGATCATTTATTTGCCCGGTAATCGTATTCATGATCTCTCCAAAATAAACCTTCATACTTTCTACCCGGGGAATCGCTTCATAATCACAGATATACTCTCCCCAGAACTCCAGCTGCCTCTGCAGCAGGAAAATAAATGGATTGAAAAAATAAACCGCTTTCCCGATGGCTGTAATGTGCCGCCACAACTGACTGTTCTGTTTATAATGTGTCAGCTCATGGACATAAATTACCCGAAGCTGCTGCTTGGTATACTCCCTCACAGGCAGCACAACATACTGTTTGCGGAGTCCACACAAATATGGTGTCTTCGCCTTATAGTCCACAACCAGATCCAGCTTTCCGGATCTGATATGCATGTCTTCACATATTTCAACAAACATATCCCATTCTCTTCCATCCACTGGAATCAGTTCATGACAATGTTTGTTAAGGATCCGGTTCTTTCGGATATAATCAAACAAAAAATAAACCATTCCGGTCAGCCAGATCAAAAGAAAAACCGTGCAGTTTCTTTTGATGACCGGTGTATACCGAAACAAAATTCCGCCCCATTGTAACTCGTTTTCCACCGCCAGCACAAGAAATACTAACGGGAAGAACCAAAAAGCCAGTACGGTCTTAAACAGTTCATACATGGCATGAATAAAACCCGTTTTTTCGAGGATTTTACCTATCACATACCATATCACGAACAATGCCGCCCCAGTGATCGAAGTCAGAAAAATTGCCATAGCAAAACTGATTGTCCAATCCATCTCTTATGCAAAATCCTTTCCTTTTTCTCTGAGTACAGTGTATCACAGAAAAAGTGGGCAAACAATCTCGTTTTTTGTCTATTTACTGGTGTTTTCGCACTGCAAAACGGAAATCAGCGGACGCATGTTGTTCACTTTTGGAATAATCCTCTTTTTATTCTCTGTTCTTCAGAAACTCGGATGGAACGATCTTGTTCAGCCTGAGAACCAGAAGCTGATTGATCATAAAATATAATCCGATGATTGCTTCTCCGATGACACCCATATGGAAGTTTCCGTTCAGATAAAGTTTCCGGATTTCACTGCCCCGGTAACCAAACACCTTGATCAATGAAATTCCGTAAGATGACCGGTCGATCATCAGATACATGATCACAAAAAAAAGACAGCCTTTCGATCTGCTGTCTTTTCGGAGAAGGTATTTTTGCTATGGGGGTAGCAAAAATTATATAATGTATTGGGGGGTTTTTACAGGTATTATAATAGCATGCGTAATGCAAAAAGCGTGCACAAACTTCACAAAAGTTCATGCCACTTTTTGTGCACTTCTTACAAATTAAGTTCTCCGGATCGTTTGATGAATTCTACGATTACTTCGATACCAAGCTCTGCAGCTTTCTCCGCAAATGTCGCATAATCCATCGCTCCGCCTTCCCCATCTGAAATGGTACGAAGAATTGCAAACGGAACTTTGTTTACATAACATACATGTCCGATACTTCCACCTTCCATCTCAGCTGCGATTGCCTCAAATCTTTCGTGAAGCTTTGCTTTCTGTTCCGCTTTATGCATGAACATATCTCCGGTTGCAATCGTTCCAACCTTGTATTTCATGCCCTTGTCTGCAAGACATTTTTCCAGGAGCTCCATCATGCTCTCATTGCAAGGAAGGAAAATCTGATTAATTCCGGATAAAAGTCCAACCGGATCGCCCAGAGCAGATGTATTCATATCATGCTGTACGACTTTATCTGCAACTGCAACATCCATAACTCCAAGTTCTTTGCAGAGTGTTCCGGCAACACCGATGTTAACGATCATATCTACATTGTATTTCAAGATCATTGCTTCTGTACAGATTGCTGCAAAAACCTTTCCAATTCCGCAGACTGCTGCAACAACCTCTACTCCCGCAACAGTGCCGCTTACAAATTCAACACCGCTTACGTTCTCTGTTTTGCTGTTTTCCAGGGATTCTTTCAAATTATCGATTTCCATCTGCATTGCGCCGATAATACCAATTTTCATTTCTTATTCCTCACTTCTTTTTGTCTTTTTATTTGGTAGGGTAAATAAACTCTGTGTTCGTCTGTGCTTCAAGTACTGCAAGATACGTTTTGCATTCTTCCTGTGCAATCGCAAGATCCAGGTTCTCATAATGTCCGCATTCCACTGCTGATGCCCCAAATACCGGTCCTTCATGTGCAATGATCTGTTTTAAGACTTTCTTGGTGATCTCAAATACTTTTGCAGGCGCTTCCTCTCTGACAAGCAGGTAAAATCCAGTCTGGCATCCCATTGGTCCAAAATATACAACATGGTCAGCAATTTCTGAATTGCGGATATAGGTTGCAAACATATGCTCCACCGAATGCATATCCGCATTGCTCATGTAATCTCCTGCGTTTGGTTTTCTTGTTCTAAGATCATAAGTGATCACATCCTGATCCTGTCTGGAAATATAAAATCCCGGTACAAGAACATCATGATCGATTGTAAAGCTTTTAATTCGTTCCATTTTGTGTCCTTTCCAACTATTTATTATCTGCTATATTTTCCATTTTATCTGAGATCTCATGAATCTCATAAAGCAGATAGTTCATATCTTTCAATGCGCTGACTGCAGAATCACTGATAGACAATGCGGTATCGGTAGATGCTGCGACCTCTTCTCCAGTTGCAGAAAGATTCGTGATACTGTCCATAATAATGCTGTTGGCAGAAATAATGCTGTCAACCGAAGCATTTACCTCATGTACTCCTTTATAAAGGGCATCCGTATCATTCTTAATATCACTTAATTTGGCTCCGGTTTCACTGATCAGCTCATTCTGCTTTTCTGCATATTCCGATGATTTTGTCATACTCTGGGCTGCATTATCTGCATCTTTGATCAGCTTCTCAATAATCTGGCTGATCTCTTCTGTTGCCTTTCTGGTATCTTCCGAAAGTTTTCGGATCTCGTCTGCAACAACTGCAAATCCCTTGCCGGCTTCTCCTGCTCTTGCAGCCTCAATCGAAGCATTGAGTGCAAGAAGGTTTGTCTGATCCGATATTCCAAGAATCGTATCTGTAATAGCTTCCACATCTTTGATACTGTCATTTAACTGCTGTGTTGTGACTCCGGTCTCTTTGTTGATCTGTGCAACTTGGGCAGCCTGATTCTTGAGTTGTTCGATCATGTCCACACCACTGGCGACATTGGAATTTGTGCGTTCGGAAATCTCACCCATATTGCGTGCTTCCTGTCCCACGCTCTCAATGCTCTCCTGAATTCCTGATGTCTGGCTGGTCTGCTGATTGATTGCATCTGCATTCATATGTGTGCTTTCGGCAATCTCGGAAACCGCATCATGACTGGTTTTCATCGTATCATTTAAGCGTTCCGAAACCCCTTTTGCGCTCTCAAATTTCTGATTCAGCTGCTCAGCAAGGTCAACAATCTTTTCCGCTGTCTTTGTCTGTTTTTGTGCCTGTTCTTCGACAGCTTCCATATTCTCTTTTCCATGTGTCTTTAACATAACTGTAATGATCATAGCCAGCACACAGGCAATCAGTACCATACTGGTCTCAAAAACCAGTTCTTCTATATCAACAAATTGTCTGTTCAGTGAAACGATTTCATACACGATCGTTGCAATAGATGCGACCAGTGCGCCTGCAATAGACAGTTTCGCGTCTGCATAAATCATAACCAGAATTGCAATTGGAAATACATATGCATACATATAGGATACTTCCGCAGTGAACAATGCTGTCAGAAATACAAGGATCATCGATGAACTGCACACATGTCGATAGATCACAGAATCTTTTAACTTTCCGATCGCCGCACCGTTTACGACAATCGCCGCGATGCCAACAATCAGTCTTACCACCGCTGCTGTGCCATTTCTTCCTGTTACCAGAGAAACAATTGCTGTGATTATAAGGCTGCATTCAATCAGTAACCCGGCAAAAAAAGCTGCCCTGTTCTTATCGATCAACTGCTTTTTCTCAAGATTCATAACTTTTCCTCCTTTGTACTACAATTCTTTTATTTTGCAGTAAACATTGCAAGATACTCCTCAAAAACCTGAAGTGCTGCATCAACCGGTTCCGGTGTGCTCATATCAACCCCTGCATTTTTCAGAAGCTCAATCGGATCTTTCGAGCATCCGCCGCAAAGGAAGTTTGTAACATAACGGTCAACCGCAGGCTGTCCTCCCTCAAGAATCAGTTTGGAAAATGCAGTTGCTGCCGAATAACCGGTTGCATACTGATACACATAAAATGATGTGTAAAAATGTGGAATACGCATCCATTCATAGTCGATTTCTTCATCCACAACCACATCCGGTCCATAATATAATACATTCAGATCATGATAAATCTTATTCAGTGCTTCCTGTGTCAGAGCCTCTCCATCTGCGATCTTCTTATGAACAATCTGCTCAAATTCTGCAAACATAGTCTGACGGAACAATGTCGTACGGAATTCCTCAAGCTGGTGGTTGATCAGATAACGCCGTTCCTTTTCATCTGCAGCATTCTTCATCAGATACTGCATAAGCAGCGCTTCGTTACATGTTGAAGCAACCTCGGCAACAAAGATCAGATATCCGGAATATGTGATCGGCTGGGTCTTATTGGAATAATAGGTATGGATTGCATGCCCCATCTCATGTGCCAGAGTAAATACGCTGTTCAGATTATCCTTATGGTTCAGCAGTACATAAGGATGTGTTCCATAGGCTCCCCAGGAATATGCACCGCTTCTTTTATTCTCATTCTCATAAACATCGATCCAACCTCCGGAAAGTCCCTCCTTCAGAATCGAAAGATATTCCTCTCCCATCGGTGCAAGTCCTTTTAATACGGTCTCTTTTGCTTCCTCATATGTGTATTTCTTATCGTAATCATCAATTAACGGTGTATAAAGGTCATACATATGAAGTTCTTCCACACCCAGAAGCTTTTTGCGCTCTGCCATATAGCGATGCATCGCTGGAAGATGTTTATGTACGGTCTCGATCAGATTATCGTATACACCTTCCGGGATATTTCCCTGATCCAGATGCATAGCTCTTACACTGTCATACTTCTTTGTCTTTGCGAAAAAGTGTTCCTGCTTCAGATGACTGGTGAAAATGGATGCTACCGTATTGCCAAACTGCTGATACGTATGATACATCGATTCAAATGCCTGTTTACGGATATTTCTGTCCTTGTTCTCCATTAACTGGATAAATGTTCCGTGGCTGACCGGAAGTTCATTGCCCTCTGCATCTTTGATCGCCGGAAAACGGATATCCGCATTATTGAACATGGAGAAAATATTCTCCGGTCCAACTGCAATCTCTCCTGCATTCGCAAGAATTTTCTCCTCTTCTTTGGATAACGTATGTGCTTTCTTACGTAAGATCTCATCGATTGCTCTCTGGTATTTCAAAAGTTCTGGCTGTTCCTTATAAAAGGCATTGATTGTTTCTGCCGAAGCCTCAAGTATTTCCGGCTCCGCAAATGCACTGGAACTTTCTGCCATAACCATCAGACTGTCCGCCCTGGATGCGTATCCCTGATATTTGGAAACTGCAGTATCCTGATGATATCTCTCGTTTGCATACACATAAATACGTTCCAGATGATAATTCGCCTCATCCGTATCTTGGAAATAAGCAAGGAGTGTTGCTGCACTTTCTGTCAGTTTTCCCTGATAGGAAGCAATCTTATTGCAGAGTTCTTTTGTCTGTTCATATTCTTCTTCCCACAGCGCATCGCTGGCAAACATATCTTCCAGGTTCCATTTGTATTCATCTGAAATCTCATCACGCTTCAGAACCTTATTATTATTCATTTTATCCTCTTTTCCACAGCTTGTTTTACTATGCTGTCTCTTGTAATGCTTTACTTCTGATTATAATCGCAGAATACAAAATTAGCAATCCTTTCCTGCGATTGCTTTATCGGGAGTTACTGAATAATTTTCTTATAAAGGTTAGGGAGTCAAAAGGCGGCTTTTAACTTAGCAGCTGGCAAATTGCACAAAGCAGCGACTGCGTTTGTGCCCTGGGAGAAAAATAGAAAATCTTAGTTTGCCTGCTTGTAGCTAGTGTTTTGCTGCCATGGATGGCAGCAAAAGTCTTAACGCCCCACGGACGGGGCGTTTAAGACGTACACGTCATTTTGAGACAATCAAAATTAGGCAGACTTAGATTTTCTTATTTTCGGACAATGGAACATAACCAGGCACTGCTTTGTGCAATTTGCCAACTTCAGAATAAAAAAGATACCTTTTGACTCCCTAATCTTATAAAACAAAAACAAGTCCCCTCTCGGGGACCTGCTATATGGGAAAAAAGGATGAAAAGTATTATCTTTATGAATTTGTGATCTGTTTTACGGATTCGCCCTCCAAAAGGATTCCTTCCACGACAACTCTCTCCACGAAAGCGGTCTTTGGATTCTCAATGTTTCCGATCAGACGTCGTGCGGCTTCCCTTCCGATCTTATCCGTGTCCTGTTTGATGGTTGTAAGCTTTGGTCTTAACATCTGTGAGATGCGTGTTCCATCATACCCTGCAATGGAGATATCCTGCGGAATCCGAAGTCCCATCTCACGTATTACATTAAATCCACCGATCATAGCCGTATCATCCGGAAAAAGAATAACTGACGGCGGATTCTCAAGATTCAGAAGCGCTCTTGTCTGGATTGCCACATCTCTTGCTTCAAGATAACGTGCCGATCTCACATACTCTTCCGGTATTTCGATCTTGTGCAGTTCCAAAGTCCGGTAAAAAGCGGCCAGACGGTCTCTTGTTACACTGGAGTACTCCTGTCCATGAATGTACGCAATCCTGCGATGCCCCATGGAAATAATATATTCCAGAAGATCATTCATGCATTTTGCATTATTGGAACATACCGCCGAACATGCGAAATGCACGTAATCGATTGTCACAACCGGAATGTCACTGCTCATAAGTTCCTGAACATTCTGTTCCTGAAAATCAGCACACACGATTACAACACCATCAAAATTGCGGTACTTGCAGTGCTCCAGATAGGACATCTTTCTTCCAGCCGGATTCGTATTAATAAAGGTAATATCATATCCAAGCGCCTCTGCCTCATTTTTGATTCCGTTCAGTACCCCCGCAAAATACTCATGTGTCAGTCCCATAGATGCCTCATCTGCGTACAATACGCCAATATTCTGAGACCGGTTCGTCTTAAGTGCTCTGGCTGCTGCATTCGGGAGATATCCCATCTCTGCCGCCGTTTTCTTAATGCGTGTTCTTGTCTCACTGCTGATGTCTTTTTGATCATGCAGTGCCTTACTTACCGTTGCCGTTGATACACCGCATGCATTTGCAATGTCTTTTAAAGATACCATATCCGCTTCCTCGCTTCGAATAAATTTTATTGCTGTTTTCGAAACGAATTTCACTTAATCGTTTTCGCACTTTTACTATACAATAATTCTCAGCAATTCGCAAGCAAATTTATCATTTTATCCATTTTAACGAGTTTTTCGCTCACTTTTTGTGCATATTTTTCAAGATGGACGTATTGCTTTTTTCTGTTTTTCCATATATACTCAATCTTGTAGAAAACTACTTAAACGTTTACGTATAAAGAATAGGAGAATGATCATATGAAATTTGGACATTTTGATGACGCACAGAAAGAATACGTCATCACATCTCCAAGGACTCCACTTCCTTGGATCAACTACCTTGGATGTGAGAATTTCTTCTCACTTGTATCCAACACCTGTGGCGGTTACAGCTTCTATAAAGACGCAAAATTGCTGCGTCTGACCAGATACCGTTACAACAATGTTCCTTTGGACAGCAACGGACATTACTACTATATCAAAGATGGCGGAACTGTCTGGAATCCGGGCTGGATGCCTACCAAGACGGAACTTGATTCTTATGAATGCCGTCATGGTATGGGATATTCTGTATTTAAAGGCAGCAAAAATGGTCTGACTGCTGAACTGACAGACTTTGTACCAATGGGATCTACCTGTGAGATCAACAAACTCACCCTGAAAAACACGACAACAGATACAAAGGAATTCTCTGTTTTCTCTTATGTAGAGTTCTGTCTCTGGAATGCAATGGATGATATGACGAACTTCCAGCGTAACTTCTCAACCGGTGAAGTTGAAATCCACGCCGACGGTTCCCAGCTGTTCCACAAAACAGAATACAGAGAACGCCGGAATCACTATGCTGTTTATGCAGTCAACGCACCTGTTGCCGGATTTGATACCGACCGTGATTCTTTCCTTGGTGCTTATGGTGAGAACTCCGCTCCTGCTGTTGTTACGAATGGCGAATCCAAAAATTCCGTTGCAAGCGGATGGTCACCGATTGGTTCCCACCACTTAAAAGTAACCCTTGCTCCTGGAGAAGAGAAAACTTACATCTTTGTTCTTGGATATGTTGAGAATCCTGTTGCCGAGAAATGGATCGGTCGTCCGGAAGACGGTGTGATCAACCGTGCTCCTGCTGATGCACTTCTTGCCAAATTTGATACTACTGAGAAAGTAGATGCAGCACTCGCAGACTTAAAGGCATACTGGAACAATCTTCTCGGTCACTTCACAATCTCTTCCTCAGAAGAGAAACTGGATCGTATGGTCAATATCTGGCATCAGTACCAGTGTATGGTAACCTTTAACATGAGCCGTTCTGCTTCTTATTTTGAATCAGGTATCGGCCGTGGAATGGGATTCCGTGATTCCTGTCAGGATCTTCTCGGATTTGTACATCTGATTCCAGACCGGGCAAGAGAACGTATTTTGGATATTGCCGCAACACAGTTCGAAGACGGTTCCGCATATCATCAGTATCAGCCATTAACGAAAAAAGGTAATGCTGACATCGGAAGCGGATTCAACGATGATCCATTATGGCTGATTGCCGGTGCCGCTGCTTACATCAAAGAGACCGGGGATTACAGCATTCTCGATGAAATGACTCCTTATGACAGTGATCCATCCAAAGCAACTGACTTCATGGAACATCTGAGACGCTCCTTCAACTACACGGTAAAACACCTCGGACCACATGGTCTTCCTCAGATCGGACGTGCAGACTGGAATGACTGTCTGAACTTAAACTGCTTCTCTGAAGAACCTGGTGAATCCTTCCAGACATTTGGTCCTTCTGAAGGTCCAAACGCAGAGTCTGTTTTCATTGCCGGAATGTTTGTAAAATACGGTAAAGATTATGTAGAGATCTGCAAACACCGCGGACTGGATGCAGAAGCCAAAGAAGCTGAAGAAGCCATCCATAAAATGGAAGCTACTGTTTTGGATGCCGGCTGGGACGGAGAATGGTTCCTTCGTGCATATGACCATTACAAAAACAAAGTCGGATCAAAAGAATGTGAAGAAGGTAAGATCTTTATTGAGCCACAGGGCTTCTGTGTTATCGCTGAGATCGGCCTGAAAGAAGGTAACTGCTTAAAAGCAATGCAGTCCGTAGAAAAATATCTGGATACCAAATATGGCATCGTTCTTCTTCAGCCTGCATATCACAGATACCATGTTGAACTTGGTGAAATTTCTTCTTATCCACCAGGATATAAAGAAAATGCCGGAATCTTCTGCCACAACAATCCATGGATCTCCATCGCTGAAACTGTTGTCGGTCGTGGAAACCGTGCTTGGCAGGTATATACCAGAACCTGTCCTGCTTATATCGAAGATATCAGCGAAATCCATCGTACAGAGCCTTATGTATACAGCCAGATGATCGCCGGAAAAGACGCACCAAACTTTGGTGAGGCTAAGAACAGCTGGCTGACCGGTACAGCAGCATGGACATTCCTTGATGTCTCTCAGTACATCCTTGGAATCCGTCCAGATTACGATGGTCTTGTAATTGATCCTTGTATCCCATCCCACATGGATGGATTCACTGCAAAACGTGAGTTCCGCGGTGTTACATACCACATCACAGTAAAGAACCCTTCTCATGTCGAGAAAGGTGTTGCCAAGACAATTGTTGACGGCAAAGAGATCGCCGGAAACATGATCCCTGCTGCTGATGTTACAGGATCTGACGTAAACGTTGAAGTAATTATGGGTTAATCCCCGACTTTCCTTCACTTTTATTACCCTTATAAACCGTGAGCCCAGGAATTTGGCTCACGGTTTTATTTTTCTTTCTTATAAATAAAAGTCCCCGCCAGATCACTCTGACGGGGGTTTATCCTCTTTAAAAACTTCTATACAATTAAATTATTTAACGATCTCAGCTTTTACAAGGTTTGTTGTACCAGATACTCCAAGAGGAACTCCTGCAGTCATGATAACAACGTCGTCTTCTTTAGCGATTCCTGTAGCTTTTGCTGCTGTTGTTGCTGCTGCAAATAACTCATCAAGATCTTCTTTCTCATCAAGAAGTGTAGGAACTACGCCCCAGCAAAGGTTCAGCTGACGGTATACTTTCTCTGTTAAACATCCACCAATGATTGGGCAGATTGGACGGAATTTAGAGATTTCATCACATGTACGTCCAGATTTTGTTACTGCTACGATTGCAGATGC
The DNA here is from genome assembly GCF_009695765.1 of Roseburia porci. Lineage (GTDB taxonomy): Bacteria > Bacillota > Clostridia > Lachnospirales > Lachnospiraceae > Roseburia > Roseburia porci. Next base: position 131,040 of record NZ_VUNI01000005.1, read on the forward strand.
GCCAAGGTCACCAGCTAATGTTACAGTAGCATGAGAAATTGCGTTTGTGATATCTGGTGTAGATGTTGCTTTGTTGTTCTTTAATCTTGAAAGATAGTTGATATCCTGCTCTGTACGAAGTGCGATTCTAGCCATTGTCTTAACAGCTTCAACTGGGTAATCACCACATGCAGTCTCACCGGAAAGCATGATAGCACTTGTTCCATCGTAGATAGCGTTTGCAACGTCAGTAGCCTCAGCACGTGTAGGACGTGGGTTCTTGATCATAGAATCAAGCATCTGAGTAGCTGTGATAACGATCTTGCCAGCTGCTACTGTCTTCTTAATGATCTCTTTCTGGATTACAGGTACTTCTTCGATCGGGATCTCAACACCCATGTCACCACGGGCAACCATGATACCGTCAGATACTTCGATGATCTCATCGATGTTCTTAACACCCTGCATATTCTCGATCTTAGAAATGATCTTCATCTGGTGCTCAGCGTTGTTGTCTTTTAAAATCTTACGGATTGCAAGAACGTCATCTTTTGTACGAACGAAAGATGCTGCAATGTAATCATAATCATTCTCGATACCGAAAAGGATATCTGAGTAATCTTTCGGGCTGATGAATTCCATAGAAAGGTCTACGTTTGGTACGTTAACACCTTTACGGTCTCCGATTTTACCAGCGTTGATTACTTTACATACGATATCTGTATCTGTTGTGCTCTGAACTTCCATGTCAACAAGACCGTCATCGATCAGAATGTGGTTTCCAGCTTTAACGTCCTGTGGAAGCTCTTTGTAAGAGATTGATGCACGCTCTGCGTTACCTGTGATCTCTTCTGTTGTAAGAGTAAATGTCTGTCCCTCTTTTAAGAGAACCTTCTCACCATTCTCGAAAAGTCCAAGGCGGATTTCAGGTCCTTTTGTATCTAATAATGCTGCAACCGGACGGTTGAGTTCTTTTCTTAATTTTCTAAGCATTTTAATACGGCCCATCTGCTCATCATGTGGTCCATGAGAGAAGTTAAAACGAGCAACGTTTAATCCAGCTTCAATTAACTGACGCATTACATTTTCGTCATCTGTAGATGGTCCTAATGTACATACAATTTTGGTTTTTCTTAACATAGTTTCCTCCTAAATTTCTGATGTGCATCCACACACGTTAATACCGAAACTGTTCAGTACACAGATTCGGATATGAAAAGGGAATTACTCCCAATTGTTACCACTTCGTGCTATTTTATACAATCCCGTCTGTTCCCTCTAAAAACATCCGGAAATTGTCAAAAAAATAACAATCGAAAAGTACTCTCCAAAAAAGAGCCGCAAATAATGTAACATAATTTTGCCAGAATGTAAATAAAATTCGGCAAGAAACTCCACAAAATTTGCATATGTTCGCATCACGCGAACGACTGTCTCCAACACCCGGTCTTATGCGTTTTCTGACAGAAAAAATCTTATATTCCAAGACCCATAAACCAGCAGATCACAGACAGTAAAAACAGATGAACCGGATAAAACGCATAAAAGAAATATTTTGCCGAATAACCACGCTTTCCATTGTAAAACCAAATCGGAATCAGCATAAAAAGAGCAAAAAATTCGATTGTACCACATAAAAGTCCCAGTGTCACAACGCCTGCCGCAAAAGCAGTCATTCGTCTGCTCCGAAGTACATACATGATCGAGATCGCTGCGACACCTGCCGCACTGTAATCGGTATGCAGTAATTCTGCAAGGATCATCCCCGCCAGGATCACAGCCGCAATTGCAATGCATTTCAGATATCTGTGGAGCAATGATTGATCCTGGATCTGGAGTTTTTCATCCACTTTATGAACCAGTGCAATTACTGCAAGCCCCAGAAACAGTGTTAAAAACACACTGTTGTACGACATATCAAAAAAGCTCCTGTTAAAGGCCATGTCAAACGGGATCTCTGAAATCAGTGCAAATGCCGCCATTCTTCCAAGATATTTTTTCACATTTCTGGTGTGTACAAAGCCTTCCACAAGCAAAAAACAATACAGTGGAAAGGCCATTCGCCCGATTCCGCGCATGATCTGATAGACGGTCAGCCATCTGTTATAGGCTTCTGCCGTTGTAATATACCCCGCAGAAGGACATGTCAATGCCCTCTCCAGAATCGTTGCTGCCGTATGATCAATAAACATTGTGATCACAGCAATCATCTTAAGCGTAAAACCGGTACAGGCACCGCATTTTGCAGTGCGGTCCTCTCCTGCGTATAAAGCATTTGTCATGCCCATATTATCCATGTCCAAATTTCCTTCCAGTTATTTAAATTCTGTCCATCTTCACAGTAATTTTATCCAGATGCCAGATGTCGTCTACATATTCCTGTATCGTTCTGTCTGACGAGAATTTTCCTACATGTGCAACATTCAGAATTGCACTCTTTGCCCAGGCTTTCCGGTTACGATAGTAGGAATTGATCTTCTGCTGTTCGTTTGCATAAGAACGGAAATCTGCCAGTATAAAATATCTGTCTGCGATCTTTCCACCCTGATTGCTCAGAAGTGAATTATACAGATCCCGGAACAGTTCTTTGTCATTTGCCGAGAAAGTTCCATCAATCAGCTGATTCAGCACTTTGTGAATGTCCGGATCATTGTTGTAAATCTCCATCGGATTATAGTCTTTATGCTGTTCATGGGCAATGACTTCCTCTGCACTCATTCCGAAAATAAAGATATTGTCCGCTCCGACTTCGTCATACATCTCAACATTTGCACCATCCATAGTTCCAAGCGTCAATGCACCGTTTAGCATGAATTTCATGTTACCGGTTCCGGATGCTTCCTTGCTGGCCGTCGAAATCTGCTCACTGACATCTGCTGCCGCAAAGATCCATTCCGCATTGGAAACCCTGTAATCCTCGATAAATACCACTTTAATCTTGCCCTGGATGTCCGGATCATGATTGATCACTTCCGCAACATTATTGATCAGCTTAATCGTAAGCTTTGCATTTCGGTAACCAGCTGCTGCCTTGGCTCCAAAGATAAATGTTCTCGGATAAAAATCCATATTCGGATTACTTTTCAGCTGATTATACAGATACATGACATGCAGGATATTAAGCAGCTGACGTTTGTACTCATGCAGACGTTTAACCTGTACATCAAAAATGGAATCCGGATTGACCTCAATGCCATTGTGTTCTTTGATGTATTTTGCAAGGCGTATCTTATTTTTGCGCTTGATCTCCATAAATTCCTGCTGTTCCTTCGGATCCTCTGCATAAGGAGCAAGCTTTGCCACCTGGGAGAGGTCTGTGATCCAGCCCTTTCCAACATGTTTTGTTACCCAGTCTGCAAGGAGCGGATTAGCGTGTGCGAGGAATCTTCTTTGTGTGATGCCGTTTGTTTTATTGTTGAACTTCTGCGGATACATGTCATAAAAATCCTTCAGTTCCTGATTCATCAGAATCTCGGTATGAAGTTTTGCAACTCCGTTTACCGAAAATCCGGCTGCAATTGCAAGGTGTGCCATCTTAACCTGACCATCCCAGAGAATTGCCATCTTCTGCTTTTTGTATTCATTCCCAGGATAACGGTTCTCGATCTCAATCAGGAATCTCCGGTTAATTTCATCCACGATCTGATATACACGTGGAAGCAGTCTCTGGAAGATCTCAATCGGCCACTTCTCCAGCGCCTCTGACATGATCGTATGGTTCGTATATGCGACACAATGTGTCGTAATATTCCACGCATCATCCCATCCAAGACCTTCTTCGTCTACGAGTATACGCATCAGCTCTGCAACAGCAACGGTCGGATGTGTATCATTCATCTGAAATACGACTTTTTCCGGAAGATCATGAATATCATCATGATGCTTTTTAAAACGCGCCAGAGCCCTCTGTATGCTTGCAGAAACAAAGAAATACTGCTGCTTCAGGCGCAGTTCCTTACCTGCCACATGATTGTCATTTGGATATAACACTTCCACCAGGTTACGTGCAAGATTCTCCTGTGCCACAGCCTGCTCGTAATTGCCTTTATCAAAGGAATCCAGTTCAAATACTTCTTTTGCCTGTGCATCCCATGTAATTAATGTGTCCACGACGTTATTGTCATAACCGACGATTGGCATGTCATACGGGATTGCAAGTACGGACTGATAATTTTCATGGACAAACTTCATGGATCCGTCTTCCCCGTATTCCGGGCGCACATTTCCACCAAACCGGACTTCATAGCAATATTCCGGTCTGCGCAGTTCAAACGGATATCCATCCTTTAACCAGTTGTCCGGAACTTCCACCTGAAATCCGTCAGAAATCTTCTGTTTAAACATACCGTAGCGGTAACGGATACCACATCCATAAGCAGCATAGCCAAGTGTAGCCAGTGAATCCATAAAACATGCTGCCAGGCGTCCAAGTCCGCCGTTTCCAAGTGCAGGATCCGGCTCCTGGTCTTCGATCACGCTCAGATCCAGCCCCAGTTCTTCCAGAGCCTCTTTTACTTCTTTGTATGCACACAGATTGATCAGATTGTTACCAAGCGCACGACCCATAAGAAATTCCATGGACATATAATACACGGTCTTCGGATCGTCCTTCTCAAAAGTCTGCTGCGTGGCCAGCCACCGGTCCATGATCTCATCCTTGACAGTTGTGGAAACTGCCTGGAAAATTTCCTGCTGATTTGCCTCATCCAGTGTTTTACGGTAGAGATTCTTCAGATTATCCTTGACGTTAGAAACAAATTCTTTTTTGTTAAATACATTGCTTCGCATAACATTCCTCCATTCGGCAAAAAGAGGGAGCAAGACCAGCTTTGTTCTCCTCCCTCTTTTCAATCTACTGTTTTTCTACTGCTAACTGTACGTTTTCACCATTGATGCTCCATTCCTTCTCATATCCTTTGAGATCTCCGGAACTGATTGCATCAGCAAGTACCTCTGATTTGATTTCCTCGCCGTATTTTGCGAAGATTCCCGTAACTTTTTCATCTGCAATATATGAAACTGCGATATGATCCATTACTTCGAAACCAGCTTCCTTTCTCATGGTCTGAATCTTGCTTATAAGCTCACGGACAAAACCTTCCTCAATTAATTCAGGAGTCAGGTTCGTATCCAGTACAACGGTAACCGTGTTATCGTTCTCAGATACATAGCCTTCCATCTGTGTCATTGTAATAAGCAGATCCTCTTCTGATAATACAACCTCATCACTGACACTGTCAAGTTTCAGCACACCATTTGCCTTAAGTTCAGCCATTGCTTTATTGCCATCCAGTTCGGCAAGTGCAGCCTGAATCTGTTTTAAGTATTTACCGTATTTTGGTCCTACCGTGCGAAGCTGCGGCTTAAACTGATAACTTGTATATGCAGATACATCATCTGAGAATGTAACTTTCTTAACATTTAACTCATCTGCGATGATGTCGGTATAAAAATCGCTTAATTTTTCCGGTGCTTTTACAAACATCTGACCGATTGGCTGACGGTTTTTGATATTTGCACTGTTTCTGCATGCACGGCCCATAACAACGATTTTTAATACTTCATCCATGGCTTTTTCCAGTTCTACATCGATCATGGACTGATCTGCAACCGGATAATCACATAAGTGGATGGATTCTGGTGCAGACGGATCAATGCTGCATACCAGGTTGCGGTAAATATCTTCTGTCATGAATGGAATCATTGGTGCTGCACACTTACAGATCGTTACAAGTGCGGTATACAGCGTCATGTATGCATTGATCTTATCCTGTTCCATTCCTTTTGCCCAGAAACGTTCACGTGAGCGTCTTACATACCAGTTACTCATGTCATCCACGAACTCTTCCAGTGCTCTTGCAGCTTCCGGAATCTTATAGCTTCCGAGATCATTGTCTACTTCAATGATTGCTGAGTTCAACTTGGAAAGAAGCCATTTATCCATTACGGAAAGTTTGCTGTAATCCAGTGTATATCTGGTTGCATCAAAATTATCGATATTTGCATATAAAACAAAGAATGCATACGTATTCCACAGGGTACCCATGAATTTACGCTGACCTTCCTGTACGGCTTTTCCGTGGAAACGGTTTGGAAGCCAAGGAGCGGAATTGATATAGAAATACCAGCGGATTGCATCTGCTCCGTACTGTTTCAATGCATCAAACGGATCTACCGCATTACCCTTTGATTTGGACATCTTCTGTCCGTTCTCATCCTGTACATGGCCTAAAACAATAACGTTCTCATATGGAGCCTTATTGAATAATAAAGTTGACTCTGCCATCAGAGAATGGAACCATCCACGTGTCTGGTCTACTGCCTCAGAAATAAACTGTGCCGGGAACTGCTGTTCAAACACCTCTTTGTTCTCAAATGGATAATGATGCTGTGCAAATGGCATTGCTCCGGAATCAAACCAGCAGTCTAATACTTCCGGTACACGTTTCATGGTCTTTCCACATTCCGGACATGGGAATGTTACTTCATCAATATATGGTCTGTGAAGTTCTACCTTGGCAGCGTCCGGGTTGCCGGAACGTTCTGCAAGTTCCTGTCTGCTTCCAACACATTCTCTGTGTCCACATTCACATTCCCAGATATTCAGTGGTGTACCCCAGTAACGGTTACGTGAAATTGCCCAGTCCTGAATGTTCTCAAGCCAGTTTCCGAAACGTCCTTTACCGATGGATTCCGGAATCCAGTTTACGGTATTATTGTTACGGATCAGGTCATCTCTTACTGCTGTTTCCTTGATATACCAGGATTCTCTTGCATAATAGATCAGTGGTGTATCACATCTCCAGCAATGTGGATATTCATGTTCAAATTTTGGAGCATCAAACAGCTGTCCTTTGGACTCCAGATCTTTTAATACTTCCGGATCTGCTTTCTTTACAAAAAGTCCTGCAAACGGTGTCTCTTTTGTAAGCTCTCCTTTTCCATTTACAAACTGTACAAACGGGAGATCATAATTACGTCCGACATTCGCATCGTCCTCACCAAAAGCAGGTGCGATATGAACGATACCAGTACCGTCTGTCATCGTTACATAAGTGTCACAGGTAACAAAAAATCCCTTTTTGTTCTGTGTGTCTGCACATTCTTTTGCGCATGCATACAGCGGTTCATACTCTTTATACTCGAGGTCTTTACCTTTATATGTCTCTAATACTTCGTATGCTTTCTTTCCTTCTTCTTCATTGCCAAGCTTGCCGAGTACTTTATCTGCAAGTGCCTCTGCCAGATAATATGTGTATCCGTCAGCTGCTTTTACCTTGATATAAGTATCATCCGGGTTCACACAGAGGGCAACGTTACTTGGGAGTGTCCAAGGTGTTGTTGTCCATACCAAAAAGTATGCATCTTCATTGGCAGCTTTAAATCTGGCGATCGCAGAACGCTCTTTTACTGTCTTATATCCCTGGGATACTTCTGCTGATGAAAGCGGTGTACCACAACGAGGGCAATATGGAACGATCTTAAATCCTTTGTAAAGAAGTCCCTTATTCCAGATCTCCTTTAATGCCCACCATTCAGATTCGATGAAGTTATTGTCATAAGTAACATATGGATTATCCATATCTGCCCAGAAACCAACGGTTGCAGAAAAGTCTTCCCACATTCCTTTGTATTTCCATACAGACTCTTTACATTTTTCAATGAAAGGCTCCATTCCATATTCTTCGATCTGCTCTTTTCCGTTTAAGCCGAGCATTTTCTCTACTTCCAGCTCAACCGGAAGTCCGTGGGTATCCCATCCGGCTTTACGAGGAACATATTTTCCTTTCATTGTCTGGTATCTTGGGATCATATCTTTGATGACACGGGTCAGGACATGTCCGATATGTGGCTTACCGTTTGCTGTTGGTGGTCCATCATAGAAGGTGTAGGTTTCGCCTTCTTTTCTGTTTTCCATGGATTTTTTGAAAATGTCATTGTCTTTCCAGAACTTCTCAACGTTTTTCTCACGGTCAACGAAGTTCATATTGTTGTCAACCTTGTTGTACATAATTTCCTCCTGCTCTGATATAACATAGAAAAGGCCCGCATCCTGTAATAAGGACGCGGGCCTGCGTTTCACCACCTTGTTACAATGTACTTAGGATTCTTCCTGCATACGTCGTTCCCTGTAACGTAGGAAATACGGCAATTCTTACTTTCCACGGCAGATACCGGATGGATTTCAGTCTGCGACTCAGAAGTGATCTTCCTTCCCACCATACTCGTACCAGGCTTCCACCATCCCCGGCTCTCTATCACATTCCTGTGAGAACTACTGTCTTCGTCATAGTCTTTCTCTTCAAATTTACCCATTCAGTATAAAACCTGTGTTTCCGGTTGTCAAGATAGGATTTGGTTTATCTGGCTAGTTTCAAATAAAAAACTGCTGTGTCTGTAATAACAAACACAACAGCCTTTTCTATTTAAAAATTATTCTACTGTTACAGATTTTGCAAGGTTACGTGGCTGATCCGGATTTAATCCTTTTCCTACGGATGTGTAGTAAGCGATCAGCTGGAAAATAACTACAGCTTCGAAAATTGCAAATTCATCTGCAATATCCGGAAGACTGATATGAACATCACAGATTGATGGATCTGTGATCTCTTTTTCTCTTGTAAGAAGAGTTACGTAAGCACCTCTTGCCTTTACCTCACGAATGTTGGAAATCACTTTGCTGTATACATGTTTCTGTGTTGCAACCGCGATAACCGGAACACCTTCGCTGATCAGGGCAATTGTTCCGTGTTTTAACTCACCTGCCGCATATGCTTCTGCATGAATATATGAAATCTCTTTTAATTTCAGTGCACCTTCCATGCAAAGCGTATAGTCAAGACCTCGACCAATGAAAAATGCATTTGCAGCATTTGTCATACGTTTTGTGAGCTGTTCAACATTGGATGCCTGAGCTAAAACTTCTTCAATGTAATTCGGGATCTCGGAAAGCGTCTGAATGAATTCATGTGCCTCCTCGACGGACATTTTATTCTGCACCAGTGCAAGCTTGCAGCCTAACAGATAAAATGTTGCAGCCTGAACGGTATAAGCTTTTGTACTTGCAACAGCGATTTCAGGACCTGCATGTGTGTAAAGTACATAGCTGCTTTCACGGGCAATACTTGATCCCTTCACGTTTACAATAGAAAGCGTTTTTTTGGTATATTTATTTGCAAGACGTAATGCCTCTAATGTATCAATCGTTTCTCCAGACTGGGATACCACGATAACCATGGATTTGTCTGTAATTACAGGCTCCTCATAACGGAATTCAGATGCGATCGCAACCGTTACCGGAATATGAAGTCTGTTCTGGATCATGGTCTTACCAACCATTCCTGCATACATAGCGGTACCACATGCAACGATCGTAATATCATTCACATCTTCGAAGAAAGAATCCGGGATTCCATCCTCTGAGAAATCCGGAAGCATATCCTTGATTCTTGGTGTGATCGTTCTTGTGATTGCCTGTGGCTGCTCATGGATCTCTTTGATCATGAAATGAGGATATCCGTCTTTCTGGGCAGCGGTAACATCCCAGTTTACTTCTAAGTATTCCGGTTCTACTGCATTACCATTTAAGTCTTCCAGATCGATTCCGTCCTCTTTCATTGTGAGGATATGGTATTCCGGCACAATAAAATAACGTTTATTGTACTTGATGAATGCCGTCAGATCCGAAGCAATGAATGACCCCTCTTCACAATGTGTTGCAACCATCGGGCTGACATTGCGGATTGCATAGATTTCACCCGGATGATCTTTAAAAAGTACACAGAATGCGAAAGACCCTTCGATCTCAGCTACTGCTTTTTTCAATGCTTCCTTCGGATCTCCGTTATAAAGCTTATTGATGAGAGCTGCTGCAACCTCCGTATCGGTTTCAGAGATCAGCTGGTCTGCAAGATCAAATTTATTTACAAGTTCATGATAATTTTCAATGATTCCATTGTGAATCAAAGCGATCTGTCCAACTTTATGCGGATGTGCATTTGCATTCGTCACTCCACCGTGAGTTGCCCATCTTGTATGTCCGATTCCGCAGGTAGAGTTGTTCTCATCGTCGCAGATTGCGCGAAGATCCTTTACCTTTCCAACCGTTTTTCTAAGAGAAATCTTTCCGGTATCCTTGAAGTAAGCAATACCTGCGCTGTCATAACCGCGGTATTCCAGACTTGCAAGTCCGTTTAATAAGATATCCTGAGCCTCTAATTTACCTGTAAATCCAATAATTCCACACATAATTGAAATCTCCTTATTCTCTAAAAATAGTATATGATCCCTAAGGGATATTTGTCATAGTTCACGATACGGTTGCAAAGGCTTTGTTCAGATGTTACCATCCTGTTTAACCCTGCATACGCAGCCGTTCCTGCGTTCAGGCATCCGCCGAATTTTCGATAACCTGAATCCTCGTTAACCGGTTGTGATCCATCCGGATCTTTCCGTTCCAACCGGTGCATGGCGCTAAAGTTTTTAACTTTTCGAAATCTGTTTCCTCCATCTCTCACAGACGAAACCATTTTATCATACCCCCATCTTTTCCTCAATGGAAAAATTATCCTAAGATTGTTTAAAAAACACATTGGAATTGATCTTTGTGTACAACAGATCTTCTGAAAATGGTCCCCCGGAATGGTATCCGGAGGACCTTTATATTTGATATACACCCATGTGATTAGGGGGCACGTGGCTGTATCAAATAACAAAATATAATTTATTTTACACCGAAGTGCTCAAACAGGATTTTTTCTGCTTCCGCATTCCATAATCCACGGTTTGCTTTTACGCAGGCATCCAGTTTTGCAAATAAAGGATCGGTTTTTCCAAGTTCCTCAAAATCGGTAAGTGCGGTAAGCGGCATATCAAACTGCATATAAGTCAGTTTCTTACCACCTGGAATCTCCGGGAGGTGACAGGTTGCATCTGCAACTGCATTGATACCGCCTACATGTGTAACCATAACAGCAGGGTTGATCTCATGCTTTGCTGCACGGTCAATTGCTTCAATCAGGTCAGCGGTATTACCACCGGTTGTTCCCATAATATGAGTGCTTGTATAATGGCAGTTATAAAGATTGATTTCTGCTTTGAACTGATTGTCTGTAGGTCCTGCAAAGAAGTTCATGCATCCGTCAAATGCCAGTAAACGATCTCCCATTTCAGCTACCGGTTTGAATGGTACATAGACAAACACATCATCATATCCATGTCCCTCGGAAATCTTCATAAGTTCCGCTTCCGGATCATCATATGCACTTGTATTAACATAGATCAGTTCAATTCCTTTTTCTGCTGCTTCCGACTCTGGAATGCATTCTTTTGCTCTTGCGATCTTTTCTTCACTGATATCGGTTACAACGATTCTCTTTGGCTTATTTTCAAAGCAGAGTCCATAGCTTACTGCACCAAGTCCCATTGGTCCGCAGCCTCCCATAATCAGGATATTGCCGTCTTCTTTTGTTCCCATTGCATGATCGTAATTCTGTTTATTGGTATGATAGTTTGCATGATATCCACCAATGATACAGCTCATCGGCTCTCCTAAAGATGCTTTAAAATAGCTGTCTCCATCATATTTTAACAGGCATCCAAGTTCCATAACTTCATGAGGAATGATGCAGTATGTAGAAGCTCCACCACAATATCTGTAAGAATATCCAGGGGAATCCAGACTTCCCTTATAATTTAATGCAGGCTGTAATGCAAATTTCTCACCTGGTTTAAACTGCTCTTTCCATTTATCTCCAACCTGAACAATATCTCCGGAAAACTCATGTCCAACAATGATTGGGTGTACGTCAATATCCTGAGGTGCGCGTTTATGTTTCTTACCCTGTTTTGCCAGTTTATAGGTTGACATACAGATACTGTCACTCATGACTTTAACAAGGATCTCATCCTCTTTGATCTCCGGAAGTTCAAATTCCTCTAATCTTAAATCCATTTCTCCATACATTCTGACTGCTTTTGCTTTCATTTTGTTTTCCTCCTGTTTTTCTATACTTTTGTGTTCTTATGCAAAAAGTGCATAGATTTCATCTGCGTTACTGTTTACAACTTTTTCCACATCGTCCGGATCGGAAAGTACTTCTGCAATCCGTCCAAGGATGTCAATATGAACATCTCCATCCCCTGCAATCGCGATCACAATTCGAACCGGTTCATCCGAACCCCAGTCGGTTCCTTCCGGGATTGTCATAATTGCGATTCCTGCTTTTTTCACATATACTTTACTGCTTTCAATTCCATGTGGAATTGCAATGGAATTACCGATATTTGTGTTAAATACTCCCTCTTTGTCGATCATTCCCTGAATATATTCTTTTTCGATACAGCCATCCTCATAAAGAATCTGTCCGAGTTTCTTAATGATTTCCTCCTTTGGAGCTGGTTTACAGTTGGTTAAAATGTTTTCTTTTTTTAAGATTTCGCTCATTGTCATATCCTCCTATTCACTGAATTTACTGATATAATCATTAAAAAATGTTTTTAAAACCGTCTGAAGCTTCTCACGGATATCTGCTTCTTCTGCTGTAAATATGGTCTGTAAAAATGTCTCATCATCCACAAATGCACTGCTGATCTGTCCAAGCATTTCTTTATCCTGCTCCTGCTCTTCCTTTGCCCCAGCCGGCATCAGCATAAGCACGGCGCTTCGGATTCCGCCAAGTGATTCATCCTGAAAAATGGTTTCTTCTTCCGGTGAGATTGTGTAAAAAGCCACTTTTTTTACGGCCTTCGTCCTGGTATGAAAAAGTGCAAATCCCATTTCCGGGAAAACCTGTGTCATAACCTTTTCCCGCGCTAACAGATCCGCTTTCAGGAGCGCTGCACAAGCCTGATTTTCGGTAACAAGAACTGCTGCTCTTCCAAGAAGTTCTTCGAGTGTACATTCTGACGGGAAAATATAATTGTGGTAATTACGGATCAGGGATTTGATCTTTACCGATAATTCATTAATCGTTTCTAACTGTCTGGTAAAATCCGTATCTTCCTGTTTCTTTGGAATATGTGAATATTCATCTGCTTTTGCCTGTATCATAAGAAGTTCATTTCTTGTAATGAGCGGGCTTACTTTCAGATAATCCATTCCTTCATCCTCAAGATCAAAGCTTGTCACAAAGAAATCGGTACGTCCCATAACATATGGTGTAACCTCATCTCTTCCATAAGTACGGATTCTTACATTTCTGCTCAGATTATTTTCCAGCTTTGTCATCATCAGCCGTGCTACACCAAATCCGCTGGCACATATGACTCCGATCTCTACATTTCTGGTAATGATCCTGCATTCCCTGATTTTTTCAATTGCTGCCCCAAAATGCATTGCAAGGAATCCCACTTCCGAATCCGGAACTTCACAGCCGATCTGCTGCTGCATAATTTTTGCAGCTTCTTTGCACTGACCGAATATATCCGGATATTCTTTCCGTATCTCATCTAAAAGCGGATTATAAATGTTCATATCATTCCGGATACGGATCAACGCCGGTTCCAGATGCATCATCAGTCCGTGAATAAATTCTTCATCACATTTCAGTTCATAAGCAGTCTCGTTATCAAATACCCCCAGCATATGGTCGATCAGATTTAAGATTTCATCCGCTCCCATTGCTTCATCCTGTTGTTGTCCGGAATAATTGACTTTCGCGCCGCGGATATGTAACAGAATATATGCCGTCTCACTTTCCGGAATCGTAAGATCAAATTCTTCAGATAACCGGTGGATAATCTCTTTGGCAAGCATATAATCTTCATCCGGTTCATACTTCAGATCCCGGCTGTTATTCTCATTCAGAACTTCTCCTTTCTGAATTCGATCAATTGCAATGGTAATATGAAGCATAAGCCCGATATATGATTCATCTGTCATCAGCTTCAACCTCGGCTCATCCATTGCCTGAAACGTCCTGCTTACTCTCCCCAGTACATCACTGTTTAATAATTCATAAATGTTGCGGTTTCCGTATGAATCAATCACATCCGTCATTGCCTGTCCATGATTTTTCATCAGTGCACGGATATTTTCATCTCCAACATTTTCATTCACAAATCTCTGCAAAGCTTTCCGGTAATTCTTCTCATTGTGTTCCAGGATTACCCCGTATCCCGGTTTTCGGATCAGATGGATATGACTTTGTTCCATCCATTCTTCCACTGCATCCAGATCTTTGCTGATCGTTGCTTCACTGACTCCGAATTTTTCGCTGAAATAAAACAGTTTCTTGGGAATCCGCTCCTTTAAAAGCTCTGCGATCAGATATTTTCTGCGAAGATTCTTATCTGTAATTTCAGTTCCCGCACTCTGTTTTAAATCTTCTTTCAGCTTCAGAAGATCCACAGAATCACCCTCGAGATATACCCCTGCACTTTTCTTTCTCTTCAGTTCCAGATGGTATGATAAAAGATCAGACCCGAGATATTCTGCTTCCCGTTGTACCGTTCTTTTACTTACCCCGATAGAATCTGCGATCTGTTGTTCCGGTATCGGTTTCCCTGATTCCAGAAGGATCATCAGAATCTGTCTTGCCCTCGATGTAAATTCCATGAATCTTCCCCCTTCGATTCAGTTCCTTTTCGTCTTTACTGTTTCAGTTCATTAACCAGTTCATCATACTCCGGTGCTGCCATAAAATTGGTGATTGTAACGAGTTTCGCCTGTGGTGCGCTCTTTACTGCGCGTTCTTTCAGATCCTCGTGTGTTACAACGATCTGTGCATCTTTTGGAATATCTGACACAGAAGCATGTGTAACTTCGATTTCCAGTCCTGCTGCTTTCAGTTTCTTTTTCAAAACGGTTGCTCCCATAGCACTTGAGCCCATTCCTGCATCACATGCAAATACAATATGTTTGATTTCTGCCGGATAATAACTTTTTTCTACTTTAATTTCCTCTGTGCTCTGTCCTTTGGATTCTGCTTTCATGCTCTTCATCTGGGCAGTTGCATCATCAAGATCAACATGTCGTTTTCCTTCTGTCATCTTAATGATCGGTGCTGCAACTACGAGTGAAACACCACATGCGATCACAACTCCAAGAAGGATTGCAAGTGTCGATCCTTTTGGTGCCATTGCAAGGTATGCAATGATACTTCCAGGAGATGCCGGTCCGGTAAGTCCAAGTCCAAATACGGAGTAGTAAACAAGTGCTGATGCGCTTCCGGCGATTGTTGCCAGTAAAAGTAATGGATTCATAAGCACATACGGGAATGAGATCTCATGAATACCACCAAGTACATGAATGATCAGTGCTCCAGGTGCTGAATTTTTTGTTTTTTTGTCTTTTGAGAATAAGCAGTATGCAAGTAATACACCTGCTCCAGGTCCCGGGTTCGTCTCGATCAGATAGAAAATAGATTTTCCGGCATCTGCAATCTGTTCTGCTCCAAGTGGAGTAAAGATTCCATGATTGATCGCGTTGTTTAAGAACAATACCTTTGCCGGCTCAACGAATACGGATACCAGTGGTAAAATACTGTGGTTTACAAGGAACTGTACTCCGGTATTTAATACTGCAAGTACGCCTCCCATAAATGGTCCGATCAGATAATATCCAATAATGGAAAGAATCAGGCCAAGGATACCTACGGAAAAGTTGTTGACTAACATTTCAAATCCTGCCGGAATCCTGCCTTCTACAGCTTTATCAAATTTCTTGATCACCCATCCTGCAAAAGGTCCCATAATCATGGCTCCCATGAACATGGTATACTCTGTTCCACAAATGACACCGATCGTTGCAACTGCCCCCATGACAGCTCCTCTGTCGCCACCTACCAGTTTACCGCCCTGATATGCGATCAGAATCGGAAGCACATATGTAAGCATCGGGCTGACGATACTGCTCAGTTTTTCATTTGGAAACCATCCGGTCGATATAAATAATGCGGTCAAAAATCCCCAGGCGATGAACGCCCCGATATTCGGCATTACCATGCCACTTAGGAAACGACCAAAGCTTTGTACTTTTTCTTTCATATTGTTCCCCCATCCCTTCTTCTATTTATCTGGTTGCTTTTCCCCAAAAGCAAATGCATTTGTCTTTCGTTAATTTTATTATAGTTAATATGACTAATATTTTCAATTTAAAGACCTTTATCTTTGTCATTGTGTCAAAGTGACAAAAGTAAAAAAGTACGCCTATCACAAAAAGCCACAGTCTGAGGTATGATCCCCAAAGCTGTGGCTTCATTCTGATATTGTCCTGTATGATATTATTTTGTATACATGATCTTTTCGCTGTCAAAGATTTTTGTAAGTACTCCGACAAGAATTCCGGAATAAACAACGTTTACGATCACGGTAACTACAATATTGGTCAGGCTGTAATCCCTGGAAAAAATTCCTGCCAGACACTGTACATTGTTATAAAGAGGAATCAGATACCAATATACTGCCTTCTGAGCGCCGCTTCCCATCATTGTCGTGAATGAAAGCACCATAACAACGATCATGAAAGGCATGACCGCAGTGCTTGCCTCTTTTACCGTCTTGCAGAACGCTGATATGATCGCGATCGATCCAACCATAAGAAGTGCAGCTGTCACAATGACCAGAAAAAGCAAAACATAATCTGTCGGCTGATATACATTGCTAAATCCGCTTTCTCCCATTTCTCCCATCAGTTTTGGAAGTGAAAGCATGGTTCCAATAAAGCTGGAGAGACCACTTAAAACACCGATCACACTGAGACTTGCTATTTTTCCTAACGCAAGCTCACTTCTTTTCATAGGTGTAACCAGAAGTGTTGCGATCGTTCCACGCTCTTTCTCACCGGCAATGGATTCTGCGGAAACCGCAAGACATCCGCTGAATAAAAACATCAGCACAAGCATTGGCAGCATCATTGCAAACATCTTCGCCATCTGGTCTTCGTTGCTCGCGACATCATATACTTTATCTCCTGCATTAATATCAAACTTATTGGCAAGTGAGGATTCGACCTGGTCTGCAACTGTCGAAAACAGATCTGCCGCTGCACTGGATTCCGTTGATGCAGAATTGTAATATACTTCGATATTCGGAGCAGGCTCTGTTGCCGTCATTGCATCATACGCAAGCATTTTTTCATCAAAATCATCCGGAAAAACAATCAGAAGATCCAGATCCTCAGACTTTAATTTCTCTTTGGCATCTTCCACATCCCCGGCTTCAATGGTCGTTACGTCTGTCTGATCCATGTCCACAAGCATGCTCATGGAATCTGGAAGATTAACCACATCGATCTCATAAGTTGACTGACTCGTATCTGCCATATTGGAAAAACTGTTTCCCATGATGGAATACATAATATAGATGATCAGACCCGGCATAAGAAGTGAGGTAAATACCATTCTCCGGTCTCCAAAAAAACGCGCAAATTCCTTTTTTATAATCGTTATGACATTATTCTCCATCCTAATCACCTGCCGTTTCCATATAGATTTCAAAGAACTTATCTTCCAGACTCTTCTCCGCAGTAAGAGCCTTGAGCGTATCACAAACTGTCATCTGTCCGTTTATTACGATTCCGACACGGTCACACAGCCGCTCTACCAGACTGAAAATGTGGGTAGACACAATGATGGTCTTACCCTCTGCTTTCAATTCTGCCAGATAATCGGTAACTGTTCTGGCCGTGATAACATCCAGTCCATTGGTTGGCTCATCGAAAATGATAATGTCCGGATCATGCACAAGGGAAACCACCAGCGATGTTTTCTGTTTCATTCCGGTCGACAGATTGGCCACTTTCACTTCTGCGAACTGATCGATTCCAAACCGTTTGAACATTCTTGCTTTCCGTTCTTCCCTGACCTGTGGTTCTACGCCATGAAGATCTGAGAAAAAATCAAACAGATAATTCGGTGTAAAAAACTCTTCCAGTTTCAGCTCACTGGTCAGAAATCCAATTTTTTCACGCACAAGTTCCGGCTGTTTTACCACACTTACGCCATCGATGATCACATCTCCGGAATCCGGGCGTATCAATGTCGACAACATGCGGAGTGTTGTTGTTTTTCCCGCTCCATTCGGTCCAAGCAGACCGAATATTTCTCCTTTATATGCTTCAAAAGACAGATGATCAACAGCGACTTTCACTTTGCTCGCCGTATTCTGGATCTTCTGCTGTTTCTTTGAAAGCTTAAACGTCTTACACAGATCGCTTACTTTCAGAATCACTTCCTTTTCCATTTTCTTCTCCTTCTATTATCTGACTCATATCCCGGGGCAATGGCGCAGTAAATTCCATATGTTCCCCGGTAATCGGGTGCGGAAATGTCAGCTTCCAGGCATGAAGTGCCTGCCTGCTGATCCTTGTCATATCCGGATTGTATACAAAATCTCCTATAAGTGGATACCCGATATATTTCATATGTACCCGGATCTGATGTGTCCGCCCTGTTTCAAGCTGCAATGCCACCAGACTGTATCCGTCATGCTCTTTTACCACCTGATAATGTGTGACAGCACGCTCTCCTCGTGTAAAATCTACCATTCTTTCCAGATGCACGCTCTCCTTTTTGGCAATGGGAGCATTGATTGTTCCCTGCGGCGGATTCACGGCACCTCTCACAATTGCAAGATATTCCCTGTGTATTCCTTCTGCCTGAAGGCCCTCTTTCGACTTGGCAGCTACCATCTGGCTTAAAACTGCCCCACTCACCATATGTTTTGCAATGATTGTAAGACCTGAAGTATCTCTGTCCAGACGATTGATACAGCGAAAGACAAATGGCCTTCCCTTCTCTTTAAAATACCATGCCAGTGCATTTCCAAGAGAATTGTCCGGATTATTACGTGATGGGTGAATCGGCATTCCTGCTGCTTTATTCACTACCATCAGGTCCTCATCCTCATATACAATCTCGATTGGAAGCTGCACTGGCAGTATCTGATCGGAATTTTCAAACTCATGAATCCGTACCTCAAGCATATCTCCATCTTCCAACAGATGATTCTGGTGCACACGCACTCCATTCAGCCAGATACTGTCCGAATCCTTTTTCAGGTTCACCCTGTTTTGTTCCGAATATCCATGAGTTTTCAAATATCCACTTATCTTTTGTCCCGGCATAGGATCGTTGATCCGATATTGAATCACTCTCTCCATGTTATCTTATATTTCTTCCAGTCCGGTAACAACTTCAAACGGGCAGTCCATTTCCTGTACGTTTGTGCTTTCATAATCATTGGAGTACTCTTCATAATACTGGTTATAAAGATCCTGGAAATCATCTGTTCCAATATACGCAAAAACGCCAATATATACAAGAATTGTCAGAACAAATGAAACAACAGCTGTTACAATACCCGTGATAGCCATTCCTTTTTTCTGATTTTTAACGATCTGGATAATACCAAGTACGATTGCAACGAGTCCCAGTATAAAATTCAGACATGTTAAAAACAGCAGAATAGAAAGGATACCAAGTACCAGGGATGCGATTCCAAGACCAATTCCCTGACCTTTCTGTGATGCCTGCCCGTAATTTGGATTGCCATACTGCTGGTTTGCATTTCCGTAATTCGGATTGCCGTACTGCTGGTTTGGGTTCCCGTAATTCGGATTACCGTACTGCTGGTTTGCATTCCCGTAATCCGGTGTTCCATACTGCTGGTTTGCGTTTCCATAATCTGGTGCTACGTACTGCTGATTTGCATTCCCATAATCCGGTGTTCCATACTGCTGCTCTGTGTTTGTTCCATAATTCGGAGTTTCATTTTTCTGAACTCCACCATCTTGTGTTTCAGGATTCACATTTTCATTGAATTCCTCGTTCATAACTCTCCCTTCCTCACAGAACCATTTTATCTGTGATCCTTCTCTATTCTTTGGTATATTCAAATGATAATTTTATGTTAACATATCTCTACCAGAAAGGAAATTAATATTTTCTTACTTAACCTTTCTGTTTTCTTATTCTGTTCAGGAAGCTTTTTCTCCAACCTGGATCGGATGAAATCCCTCTCCATGCACCTCGTTCGACTCCAGAACAATCATAAAGGAAGCCGGATCTGCCTCTTTTACAGCCTGCTGCACCAGATACATTTCCTTGTTATTACATGCACACATAACAACTTCCCTTTCCTCCTGCTGATATCCGCCCTGTGCTTTTAAGATCGTAGAACCTCTCTGACAGCAATCCTCAATCACATCGCAGATCTTCTTTCCGTCATCCGTAACAATCAATGCCATTTTTCCAGCATTCATACCATACATCACTTTGTCAATTACTGTCGCAAGCAGAAAACTTACGATCATACCATAGATAATTCCATCCACATCCCGAAATACCAGAGTTCCAAGAACAATAATCACAGCATCGATTGCAAACGATATCCTGCCAACTCCCATATGAGGACGAAGAGCTTTTACTGCCATAATGATAAAATCAGCTCCACCCGTCGAAGAATTCTGCATATAGATCAAAGAATAACCAAGTCCTGCAAAAACACCGGTACAAAGTGCTGCCAGAAGCCGGCTTCCCTCATACATTGGAAAAAGCGGTGCTATATAATCTATAATAACTGATGAGATGATCGTACACCGGACAGATCGCAGGAAAAAACCTTTTCCAAGCAGTTTCCAGCATAAAATTGCTACCGGTATATTCAGCAAAATTGTGGAAAACCCGATGGGTATCGACCAGAGACGATATAAAATAATAGAAATTCCGGAAAATCCGGTCATCGGAAATTCCGCATGAATCGCAAAATTGTAAACCCCGATTGCAATCAGGATGCTTCCGATAATCTCCCAGAATATCTGTTTTGCTGTAATGAAAGCCTTTTCTTTTTGTGTTTTGCTCATTTTCCTTACCTCGCTCTTCATAAATAGGTAATGTTTTTTGCAATTACCTACTATAAAATAAATAAAAAAGAGCCCCTACGCATTATAAAAATATAATACGCAGTTGCTCTTTTCAACGCTCTTATTCTAGTCCCGAATTATTTATCTGTCAAGTTTGTCCGGTAACAATTCCAAAACCTTAATTGAATCCTACAACCTTCTGTGAAAGCCGGTATGCTGCAACAGAAATTTTACGTCCACTCTTGCCCGGAAGATTCATCGCTCCACCAAGAATTCCTCTTCTCAATCGGTGGAACAGGCGAATGTCCTTATCCTTAATATATCTCCAGAGTTCACGCTTCTTCTCAAGATTCTCGTCTGTTCCGG
The DNA here is from genome assembly GCF_009695765.1 of Roseburia porci. Lineage (GTDB taxonomy): Bacteria > Bacillota > Clostridia > Lachnospirales > Lachnospiraceae > Roseburia > Roseburia porci. The sequence goes on from NZ_VUNI01000005.1 coordinate 152,188, forward strand.
AACGGAGCAGCATAACAGTAGAAACCACGGTAATGATCTCGAGATAATTCATCATATATTTACGGCATTTCAGATTCGGTATTTTCCAAAGATCGAATTCATCGATCATGATCTTGTTTACCCGGATCTGCTGATCAATTCTGCTGATCATAACCTTTTCATTGACTGACTGGTCATCCCTTCCGATGAAATAACGGTAAAAATCCACGTCCATATAATACATGGTTTTCACACTTGGAAGTGGTGTGTAAACATAGATGTTATCCACATAAAATGTATGTTTCGGCAACTCCAGTCCACATTCGCGAAGCAGTTGTGTACGATAAATAACGGAATGCATCAAAATATAATGTCCCTTGAAAAAATGGCGGATATCATTCCATGTAAAAATGCAGTCCTGTGGAAATCCGGTCTGTCTCATAACCCTTTTATGTTTGGCACCTTCCTTCTCATACACATAATTGGCCAAAAACATATCAAGGTGTTTATTTCCGCCTGCAAGTTCTTTCAGCTTGGCAAGAATGCTGCGGTAAGCATCCTGATCCACCCAGTCATCACTGTCGACTACTTTAAAATATAATCCTGTTGCATTGCGGATTCCCGCATTGACAGCCTCTCCATGTCCACCATTCTCCTGATGGATTGCTTTACAGATTGTCGGATATCTGGAAGCATATGCATCTGCGATTTCTGCAGTACGATCCTTTGATCCGTCATCAATGATCAGAATTTCCACATCCTCGCCGCCAGGAAGAATGGATTCAATACATTTCTCCATATAAGCTTCCGAATTGTAACAAGGAATGGCAAATGATAAAAGTTTCATAATGATTCGTCCTCTTATTTCATCAGATTATCAGCAAGCTCAAATGCTTTTGCTGTCATTGCGTCAATATTATAGTATTTGTATTCCGCAAGACGTCCAAGTAAATGGAATTTTCCAAACGCATCGGTAAGCTCTTTATACTGATTGTAAAGTGCTCTGTTTTCATCATTTAAGATTGCATAATATGGTGTCTCTCCAGCAGCTCCGGTGTATGCAAACGGATACTCTCTTACAATCGTTGTTCCGTCACAATCCTTCTGACCTGTCAGGAATTTAAACTCTGTAATACGTGTAAAATCTTCGCTGACGGTGTAATTTACAACGCTGTGTCCCTGGAAAGAATCCTGGTTCAGATGTTCAAACTGAAAATCCAGAGAACGATATGGAAGTCTTCCAAATCTGCAATCGAACAGTTCATCGATTGCTCCTGTATAGATCAAATCTCCATGAAATTGCTCACCTTTGAAATAAACATTGCCATCGGTAAAGGAAAGTACTTCTTTACAGTCTGTACCAAGAATAACCTCGATATTCTCGTGATCTAACATTTTTTCAAACATCGGAGTGAATCCGTGAAGCGGAACACTCTGATACTTGTCCTTAAAATACCGGTTGTCGTATGAAATAACGACCGGAACACGTCCGGTAACCTCAGGACTGATCTCCTCTGGTGTCTGTCCCCATTGTTTCATGGTGTAACGCAGAAAAACGTTCTGATATACATATTCCGCAATCTCTCTGACATCCGGATCTTCATTCTCACGAAGCTTCATGATCGGGACACGGCTGCCCTCTCCGTATTCTGCGATCAGCTTCTTTTCAAGGCGGTCTGCCTTTTCTTTGTCATACACCATATGCAGTGTGTTCAGATTAAATGGTACAGGGATCAGTTTGTCACCAACCTTTGCAACAACCTCATGTCCAAAATCGTACCACTCCGTAAAACGGGAAAGAAATTCTCTCACGCGTTCATCATCTGTATGGAAAATATGCGGACCATACTCATGGATTAAAATCCCATGCTCGTCTGGAAGATCATAGCAGTTTCCTCCAATATGATTCCGACGCTCAATTACCAATACCTTTTTATTACCTTCTTCTGCCAGTTTTCTTGCAGCAGTTGCTCCTGCAATTCCTGCACCGACAATAATTACATCATACATAAATCTATAATCCTTTCAAATTGCAAAATAAATCTTTGCTTTAAGAATTATTATACACGAATTACAGGCAGTTCCAACTTATTTTTTTCTTAATTTCATCATAGTATTTACTGAAAAAGTACTTTTCCCCTAATTTTGTACAAGTACTTATTTTGTTCATATTTTATTTACAAAAAACTCATACCTTAAACATACCGATTTCACAATTCCCACGTATGATAAGAGCATAGAAAGAAAACAAACAAAAGAACATTTTCTTTTTCATATTCCTCGCATCTGCGGACGCGAGGTCCTCCCGATAAACAGTGTTAACTCACTTTTCATAAATAATCTTTTTCATATGACAACCGGTGCATTTTATGCACCGGTTTCCTCTTTCTTATCGAACGCTTCTTTTCCAAGCCTGATATTCATATACCCGGCATACGCGGCAAATGCGGCCGGAATCGCATACCGTTCTTTTGCATCCTCTGCATCTACAAACACCAGCTTTTTCTTTTTGCGCTGCTCTTTGTAATACCTCGCATCCTCAGCTGAGAGTTCATTGCCCGGTTCTTCGATTGACACCACATATCCCTTCATACGCCACTCCACATGCGAAAAAATATGCTTTGCATCTGCGAGCGGAGTAATACGTATCGGTGCATATCCAAGTTCCCTGATATAAGAAAGCACTGCCTCCGTGTCCATATATCCCGGCAGATTCGGCAGTTCATAAAGTCCTGCCAGCAAACCGGATGCACTGCGTTTATGGATTGCCACTTTTTCATCATCCCGGATAACGAGCACTGTCATCTCTTCAATTCTTCTTGACTTTGCTTTCTTTTTCACCGGAAGTGATTCTATGCATCCTCTCTTTTTTGCTTCACACAGATTCTGCCATGGGCATTCCATGCAGTGTGGCATACCATTCGGAACACAGACTGTCGCCCCCAGTTCCATAAGTGCCTGATTAAAGACTCCCGGGATCACTGTAGTATGTTCCGCCTGCATTACTTCTGCCAGTTTTTCTTCCATATGATTGCGTACGGACTGCTTCATAATATCTGAATCATCGCATGTTACCCTGGAAATAACACGAAGCACGTTTCCGTCCACTGCCGGAACCGGCTTTCCATAGGCAATAGATGCAATCGCTCCTGCCGTGTAATGTCCGATTCCTTTTAATTTCAGCAATTCCTGATAATCATCGGGAATTCTGCCATCATACGCTTCCATGATCTGTATTGCAGCTGCATTCAGATTCCTTACGCGGTTATAATAACCAAGTCCTTCCCACAGCTTTAAAAGCTTATCTTCCCTGCATTCAGCCAAAGCCTTTACATCCGGCAGCTCCGTAATAAAACGCTCAAAATATCCCTTTACTGCTTCTACCCTCGTCTGCTGAAGCATGATCTCAGAAATCCAGACATAATAAGGCCTCGGATCCTCCCTCCATGGGAGCACCCGGGCATGCCCGGCAAACCAGTCCTGAAGCGGTTGTACAATTAATTCCAAATTAAAATCATCTATCATGTTACACATATTAATATAATTTCTGCAAAAGGTAAACCCATATTCTGTGACTGGAACGATTTCCCTGAAATGTTCTCTGGAATACTCGAAGGAATAAGGTTTACAATTTAAGGACAATTCTTTATACTTAACACTAATAAAGAAAAAAGAGGGAACAGACAATGGAATTATGGGATATTTATGATGCAAACAAACAACCAACCGGACGAACCATGAAAAGAAATGACTGGTGTTTAAAAGACGGCGAATACCATCTTACTGTACTCGGTGCAATTGTAAGACCGGATGGAAAATTTCTGATTACCAGACGTGTCATGACCAAAGCCTGGGCACCTGGCTGGTGGGAAATTTCCGGAGGAGCTGCACAGGCAGGCGAACAGTCCAAAGACGCCATCTTCCGTGAGATCAAAGAAGAGACCGGTCTGGATGTAAGTAATGCCGATGGCGGATATTTATTCACTTATCAGAGAGAGAATCCTGGGGAAGGCGATAACTACTTTGTTGATGTCTATCGTTTCCAGATGGATTTTTTGGAAGAAGATCTTCATCTTCAGGAGGAAGAAACTGCAGGCTATATGCTTGCCACACCAGAGCAGATCAAAGAACTTGCAGATCAGGGAATCTTCCTTCATTATGACAGTATTAAACAGGTATTTAAAAATGGAGTGTGAAAATTCACACTCCATTTTAGGTGGATAAAATAAAATTATAAAAAGATACAAATGATATTTTATTCAGATATGTACAATTAGAAGTCTGTAAGATCAGCTTTTCTCTTCTCTAAGAAAGCGCCCATTCCTTCTTTTTTATCATGAGTATCATTTACAACACCGAAAAGGTTTGCTTCCATCTCAACTGCATTCTTGATATCCATATCATAACCATTGTTGATAGCTGCTTTTGCAACAGATACTGCATAGCTTCCTTTGGAAATGATCTTAGCAGCCATAGCTTTTGCTGTTGGCATTAATTCTTCTTTTGCAACAACTTTATTTACTAATCCAATACGATAAGCTTCATTTGCATCGATGTTATCACATGTGAAGATCATCTCTTTTGCACGTCCCATACCAACTAAACGAGCAAGTCTCTGTGTACCACCGAATCCAGGAATGATTCCAAGACCACACTCAGGCTGTCCGAAAACTGCATTATCAGAAGCGATACGGATATCACAAGCCATAGCGATCTCACATCCACCGCCAAGTGCGAAGCCGTTAACAGCTGCGATTGTAACCTGACGCATATTCATTAATTTGAAGAATGGAGCAGATGCTTTGATTCCGAATGCTCTTGCTTCCGGAGCAGTAAAGTTAACCATCTCAGCGATGTCTGCACCAGCAACGAAAGATTTGAATGCATTGTCTTTCTTATCTGGACCACCAGTTAAGATTACAACTTTGATGTCATCATTTGCTTCGATCTCGTTTAAGCAAACATTTAACTCATCAAGAGTCTCGCTATTTAATGCATTTAATGCAGCTGGTCTGGAGATTGCAAGTGTAGCAATTCCGTCAGCAACTTCTACTTTAAGGTTTTTGAATTCACTCATCGTAAAAAATCCTCCTATGTCTTATTAAGTTCTAAATGATAGTTTCATACTAGCACTTTGATAAAATTTTGTCAATCTCACGCAGAAATATTTTACAGATATTTTATACACTGGTTTTCCAGACTGTTTTTTCCTGTCTTCATGTTATTTTAAGCTTTATATACCCACAGATCACGCATCTGACTCATAATCCGGTCCAGTTCCCATGTCTTCTGGCTGTTTTTGACGCTGTTTGGATCATTCACTTGCACTTTCCCATCATCTGTAATTCCGGTAAGCACAATAAAGTGTCCGCTTGTTGTAAAATCCCCCGGTCCCATAATGCAAATAATCGGATTTCCAGCAGACAATTCCTTTTTAATACTGTTCTCATCAAGCGAAATCTCATTTGCATCCAATCCGATCTGTGAAGCAAGTCCAAGCATCATATTCCAGGAAGAGCCGCTGCCATTCACATAATATCCATTATTCTGGGCTAATTTTGCCATCTCATAAGGATTGAGGCTTGTATCCCCGGTCAGCCCGGTATATACCATGGACAGCGCCGTTGGTCCACAGCCTGTAACGGCCATGTAATCATCTCCGTATGTTTCATAGCCCCAACGTTCATCCCATTGCAAAAACAACGGGATTTCCCCATCTTTGACCTCTTTTGAAACATCAATTGCCTCATGCTTATCTTTATTTTTTTCATAGTCAAGCACAAACTGCCTTGCCTCTTTATTTCGTTCGTACAGATCGATCAGACTCTGTGGCACACCTTCCTCCTTTAATGTGCGCTCCTGATTCATACCAAGGACAGCTGGAAGTCTCAGATTTCCTGGTAAAAAAATCCTCTGGTTGACCGCGCCCAGAATCACAAGCAATACGCCAAGAATCAGCAGCCGTTTTTTCAGACGCTGCAGTTTTCGTCTTGCTGCCTTATTTTTCCGCTGTGTATGATGTATGGTATGATTTTTATTTTTTATGTTTTCCTGCATAAACACACCTCTTTCCGTTTGATGCTTTCATTTAAGCATATCCGTAAGAGGTGTGTTTTAATAAATTCTGTGCAATTTCTTACAATTTTCTAAAGATTCAGCGGCAATGTAATCCGGAAACTGATCTGCTCATTCTCGCTCTCACAGCGGATTGTTCCGCCATGCAGCGAAATAATCTCCTTCGTCACTGCAAGTCCAAGTCCGGAGCCGCCGGTATCCGAATTTCTGGAACTGTCCATTCTAAAAAACTGATCAAAAATGTGTGCAATCATTTCTTTTGGTATCGTTTTTCCATGGTTTGTTGTGATAAGTTCGATTCTGTCCGTCTCACATCGATGAAGACAAATTACAATTGCGGTATCTGGATAACTGTAATTCACAATATTTTTAAACAGATTGTCAAATACACGCTCCATTTTATCCACATCGCATAAATATTCAATCCCATCTTCTATCTCTAACGTTGTATTAAGATTTTTTTCACGAAAGATCGGCTCAAACTCAGTCACCATCTGTTTTAACATGACCGAAAGATTCACAGATGACTTCTCCAGTATCATCTGTGTGAAATTAAATCTGGTAATGTCAAAAAACTCATTGATCAGTTCCTCCAGCCGCTGCGCCTTTTTCAATGCGATCCCGATATATTTTCCTCTGGCATTCTCTGGTATATCAGGTTCCTCACTTACCAGGGTCAGATATCCAATCACCGAAGTTAAAGGTGTCTTCAGGTCATGTGCCATATACATGATCATATCGTTTTTTCTCTGGTTCGCTTCTCTTGCCGACTGGATATTTGCAGCATTCTGAATTCTTACCTGATTCATCAGCTGCTCTATATGAGCCAGTTCTGTCGGCAGTACGATCGGATCTTTCTTCTCAGAATCTATTTCTACAATTGCGTCACCAATCTCGCTGACTCCAAATGCGATCTTTTTGAGCATTCTCACTGCAAAAAACACAGAGCATACGAGCATCAGGAAAAATATGACTACGAATGTATGATCGTCGATCCAGTTCAAATCACAATACCAGGCATCATCTGGATACCATATTCTTCTCTTGCACACAATATATCCGATCAGATAAACAATCACGATTATACCCAGGCTGATCGCCATCTGAAAAAAGTATTTTAACAGCCATCTGTGATATAGATTTGTCTTCGCTTTCATATGTTATTCCTCCAGTGTATATCCGACACCCCATACGGTTTTTACGAATTTCGGTTTTCTTGTGTTTTCATGCATCTTTTCACGAATCCTGCATACATGAACAAACACCGTATTGTTATTCTCCAGATATTTTTCCTTCCAGACATTCTCAAACAATTCCTCAGATGTCACAACCTGATTCAGATGACGGCACAGGTATAAAAGGATCTCAAATTCTGTCGGCGTCAGATCCAGCTTTTCCCCATACAAAAATGCCTGATGACGGTTCTCATTTACTTGGAGTCCCCGGATTTCATAACAGGTTTCTTCCACTTTATCACTGACACCTTTATTGTAAAATTCAGCCCTTCTGAGCTGTCCTTTTATTCTTGCCAACAGCTCTAACGGCTGAAAAGGTTTCGTTATATAATCATCCGCTCCAAGCATAATTCCATTGATCTTGTCGGTCTCCTCAATCTTCGCCGTCAGCATAATAACTGGAAAATAATGTTTTTCACGGATCTTTCTGCAGATTGTAAATCCGTCAATATCCGGAAGCATCACGTCAAGAATTGCGAGATCGATCTGCTCTTTTTCCATGCAGTCCAATGCATCTTTTCCACAGTAAAATTTATATACGATATAACCTTCACTCTTCAGATAGACTTCCAGAAGATCTGTAATCTCTTTCTCGTCATCTACAATAAGAATTCTTTTTCTCTCCAACTCTGACTATTCTCCTTGATTCTGGCTGATGTTTATGTACTGAACTGCTCCGGCGTTATCTCTTTTGCCTAACCGCTACGGCAAAAGTCCGAAAAAACCTCCGGTTTTCCGGACTCGCGGGCGCGTTCTCATACAGTCCAGGAAACTATACCATACAAGTATTCATAGTTTCCTAGACTGTATGCTCACTTTTGCCTTCGCGTACATTATATCATATCCCTTGTGTCCTCTTTCTTAAGAGATTCTTACGATTCTGCAGCCTGCCACCTGTTCAGAGAAAAAATTTCAGAATCCAATCAAATCTGTGCTACAATATGGTTAATGATTTTCATGCTTATACTTACAAACGAGGTTTAAAAATGTTAAAACAATTTATCAAATATGTTTCCCAAAATATGCTCGGCATGCTTGGTATGTCCTGCTATATTCTCGCAGATACTTATTTTATTTCAAAAGCGGTCGGTTCTGATGGAATCACGGCTCTTAATCTGGTTCTTCCCGTCTATAATCTGATCTTTGCGATCGGTGCCATGATCGGTGTCGGATCTGCCATCCGTTTTGTTGTTGAACGAAACCAGAAAAAAAAGGACGCAGAAAGCTATTTTTTCCATGCCCTTCTCTGTTCAACACTGATCAGTATTATTTTTATCGCTGTCGGTCTTTTCTGGCCGGATCGGCTGATTGCCCTTCTTGGCGGTAATCCTCAGATCATTGCTGTCGGGAAATCCTATACACGCATTTTTATGCTGTTTACTCCATTTTTTATGTGGAATTATATCTGTAATGCCTTTGTTAGAAATGATGGCAGTCCATCCATTGCAATGTCTGCGACACTGTTCAGCAGTCTGTTTAACATTGTCTTTGACTATATCCTGATGTTTCCACTCGGTCTGTCAATGGCTGGTGCTGCACTTGCCACCGCATTTTCCCCGCTTATTGGAATTCTGATCTGCTGTATCCATTTCAGATCATCCAGATGCACGATCCACCTTCGACCTGCCGTTCCCTCTCTCCGGAGACTGATTCACTCCTGCCAGGTTGGAGTATCTGCCTTTGTCGGTGAATTTTCATCCGGAGTCATTACAGCTTCCTTTAATATGATCATTCTTTCTCTTGCCAGCAATATTGGTGTCGCTGCTTATGGAGTTGTTGCAAATACCTCACTGGTTGCAATCTCTTTATTTAATGGTATCGCCCAGGGATCTCAGCCTTTAGTCAGCCAGTATTATGGAAAAGGCGAGAAAAAACAGGTATGTTCCGTTCTTAAAATGGCTCTTGTAACAGCTCTTGGCCTTGCACTGATCCTGCTTCTTGTTGTTCAGACCTGCGCACCGGCAATTGCATCTGTCTTCAACAAAGAACATGACCCACAGCTTGCCACATATGCGGAAAATGGACTGCGTATTTATTTTGTCGGATTTCTTTTCGCAGGCATCAACATTGTGGGAACCGCTGCTTTGAGTGCTGTAGAATCCGTAAAAGCTGCTTTTGCTGCTTCTATCATGAGAGGCTTTGCTGCGATACTCCTCTTTGCTTTTCTGCTTTCTGCACTCTATGGTATGACCGGTGTCTGGCTGGCTTTTCCTGCTGCAGAATTTGTAACCATATTCATTACACTATGCGGACTGAGAAAATACACGAAAAGTACTCCTTCTGTTACAAAAGAGTAAAAAAAATCCGCTGTCCATAGGCTTACTGCCAGGACAGCGGATTTTCTTATCCGATATTCTCTTTATTTGTCGTCCTCTGCGATCGACTGTAATGCTTTCAGCAGATCATCGCTGTCGATCTCACTGATGGCGTTTAAGGCTTTTTCCAAAGTCACATTCTTTGCTTCTCCTTCATGTTCTGCGCATCCTGCGCCACATGTCATGCAATTGTGTGTACATTCTTCCTGTAATTTGTCCATATCACTCATATTCTCACACTCCAATTCCATATTCTTCAGACCATTCTATGGTTTCTGAATGAAATTATTTTGTATACAAGAATATTATAAACACTGAAAACAAATTTTTCCAGTTCTTTTTCCCGGCTTTTTCAAAGCTGCTATGAAAAAGAAATACAGGTTGCCCCATACGTAAACATCAGGTCAATACCAGCCATTATCATGGCAAATATGACGAGGATCATCAGTAATACAATTGCTCCCTTGTCATATACAAATTTCTGATCCGGCTTTGCATTCGCAACCAGCACTTCCACACCAAGTGCGATCAGAATACATGGCCAGAGACGGAAAATAATCCGGTAATTCAATGCTGGAAATACCATGTGCACCAGAAAAAGAATTCCAAATAAAATCAGTGTAATTCCACAGGTGATCGTTCCGGTACGATGTACCGTTTCATAATTATTCGTTTCTTTCTGTTCCATTGTTTTCTTCGCTTCCATCCTGCATAACACCTCCATCCTGCTTCCTGTCTTCTGCATCGTCTCCGTATAATTCCTTCTTCTTTCCGTCAAGCATTACCTTACCGATTGCAATAATTCCGATTCCGACAATGACCTGTGGCAGATAATAAGCTGCGCGGCGATAAATTGCTTTTACAATCTCCGGGAGAACAAACTCAACTGCTGAGTAAAGTCCGCGGAATACAAGAACAATTCCAAGAACCACAAGTACAATCGCGATAATCTTACGATAGCGTTTTGCAATTTTTTCACTTGAAGCTGTCAGGCTGTCAACGTCAAACAGGTATCGATCTTCGGTCACCCGAAACAGTTCATCATCCATATGGTACATATTTCTTGCATGAAAAAAGCTGTAAAACCATGCGATCATCGCCAGAAACATCAATGGTCCAAGGTTTAATACAATCGATGCCAGTATAATCCCCCAGAACACTGCCATAAGGCTTAAGCCCATCTTCATAAATCCCATATACATTTCAGAACATCCCGGTATCCAGGACAGGATAAAATTCCAAAAACCACTTTTTTTATTTTTCATTTTCTCTTCCTTCTTTCTTTTTATTTAATCAGTACTTTTATTAAAATCCGGTGCGATAAGTCCATTGGAAAGTTCAAACAGATGACTGCACCATGCATTCGTTTTCTCATTGATTGTTCCTGTAATGCTTGTTTTCTCTTCGTTCACAGAACTGCTCTGTTTTGAATTTGAAGTTCCTGCCGGAATAATAAAAAGCGCAAAGATTGCTGCCGCTGCAATTCCGGCAACTTTGATGCGATAACGCATGTATGCTTTTTTCTTTTCTTTTTCTGTCATCATTTTGCCACTTCTTTGTGGCATTTCGATCACTTTTTCCTTTTGCTCTTCCATGCGGATTTTATCCAGTATTTCGCTTTTCAGATAAACAGGTGCTTTTAACATTTCTCCATGTTCTGTCTCTGCGATCAGCTGTTTGAGTTCTTCCTCTGATAAATAGTCCTGCTCCCTATGCATCCTCACGCATCTCCTTTCCCACTTTCTGAAACCGGTTTCGATATGTATGATGCTGGCTGCCATAAAGCTTTCGCAGCATATCTCTTGCCCGGTAGATCTGTGTCTGTATCGTTTTTATATTTTTCTGTTGTTTTTGTGCAATCTCTTCCGCTGTTTTCTCATGATAGAAATAAAGCTCTGCGATCTCATCATATGGAGGCTTTAACTTTTTACAGTTCACCAGAAGTTCCTCCGACACCGCGGCTTCCATCGTATCATGCTCTGGCCTTCCAATCCCGGATTGATACTGTTCCATCTGCTCATCCTCGGTCGGTATCTGTCTCGATGACGCCTTTCTCAGATAATCAATCGATTTATTGGATGCAATTCTGCACAGCCATCCCTTTTCATTTGTCCCATCAAATTCGTCCAGATGTTCATAGGCAGACAGAAACGTTTCCTGCGTCAGATCCTGTGCCGCGAAATAGTCCTGGGTCATCTTATAACAGACGGACAATACCAGATTCTGGTACTGATCGATCATTTTTTCTAATTGTGCATACGCCGGCGTTTCTTCCACCTCCTCTGTGGTTTTCTTCCCTTTTCATGAACCACTCAATAACTATAACGCATCTTTCCATGGAAAATCTTCAACTTTTTCAAAATAATTTAAAAAAGTGTGCGCCTGCCGCACACTTTAACGCAGCACGGTATTTCCTATAGAGATTAGGGTGTCAAAAGGTAGCCTTTATTTTTTGAATTAACAAATTGCACAAAGCAATGCCTATTATGTTCCATTGTCCGAAAATCAGACACTGTTTTGTGCAATTTGCCAGCCACTAAGTTAAAAGTCACCTTTTAACACCCTAACTCTATAGAAAAAACCTGACAGGGATTCCCTGCCAGGTCTTTGAAATTTTCTCATATAAAATAATTTTGCAACGATTAATCACGCTTTGGAACGATCTTCTCAGTACCACCCATGTATGGCTGTAATGCCTTTGGAATGTTCACAGAACCGTCCTCGTTTAAGTTGTTCTCTAAGAATGCGATCAGCATACGTGGTGGAGCAACAACGGTGTTGTTCAGTGTATGGGCAAAATATTTGTTTCCATCTTTTCCTTTTACACGGATCTTCAGACGTCTTGCCTGTGCATCGCCTAAGTTAGAGCAGCTTCCAACCTCAAAATATTTCTTCTGACGTGGAGACCATGCCTCAACATCACAGGATTTTACTTTCAGATCTGCAAGGTCACCGGAGCAGCACTCTAAGGTACGTACCGGGATATCAAGACTTCTGAACAGGTCTACGGTATTCTGCCATAATTTGTCATACCATGCTTTTGACTCTTCCGGTTTACATACAACGATCATCTCCTGCTTCTCGAACTGGTGGATACGGTAAACACCACGTTCTTCGATACCATGTGCTCCTTTTTCTTTACGGAAACATGGAGAATAGCTTGTCAGTGTATATGGTAATTTTTCTTCATCATTGATTGTATCAATAAATTTACCGATCATGGAATGCTCAGAAGTTCCGATCAGGTAAAGGTCTTCACCTTCGATCTTGTACATCATCGCATCCATCTCGTCAAAACTCATAACTCCGGTAACAACATTGGAACGGATCATAAAAGGTGGTACACAATAAGTGAATCCACGATCGATCATGAAGTCTCTTGCATAGGAAATTACAGCAGAATGGATTCTTGCGATATCTCCCATCAGATAATAGAAACCATTACCTGCAACTTTTCCTGCCGCATCCAGATCGATACCATCAAAACGCTCCATAATATCCGTATGATAAGGAATCTCAAAATCCGGAACAAATGGATCGCCATATTTCTGGATTTCAACATTGCAGCTGTCATCTTTTCCAATTGGAACCGATGGATCAATGATGTTTGGAATTGTCATCATGATCTTTGTGATCTTCTCACTTAATTCTTTCTCCTGAGTCTCTAATTCTGCAAGTCTTGCAGCATTTGCGCTTACCTGTGCTTTTACTTCCTCAGCTTCGTCTTTCTTACCCTGTCCCATCAGCGCACCGATCTGTTTGGAAAGCTTGTTTCTGCTTGCACGAAGCTCGTCTGCTTCCATCTGTACTTTTCTTGCCTGCGCATCCAGCTCGATGACTTCATCTACAAGTGGAAGTTTGTGATCCTGGAATTTTTTACGAATATTTTCTTTTACTACTTCTGGATTCTCTCTTAAAAATTTTAAATCTATCATGTTTTCCTCCTATTAATAAAAAAACCTTCCGTCTCAGATTATCTCTGGGACGAAAGGTATATTCCGCGGTGCCACCCAAGTTGCTTATTATAAGCCTCTTTGACGCAGGATAAGGACTGCGACCCCTGTGATTCTCATCACCAGCTCCGGAATTGGAAAGATCCTGCCTGCTTACCGGTTCACACCACACACCGGCTCTCTGAAAAGCTTCCTGAATCGTAGATTCCATCAACGCTTCTTTCTATATCTTCTGCCATTATACAATCAAACATGCGAATTTGCAAGGCTTAATTCAGCGGATATCCAAGATATCTGTCCTCATTCAGTGCAAGGATCAGCAGAAAGACCGGTGGGAGAAAAATAAGTCCCACAGCAAAACCTTCGTTATGTCCAAATGCCTTTGCCGTCTTGATCATTGTCAGGATATAGAACACAATGTTTGCGATCGGGATCAGTAAAAAAAGAAAATACCAGCCGTTCCCCCATGTATACTTATACCAGATATACGTGTTATAAAATGGAATTACTGCCTTCCATCCCGGTTCACCGAATTTTGAAAAAATAAACCAGAATGCCACCAATGTTAAAATTCCCACTGCAGATAATGAAATATGAATCATACAATTACTCCTCTTTTCTTTAAGGTAGTGTCAAGTTAACTACCTTTTTTATTTTTATAAACATTATATTTTCAAGGATTTCTCACATTTTTTTACAAAAAAAGTGATTACCCCCTAAAAAAGCAGTATAATTGAATCTGCGAAAACACA